>CAZSPD010000001.1:0-135817 GCA_964608765.1 Candidatus Woesearchaeota archaeon
CATTTGTAAGAAGAGATACAGAAAACTACACACACTATTACAATGAAAAACAATTAGAAATAATAAACACTATTCCTCCCAACGTAGATTATATTTATCCAACGCAGGAGAATAATTCATATGTTTCAAATAATTGGATTTTTGTAAATTCTACTTTAGATGAATTAAATTTTGCTAATATTACATTTAATTTATACTCCTCAAATCACTCTTTATTAAATTCAACAACATATACTGATTCTAAAAGATGGATAAATTGGACAGATTTAGAAAACGGAAAATACTATTATAATGTTACTGTCTTTGATACATCCAATCTATTTAATTCTACTTTAACAAGAGAAATAATTTTGGATACTGTTGCTCCAATAATAAGTTTAATTTATCCAGATTATTTAAATATTTCAGATGGAAATATTGATTTTTTTAACTTTAGTGTAGATGATGAAAATAATATTTTAAATTGTACTCTTTATGGAACTTGGACAGATTCGTGGGAAGCAATTGATACAATAATTAATCTTGAAAAACAAACAGAGATTAGTTTTTATGATAAGGAAATATTCACTGAAGGACATCATTCTTGGAATGTCTTATGTTATGATGTTTCAGGGAATTCTGCATTTAGTGATTATAATCTAACCTTTTCTTTCTTTTTATTCCCAGATTCTCCAGATTCTGATAAAATTAAAATTACCCAATTAAATAATGATGGTACAGGGGATGTTGTTTTGAGTTGGGAAGAATCAAGCCATGCAGACCACTATAATATTTACTATACAGATGATTTAAATTCAGAATTTACTTTACTCAATCAAACAAAAGAGACAAGTTATACAGACAAATTTGCTAATTCTACTAAAAGAAGATTCTATCAATTAGCTAGTGCAAATCCTACAGGAGAGAATTTTAGTGAAGCAATTTTTGGTAAAACAATATATTCTTTCCAAAGAGTTCCTGATTTAGGCACTCAAAACTGGGTAGGTTTTTATTTTGAAGATGAAAATTTAATGAATGCACAAGATGCACTTCAAACAATCCCAAACATAACTTCATTTACTAAATGGGATGCTCCAACTCAGAGAAAAGTTACTTGTAATGAATTTTCTTGTCCTAATTTTCCAAGCTGTACAGATACAAATTGTAATTTTGAATTAGTAGACGGGCAAGGATATGAATTGAATTTAAATACAAGTTCTTCAATTTTAACTAATTGGAGTTTAACAGGAAAATTAAAAGATAGAGTGACTATTCCATTATTTGTAAATTTGACTTCCACAACGCGTTATGGAAAGAATTGGATATCTTTACCTGCGAATTCTTCTTTAAAAGATGCACACTCTTTAGTTGAACATATATCTTATGCTGACGCAGTGACTTCTTGGAATGAATCAACTCAACGTTCTGAAGGATATCTTAAAAAAATTGAAGAAATTATTTTTCCTCCACATACAGGAGAAAATTTTGAACTTGAAATAGAAAAAGGGTATGAAGTTTCAGTAACAGAAATTTCAGAATATATTCAATCTTAGAAAGTTTTAAATATCTTATTTTAAAATTAATAATATGAAAAAGAGACTGGGGATTATTTTAACTCTATGTTTGATATTTACATTAAGTTCAGTTAATGCAGAGGACCATATAATATCTAATTCTGCAAACTGGCAAGATGTATACTCTTCAATGTTATATGCTACTTTAAAAGGTTCAGGATCAGATTTTTTAGCAAGCACTCCGCACGGACCAACATTACTTAATGGAATAAACAAACAAAATAATTTAATAATTATAACTTCTAAAAATCACCCTCTTGTTTTTAACTATCCTTCTTTAGCACGGTCTAGAGGATTTGACTCTGTAGAAGAAATAGTTGTATCCTCAGGAAATTTAGATTTAATTCAGAATTTGCCTGGAATAAAGAATTTTATAGTTGTAGGTGATTCATATGGATACAATTCCATGGCTGTAGTAGCATATGCACTATCAACTAATTCTTGGGTATTTTTAGCAAATAGAGTAAATATAGATGATGTTGATTCAATATTGAGAAGCAGGGGAGTTAACAACCTTATTTTATACGGGTATGTTGATTCAGAAGTAACTGAATCTTTGTTAAAGTATAACCCAGAAATAATTAATACAGGCGATAGATTTGAAGACAATATACAACTGATTAAAAGATACTCTCAAGTAGGTTCTATAACCCAAATTATACTTAGCAATGGAGAGTTTATTGAAAAGGAGATAATGCAAGGAAAAAATGCATTATTATTTACAGGAAAAGAAAATGTCCCCCCAAAAATTGCAGAATATTTGAAATCTTCAGAAGTTGAGATTGGAGTTTTAATAGGAAATGAACTAGTAGGGGCAGCTTCAAATATTAGACAAAGTACTGGAATAAATGTTATGGTGAAATTTGCAAGAAGTTCAAGGGAAACAACAGCAGGTGTTGCTCCAGTAGAAGGATTAGATTTATTTTACATACCTGTACCAAATTTAAATATTGTAGTCTACTCTGTTAAATACAATCGTGCAACTTCAAGATTAGAAATAACATATAGAAGTGATTCAAATATGCCTGCTTATATCCAAGGAACAATTGAGATTGTAACTCCTTCTGGAACAATTAGAGTTGGGGATGTAGGAGACCCTATTTTTATTGCACCAGGAGATTTTAAAACAGTAGTATATGATGGGGTTGTAATTTCAGGAGAAGAAGCTACTGCAAATGTTAATGTATTGTACGGGGAGACTCCTAGTTCATTAGATAGAGTTTTACGTGGAACATATGAGATAGAGATAGTAAATATTATTGATAGGTGCGATTTAGATATTAAATCTATAAAATATAATAGACAAGAAGATTCATTCATTGTAAGACTTAAAAGCACTGTCCCAGTAGAGTGCTGGACAAGTGTTGAGTTAAGAGATATAACTATAAATAGAATAACTCAAACTATTGGAACAGAAGAATCTGAAAGAATCCTCCCAAAAAAATCTAAGAATATTTTCATTTATGAGATACTTACAGAATCAGATTTAACTAAAAACAAATTTGTTAGAGTTGTGTCTTATTATGGGGAAAGAAGAGATTCATTAGTCAATACTAAAGAAGCAAAGATGGAATTAAAATATCAGAGATTTAATGCTTTAACATATGTAATATTTATACTATCACTTCTTATATTGATATTTATAATATTCTTTATAATTGCAAGAAGACGAGAAAAAAAAGAAGATGATTAAAATTTTATTTTGTTAATTTCTTTTTCTAATTCTTTAATCCTATTTAAGAGATTTTCTGCATCTTTTTTTTCATAGGTAGCTAAAAAAACTTTCAGTTTTAAAGGAATCATCATTAACTTTAAATTTAAAACTCCCAAATCAATACCTGCTTTGCGTAATTCAGAAAACCTTTCATTTAGCTCATGATATTTACTTTTAAATGAATCCTCTATAATGTGTTTTACATTTTCTTCTAAATCTCCTCTAAAAACCACTCTTTCTATTTTTATTATTTTTTCAGAAGCTAATACTAGAAATATTTCTCTTAAGTTCTTTGGGACTCCTTTTAATTTTTCACCTATTGTTTCTTTTTTTGGATTTTTTACTAGGTTAGGTTTTTTCTCCATTTTTATCTTCCTTTTCTTTAGGTTTTTCTTTTTTCTTCTTTTTAGAAAAAGAAAACAACTTTTTAATAATTGACATTACTCTCATAAATCCTTCTTTTATATGTGTCCAGATTATACTAAATCTATTTGAGATTTTATCGAATATTCTTTTAATTACGTTTTTTATATGTTTTTTAGTATTTTTTATACGCAATCTTATCCTGTGGTAAAAATAAATAATTTTCTTTGGAGTAATCTTATAAATAAAGTTCTTTATCTTTCTAAACACTCTGTAACTTTTAGAGCTTAGCTTTATTTTAATATCTTCTACCTTATTTTTCTCTAGTTCAACACCTTCTGCTTTAAACTCTTTTATTTTTTCTTCTTTTTTTTCTTCTTTTTTAGGAGTTTTTATATTTTTTTTACTTCGCAATTCTTTTTTTAAGGATTTTTCATATACTTTTCTTATTTCTTTAACTTGTTTAGAATATCTTTTTTCAAGCTCTGCTAAATTTTTATTATTCTTACGCCCTTCTATAAATATTTCTTCCTCTCTTTCAATTCCTCTTAAATATTCTTCTTCTATATCACCCATCTTTTATTTGCAATAGCAGTTACACGTATTACAAGAATCTTCACTTAAATAAAACTCTACTTTGTAAAAATCTGACTTCCTTGTAAAGCACTCTGCTCTGCAGTAGTTTTCGCATCCAGATTCATCTTTAATAGTGTGAAGAATTGAGTTAAACATAACAGAGCATCTGTCTTCTAAAGAAACCATTTTAACTTCCTTTTTTTCAAAATACTTCCAGAATTTTAAATTAATTAAAATTACTAGTAATAGTATAATTAACAAGATGATTAGCACCTGGGAGATTGTTTTAGATAATTTAGGGTTTTTTTTTCTTTTCATTAATTATTTAGATTTATGCGCTTTTTTAACATTTCCCTTTTTTTTAACAATACCTGAAAAGTCTTTTATTATTTTTTTTATATTTTTTTCCTCTTTTTTCATTTCTTCTTCTTTTTCAATTAATTTTAAGAAGATTTCTTGCCACTCTGATTCTAATTTTTGGAGTTTACGCATTCTTTCATTTATTCTAAGTTTGAATTCTTTTTCAATAGTTTCAGTTATAAACTCGTTTTTTTGTTTTTCCCAATAAGCTTTCATACCTTCAACTGCACTTTTTTCAGAGAATTTTTTTTGATACCATGCATTAACCTTTGCAGGATCAAAATCTTCTTTTTTAAGTTCTTCAATAAGAGGATTAAAAAAACTTCTTTCTAAATTAATAATTTCTTCCTCAGACTCTTTTACTTCGTGCTTTTCTTCTTCACTGTCTAGGTTTTCTCGAAGAACCTCTTCTTCAACTTCTTCTTGAGTTGAAATTTCTTCATCTGAAACTTGGTATACCCCCTCCTCTTCTTCATTTTTTTCTGACTTAGGGGCTTCTTCTTTTATTTCAGCAGGGGTTTCCTTTACTTCTTGTTTCTCAGAATACTCTTTTTTTAGCTCCTTTTTTAATTCATCGATTGCTAAATCAGGAAGCTCATCTGGGATACTACTTTTTTTAAACACCTTTGATAAAGCCATTTTTTTCATCTCTTTTATCCAGTAAAAAGCCAAAATTTCTTTAAATACTTTTTGGTGATTCGGTATTTTTTTATATAGGAAACTTTATTAATTTTCTTTACGCAACTATTAAATGAATAAAAAAGAGAGTGGTTTTTCCAAAAATGCAGCATTAATTACTAAATTAGAATTAAAGAAGAGGAGGAAAGAAGAAAAAATAGAATTTTTACTATTATCTTTTGCTTTGTTTTCAACTCTAACAATAACAATACTTTTCATAACAACTATAATTTCTACTGGATTTTCAACATATATTCCTGCTAGAGCAGGATACATTACTGAGTTAAATGTTTCAATGAAATTTCCAACTTTTTACTGGCATGGATTATACGGTTTAGCACTAAGAGTTCCAGGATATACAGAGATGCCTTTTGAAGATATGGTATCTGGAGAAATAACTAGCACAGGTATATTTTTTGATTGTATTCAACATGATGCTCAAGGAGGAAATGAAGTTTATGCTTCTACCTCTCCCATAATTAATTTTGATTTTTTGCAACCTGCAAATATCTCACATGTAGATAAATTTACAGGATGTAGTAAGGCAATTGATTGCGCATCAAATACCTTTACAGATAGAATGTGGATTATGGTTGGAGAAAGAAACATCTCCAATATTCCTTCAACAAATACTTATAGGTGGGATGGAGAAAACACTATTTTTAAAATAGGTGTTTTAAACGATTCAGTAAATTTAGTCTATGTAACTCAAATAGAAGATTTACAAAAAGGCTATGGCAAAGACAAGATGGTTAATTTTCAAATGCTTCTTCCAGTTCCTCCTTCATCCACAATTAGATATTATTTCTTTACTGATCCTTATGATAAGTGCCCAGAAGGAGGATTAGGAGAAGTTATATCAACTAGAATTCACGGATATGTTACAAATACATCTGGTTCTCTTCTTGAAAATATTACAATTGTAATAGCAGGAGTAAATACAACTACTGGTGAGGAGGGGGCATATAATATTTCATTATCTTTAACACCTGGGAACCACAATCTAATTGCCTATGGAAAAGGGTATGATGATTTTATTTCAAATGTAACTGTCAACTCTTCAAATTACTTTATCTATAAAAATATCACTATGCGTGAAGAAACTCCCAGTACTGAAAATGCAATTTATCCTACTGTGTGGGGATATGTTAGAGATATTTTAGATGTTCCCTTGAAAGAAACAACAATTTATCTTGCAGGAGAATTAACAACAACCGATGAATACGGGTATTATTCATTAACCCCTCAAATTTTACCCCAAAATTATCCAATAATTGCAACTCATATAGGATATAATAACTATTATGAAGTTTTATCTTTCTACTCTGATACAACTAGCATAAGCCATAATATCACAATGACATTGATGAATCTCGGGCAAACAAGTAATCCTTATGAAACAGGGCCATATACTGATGAGCCTGGAGAGGACATGCAAGCTATTATGGATGAAATAGTTGAGCAAGGTGAAGATTATTGGATAAGCACAAAAGAGATTTTCAAAGAGATAAGACAAAATACCTTTGTTGAAGACACTATTGGAATCTATAATTTTAAAACTTCAAATATGAATTTACTTGTCTCACTTTCTCCTGAGATAAATGATTTTATAAAATTAAATAGAGACGCTGTGATAATCGAGCCCATGAAAGCAGGAGAAATAAAAATAACTTTCTATGGCACTAAGCCTATAGGGACATATTCTGGAATATTAAAGATTTCAGGAGATGTTGAACAAGAAATACCCATAACAATAAAAATAATAGAAAATAGGCTCCCAATTGAGACTCTTTTATTATCAATAGATTTATTTAAAAATACAGTTAGTCCAGGAGAAGACCTTAATTATAAACTAAATTTACAAAATCTTCTAATTGATCAAGAGTATAAAATTTCTTTGGAAAAATTAATTTTAGGTGAAGAAGATCATGAAATATATTATAGAGAGTCCCAAGATGTTGAAATTAAAAAAGCTTTATCAATAGTAGATAGGATAAACATCCCTTCTAATTTTTCAGAAGGGAATTATTTATTTGTAGTAAATGCAAAATATTTAGGATTTTCTTCAAGTGTTACTGCTCCATTTTCAATTCGTAAACCAATTTACCTTTACTCTTTTCTAGGAATTCCTTTATGGGTCTTCTTTGCCATATTTTCTTTTATAAGTTTTATTCTCCTAAATATATTTGTCTATAAAAGGTATAAAGATAAAAGAAAAAGATATGGCATTTCTCTAGATTTGTCTGCAATTCCAAAAGCAGACAAGAGTTTTTTCAAATTAGGATTAATTGCAGAAACTAAACACCCTGTTTATCTAGAACCAGAAAAGCTTAAAACACATACCATTGTTGCAGGAGCAACAGGAATGGGTAAGAGTATTTCTGCTCAAGTATTAGTCGAGGAAGCTTTAATAAAAAATGTTGCAGTTATTGTATTTGATCCAACTGCTCAATGGTCCGGATTGTTAAGAAAGTGTGAAGACAAAAAGATGATATCGTTTTATCCTAAATTTGGACTAAAGCCTTCAGATGCAAGAGCATTTCCAGGTAATATAAGACAGATTTCACATTCAAGAGAAGTAATTGAAATAGAAAAATACATTAATCCAGGACAAATTCACATATTTGCACTCAATAAGCTAGATCCAAGTGAGATTGATATATTTATTGCAAGTGTTATAAGACAGATATTTAAGTCAGATCCTAAAGAGGCACAGGAATTAAAAGTATTATTGGTTTTTGATGAAGTTCATAGACTACTTTCTAAGTTCGGTGGAAGTGGAGAAGGATTTTTACAAATTGAAAGAGCATGTAGAGAGTTTAGGAAATGGGGAATGGGAGTAGTTTTAATTTCTCAGGTATTAAGTGATTTTGTTGGAGAAGTTAAAGCAAATATTAATACTGAAATTCAAACAAGAACAGTAGAAGAATCAGATTTGGAGAGAATTAAAACAAAATATGGAGAGGAATTTTTAAAATCTCTTGTTCGAGCTGAAGTTGGAGTTGCAATGTTCCAGAATGCAGAGTATAATAAGGGTAAACCTTACTTTGTAAACTTTAGACCAATCCTTCATAATACACGAAGACTTTCAGATGAGGAGCTTGGAAAATATAATAAATATAATGATATTATTGATGACTTTGAAAATCAAATAAACCAATTAGAAAAAGAGAAAGTAGATATATTTGATTTAAAGATGGAATTAAAGCTAATTAAAGATAAGTTAATGACTGGAAATTTCTCTGTTGTAGACATTTATGTAGAAGGGCTTGGACCAAGACTTCAAAAACAATGGGAAAAACTAGGAAAGAAACCTAAGAAACTTGAGAAGAAGTTATTAGATGAATCTGAAATCCAAAAATCTGTTGAAGAGGCTAAAAAAGCAAGAGCTGTTTATGAAAAAGAAGAACAGAAGAAACAAAATAAATAAAAACTAAGCTCTTGTCTATAGTTTATGAATGAATTAAAGAGGATGAAAGAATTAGCTATTTCATTTATTGATAAAGAAAAATACAAAAAAATCAATAAAATAAAAGATAAAGAAGAAAAACTACACATTTTTCAAAACACTCTGACGTCTGAGTTAAAAATAAAGCAACTTGACTTAGATTTAGAGATTAAACAAATATCAGAAAGGCAAGTAAGAAACATTTTATCTATAAAATCCAATATAATTCATTCAAAAATACTTTTATTGAAAACAGACTTCAATGAGAAAGATTTTAAAAAAATCATTTCCTTACTAGATAAGCTAAAAACAGAGGTATCCCATGTTTAATTTTTTAAAGTCAAAGAAAAAAAAAGAAGGCGACGAATTAACAGATGAGGCTCAAGAAGAAGAAACAGGCTCAGTAAAAAAAGAATCACATGAAGAAAAATCTCTAACTTCTCTTAATCCATCTGATTCTCAAACTGTTCTTAAACTAGCAACAGAAATAGATAGATTAAAAGCAAGCCAAGAAGCATTTCAAGAAGTAAGAAAATCATTTACTGAAAGATTTACTCGTGTTAGCGAACAAATCGGAGAATTAAGGTCAATGATTCTTGAGAGAGACAGAACAATACAGACAATGGAATTGAGAGCCGTAAAAGCAATAGACTTAGTCGAGTCAATAAAGCCTGACAAATTTATGATGGACTTAGAGAGGCAAAATGTTAAGATAGAAGCATTAAAAGCAAATTTAGAAGGAAACGAGGCAATTATAGATCAAGTAATGGAAGAACTAAAAGATATGCGAAGAAAGATGAGTTTTTTTAGAGGAATTGAGGAAATAATAAAATTAAGCGAAGAAATAAAAAAAGAACTTATAGGAATAAAAAAGATAGAGGGGACAATAAGTATTCAGACAGATAAAGTACAGACAATTTATAGCGATATGAGAAAAAAGATGCAAGAATTAGATAGCTTTAACTCTCAATTACAAGAATCCAAAGCAGGCATTGAACAAAACTCAAAAGACATTGAATTTCTCAAAGCAAAAGCAATTAACTTTGCAGAAAAAGAAGAATTAGATAATATTTTAAATAAGCTCCAAAAATATACTGATGCACTTAAAGAAATTCAAAAAAAGAGTCCTTTATCGAGGGATATTGAAAGACTTAAAACCCTTTTAGGAGAAATCAATTAATTTAAAAAGAAAAGATTATAAAGTGCTTTTTATTTATTTTATCGATGGTGAACAAGGTAAAAATTAAGATTTTAATTGCCTTTATCTTTGTCTTTTTGGGGTGTATTAATTTAATAATTGCTGTTGAACCCTTCGGGGCAGAAATTGTGGATGTTGTTTCTTCAAGCAGAGCAACACCTGATGCTCCAACAGGAATTCCTGCACAGGCAGGAAATGTAACTGAGTTGAACATATTTGGATATTCTTCTACACAATCTTGGCAAGGTTATTATGGTAATGTTTCAGGTACAATCATTTTGTCTGACAGCAACGAAAATATGATGTACAATTGGTCCCTTGCTTCTCCAAGAGGGGAAATATATGCGTCTACAAATGATTCTATAAGTTGGGGAAATATTCAGTGTTTTAATTTTAATGCAGACGGAACTTATTCAGGAGAAGAAATCCCTGGAGAAACAAATCAATATGGAACAAATTTAAACATGTTAGAAGAAATGTTTGGAATTTCTTCAGATGATGTTGATGGAGTTGATGAAACATTTACACTCTTTGGAGTAGGGGGACATAAAACTTTTTACACAAATAATTTAGAGTTTTCAGAAGGGGAGTGTATGAGTACGAGAGTATTTACTAGTTCAGGACAAGGAGAACAAGGGAAGTTTGAAGAAGTTCTTTTATATGACCCTCTAACATATAGCTTAGTTTTTGCTTCTTTACTCAATCAAGATGAAACTGGTTTTGATAATAATCCTCATGACTTTGAAATGCTTGTCTTAGAGAATGGACATAAATCAGATGTATCTACAACACCTTACTATTTTTGGGTTGAACTAGAGTAATTCTTTTAGGGGTTTATAAAAAACATTTAAATATGCTTTTTAATAATCATTTTTATGGACTTTTGTTTATATACTATTTTAAACTTTGGGGCTAAAGAAAAATGCTAGATTTTTTATTTTTAATAAACATTTTAATTTCTTTAAGCATATCTATATTTATTTTAATAAATATTTTTAGAAACTATCGCAAATACCTCCAACTTAGGAAAATATTTTATTTATTCTCAATAATTGGATTTATTTTTATTTTATACTCTATTATATTCTCTTTATGGCTTTTGAACTTTACAACCTATAATCCCCAAGATTTTTTATTTGTGCATTCTATTTTAGTTTCAATAGAAGCGATCCTTCTTTTAAGTATAATCTATTATTTAAGAAAGAATAAAAAAATATTTTATTTATTATTTATTTATTCAATATTTCTTTTCTCGTTTATTATGGGATGGAATTTTACAAACTTCCTTCTAATCTCTTCTTTAATGCTAATATTGATTTTATTTATATTATTTATTTCAGTCCCAAATTTTACAAGAATCTCTAAATTTGCAATATTTTACTGCTCTGTTTCTCTTTTATTGGAATCTACTTTTTTGTTTAAGGATCAACCTTCCCCTGTAATGAGCTTGGTTTCTAATCTATTTTTCTTCTTATTTATATTCTTCTTTTTAATGGATGTAAGGAATATTTCTCTTTCAGACTCAGACAAGAAAATAAAGTACAGAAAGAGCAATTATTTGTTTGATTTTATGAGATATTTTATATTTATAGTAATCTTAACTAATTTTGTTTTTATAGGGACACTTGCAATACATGAGGCAGGGCACTTTTTTATGTCTAAATTTAATCCTAATTGTGAGTTAGAAAAAATAGTTTATGAGGGAGACCTTCCCCGCACAGAGATTTTATGTGATGGTTCTCCAGAATACATGAACTTAATTATCTTTGGAGGAATTCTTTTGCCCATTCTAGTAGCACTCTTATTATTTTTTGGAGGAGGGACATTCATGAAAGAAATTTCATTTTTAATAGCAGGATTCAATATCTTAATATCTTATAGAGATTTTGTTGATTTAGGATTTTCTTCATCAATATCTATATTTTTCTCAATGTTTGGGGCAGGAATAATCATTTTAGCAATATTACTTCTTGCAAAATCTAGGACAACTGAAGAAGAATTTATTTACTTAGCAAATAACTAGAAAATCTTTTATAGTTATAATTCATTTTTAGACTATGAAAATTGTTTTAAGATTATCTTTAATTTTATTACCCTTAATTATTTTTTTATTAAATCTTAATTTAGTTAGCTCGAGTTTTGTTTGTGGGATTGTTAATGACTCCTTAACTTCATCTTCAGATTGGGTAAACGTAAAAGTTTATTTTGAAGAGAATATCTCGGATTTTACAGAATGCCAAGTGAACCCAGAAAAAAAATTCTGTTGTGATATTGAAAATATTTCTTCTGTAAATGTTGAAGTTGGAAAAAAAGCATATGCAGAAGTTTATGACACTAAAAGAAAATTGACTGCGGGACCCATTTTTATTTATTTAACAGACGAAGGATACAATATTTTCCCTACAATGAATTTAGAGGAATTACCTTCATTTAATATATCCAATAATGAGATAACTGTAAACGATTCTTTTATTTATCTAAGCTTTTCTTCATCTAAAAACGCAAACAATTTTTCATACAAAATTGATTTACCTGACAAGGAAATCAAAGAAAGATTGAATGATAACAATAATAATATTCCAAATGTTTCAATCCCTCTGTCTAAAGGAGAAAATGAGCTTTTTTTAATTTCAGAAAATATAGATAGAGAAGAATTTGAAAGATTTTTAATATATAACTTAGATTATTTTGATTTAGGAGTAAATATATTTTGTAACAAATGTAAAATAAAAAATAATTTTTTGTATGCTCCTTCTAATAAAGAAATAATAATGAATTTATATTTTAATTCTTCACACAATATTTCAGGAGAATTTTTAACTTACTTGCCTCAAGATTGGACAGTTATGGATCACTCTGATCTTTCTGAAGTTAGTCTAACTCACAAGGCAATAGCCCACAAAGTTAATAACGAATCTTATTTTTCAGTAAATTACACTGTTAAATTACCTCAAAGATTAATTAAACAAGATTATTTTATCTATCAAAAAGTAAATAATTACAATAAACAAACAAAATTAAGGTCATTTAGTATAGGTTTTTTACCTTTTCATAAATTCAATAGGCTTGAAGAATCTTTTCCAAAAGAAACTTTAGAACAGAGTACTTCTCCTAAAAACCCTCTCATCTTAAAAAATCAAGGTAAAGGAACATTAGAAACTGTTGCAATATTCCCAAATTCTGAAATTTCTTCTTCTTACTCTTATATTGACTACCAAGTTAAGAAAAAAAAATTGGCAAACATTGAAGAATTTAATATTTTAACAACGTTACCAGATAAGAAAATAGAAAAAATATTCTTGATATTTAAAATTAAAAAAGAAAATTTTATTGAAGTTTATTATAAAAATTCATTGTTAGAATTAGATATTTATGATGAAGATGACTCTTATAATTATTATTCGGTTTATATTCCAGGAAAAGGGCACTTTTCAACTAAGATTTTCTAAATTCAAAAAGTATTTAAACAAATAATTCTTGCGATAGATAGTATGGTTAAAAGTAAGATTAATCGTACGATTAATCGCAAAAAAGAGGATGTTTTGGAGTTAGGAATAATTGCTTCTTTGTCTAATTCTATTACTCCCAAATCTACTCAAGAAATTGCAGATGAGATGAATAAACCTTGGCATTCTGTTCAAACACGCTGCTTAAGGCTCCAATTAAATAACAAGCTAATAGGGTTTAGAGTTGGAAGAATAAACCTTTGGCAGATAAAAAAGAGAAAATGAATAAAAAAGGAATAATAAAATTAAGTTTGTTTTTTTTAGTTTTATTCTTAATTTTAGCAATAGTGTTCTTTTCTATTTTTAGCTCTGCATCTGTTTCTTACAACAAAGAAAATTATTTTGTGGGAGAAGAGATTAATCTAGATTTTTCAGGACATAGATATTGCTTTATTGATATTAAAACTCCTTCAGATAAATTAAACTTTGAATGCAGTGAAAGACTTTCTTTTGTATTTGAAGAACCAGGAGAGTATATTTTTAATATAGATTATTTAAATGAATTTGAGAAATTTGAGATTAATGTCTTAGATAAAGATTTTTCTCAAGAAGATTTAGGAAATTTGGTTCAAGAATATAAAAATTACACTTTAAACACTCCTCTAATAAACACTCAAGATTACTTTATCTTTGATTTTAAGAATAAAAATTCTTACACTCTAAATAGCAGTTTAGAGTTTAATTTTAGAGAAATAGGAAATTATGAGCTAATAGTGTTTTTTCCATCTGGAAAAAAAATCTCTAGACTGGGGTCTAACGACAGATATCTTTTAAACCTTTTAGAAGAAGGAGAGTATCTTGTAGAAATAGTGGGTGGAAACAGGAAAACAACTTACACTTTTTTATCTATTAAGGATTTTAAAAAAAATTTAGTTCAAGGGAAGGCTGAGATAGGAAAACCTGTTAAATGGATTAAGGAGTTGGATTTAATTGAAGAAGGAAACTTCATAGAGATTCCTACTCTTTCTGGAATTAAAATAGAAAATGAAAATGGAGAAACATTTAATGAATATTCATTAGTTGAGTTAGATAATAAAAGTTATATTTTAATTGATAGTGAATCTCCAGAAAAATTATTTTTAGAATATATTACTGAATCACCTTCATTAGATGAAGAAATTATCTCAGAAACAAGAAAACAGGTAACTATATTTTCTCCTGAAGAATTCCACTATAGAGATGTTTTGTCTTACACTTCAATACCCGAAAGATTGTCTGCAGGACAAGAAAATCTGATAAAAATTTATTGGATAGAAGAAGACACCTATTTAGATTTTAATGCTTTAGATACAGATAGTAATGGATTTTTAGACTATGTTGAATGGATTGTCCCACATTTATCTACACAAACGTTTGAAATAATAATTATCACAAAAGCAGACCATCTTGGCTCAAATAAAGAATTTATCTCAGATATTTATAATGAAGTTAGAACTCTTGATAATGTTTGGTCAGAAGAAATAAATGATGGAGAGTATGTAAGAGTTGTATTTGAAATTCCTTTAAGTAATTTAAAAGACATCACAATTTTTCCAAAAGTTATTTCAGGGAATCCAGTTGTTGAAGTTTATGAAGTAGATTCAAATGAAAAAATAACTGAATTTTCAAATTTAATTTCAGAAGAGTATAATAAAATTTATCTTGAAAACTTAATCTCAGATACTCAAGACACTTTTGATTTAAAGATTGTGGGGGGGAGCTTACAGTTTGACCATATTATAGACCCTACAGGCGGATGCATAGGTGGAATATGCACTTACAATTTCACATATAGTGAAACTTGGCAAGTCCCAAATAATGTCCTAAATAATAATATTACAGTAAGAGTCTGGGGAGGAGGTGGAGCAGGTGCAGGAAGAACCAATAATGGAAGAACTGGCGGAGGTGGAGGAGGTGCATTTGCATCTTCTAATATAGTTGTAACTCCAGGAGAGAATCTAAGAATATCTGTAGGAGATTCTGTTGCAGGAGGAACTGGAAATGGTGCAAATGGAATTCAAAGTAATGTCTCATGGCAAAATAATACTGTTGCAGTTCGTGCTGCTGGAGGAAACGGAGGAACAACAACTGCAGGAGGTTCAGGAGGAACAGTTGCAAATAGTTTAGGTACAATAAGATATGCAGGAGGAAATGGAGCCTTTACAAGTTCTGGAAATGGAGGGGGTGGAGGAGGTGGAGCAGGGACAACAGGTGCAGGAGCAAGTGCCACATCTTCAACAGGAGGAATAGGAAATTCATTATATGGGGGCAATGGAAGTAATGGAGCTGGAAATGCTAATGCTCCTTCAGGATTTATTTATGGAGGGGGTGGAGGAGGAGTAAGTAGAACCTCGGGGAGTAGAAGTGGTGGAGCAGGAGCACAAGGTTTTGTACAAATAATCTACCAAGAAATCCCAGATACAACCCCTCCAACCTATAATAGTGTTTCAATAGATAATATTTATTCAGGGGAACAAACAACATTTTCAATTAGAGTTTCAGATAACGAAGTACTTCATCCAATAGGGGGATATATCTTCTCAACAAATAATTCAGGTTCATGGACTAATGATACATTCGTTATTTTCACTGAAACTCCTTCATGGGCAAATGTAACTAAGCTACTTAATACAAATGTTAAGACAGCCGTGGGTTATAGATGGTATCTTAATGATTCTTCTGGAAATACTGCTTCAACTCCAATTTATACTTTAACTACTTTAAAACTTCCCCAAACTTTTGTTTATAATTTCACAGTAAGTGAAATTTGGCAAGTCCCGAATAATATCCTAAATAATAATATTACAGTAAGAACATGGGGAGGTGGTGGAGCAGGTGCAGGAGCAACTTCCAATTTAAGAACAGGTGGAGGTGGAGGAGGTGCATTTGCATCTTCTAGTATAATTGTAACTCCTGGAGAAAATTTAACAATAAGAGTTGGGGGTTCTGTTGCAGGAACAACTGGAAATGGTGCAAATGGAATTCAAAGTAATGTTTCGTGGCAAAATAATACTGTTGCAGTTCGTGCAGCGGGTGGAACAGGAGGAGCAACAAATGCAAGAGGGACAGGAGGAACAGTTGCAAATAGTTTAGGTACAATTAGATATGCAGGAGGAGATGGATATTATGTTTCAAATTCAGGAAATGGAGGTGGTGGAGGTGGTGGAGCAGGAACAACAGGGGCAGGAGCAAGTGCTACATCTTCAACAGGAGCAACAGGAACTTCATTATACGGAGGTAATGGAGGAACAGGATCACAAAATCCTGCAGGAACTTCAGGAAATGGAAGTAATTATGGAGGTGGTGGTGCAGGATTAAGAAGAACTTCTGGAAATAGAATTGGTGGAACAGGAGCACAAGGTTTTGTACAGATAATTTATCAAGAGACTCCGGACATAACTCCTCCAACTTATAATAGTGTTTCAGTAGATACGATTTATTCAGACACACAAGCAACTTTTTCAATTAATGTTTTAGATAATTCAAATATTCATCCTACAGGAGGATACATATTTTCAACAAATAATTCAGGTTCATGGACTAATGATACATTCGTTATTTTCACTGAAACTCCCTCGTGGGCAAATACAACCAAATCACTTAATCCAAATCCAGGAACGAATGTAGGTTATAGATGGTATTTTAATGATTCTTCAGGAAATACTGCCTCAACTCCAATTTATACTTTAAGAACAGAAAAAGAACCAGGTTCAAAATACACTATTAATTCAACAGGAAGTGCATCTGTTTATGCTGTGGGAACAACTTCTTCAAATAGATGGGCAGCAGGAACAGCTTCGAGTGTTGCTCAACGAGCAAACATGTCCTTGATTGATAATAGGTATGCAAGGGTTGCAACAACAGCAAATAATAGATATCCTTTTTACAGATTTAATTTTACAATAGAAGAACAAGTTTTTACAATTTCTTCTATTTTCATAAGATTCACAGGATATAAAACTTCTAGTCAAACAGCAACACTTTATGTATGGAATTTTGCAACTAGAAATTGGGTTCTGATAAGTGATATCCCAGACTCCCCTTCAGATGTAACATTAAACATAACAAATAATATTGGAGATTATATTGATGATAATCAACAATTAGTAATTATTGCAGAAGGTAATCGTTTTTCAGCTAGAGGGAATTCAATATTTGTAGATTATGTAAGTGTTAATGTCCTTTATGAAGAAGATACAACCCCCCCAACTTATAACAGTGTTTCAATAGATAATATTTATTCAGGGGAATTAACAATATTTTCAATTAATATTTCAGATAATGCAGCGCTTCATCCAAATGGAGGATACATATTCTCAACAAATAATTCAGGCTTATGGGTGAATGATTCATTTGTTAGCTTTACTGAAACTCCCTCGTGGGCAAATACAACCAAATCACTTAATCCAAACAAAGAGACAGCTGTAGGTTATAGATGGTATCTTAATGATTCTTCTGGAAACACTGCTTCAACTCCAATTTATACTTTAACTACTTTAAGGCTTCCCCAGATTTTTATTTATAATTTTACAGGGAGTGGAACTTGGAGAGTTCCAGATAATGTTGAAAACAATAATATTACAGTAAGAGTGTGGGGGGGCGGGGGAGCAGGTGCAGGATTAACAGCTACTGGATATGGAGGTGGTGGAGGTGGCGGAGCATTTGCATCTTCTAATATAATTGTAACTCCGGGAGAAAACCTAAGAATATATGTAGGAGGTTCTGTAGCAGGAACAACTGGAAATGGTGCAAATGGAATTCAAAGTAATGTCTCGTGGCAAAATAATACTCTTGCAGTTCGTGCTGCTGGAGGAAACGGAGGAACAACAACTGCAGGAGGTACAGGAGGAACAGTTGCAAATAGTTTAGGTACAATAAGGTATGCAGGGGGAAACGGTTTTAGACCAACATCTGGAACAACAGGTGGAGGAGGTGGAGGGGGTGCAGGAACAACAGGTACAGGGGGAAGCTCTACTTCTCAAATAGGTGGAACAGGAACTTTAGAATTCGGAGGAGATGGTGGAAATGGAGGGGCTTTAAACGGTAATGGTAATCCAGGACAAAGTTATGGAGGAGGTGGTGGAGGTACTAGAAGAACTTCTGGAAATAGAGTTGGTGGGGGAGGAGCACAAGGTTTTGTACAAATAATATATTTTGGTGAAGAAGATATAACACCTCCAACATACGGGGACCCTTCAACTGATAATATTTTTTCAGGAGAATTGACAACATTTTCTATTGAAGTTTCAGATAATGCAGCACTTCATCCAAGAGGAGGATACATATTTTCAACAAATAACTCAGGTTCGTGGGTTAATGATTCATTTGTTAGCTTTACTGAAACACCTTCATTAGCTAATTCAATAAAAACTCTCCACTCAACTGTTGGAGCAGTTGTAAGTTATAGATGGTATTTTAATGATTCTTCAGGAAATACTGCCTCAACTCCAATTTATACTTTAAGAACAGAAAAAGAACCAGGTTCAAAATACACTATTAATTCAACAGGAAGTGCATCTGTTTATGCTGTGGGAACAACTTCTTCAAATAGATGGGCAGCAGGAACAGCTTCGAGTGTTGCTCAACGAGCAAACATGTCCTTGATTGATAATAGGTATGCAAGGGTTGCAACAACAGCAAATAATAGATATCCTTTTTACAGATTTAATTTTACAATAGAAGAACAAGTTTTTACAATTTCTTCTATTTTCATAAGATTCACAGGATATAAAACTTCTAGTCAAACAGCAACACTTTATGTATGGAATTTTGCAACTAGAAATTGGGTTCTGATAAGTGATATCCCAGACTCCCCTTCAGATGTAACATTAAACATAACAAATAATATTGGAGATTATATTGATGATAATCAACAATTAGTAATTATTGCAGAAGGTAATCGTTTTTCAGCTAGAGGGAATTCAATATTTGTAGATTATGTTGGAGTTACTACATATTATGTAAAAGATGTTATTCCTCCATCTTATAGTAGTGTTTCTGTAAACAACACTGAACCAGATGAGCCTGCAAGATTTTCAATTAGAGTTTCAGATAATATTGCACTTCATCCAAGAGGAGGATATATCTTTTCAACAAATAATTCAGGTTCATGGATGAATGATTCATTTGTTAGTTTTACTGAAACTCCTTCATGGGCAAACGTGACAAAGATATTATCTCAAGAGGAATTAATACCTATTGGTTATAGATGGTATTTTAATGATACTTCTGGAAATACGGTTTCAACTCCAATTTATACTTTAAGAACAGATGCTTATCCCCCTTCTGCATCTCAAGTTCAATGTGAGAGAGCAGGTTCTTGGAGAGATTGTAGTACATTTAAATTTTCAGATACAATTACTAGAGTTAGAATTAGCTGTGGAGGAGAAGTTATAAATGCAGGATTTAATTTAATTAATATCCCAGATTCTCGAACTTTTTTTAATTCAAACTCAACTTCAAATGAGGGGAATTGGTGGATATATGATAATGCAGATTTAATTATAAATGATTCAGGAACATTTAACTTAACTGGGGTGTGTTATGGCCCTTCTTCTCAAACAGAAAGCTTCGTAAATTGGACTGTTCCTTGGGGAAGATTAGAGGTAGACTTAGTTAATCCAAATATGAATACAAATGTAAACCCTAATGAATTTTTTGATTTTACAGCAAGTGTAAGATGTGTTGAAGGAGAGTGTGGATTTGTGAATATTACTTTAGATCCTACTGACTCCTGGTGGAATAAAGAGTATGAAAATAGGAGATTGATAAACATAACTAATCCAAGTAATTCAATTTTAGTTCAAAACTATACGATGCTTGTTGTTGTAGATACAACAGGAGAAGAATTCAAATCTAATGGAGATGATTTAAGAATAGTATACTGGAACGGTACTCACAATATAGAAATAGATAGATACAACAGCACATCATTTGATGACCCTTCAACAGAGATTTGGTTTAGGATACAATCTAATATTTCATCTAGGGGGTATAGTGATAATTATTACATATACTATAATAATAAAGATGCATTAAATCCTCCAAGCAATGGAAGTAGAGTCTTTGAATTTTTTGATGATTTTAATAGACCAAATAGTGGGACAATAGGAAATGGGTGGACAGAAACTTCAGGAACATGGGATATTTTAAATGGAAAAGTAAGAAATACTTATGGAGGAGATAGTGATTTAACAAGAACAACCATTACAGACAATCACTCTTTAAGAGCAATAGCAACCCCTGTGGTTTATGATGCAGATTTTAAACTTTCAATACGTTCTTCGACTTCTTTTACATCTGGATACACTTTTGGTTATCAAAATAATTACATGGAGCTAACCACAGAAGGACACACTACAAACAATTTAGGCTCTTCACCTTTTTCAATAATTGAAGGAAATACTTATGAAATAGAAATAAATACTGTGGGGAATAGAATAGTTGCATATGCAAACGGAAATATTATTTTTAATTTGACCAACACTGCTTTTTCTTCAGGAAGAATGCTTCTTCATTCATGGGATATTACTGATTTTGATGATGTTTGGCTAAGAAAATTAATTGACATAGAGCCAGTTTATTCTTTAGGAGCACAAGAAAAAGTTTCAAAAGGAATTTTATCTACTGTCGTAGGAGATATTCCATTTTACACCACTTCAAGAAATCCCATGGATTATAGAGGAACAAGTTGTTTATCAGATATGAAATCAGGAGATGTTTGCGATGTAACTTGGCACGTGAATTCAACAGGAAAAATAGGTTCTATATGGGAGTTTTTTGTCTTTGCAAACACAACTAATTATACAAATTATTTTAATTCTAGTGATACTTCTTCTTATATAAATATCACTATTGGAAATCTTCCTCCAGAAATCCCAGAATTAAATTTTCCTGCAAACAACAGTGCTCTAACAACTATTGGAGAATTTAATTGGAGTAATTCAAGAGACCCTACAGGAGATACTGTATATTATATGATTCAAATAAGTAATTCCCCTGAATTTACTAATTTAATTTACTCAAATTATAATATTCCAGAACAAGACACTATTACAGGGATCACTCCAACAGGAATCACTCAAGAAGGAGCATACTATTGGAGAGTTTTAGCAACTGATTTAAAATCAAATTCTTCATGGAGTGAAACAAGAATATTTTATTATGATTTAAGCCCTCCAATAGTTAATTTAATTTCACCAGAGCATAACTCAATTATAACTTACTCAAATACAATAGACTTTATATTTAATGTAAATGATTTATCAGATATTCAAAGATGTGATTTAATTATTAATGACTCTGTAAGAGATACTTTAATAGATGTTGAGAAAAATACTAATGTAACATTTACTTTTTCTCTTTTAAATTCATTTTATAATTGGAGAATAACTTGTGCTGATTCAGCAGGTAGAGAAGGATATTCTGAGACTAGACTTTTAAATGTAGATGTTTCAAATAATCCTCCAAAAGTGGGGAAAATAGAGTGTGAGAAAAAAGGAGTCTGGCAAAATTGTAGCTCAATAGTATTTGGAGATACACTAACAAGAGTAAGAGTATTTTGCTCAGATCCAGAAGAATCAGTAGGAGAAGGAGTAGTAAATGCATCTATTAATTTAACAAATATTCCAGATGCACATACTTTCTTTGAGGAACTTAGTTTTGAAGAAGATGGATATGGTTTTTGGATGTTTAATAATCTTAATTTTAAAATAAATGACTCAGGAGAATTTATTATTTATGCTACATGTTATGATGAGGATGCTCTCTCAGGAACAAACTCTACAAGTTGGAATGTTCCCTGGGGAACATTTGCTATTGATTTAATTAATCCCAACTCAGATATAAAAGTTCTGAAAGATAACTTTTTTACATTTAGCTCAAGAATAAAATGTATTAATGGAGAGTGTGGAAATGCAAATGTAACTCTAGACCCCCCTAATTGGTGGAATGAAACATGGAGTTCTAGAAAAACAATTAATATTACTAACTCTGGAGAAACTTCTCTTTTAAATTTCCCAATTTATATTAACTTATCTAAAGAACCAGAAATGCAAGCAAACTTTAATGATATTAGATTCATCAATGGTTCTTGTGGTTCTACAGGTAATTATTTGTATTTAGATTATGAAATAGAAAACTATACTTCTTCAAAAGCAGATGTCTGGATAAATATTCCTCGTTTTTCTCCAGGAGTAAATCAAATTTGTATGTATTATGATAATCAATTTGCACTGTCTGGACAAAATCCAATTAGAGTCTGGGATAATAGTTATTTGACTGTACAACACTTAGAAGAAACAGGAACAGGAATAAGGTATGATAGTAAATATAGAAGAAATTTTACTACAACAGGGTATGATAATGATGAAAATGTTTTTGGGATAATTGGAGGAGCAGACTTATTAGATGGAGTTAATGATGCACTTACTTCAGGAAATAGTTTCTTAAATAATTTGGGAGCATTCACAATTGAAGGATGGATTAAACCCCGTGCATGGGGTTCAAGAGTTAGTTTTGTTGGACAAAATGATCTTGTAGAATTTTTCTTAGATGGTTCAAACACCATCTCAATCTGGACAGCTAATGGTGGAAGTACTTCTACTTCTTATCCTTTCTCATTAAACACCTGGCATTATTTATCTGCAACTGGAACAGGAAGCAATATTTTAATTTACCTCGATGGAGTACAAGTAGCTTCAGGAGGTTCAAGCACTTCTAATTATGGAACTTCAACATATCACGTTAAAATTGGTGAAGGTGTAGTAGATGCATCTGGAGGATTTTTTAATGGTACAATGGATGAAGTACGTATATCAAACATTTCCAGAAGTGCAGACTGGATTAGTCAATCTTATCAAATAATTAATAATCAATCTAATCTTGTTTCATTTGGGATTAAAGAAGAAAAAACAAAAGGAATAATATCCACAGTAGCAGGAACAACTCCTTTTTACACAACAACTCCTAATCCTTTAGATTCAACAACATTTAGTTGTTTAGAAAATATGAAATCTTCAGGAGGTTCTTGTGATGTAAGCTGGAATGTTAATGCAACAGGAGAATTAAATTCAGTATGGAAGTTTTTTGTTACATCAAATAACTTGAATAACCAAGAATATTATAATACAAGTTCAAAATCTAAAGAAATAAACATTACAATATCCAGCCAAATACCTCCGACTGTACCTCAACTCTATCGTCCATTAAATAATACAGCATATCCTGTAATTCCTAATTTAAATTGGACAAACTCAACAGATCAAAATAGAAGTAAAATATATTATATAATTGAAGTTAGTGATAATTATGATTTTTCAACAATAGTCTTTGCTAACTACAGTATTCCAGAGACTTCATCACCTACAGGAATTACCCCTACAGGAATAAGTCAAGAAGGAGCATATTATTGGAGAGTTAAATCTTCAAATTTAAATTCAAATTCTTCTTGGAGTGAAACAAGAGTATTTTATTACGATACTTCTGCACCTCAAATAAATTTTATTAATCAAACAGGAGAAGATAATCGTCACATTAACAATACTAATTGGCTAAATAGGGGAGAGAATCTGACAATCTTTATTGATGTAACTGATATTAATACAAATTATGTTTGGGTTGTAGTGTGGCAATCTATTGTAGGAGGAGTAGAAAAATTAAAGATATTCTTTAATAAAATAGGGGATTCATTATGGAAAGCAGAAATTTCAACAAATCAAACTTGGGATGATTCTTACAATTATACAATTTACGCAAATGATACTGTTGGACATCTAACAAATTATACATCTAATTTTACTGTTTTAGGAGGAAACACTTCAATTTACTTAACTGAAGATTATGTAGTTCCTCCTTCAAATGTCTCTGTTTACGGGCACGCTTATCTTTCAAATTCAACAGCTCTTTCAAATCATCCAATTAATATTTGGGTGGATGGAAAGTTTTTATTTTTACAAAATTTAACTCCTGAAGGAGAAGATTATATATTCTATAAACAATTTTTAGAAACTTCTAACTCTGAATTTTCTCAAGGAACTTTTTATAATACAGAGGTTCAAAACAATCAAAATTTAATTTTATCAGATGGAGAAGCTTATGGGGAATTTACTAAAATATTAGATGCAGGAGCAATAGTGCATTGGGATAATCTCTCTTGGAATTTTCAAGGAGCCTCTTGTTCAGGAGTTTATACTTATCAACACGGAGACACTAATGGATATTTAGGAACTGAGGATAGTTATATCAGTAGTGGATTCCCAAACATTAATTATGGTTCTAGTAATTCAATAATAGTTGATGGTTCACCAACTTCTGAAAGAGGGTTAATTTTATTTAAAAATATAATTGGAAAAAGATTTAATCAAATCCCTGAAAATTCAACAATAAATAGTGCGAATTTAGCTTTTTATATTTCAGATACTGGAGACCAAGTTGGAGTTTACCAAGTTTTAGAAGAGTGGAATGAAAATTCAGTTACATATAATAATAGAGGAACAGGAAGCCCGTGGAGTTCTGCAGGATGCAGTGGAAGTCCTTCCCGTGCTATAATGCCTGATGATACTTTTACTGCAATAGTCCTTGGAAAATACACTGTAAACATTACAAATTCTTTAAAGAACTGGGTTTCAGGGCAAGAAAATTATGGATGGGTATTTAATATGCCTACAAGTAATGGTATTGAAATTAGAAGTAAAGAATATATTGAACTTTCAGAGAGACCTCTTTTAACAGTAGATTACGAGTCAGATGAATGTACTGATGTTCGAGTGTATATTAGAACTTCTAATAATAAACTAACTTGGACAGAGTGGAGAGAAGTGTCTAATTTAGATTCAATAAATGATCCTAATATTTATAGCAGATATCTTCAGTATAAAGTAGAGCTATCTTCAACTAGCACTTCTTTAACACCTACACTTGAAGATTTAACTTTCCATTATACTGCTTTAACAACAGACTCAAATGGTGATTACAATTACACCCTTGTATCACCATCAGGATTTGGATATCATAATGTAACTGTTAATACTGGTTTTAGTACAATATTTATTGAGAATACTACTAGCTTTTTTGTTCAAGCAGGATTACCTCCAAATGTTTCTTTAATTTACCCTGGAAACAATCACTGGTTCTCAGAGGAAGAGTTAACATTAATTTATAATGCATCTGACTTAAATGATGATATTATTCTTTCTGAATTAATTATTAATGGGGTGGTTAATAGAACAAATTCTACTCCTATAATAAATAATGAGTATAATGAATTTATAATTAATCTTGAAAGTGGAGTGTATAATTGGACAGTCAATGTAACAGATAGTTCTGGATATACTGCCACAGCCCCTTTAAGAATATTTTATGTTGATTTAATTAATCCAAATATTTCCTTAGTATATCCTAGAGAAGGAGATTCGTTTGTTCTTAGTGAATTGAATTTAAGCTTTAATGTAACAGATAATATGGCAACTAACTTGAGTTGTAGTGTTACACTTGATGGAGAAGTAATTCATCCTTTAATTTGGGCAACAAGCCACACTATAACCAATGTTTCTTCTGGACCACTCACAGGAGGAGCCCATTATTGGAATGTAACCTGTACTGATAATGCCTTGAGGAGTTTTACAAGTCCAACACTTAGCTTTGACATTTCAGATACTCCTCCAGAAGTTGTTTTAATTTTACCTGAGCCGGATTATTTAGATAGTGATGGAGAAGTTTCATTTACATACACTGTATCAGATAATTCAGGAATTTTAAATTGTAGTCTTTATATAGATAATGTCTTTAAACAAGCAAATTCAACACCTGTGATAAATAATCAAGAAAACACTTTTAATATTCAGGGACTTTCAGAAGGAATTCATAACTGGACTGTTGAGTGTTTTGATTTAAGTTCAAATTCTCATAAACCGTCTCCACTTAGTTTAAGAGTAGATTTATACAGCCCTTCTATAACTCTTAATTATCCAATGAATCTAGGAACTTCACTAACTTCAAATGTTTATTTTAATTTTACAGTTGTTGACAGCTTTGACCCTTATTTAGATTGTAATTTAACAATAAATGGTTTAGTAGTAGACACATTTAATGCAACTTCAGGAGTAATGACTTCAAGATTAATTGAAAAACTTGCCGATGATACTAAGCTTTGGAGTGTGAGTTGTGTGGATGAAGCAGGGCATCTTGGAACTAGTTTAACTTGGAGAGTAAATATAACAGAAGCTCCTAAAGTTGTACTTAACACATTAAATAATTCAAGATATAATTCTAATACAATTACTTTAAATTACACCCCTAGTGATAATACAGGTATAAGCTCGTGTAGCTTATATTTAAATGGGAATTTAAATCAAGTAAATCAGTCTCCTGTTTTAAATAAAATGCAAAACTCTTTTTCAGTTAATAGTCTTCCAGAAGGAATATATAATTGGTATGTTGAATGTAAAGATTATATAGGATTATCTAATCAATCTGAAACAAGAATATTTTACATAGATAGAACAGGCCCACTAATTGAAGTATTTTATCCTAGAGGAGATGATGTTTACAATTCAAATATTACATTTAACTTTACTGCAATAGATTATCTTGATACAAATATACATTGTAATATTACAGTAAATTCTTCTGTAGTTGATTCAAATATCCTTGTATCTAATGGAACTCTTATAAGTAGAGAAGTTTCAGGAATAAGTGATGGATACAATGTCTGGAGTGTAACTTGTTGGGATAGTTTAGGAAATGCAAATACTAGTCCAATCTTTGATTTTATAAGATACACTCATCCAAAAGTAACTTTAATTTCTCCTGAAAATAATACTTGGTTTAATACAAGTTCTTTTAATTTAACTTATTTCCCTGAAGATGATGGAGGTATAATTAGTGCTTCTCTTTATATAAATGGAATTCATAATAGAAGTAATTCAACTATTATAACTAATAGAGCAAATAATGTATTTGAGATAAATGGATTCCCAGAAGGTTCTTACTTTTGGAATGTAAATGTTACTGATACAACTTATTTAACTGGAATAGATGAAGAAAGAAGATTCTATGTGGATACAACTCCTCCAAACATTCAATTAAACTCACCTTATGAATCAGAAGTAATAACCACAAATAATGTTACATTTGATTTCAAAGTCTGGGATAATCTTGCAGAACACATTACTTGTGAATTTACCTTAAATGAAGAATTAGAATCTTCTAGAGTTTACATTAATGATTCAGGAGCACAATTTTATTCTATTTTAAGAGATGGAGATCACTCTTGGAGTATTAGGTGTATAGATAATGCATCTAACCATGTTTATAGTGGAGAGATTGAGTTTAGTGTTAAAGCTCCCCCAATAGTTTCTTTAATAAGTCCAGAAAATAATTCAAGAACAGCAAGCTCAGAGATTGATTTTTCATACATCCCTTATGATTTAATAGGAATTACAAGTTGCAGATTTTACTTAGACGGAGAACTAAATTCAACAAATAGTCTTATCTCAGAGAATATAATCAATAATTTTAATATAAAAGGAATTTCAGAAGGAATTCATAGTTGGACTGTAAACTGTAGTGATTCAGATAATAATTGGAACTGGTCTGAAGAAAATATTTTTTATAGAGACATAACTCCTCCTTCAATTATTCTACACACACCTGAAAATGATACTGGCATTGATTCTAATTTAGACAGAATTTATTTTAACTGGACTGCAATAGATATTTTAGATGATTCTCTTCAGTGTAATTTAACACTAGATGGAATAACTAGGAAACAAGATATTTGGATAACAAGTGGTATTTCAAATAGAGAGTATATTTTTACTTCAACTTTAGAACAAGGAGCACATTACTGGAATGTAACTTGTTGGGACCAAGTAGGAAATGCAAATACAAGTGAATTAAGAGTGTTTAATTTAACCTACCCTGATTTTTTAGTTAGTGACTCTGAAATATTTTTAAATGAAAGTTTACCTAAGGAAAACCAGCCTATTGAAATCACTGCAACAATACGTAATCTCGGAGGAGTAGATGTAGGAAATGTAACGGTCAGTTTTTATATAGGAGATCCTGATTTAGGAGGATATAAATTATCTCCAGATACATTTATAGCTATTACTAAATTCGGTGCAGTTAATGTTACTAAGTCTTGGACTCCTGAAATAGGTTCTTCAGAAGTGTTTGTTATTGTAGACCCTCCACTTATTACAAATGGAACTTACAAAGAATTAAATGAATCAAATAATAAAGCAAGAAAAGAAATTAATGTTGGTTCGTGGCATTTCTTTTACGGAGATGTTTTTTCATCAAGTAATCTTGTTTTAGCAAATAATAATTCAAAGAATTTAATTAACTGGGATGCTGAAACACTTAACAAAGGGAATGTGTATGTAGTTGATTATGATTCTCAAATATCTTGGACAAGTTTACAAGCAATAGGTAAAAATAAAGCGGGACAAATTAGTAATTCAGATTTTTCAGAAATAGATTCAGCATTAAACACAATTGAATTTGAAGATTCTGTTTATAATGTTTATACTGATTTAGGAACTCCAAAATATTTTAGAGATATTATAGTATTTAGACATTTAATAGAAGAAGTCCCTATAATTAACTCTACAAATAATTCTAATTTTGTAACAGGAATACTTTGGGATACTTCAGATGACACAGGAGGGGCATCAGGAGAGTTTGATTTAACAGATAGAGAAGATTTAGTGTTTATCTCTCCAATTAATAAACACGAGCAAGGAGCCTACGGAGTGTATGATTATGAATTAAGAGTCCCAGCAAGATTAAGAGAGTATAAGACAGGAGATTTAAAGAGTGCATCATTCTACGTAGAGCTTTTCTAGTTTTTTTCAAAATAATTTTTTAATTTTTATAAAATTTTACAAAACTTTTTTTAATTTTTTTAATTTTTTTTAATAATCATTTATAAACCCCTTAAATTTTAAATAAATTCAATAATAGTTACATTTTTGGAAACATTTATAAATTCAAAATATTATTTTACTATATAATATCAAAAGTTAGGAGAAGATTTGAAAGGAGGTAAAAAAGGTGATGATTAACAAATTAAGTAAATTATTCCTAGTAACAATTGTTTTAGGAATATTCTTGTTTGGATTTGTAGCAGCTGTTGAGCCATTTGGTGCTAATGTTACTGCAGTAGATACGTCTAGGTCTGACCCTTTGAATTATCCTGCGGGAACTCACGAAGCTTGGGCAGGAAATGTAACTGAACTAACAATAGAGGGAGTTTCAGTAACTCAGTCTTGGCAAGGTTATTATGGTAATGTTTCAGGTACAATAATCTTAGCAGATAGTGATGAATATAGAATGTATGATTGGTCTCTCGCTAACCCGGAAGGTGAAGTGTACGCATCTCCATCTGGTTCTATTTCGTGGGCTGACGTGCAATGTTACAGTAAAGATTTGGATAGTGTTTTAGGTGATGCATATGGGATAGCAGTTGATGATGTAGATAGAGTAAGTAATACTTTCTCAGTTGGAGGTACCCACGAAAAGGGAGGGGGTTTTGTTCACGACACTTTTTATACTGCTAATATAGAATTTGCTACTGGAACATGTGCAAGCACACATTTATTTACAGCAGGTGGAGTAGTAACATCAGGAACTTTTCAAGAGGTGTTGTTAGAAGATGCAGTTACAACGGATGGTGATGAACACGTAATTTTCGTATCTATTTTAGATGAAGAAAGGCCTGATGGTTTCAATGGAAAACAAAGTATATACAACTTCCAAATGCTTGTCCTAGAAGATGGGCATACGACCAATGCAATTCATACTACCTATTACTTCTGGGTAGAGTTAGAATAAAATTTCATTTTTTATTTTTATATTTTTTTTAAGGAGTAAAGCAAAAGCGAATGAGGGGGAAAAAGAAAAACAAAAAATATGCACAAAAAAGAGAAAAAGATTATTCTATCTGGAATTTTACTAATCGGAGTTTTTTTAACTCTAATATTCATATTTTCAAATGAATTAGTTTCTGCAGATCCTGAAGGTCCGAGTAGTGTTATTTCAGTTTGGAATAGTACTAAAAATGCAACTTCTTCTGCAATGGTTAATATTTCAGGAGGACAGATTGCAGCATTAAACCTCACTATTTCTTCTCAAAATACTCACTGGAAAGCATTTGTAGGATGGGTAAGTGGAGCTTTTACATTAGATGATGCTTCTGGTTCTACAATTTACGATTGGAAATTAAGTACTACAACAGGTAGAGTTTACACTACTAGAGACAGTTCAACAGTAGAGTGGAATTTACTTCAGTGTGCAAATACTGAAACGAACCTTGAAGCTGAAAATGTTGCCATGTTCCATAATAGAACTTCAGATAACATTACAGCAACTTTTAGTCATCCTGGAACACATAGTGCTTTTTGGGTTGCAGGGAGAAATATTGGTGCAAACACTTGTCCTACTTTAAACACATATGTTAATGATTTAAGCCAAGATGATGACTTTGAAGAAATGGCACTCTATGATGGCACCAGTATAATTTATGCCACAATCTTAGAAGATAATTTAGTAGGTTACGATGGCCAGCCCTATGATTTCCAGATGCTAGTTCCAGAGAATGGTTCTCAGGGTTTCACAGGTGCAACCCCGTATTACCTCTATGTGGAGCTAGACTAAGATGGAAATAAAAAAAAGAAATAGCTTAATCGCTTTTTTTGTACTTTTGGAGATTTTTTTATTTGTAATATTCTTTTCTTTTTTTCCTCAAGGGGTCTTTGCAGGAGTAGGGGAAAACGTTACTGTAACAACACTTTTGTCTATTGGAAACGCATTTCCAGAAGTATTGAATGTAACAATTCAAAATAATGAATCAAGTATTACTCTTGTTTTAAATGATACTCGAGAAATTTTTTGTACAGGATTAGTTCGAGATTATAATGGGTGGGAAGATATTAATCATGCTACGGCCGTGTTTTTCCATCCTGGAAATTCAACTTATGAGGGTACAGATGATAATAATCACCATTACACAAATCACTCTTGTGATATAATTCAAGATGGAATTTACACTGCAATAGTTAATTGTACATTTGATATTTGGTATTATGCTAATCCAGGAACAACAACTAATGCTTGGAATTGTACAATAAGAGTAAATGACTCTTTAAATAAAGAAGCACTTGGTAGTGGAAGGATTGCTGTTTCACAATTATTAGGATTAGGAGTACCTGATTTTATAGACTATGGTGAAGTTAATGCTTCAGAAGTTTCTTTAGAGGTTCCTTCAGATGTAATTAATTATGGGAATGTTATGTTTAATTTATCATTAAATGGGTATGGATTCGTTCTAGGAGATGGTAATGCTATGAATTGCACTTTAGGAGCAATAGGGAATATTTCAATTCAACACGAGAAATACAATTTAACAAATAGTAATCCAGGAGTTATAGATTTGGCTCAAGCTAATGCAAATTACACTAATCTAACTTCTAGTTTAGTAGTCCCTGCAGCTGCAATAAAGAAATTTATGCTTGCACCTAGACAAGACGATGTGTCCAATGATGCAATTAAACCAGTTTACTGGAGAATTTTTGTTCCATCTGGAGTTGCAGGAACTTGCCAAGGAAATATTATCTTTGGGGCAACAACAGCTAGAGGAAATTAATCTCCCTGGGGTCTTTGAACAATGGTTAATCTAAGATTATTTTTTGTTTCACTGTTAGCACTTATTTGTTTAATTTTAGCATTTGTGTTGAATCCTTGGTTTATTGCAGGAGCAGTGATTCTTGCACTAATTAACCAAAAGGAATTGATGAAGACTACAAACAAAAAATAATTTTGAATATATTTAAATATCTTTAATTAATTTGTATTAGATATATAAGATTATATTAGGGGAGATATGAATAAAGAGGATTTTTTAAAAAAACTTGAAATAGAATTAAAGATATCTAAAAATTCAGGTTACACCATTAGAAATTATTTAGACTGCAATAGAAGGTTTTTAGAATACACAAAAAAAAATACCCAAGATATCACACAAGATGATGTTAAACTTTATCTTGTAGAAAATTTAAGCGAGTATTCATCATCATCTTTGATTGTATTTCTTTCAGCTTTAAAATACTCATTTTCAAATATTTTACACAAAGATATCACCTTGAATATTAAACGCCCAAAAAGAGAAAAGAGGATACCTTCTGTTTTAACTAAAGAAGAAATAAAGAATTTAATTGATTCAATAGCTTCCCAAAAATCTAAACTTATGGTATCAATGATGTATGCATGCGGGTTTAGAGTTTCAGAATTAATTAATCTTAAAATAGATGATTTAGATTTTCAAGAAAAAGTTGGGAATATTAGACAAGGGAAAGGAAAAAAAGATAGAATATTCAATATTCCAGAATTTTTATTAGAGGATATTATCTCACACTCAGAAAAACAAAAAAAACAAAAAAAACACTACCTTTTTACTGGTCCAAAAGGAAAATTATCTGAGAGAAATTTGCAGAAGATAATATCGGGTGCAGCAAAACGTGCAGGAATAAATAAAAATGTACACTGCCACACTCTAAGACATAGTTTTGCAACACACCTTTTAGAAAATGGAGTGGATATAAGGAAAATACAAGAATTATTAGGACACAGTGATTTGTCAACAACTCAAATTTACACTCATATTTCAAAAGAAGAACTTAAAAAAATAAAATCCCCTTTAGATGAGGTAATGAAATAAAATGAAATGTCCAAAATGTGGCCACACTTTTGAAATAGATGAGACTTCTGCTGAAAATAGAGGAAAATCCCAGAAAAAAGGAATGATAAAAAAATTTTATGAAGGAAAGCATGTTTCAAGAGCTCCTTTTGGTTATGAATGGGATTTAAAATTAAAATTACTTGTTCCTGCTAAAAACTCTAGGGAAGTTGAAGAGATATTTGAGGAGTTTTTAAAACCAGATGTAACTCTTTCAAGTCTTGCACAAAAACATAAACTTTCTGTAAATGGATTAAAAAAGGTTTTAAGAAATTTTGTGTATGTTGGAAAAGTTATGTTTGAAGGGCAACTTAGAGAAGGCAAACACACTCCATTAGTTTCTACAATTCTATTTAATCATGTTCAAGATAAATTAGAAAAACTCAAGATAAAAAAAAGCTAAATATAAAGAAAAACTAATTAGAAACTACTCTATCTTGTTCATTTCTTTTTTAATCTCTTTAAAAGGAAATGGTCTTTCATTTGTTGAAAATGTCATATACCTAAAGAAATAATATTGCTGAGTATTCCAAGATTCTGACATCCTTGCTAAATCATCTATTCTTTTCCCACTAAATATTTTATAAAAAAAGTTTATTAAAAAAAACACTCCAATTAACCAAGCCCACACATAAATTATTATTCCAGATACTATTCCAATAGGAATTCTCATTAATGCTTCACTTTTCTCGTTTTTTATTTTATCACTCTCTTTTTTCTTTTTAGCCATTCTCTTTTTTGTGTTTTATATTTTATAAATTCTTTGTTAAAATCATATACAATAAATAAAATCATAATTCCTAAAACTACTATAGATAAAGGATTAAAATCAATTGCCCTTTGAAACTCTCCTCTCAATAAGCATGAAACTCCCCTGGTTATTCCAACAGAATAACAATATTTTCCAAATATCTTAGAACAAATAGAAAATTCATGTGTTTTTTCAATAATGTAAAATGGGAGTGCTCTTAATAATATTAAAACACCTAAAAAAGTAAAAAATCTGTATTTTGGATAACTTAAACTAATTAGTTTAGAAAAAAAATTCTTTAATCGTGAACCCATTTAATACCTTTAAATGGATGTTTTGTAGCAACAAGTATTAAGTCAACTAACCACCAAACTCCACACCCTCCAAAAGTTATTAGCTTGAGTATTCCTAGTCCAACATGTCCCATAATGAATCTATCTACACCTAATCCTCCAAATATAATTGACATAATTAATGTTAATACCCAATTAACTTCTCTTTCATTTTTAGGAAGATTTTTTTTAGTGCTCTGTTTTTTATCTTCACCTTTTTTCTTTTTAGCCATGTATTTACTAATGAACTCTCCTTTATAAATTATCTATATGAAGTTTGTCTCTTAGCTCTAGCTTTAGAATCACCTGGTTTATTAGCTTCTTTTCTCCTTACATCTGCAACTAAAAGATGTTTATCATACTCAAAAAATACATCTTCTAGTTTTTCTGAGTTTGTGAATTTAATAATTGCTCTGGCTATAGCTAATCTTGCAGCATCAACTTGTCCTTTTTCTCCACCACCCTTCACAGATACCTTAATATCAAAATTTATTTTTCCAAGTATTTTTTCTGCAATTATTATTGGCTCTTTTATTCTTAACATATCAAATTCATGCATATTTTCATAATTGATTTTATTTAGAGTTATTTTTCCTGTTCCTTCTTTTATTTCTGCTTTTGCAATAGCAGTTTTTCTTTTACCTGATGCAATTATTTTACTCATTTTGATAAATGCTCTACTTTAATATGTTTTATTTCCTCCTTTTTATCCAATGAAATAGATTCCATGTCTTTTAGTTCTTGAGGCACACCTTTATAGCATATTATTCTTTTAAATGCCTCTTTTCCTCTTCCCCTCCTATGATCAGGAAGCATGCCTCTTATCGCTCTCTTCACTATTCTTTCACTTGACCTTGAAACTTTAGGTCCTATTTGCCTTGTTCCAACTCTACTTCTTTTTTGAAGAAATGCTTTTTCTGTAAATTCTTTATTTCCTGTTATAATAACCTTTTCACAATTAATTATTCTTATCTCTTCACCTTTAAGAGACTCTTTAGCAACAAAACTAGCTAATCTTCCCAAAGCAGTATTTTCCCCATTAATTATCTTCATTTTTTTAGTATCTTTATTCCTTTTCCATTAGGATTTGATTTAATTTCGTCATGAATATATGATATTTGGCATTTTGAACTTAATAACTTTTCTTTAGCTTTATCTGAAAAATTTAATGCAATTATTTTAACTTTTTTATTTAATTCACCTTGAGAAAGAACTTTTCCTGGAATAAGTATTACCTCTCCTTCTTTTGATTGTTTATCTATATCATCAAGGTTCATGCATATTCTCTTTCTTTTCGGAGTAGACAACATCCCAGCTACTGCAATCCATGCTTCTTGTTTTTTTGCACTATTAATTGTTTCAATTAATTCTGTATTGCTTTTTTTCTCTGTTTGTTTTGAGATTTTTGTTTTTGATTTCATTTTTATTTATTCAATGAACAACAAACTAGTAAAGTTTAGAAATTAACTCTACTATCGCTTGCGCTCGCAGACAAATTGGTTAATTTTATTGGATTTATAAATTATTCGGTTCACAGTTAATTTGTTTAATTGAGTTATTTTAACAATCCGAACAATTTTCTTTTTTTATGTGGGTGCTAGGATTCGAACCTAGGAAAGCACTAAGCTAAGAGATTTTGAGTCTCTCCCGTTTGACCGCTCCGGCACACCCACATTTACCACATAAAATTAAAATTCTATAAAAACCTTTATTTTAATTTGATGTAATTGTACAGTAGGAACAAAATAAAAAGGTTTATAAATATTACAGCTAGTCTATAATCATGAACCTAAAAAAAATTAACTTAAATTCACTAAAAGAACTTGAAAAACCTGGAATATCTCCTTTTTCAGAGAGTAAAGCATTTGATATGATAGGTCAAGAGAGAATAATTTCTTTAAAAAAAGCTATTTTTGAGATAAAGCAACTTATTGAAGAAAGAAAGCAATTGAGCTTAGGTTTCATAAATGAAGGGGAAGCAATAAAATCTGAAATAAGTAATCTAATACTCGCAAATGAAAGCACAATTAGAGCGCTCGGGCAAAATGAGGCTCTTATTGAAAAAAATGCTTTAAGAAATAAAAAAATTGAAATTTCTGAACTACAATTAAATGAGAAAATTGATTGCTGGAAAGACATAGCCCTTCTAAAAAAGGAGCTTAGAGTATATGAGAAAGAATTAAGTGAAAAAGAAAGCAGAGTTAAGGAATTAAATAATATTTTAGAAGGAGAAGATTAAAATGAAAACTCTAATAAAAACCCCTGATTTTTACCTTCAAAAAGAGTTAGCAGATTCTTATTTATGGGAACTTGATTTTCAAGAAAAAATTATTGACAAATCTACAAAATACAATTCAGAAGACTTCCTAGAAAAAGCAATAGGGCTCTATAAGAACATCTTTAGTTTAAAGGAAGGAGATTCTTATCTAGAGTATGTTTGCGGACATCTTGGACTCAATAAACAATCTATCCTTAAAACTCTTGGAAAATTATACTCTGAACAATTATCTCTTTTAAGAAAAATAGGTATAAAAAATGCTTCTTATCCAGATAAACTAGAGGATTTAATAATTTAAAGTGAATTACAATAAACAAATTTCAGTAGAAGAAATAAGTTCAAAACTTAAACCGATACTTGGAAGGAGAATAGATGAACTTTATTTTAGATATTCTGTTTCTGAATCGCAAGAAGAAAGAATTCAAATTATTCAAATTTTAAGTGCATTATATCAAAAATATTTGGGGCAATTTTTAGACAAGAAAGTATTACTTGAGCCCCCTAAACAAACAGATGTTTCAGGAGAATATGAACTTTCAAAAGTAATTTATGCAGAAAAAGAATTATTTCCTTTTGCATTAAGAGAAGAAGATTGGCCTAGACACGTTTGTATAAGTGGAATGAGTGGTTCAGGAAAAACTACTTTTGCATTTAATATTCTTAAGGAATTTATTAAAAAAGATAAACCTTTTTTAGTGTTTGATTGGAAAAAGAGCTTTAGACCGTTAATTAATCATGATCCCAATGTAATGTGTTTTACAGTTGGAAATAACTCTATAAGTAATTTATTTAAAACAAATATTAATATACCTCCAAAAGGGGTTTCACCTAAAGAGTGGATTAACACACTATGTGATTTAATAACTGAAAGTTTTTGTGTTTCATTCGGAGTTCATAAAACACTCTTAGAGACTCTTGATGAAGTTTTTGAGGGATGGGGTGTTTACAAAGGTTCTACACACTATCCAAATTGGCAACATATTAAGAAGATGCTTGAGATAAAGTCTAGAGAAGCAAGAGGAAGAGAAGCAGCTTGGTATGAAAGCGCCCTTAGGATAGCTACAGTTTTGACTTTTGGAGATTTTGGAAAAGTTATTAATTATGAAGGTAAGAAGAGCATATCTATTGAAGAGATATTTGATAAGAAAATAATTTTTGAACTAAACTCACTTAGTAATATAGAAAAGAAGTTTTTTTCAGAATATGTTTTATCATATATTTTTAAATTAAAAAAATCTAACTCTGAAAAAACAATAAATGAATTTAATCACGCAATTTTAGTGGATGAAGCCCATAATATTTTCCTTAAAGAAAAAACGCATTTTGTGTCAGAGTCTATTACAGATGTAATATATAGAGAGATGAGGGAGTATGGAACTTGTTTAATATGTTTGGACCAACATGTATCTAAATTAAGTGATACAGTAAAAGGAAATAGTGCGTGCCATGTTGCATTTCAACAACAATTACCTCAAGATATATACGATATAAGTTCTATAATGCAATTATCTGAAAAAAGAGATGTTTTTACACATCTTCCAGTAGGATATGCAATTGTTAAGCTTTCTGAAAGACACACTCGTCCTTTTTTAATAAAAGCCCCATACATTGATTTAAAAAACTCTTCTATTCCAGATAATAAAATTTCGACTAAAATGGATTATATAGCAAGGATAGCAGAAGTTGAGAAGGATGATTTAGAATTTAAAAAAGCATTGATCGATGTAGCTACACCTTCAACAATAAATTCAATATCTATGGTATCTAATATCCAACCCAAATCAACTACTCCAAAACTAGACAAGGATCTGTCTTCAAATAAACAATCCAGAAAAGAAGCTAAGCTAACAAGTACACAAGAAGTCCTTTATGAATTTATACAAAAACAAGTTAAAGTGAATGGACTTCAAATAAAAGAAGCAGAGAGAACATTAGAAAAAGGACTTTCAGAGGGTCTTTACAAAGAATTAGATATACTTCTTGCAACAAACTATTTCTTTGAAAAAGAAATGAGTAATAAATATTATTTAGATTTAGAATTTAAAGAGAACAAGGACTATTGCATAGATGATACATTTAGTCAAAAAAATATTTTAAATAATAATATTGTAGACAAGGTTCAATACTCTGCTGATGAGCAAGCACTTTTAAGCTTCTTATACAAAAATCCTAATCATTATTTAAGTACAGTTGAATTATATAAACATGCAAGTGTTTCTTCAAGAAAAGGAAATATTGCTAAAAATAATTTATTACTCAAAGGAAAAATTAAAATACATGAAGAAAGAAGTAATACGGGATGGAAAAAAATAATAAGATTAATATAAGTTAATTACACTATTGCCCTTAGTCAAAATCATATTCACACACATCGAACCAAGAAATAACCCTTCATTTCAAATATACTGAAATCGAAAATAAAGAAGATTTCATATAAATTTGATTTGAATTTACACCTTGTTGAACCAAACAACGTGAAATACCTTGTAATGTCACTCAGACACAAACCAAGAAACTGAAAACACAAAATAAAATAAAATTACTCAAAATTTACTTAGTGGATATCTTGTTCTTTACCTGAAATATCCTGAAAAACCCTGTAATAACCTCGATAAAAGCTTCTAATATATTCTAGCTAATAACTAATAATAACAATAATCATGAAAACATTTTTTATAAATTTACTCAAAGTAATGATGTATTCTTCATTTACTTTAAGTGTTCTATTTGTCCTTCTTTTTCCTTTTTTAGAAATAGAAGCAACAGAAACTACTCCTTGCTACGAGTCTCCCATTCAATTTTGGGATACTTTAAAAAACATAATAGATCATCTTTTTAATTCTCTTAAAATAGATTTTAGAGTAACCCAATTAGAGATTTTTATATTTTTACTTGCCTTTTCTTTAGCCTTTGGGTTTCTTTTTAAGTGGATATTAAGAAGACTTGAAAATATGTAAAATTAATTTAATACTAACTAAAATTTTAACTTATGGAAAACGAGAAAGATTATTATTCTAAAAAATCTCCTAAAAAAGATTTGTCTGAGTTTATTGTCCCCTCTTTTCTCGCCCACACAAACCGTATAGGTAAACAGGAGAGAAAAACATCATCTAAAGCAACAAAGCTTTCAAAGAAAAAACCAAATGACCAATGATTTTAAGAAAGGGCCTTTGTTATGGCTGAGATTAAAGATATTTCTCACGATGAGATTATTCTCATCCCTGCAAAAAGCAGCTTTGAAGATTTAGATTACCCCTTTTCCCGCTATAAAGGAAATTTTTGCGGAGATAATGGAGAGTGTACAACAACAGCGCACATAATATTGTTTAATTGTGCAGATGTAGCCAGAATTCCTTTTTTAGTTAATTTAGAGATTCAATGTCTAGAAAAATACATTTCAGAGAACCCTTACATCGAAGAAATTAGATTCCAGCTTGAATTTTTCCTAGCTTTAAAAGAGTATTTGATTGAAAGTTCTTTACAATATTCTCCTTCAGATAATCTTATCCAGTTTATTTCTGAAAAATGCGTTCCCTCCATAAAAAAAGAAAATGTTATTTTTTTAAAGGGAGTTAAATGCTTAACAGGAGAATAATTATTTTCTGAAGGCTTCTGACTGAACTGTTTTTTCCCTATTTGATTTTCTTTTCAGAAGCCTTCTTTAAATGAAATTTCATTACTAAATGATAAATAACTAAAATAAGTAACATTCAAAAAAAAGGGAAATTAAAACAGTTCAAAAATGGGGTGAACTCCCACATGATTCTTGAGAATTTTTAATTGTTTAATTTTTAAATCTTAAAAAAATGAAAAAGATTTTATTTTTAGCAGTGATTTTTGCTCTTGCTCTGGGAGCAGGCTGCAAAAGGAAAGTTGAACAAGCTCCTCCACCTCCACCTCCTACGCCTGTTGAAAAACAGAGTCAGCAGGAAATGATGAAGAGCTTTGTTCAGATTGTCTCCAATCTCAAACTAGGAGAAGTAATCCACTTTAAGGTAGATAGGGAGAAATTCATCTCAGATTACTCTGCATTTGATGTCTCACTCTTTCCTACTGAGTTCTTTACTTCATCAGAAGAAAAGTATCTTTTGAAGTATATGTTTCCATCTGTTGTTTGGAGATGGGACGAGTTTCAGCTTCAGGTTTTAAATCTCGAGGAATATTATATTCACAGAGAAGATGGAGGGAAAGTTTGGATATTGAAAGAATCTCCAAAAGGAACACCTCCATTCAAAAATATTCCAACTGTTTTAGCTGAAGCAAGAGACGGAAACTTCTGGGTTCTTGATCAGAATGGAAATGAGATGCCTCTCCGAGCTAATTTCGGAAAGTAATCTTATCTATCTAATTCTAACATTGACTCGTAAAATTGCCTGATAGAGTATAAATAAATCAGGCTTTTTTTTGATTAAACATATGAAAATAAATTCATATATTATTACATCCAAAAATACTTTTAGTCATAAAACACCTAAAATCTATTTTCCTAGTTTTTTAGAAATATCAACTAAGTCTTTTTTTAAACATTCAATTGATTTAGTAAATATTGCCTTAGGGTCAATATGCCCAAATGATTCTAATTCAATTATCATCTCTTTATTTGGTTTTACTTCAATTTTTTTTCCTAATTTTTCTGCAACACCGTCACAAATATCTGTTATTTCTCTTTCTTTATTATCTATTAAAATATATTTATCTCCTTTTTGTTTTATTTCAGTATCAGGTAATAGGCTTTTTATTTTTTCAGCAGTTTCTTTATCAACATAGATTTCAGAAGCCTCTCTATAATTTAATAGTCCAGGAGTAAATTTAGCGTGGTCTTGTCCTTTACCCATTTTAATATTAGCTACAATTTCTATTTCTTGTTCCTCGTCAAGTATAGTAAGAGGTATTCTATCATAAGCCACTTCAAAATCCCCTTTTAATAACTCTGAGTAAACTGTTCCTTTGTTCTTAGTATTTAATTTTAATTTACCCTCTTTTTTTGAATTTTGTTTTAAAGGAACTAACCCTAATCTATGAGCGAGTGTTTCATCATATAAAGGAGAATCATTTTTAGATATTTCAACTTCATCAATTGCAGCAATTAATATTTGTCCAACATATCTTCTTATTGAATTAATTAAACTATCCTCTATTTCTGCTTTGAAAATATACTTATCTTTTGTTTTATTTATTGTTTCCATTTAAACTCTACGTCCTCTTCTTCCTCCCTTCTTCTTTGGTCCCCCGCGCGGAACTCTTGTTGTATCTAATATATTTATTATTTTAAATCCTTCCCTTGATAGACTTTTTATAATAGCATTAGCGCCAGGCCCTGGACCAGTATTCCCTGTTTTAGCTCTTATTCTTACATATAGGGATTTAATTCCTTTATCTTTCATTTCTTCTGAAATTCTTTTTGCAATGAACATTGCGATTGTAGGATTTGCCTTTAATCTACTATGTTTTGTAACCATCCCTCCTGAGACTTTAGAGATTGTTCTTCCAGATGCATCAGTTACATGAGCTATTGTGTTATTAAATGAAGTGTAAATATTAAGAACAGCTTCTATTTCCTTTTCTTTTTTCTTAATAATTTGCTTTTTTTCAAGTTCTTTATCTGGAGTTTCTTTTTCTAAATCTTTTTCTTTTATTTCTTCTTGTGCCACTTTATTCCTTATCTCCCTTTTCTATTTTTTTATCTTCTTTTTTTAGAGTTTTTTTATTTTTTAAAGTTATTTTATTTTCAAGTTCAACTGGAACAATATACGAGGGTGCGCTTACTGCTCTTCCATTAACTAAAATTTTTTTGTGTACAATTAATTGTCTAGCTTGTTTAGTGCTATAAGCTATTTTATTTGTAAATACTACTGTCTGCAATCTTCTTTTAAGGTAGTCTTTTTTATCTAAAGATAAAACAGATGAAATTGAATCTACATTTAATCCTATTTTATTTAATTGGTCAAATAATGCTTGCTGCTCTTCAGGTTTAGCTGAGATTAATTTTTTAGCCTTTTCCCTCATTGTTTTTATTTTTGCTTCAGCTTTCCAGATTTCTTTTTTATTCTTTAATCCAAATTCCTCAATTATTTCTCCTTCCTCACTTATCCTTGATTTGTCAAAAGGTCTCTTCGGTTTTGAGTATCTTTTATGTTTTCTTTTCATTTTATTTCTTCATACCTACTACACTCCTCACCGGAGTAGTTTCTTTTATATTTTTTCTTTTAATGCCAGAACCCTTCTTCCTATTACGTCTGAAATTTGCTTTAGTTCTTTGTCCTCTTAATGGAAGTCCTCCAGTATGTCTTAATCCTCTATAACTTCTTATCTTTTTCAATCTCTTAATATCAAAATCTTTTCTTAAATCTAAATCTGTTCCAGTAAGATGTTTCTCGTCTCCTTTTTCTAAATCTCTTCTTCGGTTTAATATATAATCAGGTAAGTCTGGGTTTTTTATAAATTCTGAAATCTTTTGAATTTCTTCTTCAGTAAGACTTCCTATTGTTCTTCTTTTATCTATTTTTAATTTTTTACACACTGCATTTGAAAATGACCATGAAACTCCTTTAATTTTAGCTAACCCTGGATAAACCTTCATTCTTCCTTCTATATCTTTGGATAGGATTCTAATTAGTTTTTCTTCTCGTTTTTCTTGTTGCTGCATATGAGGGTTTTTATTTTCAGCCATTTTATTGTGTTTTATTTGTAAAAAGATTGTATCTTTCTATCTGAGTTAATTCTTGAAAGATTCTTCTTTCAATAGCTTTTTCAGGATCAGGGAGATTTTGAATTCTCTGTTTCATTTCCTGAAAAGATTCAAATTCTTTTTCTTTTCTTTGTTTTAATATTTCCTGCATGTGCTTTTTCCCTAATCCAGGTAATAATTCTATCTGATGAATTCTTTTGTTTATTGCATCAGACTTGTTGAAAAATTCAACATATTCTTTCTCTTTTTCTTTAATAACTTGCTTTATAAATTCTCCTAATTGGTACTTTGCACTTTCTGTGAGCTTTTCTCTATGTAATCTCCCAAGAATATAATATATTTTTTCCCGTTTACCTTCGCCAATATAAACTTTCTCACCTATTTTTAATTCAATTCCTCTTCTAGGAACAAGTTCAAGAAGAACCAATGTATTTTCCCCTATAGCCTGCGCTATAGGCATCATTTTTTTCTCCAACGGATATCCGTTCGGGAGATATTCTAAGATTATTGCATTTTCTTCTTTTCCCATATTCTTTATATGAATCCTTTAATTGTGTCAAGTATCTTTTTTGTTTCATTCTCATCTAAGCTAATATCAATAAATATTTTATTTATTTCTTCTGGCTTTTCTGGAAGAATGTCAATAAGTTTTGAGATATTCATTGTATTAAGTTTAATTATATCTAACTCTTCAAGTTTCTTTCTGAGTTCCTTAGCTTTTTTAGAGGTTAGTTTATTAAATTTTTTAGCAAACTCTAAAACAGGTTTTTCAGCTTTTTTCTCCTTCTCCATATATTCTAGGGATTCTGCCATGCTTAGGGGAGTCATACTGTTTATCATTTTATTTATTATCTTTTATCTTTTTTAAGTGTATTGGGGAGATTATGAATGTCTTTTCCTTTTTCAAATCCATTATTTTTACAGCGTAACTTCTTCCAATTTTTTTATCTATTTTCCCTGTTCTTCCTTGTAATCTCTTTGGGAATGAAGTGTTTAATGATTTTTCAACTACAACTGCAACAAAATCTCCTTCTTTAAATTTTTGAAAATACTTGCTAAGTTGGATTTTTCCCCTAGTTCTTACAGGCTTTCTCTTTGTCATATAATACCCAGAAAAATTCTATTTAAAAAACTATCCTTTACATGAAACTTATTCTAGAATTACCTAGTTTTGCAGGAGGTTCATTCAATCCAACATTAGAATTACACAAGTCTCCTTTTTCATTAGCCTCTTCCATATTTTTTAAAATAGCGTTAAACATTTTTTCTCCCCAGACTCCAACCCCACATCTATTACACACATCAAGAGTTCTATCATCAGTAATTTCTCCTTTACAATAAATACATTTTTTAGTCATTTTACACCCTTTTTTAATTTCAATTCTCTCTTTAATCAAAATTGGTTTTTAAATTTTTGTGTAATTGCTTATGCAATTTAAATACATTTTTTATAAAGATACTATCAAAAAAAGGCATAGTAAGCTTTAAAAATATCATTTAAGCATTAATTATATGATAATTCCAGTTAGATGCTTCTCATGCGGAAAACCAGTAGGGCACTTATGGGAAGAATATAAGAAACGTGTAGCTCAAGGAGAAAATTCTAAAAAAGTCCTTGATGAATTAGGGGTAGAAAGATTTTGTTGCAGAGCAATCTTTTTAGGACAAGAAGATCATTTAGAGTTGGTTGCTAAATTTAAAAAATCCTAGATAATGAGAATTAAAGTTTTATTCTCTTTATTATCTCCATTATTCTTTATTATTTTTTCTAGTGTTTTTATCTCAAGTAGTGAATTAGTTCACAATAAAACAATAAATTTATCTGAATTAAGTTTAGAAGAGAAAGTGGGACAACTGATGTTTGTAAAACCTTCAGGATTAAATTTAGATTATTTAAATGAATTACATGTTGGAGGTATTTTCCTCAATAATTTTAATTCTGAAGAAGAGTATAAAGAAGTAATCTCTTTTTATCAATCTAATTCTAAAATTCCTCTTTTTGTTGCAACTGATTTAGAAGGGTATTGGAATCCTTTTAATAGTTTTTATAATTCTCTTTCTTTTGGAGATATTCAATCAAGCAAAGAAGCATATGATTTAGGAAAATCTCATGGAGAAATTTTAAAAGAATTAGGGTTTAATTTAGATTTTTCACCTATTGTTGAAACTAAGAATAATGTTTGGAATTACAGAACATTTACAGGGGCACCAGAGGAGATTAAAGGAAAAATTTCTAATTATATTAAAGGGCTTCACGATGAAGAAATATTTGCAACAGCTAAGCACTATCCAGGAGGAAGTTTGATTAAAGACCCTCATAAATTTAAATACAAAGCAAATATCTCAGAAGAAGAACTTTCTTATTTTGATTTTGCAATTTCTCAAAAAGTTGATTTTGTAATGGTCGGACACCCTGTTGTCTATGGCTCAATAAATTCTAAAAATAAACAAGCTTCAATTTCTCCAGAAGTAATAAACACTCTAAAAACTAAATTTAATGGGATTATAATCACAGATGCAATTACAATGAATGGATTAAGAGTTTCATATTTACTTAATTTTAAAAAAGTGTATCCTGACTTAGTTTTAGCAGGAAACGATATTATATTAGATACACATAAAAGATCTAGTTACAAACATTTAGTAAAACGAAGGAACAAACTTCTAAAAGATGTTTTAAATAAGAAAGTTTCTATTGAAAGAATAGATGAGTCCCTTGAAAAAATCCTTAAATTAAAGGGATATACTATAGTAAAGTGAGTCATTAAATCAGATTAAAATATTTAAGACAGCTTGCTATTTTCCCATCTTTTCGGACAGTACAGATAACAACATAGGGTGCTTAACTTCTGTGTTCGGAAAGGGAACAGGTGTTACCAACCTATTATGGCTGTCTCAAAAATTCAATTTCTTTCTGGTTTATAAACCTTTTTATAGACTTAATTTCTTATTTTTTCAAGTGGGGTTGCCGGAGTGGTCAAACGGGCGAGATTAAGGCTCTCGTAGCTTAGTGCTTACACAGGTTCGAATCCTGTACCTCACATTAATTTTGTATTATATTCTCAATAAGATATAACTTTAAAAGAAAGTATTTTTTGTAAATAAAATGAGGATATTAGTTACTGGAGGAGCAGGATTTATTGGAAGCCATCTTTGCAGATTCCTTCTTGAAAAAGGAAATGAGGTAATTTGTTTAGATAATTTTTTTACAGGGAGGAAAAGAAATGTGGCTCCTTTGTTAAATAATCCTAAATTCAAGATAATTCCTCATGATATTACAGATACTCAGGTAAGATTGGATCAAAAAATACCTCAAGGAGTAGATCAAATTTATAATCTTGCTTGTCCTGCAGCCCCAATCCATTATCAATTTGATCCAATAGAAACAATTAAATCAAACACTATTGGAGTAATAAATGTTTTGGAATTCGCAAAATTAAACGGAGCAAGAGTTCTTCAGGCGTCAACTTCAGAGATTTATGGAGAACCTTTAGAACACCCTCAAAAAGAAACATATAATGGAAACGTTAATACTCTTGGACCAAGAGCATGTTATGATGAAGGAAAAAGAGTGGCAGAGGCATTATTTACAAGTTATCATAGAAAATATAAATTGCCTATAAGAATAGCAAGGATATTTAATACTTATGGGCCAAACATGAACAAAGAAGATGGAAGAGTCGTGAACAATTTCATTATTCAGGCATTGCAAGGAGAACCTCTTACAATTTATGGAGAAGGGAATCAAACTAGAAGTTTTTGTTATGTTGATGATCTAATTGAAAGTTTATACCGTATGATGAACCAAACCCAAACAATCGGTCCAATAAATCTGGGGAATCCAGGAGAATTTACAATAAATGATTTGGCAAAAAAAGTGATAAAAATGACTAAATCTAATTCAAAGATAATTTACAAAGAATTACCTCAAGACGACCCAACTCAAAGAAAACCAGATATAACTTTAGCAACTAATATACTAAAATGGAAACCTCGAATAAATCTTGACAGGGGTTTATCTAAAACTATTCCCTACTTTAAATCAATTCTTTTTCTTAAGTAACCGGCTTATAGCAGTTTTTTTAAATGGTAATTGTTCTTAATAATTATGCATCCGTAACTCAGTCCGGATAGAGTACCTCCGTCCTAAGGAGGGAGTCGAAGGTTCAAATCCTTCCGGATGCACTTACTCTTATCGCATAGCAGAGTTTATTATTAACCAGAAAGTAACTGCTACGGCTTCTGTAGCTAGTAAATAACTCCAAGATATTTTATAATTCCCTCTCATTTTAAATAATAAATATATAAGAATAATTGATTGTAAAACTATAACATGAAAATATATAAAAAATTCAGTAAAAAAATATTCTGCCCATCTGTATATATGAGGGCTAGTGAAAGCAGCTATTACTAAAGTAATTAAAAATCCAGAAAAAAAATCCCCTTTTTTCTTTCCTTCTTGCTTAGTCTTTTTTGAAAATAATGTGAATAATCCTATTTGAAGAGAGTTAGAGAAAGCATATGCAAGGCTAAGTCCTATAAACCACGAAAACGAGGATTGTATTAATTCAAATACTTCTTTAAACAGACTGAAATTATATTTTTCAAGAAGAGTTATTACACTCATAAGGAAGAAAATTATTGCTTCTATTATAAGAAACTTTTTTAATTTCCTCATCTAATAAATTATTTTTAAGGGTTAATAAATATGTCTTTACACTATTTTCAAAACAAAAACCTTTAAAACACTCTTAAATAAGAATATATTGTGCGTGGGTAGTTCAGCGGCAGAATCTCTGGCTTCCAACCAGATGACCCGGGTTCGAATCCCGGCTCGCGCATATGAACCTAAAATGGAAGAAAATACAAAACCCAAATTTAAATTAGGAGAATGGCATGATAAGCATCATAAAAAATTGCTTTTAATTCCACTATCTCTTTTAATATTTTCACTAGTTTATTTAGGTGTTTTTTATTCTCAACACGGAGACATTTTTTTAAAAGACATTTCTCTTTCAGGAGGAACTTCTGTAACAATTAATGGAGAATTAGATAAAATATCCCTTGAAAAAAGTTTAATTGATGAGTTTGGAGATGCAAATATTAGAGTAATCTCTGATTTAATAACAGGAGAGCAATTAGCAACAATTATTGAAGTTAGTGCAGAAACAGAGGAAACAAAAGCATTTTTAGAAGATTATTTAGGATATAAATTAACAGAGGAAAATAGTAGCTTCGAGTATTCTGAATCTTCATTCACAAAAGATTTGTATAGACAATTAATGCTTTCACTTGCTTTAGCATTTTTACTTATGACTATTGTGGTTTTTATTTTATTTAGAAGTTTCGTGCCTTCAATAACAGTAGTTATGTGTGTTTTAATAAATATTATTATGACTATTGCAGTAGTCAACTTGTTTGGAATAAAAATATCAACTGGAGGAATAATTGCATTTTTAATGCTTATAGGGTATTCTGTTGATACAGACATTCTACTTACAAATAGATTATTAAAAAGAAGAGATGGAACATTAAATCAAAGAATTGCAGGTTCTGTTAAAACTGGGATTACAATGACACTCACTTCTTTATTTGCTATTTTAGCTTCACTTTTCGTAGTAAAATCCTTCTCATCAATTTTAACTCAAATATTCTTAATAATTTCAATAGGTTTATTTTTTGATTTAATTAATACTTGGATTACAAATGTTTCAATACTTAAATGGTATATTAATTCAAAGGAGAATAAAAAATGAAAAAATTAGGATTTAAGATTTGGCTTTACATAATTGTTTTAACACTAACAATTATGTCTATTTTTGTATCTTCAAATGGTATAACTTTCCTTCAAAAAGGAGTTTTAATAACAAGTGTAGAACAAAATTCAAGTGCATTTGAAGCTGGACTTAGACAAGGACAAATAATAACAGAGATTAATGGGTATAAAATAGATAATTTACAATCTTACACAGAATATCTTCAAGATAATTTCCCTTATGAACAAGAAACAAAAATAATTATAAAAACAAAAAATGATGAAGCACTGCTATACACTAAACACTCTCCAAATATAACAGTATCATCTATCCCTAAATCAACTCTAAAAACAGGGCTAGATTTATCTGGAGGTGCAAGAGCAATAATTAGTGCAGAGGGAGTTGAATTAACTAGTCAAGAAGCAAAAGATTTATCTGATATAATATCAAATAGAATAAACTACTATGGGCTTAAAGATATTCAAACAGCTCCTTTCTCAGATTTGTCAGGGAATAATTACATAAGAATAGAAATTGCAGGTGCTACACCTAAAGATTTAAGCTCTATGATTGAAAGCCAAGGTAAATTTGAAGCTAAAATAGGAAACGAAACAGTATTTATTGGGGGAGAGAGAGATATATCCTCTGTATGTAGAAATGATGCTACTTGTTCATACATTCAATCGTGCGACCAAATTTCTCCAAACGAATATGCTTGTAGATTTATATTTACAATTTATTTAAGTCAAGAAGCTGCAGAAAGACACGCAGCAATAACAGGTAATGTTTCTATAAACTCTTCAAACCCAGAATATTTATCTGAACCTTTGAATTTATATCTTGATAATGTTCTTGTTGAGACTCTTTTAATAAGCAAAAATCTTAAAGGAGAAGTTACAACTCAGATAGCTATTTCAGGTTCAGGAGTAGGTTCTACAAACGAAGAAGCATATGATGCTGCTAAAGAGAGCATGCGTAACCTTCAAACAATTTTAATAACAGGAAGTTTCCCATACAAATTAAAAATATTAAAATTAGATGTTATCTCTCCTAATTTGGGAAGTAATTTCACCAAAGCAATTTTTCTTGCGGGATTTTTTGCTCTGTTTTGCGTAGCTTTAGTAGTGTTCTTTAGATATAGGAAAATAAAACAATCTTTTGCAGTATTGGGAATAGGAACATCTGAGATAATAATAACTTTAGGTATTGCTGCATTCTTAAATATAAATTTAGATTTATCCGCAATAGTAGGAGTTTTAGCAGCAATAGGAACAGGAGTTAATGATCAAATTGTTATGTTAGATGAAGCTAAAAGAAAAACATCTTCTTCAAGTATAAAATCAAGAATAAAAAACGCATTTGAAATTATTATGGGTGCGTATTTAACACTTGTAGCAGCAATGATACCGCTTTATATTGTAGGAGGGGGTTTATTGAAAGGATTTGCTTCTACAACAATTATTGGACTAACATTAGGTATACTTGTAACAAGGCCTGCATTTGGAGAAATGTTAAAGAGAATGGAAGAATAGAGTTAGAGTATTTGTAAAATATTTTACAATTTTAAATTCTAAGATGTATCTAATCTTGATTTATCTTTTTCTTGTAACCCGTATTTTTCTAGCTGCTCTAAATCACTATTTATCATCATCTTAACAAGTTCTTTGAATTTTGTTTTAGGTTTCCATCCTAGAACTTTTCTTGCTTTTGAAGGGTCAGCTAATAAATAATCAACTTCAGCAGGTCTATAAAATTGAGGACTAACCTTCACTACCATTTTTCCATTACATTTTCCAATCTCATTTATTCCTTTACCTTCCCATTTCACAGACATTCCAACACACTTGAATGACTCTTCTATAAATTCTCTAACTGAGTGAGTTTCACCTGTACCTATAACATAATTATCTGACTTGTCTTTTTGCATCATCATCCACATTGCTTCAACATAATCTCCTGCATATCCCCAATCTCTTTTTGCATCCATGTTTCCAATTTCAAAATACTCTTGGTATCCTAATTTTATTTTTGCAACAGAGTGAGTTATTTTACGAGTTACAAATTGCTTCCCGCGTTTTGGAGAATTAGAAATAACTATTGTCCCCACACCAGCCATTAATTTTCCAGAAGCAGTTTCAATATCAAATACCCATTCTGGTTGATTTTCATGATAGAATATATTTTTAACTTCATTGTTTAGTTTAGCTAAATGATGGCAAATTTGAATTTGATTATTATTTTGTACTTTTCTTATAAATGACCTTGAAATTCCTGTTTGTTTACAAATTTCTCTTTGGGAAATTTCATCATTTAATAATTCTTTAATTCTCTTTTCTTTCATCAAATTATTTGTAGGAGATAATAAATTTATTGAGTAATAACCATATCTCCCCTCTCTTTTTTCAAAGCTAATATTATAGTTTTGATTTGTAGTTTCTTTAATAAGAAAAATTAATCCTTGGGCAAGCAAAATAGAATTTGTTTTAAAATTTTTAAATTCGTAAATGCAGGGATTAGATTTCAATCCATCTGTCAGGTTATATCCAACTAAAAAAGAAAGTTTTATTTCTTTATCTGCATTTAAAATTCTGTTAGGAATTTTTTTAAAACCATCTTGTGTATAAATCTCTTTCCTTATAACCTTAAGATAACTAGAATTTTTGTTTAACTTTATCTGCGTAGCAGTTCCATATTCTGTTTTATAATTTCTTTCTGTTATTGAACCTAAAGCTATTTTTTCCCATAATTTGGTTATTAATTCCCTTATTTCTTTATTATTGTTGGTGAATTGCCCTTTTCCCTCCTCACTTACATATCCATCTCCAACCATCATTCCTAAAAACATAGCTTCTTCTTTTGATAACACTGATATTGTCTCTATTTTTGGAAATTCCCTTTGAAGGAGTTTTGTACCTATTTTTACTTCTTTAGATTTTAATTTATCTTTATTTTCATCAAACATATTATGATGATTTGTAGCTTCAATTATTCCATTTTTAGTGTTTATAGTTTTACAATGAAAATCCTCTTCTTGCTTTTTTCTTCTTGTAGCAGTCATACAGTTTAAATCTACAAAATTTTCACCGTCCCATATTTCAGTGTTGCTTAATATCCATTGTTGGATATTTGATCCCTTTTCCTTAGGTTTTCTTATATCCTTTACTCTTACTATTGAGATTATATTAGATTTTTTCTCCCTAATTATTAGTGGAGTATTTTCAGATATACATTCATGGTTAAATAAAATTCCGTTACAAGCAAAAATATTATAACTTTCTCTATAATTTTGAGTTATATAGTATCCAAATGCTTTTGAAGCAGCATACGGGCTTCTAGGATGAAATGGAGTTGTTTCTTTCTGAGGTGTCTCTTGAACCTTTCCAAACATCTCTGATGTGGAAGCTTGATAAAATTTTATTTTTGGATTTAATATTCTTATAGCCTCTAGTATGTTTATTACACCCAAGGCATTAATTTGTACAGTAGATATTGGTTGAGTCCAAGAATCAGGAACAAATGATTGTGCAGCTAAATTATAAATTTCATCAGGGTTTATCACCCTTATTATCCTTATTATTGAGCCAAAATCTGTTACATCACCTGCAACTAATTTTATTTCCTTTCTTAAATGCCCAATTCTATCAAAAACATCCATGCTTGTTCTTCTATGTAATCCGTAAACTTCATACCCTTTTTTTATTAATAGTTCTGCAAGGTATGCTCCATCTTGTCCTGTGATGCCTGTAACAAGGGCTTTCTTCCCATTAGATTGTTCTTTATTATCTTTCATATTACTTTCCTGAGAAAGTTTAGGCTTTAATAAAGATATCTCGTCTTTTAATAATTCTATATCTTGCCTAACTCTAGAAAATGATTTCCTAATGTCCTTTTCATCCATGAATTCCTTAAAAAAGCGACATTTAAAAGTATATATGACTGTAAATATATACATAATTTTGATTAATCCAGATATTTAAAAATAGGTGTCATCTAATATACTTATGAGTCAAAGTTTAAAGAAACAAAACCTTTCAAAATTGGTTTTAAAAAATTCAGGATATTTATTTTCTACAAATATTATTTTAAAATTTGGAGGGTTAATATTTACATTATTAATTGCAAGGCTTTTACTTCCTGAATTATTTGGTATTTATGCTTTAGCACTATCAATAACTGTTTTAGCTTTAACATTTACTGATTTGGGAATAAATAATACTTTTCTAAGATATTTTTCAGAGTCGTATGGAAAAGGTGATAATGCCAAGTCCAAAGCATATATTAATCATATTTTAAAAATCAAATTTTCTTTAATTTTTGTAGTTGTACTACTTTTAGCAGTTTCCTCAAAATTTATTGCTTACACAATATACAATAAGCCCTTTTTATTATATCCTCTTCTTTTTTCATGTCTTTTTGTATTAGTTGAATCTATATGGTCTTTATGGTCAACAGCATTCATAGCCACTAATAATCTTAAACCACTTCCTCCACTTAATTTATTACTCCAATTTTCAAAAATTTCATTTTCAGTTTTAGCTATATTATTATTTTCATACAATTTTAAAGTCCCAGGAATATTCATAAGTTTTTTTGCATCTGGGTTAATAGTTCTTATTTTAGCATCTATAATATTATATAAAAGAAATAAGGAAATTATAAAATCTAGACCTAAGAAAATTAATCTATCTAGAATAAATAATTATTGGAAGTTTATGATTTTATCCAGTATATCTCTTGCATTTTTTACTTCAATAGATACATTAATTTTAGGAGGGGTTGTATCTTCAGAGTATATCGGATACTATCGGGCTTCTTCAAGTTTAATCTTTACTATTGCATCTTTACTTTCTTTATCTGGTGTTTTTTTACCTATATTCACTCAAATTAAAGGGGAGAGATTTGAAAGAGGAGTTAATAAAACTCTAAGGTATCTATTGTCAATTTCAATACCTGCAACACTGGGAATAATTGTTCTTGGGAGGTATTTAGTGTTTTTTATATACGGGAAAGAATATATGGGTGCAGTTCTTTCATTATATTCTTTATCTTTAATAATTTTCTCAAATCCCCTAATTGATTTATATTCCACACTATTACAATCTAAAGAAAAACCTAAAATAGTAGGGAAGTCAATATTATACACTTTATTTTTGAATATTGTTTTGAATATTTTAGCAATTTTCTTATTTAAAGATTCTCCACAAATGATTGTTGTGGGTGTTGGGGCTTCTACTGCTATAAGTAGGTTTATTCTTCTAGGAATCTTAGTATTTTATTCAAAAAAATATTTTAATTTAAAACATCAGAATAATAAATTTTATACAATAATTTTGTCTTCATTAATAATGTTTGTGCCAGTATTTTTGTTTTACAAATTAGCAGACATAAATTTAATATCTGGAATTATAGGAATATTTATTGGGATAGCAATTTATTTACTAGCAATGATTTTATTAAAAGGTTTTTCTAGAGAAGATATAAACTTATTAAAGTCAATTGTAAAAAGAAAAAGATGAGCAAATTAAATAAAAAGAAAATAATCAAGATTAATTTCAAGTATTTTTTTGAAGGGTTTAATCCAGAAGATAATTTTTTTACTAATACTCTTAGAGAAATGTATGAAGTTAAAATAAGTGATAATCCTGATTACATATTTTATTCAGTTTATCCAGATATATCTTATAAAAGAAGTTTAACAAAGAAAGGAGATTTTGTGAAGAGAATTTCTCCAAGAGTATATATCTTTTTAAGAAAATTGTACTCTCAGATAATTTTATCTTTTAAAAGAAAACAAGAATTACCTGAAGTTCCAAAAGGGAATTTTGTAAAAATATTTTATGGGGCAGAACATACTAAGCCAAATATGAGAGAGTGTGATTGGGCATTTTCTACTTATTTTGAAGAAGAAATAAATAACTCTAGATACATGAGAATACCTCTTGTTTTATCAAATGATTATCAATTAAAGAATTTAGGAGTACCTTCTCTTAAAAAACCAATTAATTTTAAAGGGATTAAAAAGAAAAAGACTAAATTTTGTAATTTTATTTATTCTCAAGAAATCTTAGAAAGAAATAATTTTTTTAAGACTCTTAATAAGTATAAAAGAGTAGATTCTCCTGGAAGGTGTATGACAAATATGCCCCCCATAAAGGGAAAAAATGCAAAAGAATCAAGAATATCCTATAATTGGGTGCTGGATAAATTAGATTTTTTAGAAGAGTATAAGTTCACTATAGCCTTTGAGAACTTCTCTAAGCCAGGGTGGGTAACAGAAAAACTAACTCATCCTATGTTAGTTAATAGTATCCCTATTTACATAGGATCTAAAGATATTTCTAAAGAGTTTAACACTAAGAGCTTCATAAATTATTCTGATTTTAAAAATATGAAGGAATTTATTGATTACATAATTAAAGTAGATAATGATGATAAGCTTTATGAAAAAATATTAAGTGAACCTTGGTATAAAGATAATAAACTCCCTAGAGATTGGGATATAGATAGGATAAAAAAACAGTTTAAAGAGATTTTTGGTTAAAATTTATTAGTTATTTGAATATTTAAAGATAAATATTATTTGTAAGGAATTTTATTTTTGCTAACTTGTTTTTCAATCCAATGATAAGTTTCACGCATTCCTTCTTCTAAAGAATATTTTGGTTTCCACCCCAATGAAGATATTTTTTTATTTGAGAAATACCTTGCTTCAACTCCGACAGGACCTTTAATATGTTTAATCCTAATGTTTTTATTTGCAACTTTTGCAATAATTTTAGCTAATTCATTAATTGAGATGTCTTTTGAGGGCCCGATATTAACTGCACTTTTTATATTTGAATGCATTAACAAGTTTATAGCGTCTAATAAATCACTAACATAAACAAACACTCTCCTGGCTTTACCATCTCCCCAAACATCTATTTCTCCAGAACTTCCTTTTATTTCAGCTATTTTTCTTGATAAAGCTGCAGGAACTTTTTCTCTTCCTCCCCTCCAAGTTCCTTCAGGCCCATAGCAGTTTTGGAATCTGGCTATTTTTATTTCTGTTCCGTATTTTTTTCCAAATGCTTGATATATTCTTTCTGAGTAAAGTTTTTCCCACCCATATTCATTATCCGGATTAGCAGGTATAGCTTCTTCTTCACTTATTTCTTTTTCTCCTTTTTCCATATTTCTGTATACACACACAGAAGAAGAAAAGAAAAGCTTTGGAACTTTAAACTCTTTTATAGCTATATGAGCCATATTAATATTTATTAGTGCATTATTATGCATTATATCGCATTCTTCTGAATGAATAAATCCCATACCTCCCATATCTGCTGCTAATTGATACACTTCATCAAACCCCCCTCCTATTGAAAGTGCTTTTCTACAATTTCCTCTTCCCCTTAAATCTAATATTAAAAATTCATCTGCTTTTGTTTTAGAAAATTCAGGGTATTTTATATCTACACCCCTTACCCAATAACCTTCTTTTTTTAAATAAGTAACAAGATGACTTCCAATAAATCCTCCTGCTCCACAAACCAACGCCTTTTTCATCAATTTTTTTAAGCTTTTAGATTTTTAAGCTTTTATACTCTTATAGAGCATAATTAATTTTATATACCTTTTTTAAATAGAGTATCTTATGGAAAACCCCACAATATCTGTAATAATGCCCGCATACAATACGGAAAAATATTTAGAAGAAAGCATCAAATCAATATTAAATCAAACCTTTACAAATTTCGAGTTTATAATAATAAATGATGGTTCGAAAGATAACACTAAAAAGATTATAGAGATCTACAAGAAAAAAGATAAGAGGATAATTCTTTTAAACAATCCAAAGAATCTAGGATTGCAAGTTTCCTTAAATAGGGGTTTAAAATTAGCAAAAGGAAAGTATATCGCAAGAATGGACTCAGATGATATCTCTCTTTCGAATCGTTTTCAAATACAGATAAACTTTCTTAATAGGAATAAAGATATATTTCTAGTAGGAGGATCGGCTATTGTAATTAATGAAAAAGGAGAAAAAGCAGGATGTTTTATTAAGAACGATAGTTCAAAAAGGATAAAAAAGAAACTTTTAAAATCAAATCCTTTTATTCACCCCTCAATTATGTTTAGAAATGAAAGGGTATATTACAGAGAAAAATTTGTGTGTTCAGAAGATTACGATCTTTATTTAAGATTATTGACTGATAATAAAAATATGAAAAATTTACCCAACGTCTTAATAAAATACAGGATAAGGAAAGATTCTTTTGTTTCAACAATGCCTTATCAAGAATTCTATTTCAGAAAGGCAAAAGAATTTTATCTTCAGAGAAAAAAAGATAATAAAGATGCTTATGAAAACCTTAAACCCCCCTCTAGTTCTCCAAATAATATTGATTTTGATAAACTTAATCAAAGAACAAAAATAATTGTTAAATTCCAAGATAACCAGATGAAAGAAGTAAGAAAAGAAATAAGAAAATATTTTAATAAATACGGATTTAACAAAAGATATGCAATGTACTATCTATTAAGTTTTTTACCCTTTAAAATAATAAAACTATTGAGAAAAATATTCTAATTTAGGAGAGATTGCCCTGTTTTATATTTTATTCCTTGACACACCAAACTTCAATTTAGTCTTCTATTTTTTTTTAAGAATCACTAATATCTCCTTCCTGCAAGCCATATCTCAATTAAGTAATGTCTCCAGATATTTTTTACCCCACTTATCTAGTGATAGTTCTTTTATGGTTTTTATAGATTCGTTTATTATTTTGTTCATTTTTCTATTGTAAGCTTTAAACTCTTTCTTTTTTAAGCATTATTCTTATAGAAACCATTTAATTTGAACACCAAACTTCAATTTGATCCCCGATTTTAAGCACATTAACTGCCCACGTTAGGGGAGTGAATATAATTTCTAAAAATTTATTGAACACTTCTTTTCTTTTTTTAATTCCTAATAAGAAATATAAAGAAATAACAAATTGATTTGGTCGTGAATTGTATCTTATCTTAGATATTTTAAATCCGTAATTTTCTAAGAGAAATTTTAAATTTTTATCTGAATAATTAATTAAATGCCTTGGAACATCTAGTTGGTGCCAGTTTTTCCTAAATATTTTGTAAGCCAGTGAATTGCTATTTGGAACACCTATTATTAACACTCCTTTTTTTTTCAATATTCTCTTAATTTCCATTATTACTTCGTGAGGATTATTTGTATGTTCAAGAACATGATTCATTGTTATTATATCAAAAGAATTTTGGGGGTATCTAGATTTTATCAAATCTAATTTTTTTATATTAAGGCTATATCTTTTATTTTCTTCTGCACTAAAATCTCCTGGTTCAATTCCTCCTACATCTAAACCCAAAGCTTTCATCTCATACAAAAATTGCCCGCTTCCAGAGCCTATGTCTAATAATTTTAACCCTGGTTTAATGTTTGTTCCTCTTGACATAAACTTTAGAGGAAATAGCCCTGCTTTTAATAAAAAGTTTTTATTTTTTTTATCAAAATAAGTTTTATACAACAGCATCTTTATCTTTAATTTTTTAGAGTTAGTATCTATTTTTTTTAGAGAATAATATTTTTTTGAGGGGTAGTATTTTTTAAGTTCAGAATTTGATGGAGATGGATTTAAAAATATAGATTTACATCTCTTACATTTATATAGAGAAAATATCTGGGGAATATTAAGATTTTTATCATATTGTTTAAAAATTAGCCTTATATTTTTGCTTCCACATATCTCACATTTATTTATAAAATTCATTTTATTTTAGTAAGATATCTAGATATTTTTTACCCCACTTATCTAATGATAATTCTTTTACAGTATTTATAGATTCTTCTATAATCTTATTTTTAATGTTTTTATTATTTAATATTGTAATTGCCTTAGTAGAATCATTTTTATCAAAAAACTCAATAATTATACCGTTTTTATTATCTTTAATTATTTCTTGTTTTGAGTCTTTTGAACAAACCAACATGCAGCCAGAAGCCATTGCTTCAGATACAACAAGGGTGGGGGCCCCTCCTTCATACCTTGATAAGCAAAAGAAGATATCCGAAGCATTGTAGTAATAAGGTATTTTTTCTCTAGAGACATTTTCTCTATAGATTATAAATTTTTCATTTAGAAATTGTTTATTTTTTTTATAGTCTGCACCAACAACTATGAGCCTATAGTTTTTATTTAATTTGTATATTTCTTTAGATATTTTAACTACTCTATCCAATCCCTTTATCCAATATCCTGCTTTTGAAAGATGCAACCCATAAATGTTGTTCTCATTCAATTGAAGCTCTTTTCTCATTTTCTTTTTATTTCGATATTTAAAATCCTTTAATTTTACACCTGTTCTTATGACAATTAAATCTTTTCTTCCTTTGTAAGTTTTATTTATTTCTTCTTTTACTCTATTTGATACACTTATTATTTTATCTGCATGTTTTGTTGGAGGTTTTTCAATAAGATACCCGTATAATAACATGGGGGAAAGGAATATCTTTTTTATTAGATTAAATCTTTGTAAGTGCACTTTATAATATGGGTAAGTTGCCCCGTGATAGGTATGTATTACTCTTTGATTTTTTTGTTTTTTGTAGTTACTCATCCAATATCCCCAAACAGCATGAGAATTTATTATATCAAAATAATTATTTTTTAAATATCTTCTAACTTTTCTATTAAACAATATATCGTCTATAAAAATTGGAGTTTTGCACTTTAATCCAATATATTTTATGTTTTTTTCATTAACTATTTCATTTTTATCTGATTTGTATATCCAAGTAATTTGAACATCCAAATCTTCGTTTTTTACGTAGTCAATTAGATTTTGTTGATATAGACTCACTCCCCCTACAAATTGAGGTCCAGAACCGGTTATAAAACATATTTTTGTTTTTTTATTTTTCATTTTATTCTAAAATTTTGTTATATTTTTTTGATGAAAACGAAATAATCCATAAACCTAAATTTCTTACGAAGTTTTTTCTTATAGTTATGTTTCTTATGCCTTTATCTGTATCCCTTTTCTTTTTAAGTATAGCTACACTAGGCAGTAAAATATAAATCCTAAAAAATTTATTCCATACTTTTAAATGTCTTCTTGAAAAAATTATATCATTCTTAAATCTTATTAATAATTTTCTCTTATCTTCTTGAGAATCAATGCTTTTACCTTTTTTGTGGATTATCTTCACAAAAGGAATTGAAACTATTTTCCATTTTTTTTCTTTTGCTCTTAAACAATAATCTGTATCTTCCAATAAGTATGGAGAATACTTTTCATCTAATAATCCTATTTCTTTTATAACTTCTTTTTTTATTATAAAACACGCCCCCATAACATGGTCCACTTCAAATATTTCTTTTTTATTATCATACAATTCTAAACTTATCTTCCATCCTTTAATATATCCTCCAATGTTTTGCAGGCTTCCATCAGGATATCTTATATTACATCCCAATATGCCTACATTTTTATTTTCCTCTCCAACTTCAATAATCTTATCTAACCAATATTTCTCAATAATCTCACAATCATCATTCAAAAGAATAAAGTAATCTGGATTATACTCCTTTATTGCTTTTTTCATCCCAATATTATTTGACTTTGAGAAGCCTAGATTTTTATTATTTGAAATTATATCTACCCATTTAAACTCTTTTTTTATTTTTTTAGCTATTTCGCCCTTTCCACTATCATCAACAAAATAAACTTTATAATTTTTATAATGCGTTTTTTTCTTTAAACTTAAAAGGCACTCTTTAGCTAGTTTTTCTTGATTATAAGTACTGATTATTATTGCAATTTTTTTTTCTTTCATTTCATTTTAGAATTTTTTATTATCCAAACCAATATCCTAATTTATATGGAATTCCCCTTAATATTCTTAATAAGAAACTCTTAAGGCTCCATCTCAAGTGTTTGAACTTAAATTTTCTAAATCTATCTTTTTTAGTTATCAAATCTCTGTAAAGCCCAGTCTTGTAAAAATCTTTTGTTGTTTTTCCCCATCTCCACTGCTTTTTGAAAAGCAGCTTCAGAGTATCTGGCTCCATATGTTCTACAGCATTCTTAATCATTCCATTCTTATTTGTAATTTTTTTAAACTCATACCAAGTTATTATGTGGTCTTGGGCAGCACATATGTTTATGTACTTTTTAGGGATATTTTTATGAGCTTTCATTAATAATTTTCTTTTAAAAAATCTGGGTAAAACAATATCATCATCAGGTTCCCAATATGTCTGAACAAGCATTCTATCTGCATCATAAAGAGAAGGTAAAAACTTTTTTCGATTATACGCCCTTTCCCAAAACCATAAACTATCATACTCTTTCATTTTTTTAACTGCTCTTTCAATAGCTGTTTTTTCTAATATTTGATCAGAATCAAGTAATAAAACATATTCCCCTTTACTTTTCTCAGTTCCAAGAATTCTAGCTTCAAGAAGTTTCCCTTTACACATAATTATTTTTGCTTTAAACTTCTTTGCAATTTCAAGAGTTTTATCTTTACTATAACTATCAACAATAATTATCTCAATATTTTTATATGTCTGATTTTTAACTGCATTTAAACACTGCTCAAGTGTACTCTCAGAGTTGTATGTTGGAATATTTATCGAAACTAATTTTTTTGCCATATTCTATTTCTATTTAATAAATGTTTATAAATATTATTAATTGCATGATAATGTTTTTTTGATTTTTTCAATAAAATTACTTGTGCTAGAGACAATGTTGAGTATCTTTTTTGGTTTTACTTTTGATTTTATAAAATTTTCTAGTGTTTCATTTATACTTTTAATCATCTTTTTATCGTCGTATACTTCTTTTATTTTGTAAAATTGAGGTATATCTTTTACTAAATTATAGTATCCTCCTTTGTCTACAGCTATTAATGGTTTCCCTAAACTTAATGCTTCAAATGGAACTATCCCAAAATCTTCTACAAATGGGATAAATATTACTGCATTACATTCTTCATATAATTTCAGAAATTCTTTATTCTCTAAATTTATTTTTATTTCAATATTTTTACATCCTTCAGATAATTCTTTTATTTTTTCATAATATTTTTTATTTTCCATATTTCCTGCAATTATCAACTTTTTATTAGGATGTTTTTTAGAAAAAACTTTCCAAGATTCAATTAATAAGTCCTGTCTTTTAGGGGGATTTATACGAGAAGGATATAAAAAATAATCTTTATTCTTTGTATTTACTTTTTTGGATTTACCTATATCTGTAGGAGGATAAATTACACTAACTTTTTTATTTTTAATTAAATTTCTTTTTTTTGCTCTCTCTAAACTTAATTCTGAATTAAATATAGCATAATCTATTTTTTTCCAAGCAGTTTTTTCAAATATTTTATATATTTTTACAACAGAAACATAAAATGCTTTTGAAAAAATATTTTTGTATTTTTTATTTAAATTCCACTTTACTATTTCTTCACTAGCATCTCTCAAAGGAGTGTGGATATATGCATATGTTTTCCCAGGCTTATAATTTCTAAATAAAATAAATTCTCCAACACCTGAAGTTGATATTAAAAATAAATCATATTTTTTTAAGGGAATTTTAGAAAATAAAGAACTTATTAAAAACACTCCTCTCAATATATTTGAATGTGAAAACTTCCTAAAAAACTTATTTCCAATAATATTTATTTTAAATTTTTTAAATTCTTCAAAAGTATTTTCTTTTTCATACACCCAAGTATATAATTCAATATTTTCAAAATTTTTTAATAATTCAAGAACAGTTTTCTCTGCACCCCCCCTACTTTTTATCCAAGGATGAAATATTGCTATTTTCTTTTTCATTTTATAAAAGTCATGTTATCTAATCCAGCATACTCTCCAGAAACAGCACTAAATTCTTCTAATACCCTTATATCTTCAGGGGAATCAATCTTCCATATTTTTAATGGACCTCTTAATCCTGAAAAATAAAAGAATTCATTTAACTTCATTCCCCCATATGTTTCAAGATATGTTTTTAATGGATCTGGCTCAGAGTGAGCTAATTTCACGCCCCTATACTCTTTATTTGGATCATTCATTAAATATAATTTAGAAATAAGACTATCCACAACTCTTGGAGATAAGTAAATTAATGCTCCTTCATTATCTAATTGAACTCCTAACTCTGTTTGAGACAATAATGGAATAATATATGCTGCACTATTTATGCCCTCTTCAAAATCATATAGCGTACCATCATAGTAAACATACCTCATAGGTATACTTATTTGATTTCCATTGTAAATATAAACAGCATTTGGTTGTTTAAATGTTCCATTTTCCTTTTCAAGAATTATTCCTCCTATTCCAGAATACTCTTTAGGGATAAATATTTTTTTTCCATCTTTTTCATAAACAATATCATCTTCTATTCCATACCCTCCATTGTAGATTCTTATTGTTCCATTTTTTGTTTCTTGAGTTTGACTTGGATTAGATGCCATAACAGGAATAAATGAAAACCTATCTTTATTTTTCTCATCACTTCCAATACTACTATATGCAGAATATTTTCCAATATCTGTTGGGTCAATTAGTAAATATGATACATTTTGAGATTTCATGAAGCTTAATGCAGTTACAGGTTTAGGAGTTGTTAATAAGTATCTTCCTATAAGATGATCCCAGTACAAGTTAGCATGTCCGCCATCAGTTACAGTTGGCCTCTCTCCTAAATACTGCACCCAATATCCATAATCCCACCAGTGAACAAATATATCTTCTGAATTTGTATTTTCTCGTACCCATTCCATTGAATACTGCCATTGTAAATTTGCAGAAGATCCAATCTGTACTGATTGTGCTTTAATTATTTTTATGTAATTAACTGATGTAAATATAAGTAATATTAATACTCCAATTAAAGCAGCATAAATAACTAATTTGATTATATCATCTTTAACTAATTTAGAATATTCATACACCTTTATAACACCATAAATTCCAATAAAACAAATAACAGGAGAAAGAATAAATAATAATCTAACTGCACTTATACCTGCTATAGTCATAAAAAACACTAAAAGAATAATTATAATATTTTCACTCTTAGTTTCTATTTTATCTTTAAAGTATATGTGTACAAATACAGCAAAAAATAAGAATATGCTTCCAATATAAAATAATTTACTAATAAATGAATCTCCATTTAATATCGATTCTGTAGAATATCTATGGAAAAATATTCCAACAACCATCAATACCCAAGATAATGAAAATAATGTTTTATTTTTCTTTTTATCTATTCCTTTTGAAAATTCAATTCCTACTATTGAAGCTCCAAATATAAATAACCAGAAAAATAATTTTCCAAATTGGCCCATTACATCTAAAGTATAAGGTATAGCATTCTCAGCAACAGTTTCACCAACTCTTCCACCTCCAAAAGGTCTCAATATGTTTTGAATTATCCCAGATAAAGAGAATCCTGTACTTTGATTAAGCATTAAACTAATAATTATAGCAAATATTATTGAAAGCCCAACACTTATAATTATCCTATATTTACCTATTTCTTTTAATTTTTTATTTTTTGATTTTAACAGAAGATAGTCAATTAAAGTGAAAATTAATACAAAGGGAACTATTATTCCTTTTACACTTAAAATCAGTCCCGCTATTGAACTAAGAGGATAAGAAAAAATAAAACTTAAAAGTATAAATGAAATAAACCAGAAAATATAGAATAAAAGATACTCTTTGAGATTATTCCTATTTTCTTCATTATTCATTTTATTTGTAATCCACAATAATAATACAGTTAAGGGAATTATTAGTAAAGTGAATGCTGCAACACCACTCCAAGCAACAATATTAAATATTGTAAAAAATCCAGTTACAATTCCTAACACTATTGCCATCTTTACTGAATTTTTCTTTTCAATTTTTTGCATAGCTATAACAAAGGATAATAATGCAAGGAAAAATGCAAACATTCCTAAAGGTTCGTGATCAGATACTCCAGCCATAGTCCTAAATAAATAAGCAGGGATTATTGCAAGGAAAAAACTAGATAAAAGTGCTGTAAGTCTTGAATTAGTAAGTTTCAATATTAAAAAGAAAAATACTAACATTCCTAAAGCAAAGAATATTACCGGATATATTATATTAACATATCTTAAGCTAATCTCACTTGAAAATTTACTCATTATTTTATACATAAAGACTATTGTGTGTGGAAGGAGTTCTCCGCTGTACGGGACTTTAAGTGAAGGGTACCTCATTGAATCATATTCAGGATAACTACCATGCTCATTTAAAACTTCAGCAAGTCTTAAAAAATAAAATGCATCTAAATCAGCTGTAACATATTCATCTGTTGTAGCATCTTTAAGCAAATGCATATTATTTGTTCTTATTACTGTAGTAAAAGCTATAACTGCAATAAGCAAAATAGCAGTTAGAATAACAAGAACTTTTTTTTGATTAATAAAATCAAAAACTCTTTTAGCTACCTTTTTTACTTTTTCTTTACTCATTAAAACTAAAGAAAATCACTATTTAAAAACCTTAGTCTAAAATTTGATAAACAATAAAAATCCCAATATAATTATAATTATCTGGAAAATATTTATAAGATTTACAACTTCATTTTCATAAACTTTTTTATTTGGTTTTATCTTTTTTAATAAATATATTGAAAGGTGTTCTAACCCATATATTTTATCATACAATAAATCTAAGCTTCCATCTGGATTTGGTTTTCCAAAACTCTGTTTTTTTAATCCCCCCCTTAATTTTAAGATAGTTTCAAGTATATATGGGATAAAGAAAAATAAAGTTATTTTTTCAACATTCCCTAGTATTGCCATACACGCAATAGCTGCACCTATTGCATAGGTTAATGTGTCTCCTGGGAATACTTTTGCTGGATTTGCATTAAACATGTAAAATGCAATTAAAGAAACAATTAAACAAAGCCCTACAACACTCAACCAAGAATTACCTGTTAAATAAGTAACTAAAGACATAGCTCCTATAAGGAGTATTCCCTGCCTTGCCTCTAATCCATTAAATCCTGCTAAAAAATTAAATGTAGTTGTTGCACCTATCATTCCAAGAGGTATAATAAGGAGAGGGAACAGCAACCCTAGTTCCATCCCCAAAACAGATGACTCTCCTGCATTAATCACCATTAATGGAATAGCAGAAATAAATACTAAAGCTATTCTAGAACGCTTGGACAACCCCCCTTTTTTCCACCCAAATAAATCATCTATTAATCCTACTCCTGAAACTAATAATAAACTAGTAGTCATAGCAAATATCTTTATAGAAACTTCATCAAGTCTTTTAAAATAAAATGTTTGAAGTGCAATATATGTCAGTATCCCTATTATTGCCCCAATAACTACAATTATGCCTCCAGAACCAGCAACATTTTTTTGTTTATCATATTTATTCATATCCTCCCAAAGCAATCCTATTTGTTTTGCTTTTTTTATCCAAAAAGGCATTGCAAGATATGTACAGAAAAAGCTTATAAAAACAGTCAAGATTATCAAAGGTTCCATGTTTATTTCATACCTTTCTAACTTTTAAATTTTATCTAAATATTAATGGAGTTATATACACTTCAATAAGTGCAGCAATTATTAAAATCACTAGTGCTAAAAATATTAATGTAATAACGTTTTCAAGGACTTTTAAGAATCTTTTATCTTTTATTCCATTTCTTACTAATCCTACCCCAAACATTCCCCCTGCAAGAGCAGTAATAAAGTATGCTGCAATTTCAGGTAATCCATGAATAGCATATCTTGCAATTCCAGCAGGTATTTCAGCTAAATTATATCTTGCAAATATTCCAACTGCAGCTGCAATAACACTTGCATTCCAAACTAAAATAAAGAGAGCTCCTGCCCCAAATATCAAAGAAAATACTAAAGTAAATATCATCACATATACATTATTTTCAATTATAGATAAAAACCTCATACCTCCTATTGAAGAGCCTGTTAAATTGATTTTTCCAGATGAATATTGTTCAACACATCCACTTACATCTCCTGGACTATTTATCTGGCAGTAAGTTTGAATTTGGAAATTCAAAAGATTTGCATCTTGTAATACAATATTCCAAAATGAAAACGCAACAACAAATCCTAAAAATAACCACATAAATGCATATATTGCATCTTTATGAGCTTGCCAGATATTAACAATTCCTTCAACTTCTTCATTTTCTTTTTCTTCTCTTTTTATTATATAATACATAAAAGGAAAACTAAACATAATACAAAATAAAACAACTAATACTCCAGAGGCATTAGATAGATTAGGATCTTTTGAAAAAAACCAGTGTACAAGTAAAAGTGAAAGAGAAGCATAAACTAGTCCAACAAAAAACATCTTCCATTCACTTCTTTCAATTTTTTTAGGGTTTACAATCGCCTCAAGCATATCTCTATTAAAAAAAGAGAATTTTTAAATGTTAAGGCACTAAACACTATATGAGTAAAGAAAAGAGGTTCAATGAAATTCTAGAAAAAATAAAAAAAATAGAAATTCAAGGAGCAAGAAATGTAGCAAAGTCTGCACTTGAAGCATATTCTATTGTACCTTCCAAAGATTCCAAAAAAAAACTTTTATCTTCAAGACCCACAGAACCAATGATGGCAAGAGTTTTAGATTTAGCTGAAAAAGGTGTTTCAAAAAAAGACATCCTTAATCATTTTAATTACTCTCAGGATAAAATAAACAAACATGTTTTCAAGTTAATTAATCGTAAGGATATAATATTTACTCACTGCCATTCAACTAATGTAGTTAATTCACTTATTTATTCTACAAAAAAAGGAAAAAAATTCAAAGTTTATAACACTGAAACTCGCCCTTTATTTCAGGGAAGAAAAACAGCACAAGAACTAAGAGCAAAAGGAATAGATGTTACAATGTTTGTAGATTCTGCAGCTGCTTTTGCAATTAAGAAAGATAGTAAGGAGGATAAAATATATGCAACTAAGATTTTCTTAGGTGCAGATGCGCTTTTAAAAAAAGGCATAATAAATAAAATTGGAAGCGGGATGTTTGCTGAAATTGCATTTAAAAATAAAATACCTGTGTATATAATAGCAGATTCTTGGAAATTTACACCTAAAAAAACACCTATAGAGCAGAGAAATATAAATGAGGTTTGGGATAAAGCTCCAAAAAACATAAAAATAAAAAATCCTGCATTTGAATTTGTAAAAAAAGAATATATCTCAGGGATTATAACTGAATTTGGTTTAATGAAGTATAATGATTTTTTAAAAATAGCTAAATAAAATTAATCAAATTATTCTTAACTTCATTAATGATTGCACTCACAATCTTCATCTCCACACTCGCATCCATGATGATTATTTTCATTTGGTTTTTGATATTTCATAAAGACATTTGTTAATTCAGTATTTATTTTCTCTAATTCTTTATTTAATTCTTCTTTTGCATTTTTTAGTTTTTTAGTTTGTTTTTGAAGTATTGTTTTTGTTTCAGGGATAGATTTTTTAACAAAGTTTTTATTTCCAATATCAACTAAAAGTTCCTCAGAAATTAATTTAGCACTAGCATATATACCCCTTCCAATAGGAGCTATTATTTCTTTATCTTTTTTTCCAACTAATTCATCTAACTCAAAATTTAAACTTTCTAAATCAACAATTACCTGTTCAACTGCTTGGATTTGCTCTTGTATAATCCTTATTTGTTGTTCAAACATTTGAAACTGCATTATCAGTTCTTGTTGTGAAGCATTATTTTCTTTTTTCATGTTTAAATCAGAATAAGATGCTTTTTAAGATTTAGGGTTTTAAGTTTATGCAACATTAAACATTTTTTTGCTTCTTAAAACAGAGCTAATTATCATAGTAAATATAAAATAAAACCAAAACCAGCTTAATCCAAGCCAGAATTTTGGACTACCTAAACTAGTAAAGTAATCATTAAACCATCTAAAAAATAATATGAAAGGTATTCCAGTATACATTATTGGCCTCATACCTAATTTCATTTGTTTGGGCATCATTGCAAACTGCTTTTTTTGAAGTTCCATTAATTTTTCAGGTTGATTTTGAAATTCTTTCATTTGTGCTTGAATTTCTTTTTGTTCTCTTTTTATTTCTCTTAGTGCATCTTGATCTGTAGCATATTTCTGAACAAGAGTTGTCATCAAAGAAATAGCAAAGACAACAATTAACATTCCAAGATTTAAATTCCAACTTAAAAGAAATCCTGCTGTAGGATTAAGTAGATAATGTATTGAATTTTTTATGAATGGGAGTTTATCCCACAATCCTGCAATAACTAATGAAATTATTAAAAATATAAACAAAGGTCTGAAACTTCCCTCTTTTTTAGGTTTTTTTTCTTTTGGTTTTTTTTCCTCTCCCATTTTCTTAATTACTACTTATGAATTTTCTCATAGCAGGATTCATATCTGTCATGTGCTGCTCTGCTATCTTTTGGTAAAACTGATACATTATCATTATTACAAGTAATATTGCAGTTCCAGATGATAATGCTCCTAGTAAGTCTGTTGCAGCAGCAAGTAAACCTATTGCTGCACCCCCCATTACTGTTAACGGCATAATATATCTGTCTAATACACTCTCTAATACCCTTACATCTTGTCTAAATCCTGAAATTTGTAATCCAGATGAGGAAATTTTTTGTGCTTGTTCTTTTGCACCCATTCCTGATGTTTTAACCCAGAATACAGAGAACAATGTAGCAAGTGCAATATAGGATAATATGTGTGTTAATCCTTGTATTAAGTATCTAGGTAAAAATCCTCCTCTTATTATTAGTTCAAGAAGGTTTGTGTGCCCAAGCCAGAATGCAAATCCAGAAACTGCATGTCCATCTTGGAAATGCCCTAAAAATGTAGGGTGTCCTGCCCAAGTCTCTAATAATCCTCCAAATAACTGGATATTTGCAATTAATGCTGCAGTTAAAATAATAGGAATAACAGATGCATAGAAAAATTGCAGAGGCCATTTAATAGAATATCCCCTTATTCTTCCAAAGCTTAAAGGTATTTCCACTTTAAGGCTTTGTGCCCATACTACAAGAAGGAATATCACAACTGTAGCAATTAATGCACCTAATGCAGATGCAAATTCAACTGGATATTTATTTATAATTGATTGTATTAACACTAAAACTTTTCCAGAGCACGCTGTTCCACTGAAATCAAGTAAACAGTTTCTTCCCTGAGCATTTACAAATTGGAATGCACTGGTGAATAATCTCCACGAAACTCCTGCAGCAATGAATATACTTACTCCAGAACCAAAGCCCCATTTCTCACAAAGCTCATTCATATAATAAATCGCAATTCCTCCAAGTATTAATTGAAATATAACTAGTCCAGCATATCCTGGGACAGCTTCTAATCCTTTCATTAAAACATACACAACTGATTCAAAAATTATGAAGAACAATACAAGAATCTTCTGAATTCCTTGAAAGAATTTTTTACCTTCAGCTGTAGAAGTATTTATGTTTACAATTCCTGCTCCAGTAAGTAATTGCAGAATAATCGAAGCCATTACTATTGGTCCGATACCCAATGATATTATTGAGCCAAAATCTGTTCCCAAGATTATTGCAAGATATTTGAATCTATCAAGTGCATTATTAGATAACCCAAACAAAGGAGTGTTTGCAAGTATAAAGAACGCAATAAGTATAATTAAAGTCCATTTGAGTTTAACATTAAATGCTAGTTTTTTTTCATCTGGCCTTTTTACTTCTGGTATAAGGGCGAATATTTTTGTGAAATCTACCATCTCATAATCAAATAAAATCAGTTTTTAAAGATTAGGTTTTATTTTTCTCCTTGTTCTTTTTCAACAGGTTTATTTTGTTTAGAAAGTATAACCTGTCCTCCTGCCTTTTCTATTTTATTTATTGCAGATTCAGATGCTTCAAGTGCAGTTATTATTAATTTTTCTTTAACATCTCCTGTTCCAAGTATTTTATATTTTTTAAGATTTATTTCCCACCCTTTAGCTGTTTTTTTACCATATTTCTCAATGTTCTTCGTTATTTGCTGAAGATTAATTCTTTGCCTATTATCTTTTTGAGTTTTTCTAGAAGTTATTCCTTGTTTTCCAAAATAAGTATGCCCATATAATTTAGTAACAAGTGTTGTTTTAGAGTCTCCCCTCTTTCCTGTCCCAGCCATTCCAGTTCCTCCTCTATGTCCTGATTTCTTGTGTTTTTTTCTAGCACCCCATCCATGAGTCCCCATTTTTCTACCATGCATTCTTGAAACTTTTTTTCTTTTGTGAGTTTTTTTAATTGTCATTTTATAACATCCTTAATATTAAGTCATTTATTTTATCTCCATTATCTCCTAAAACACCTTTTCCAACTCCAAAATGTTTTTTAGATTCAATTCCTTTTCTTGGAGGGTGTAATCTAAAGAAAGGTTTTAATTTTCCATCTTTATCTTTTTTACCTCTTTGTTTTACTAATTCTTTGTAAACATCATCCCTAATATCCCCATATGCTACAAAGTCTCTTAATTTTTTAATCATCCCTAATTCTTCTTTTGTTCCTTCTAAAACAACACAAGAGTATTTTCTCCTTATCCTCATTCTATTGAGGGTTTCTTGTATATCATGATTTAATCCTATCTTCCCCGCAATTCTTATTATTGCAATTGCCATTATTCTTTTACCTCCCTAGAATTTGTTTTTTCAAGAGCATCAAAACACGCCTTTATTAAATTAAAACTTGTTCTAGCTTTTCCAAAACTCTTACTATAAACATCTTTTATTCCAGCAAGTTTTAATACTTTTTTTAATTCATTTGCTACTACTAAACCTGTTCCTTGAGGTGCAGGTATTAAAGTTATTCTTGCACTTCCTGATTTTCCTGTAACTTTAAATGGAACTGTGTGTAGTTCAGAACAATCACAGTCAAATCCTGAACAAGTTCTAGTAACTTTGATTATATTGAGTTTTGCTCTTCTCAAAGCTTTGTCTCTTGCTGGAAGTGTTTCCATTGATCTTCCAGTACCATACCCAATGTGTCCATTTTCATCACCCACTATTGCCATAGCAGAGAATGTTGGAACATTTCCTTCTTGAGTTTTTCTCTGTGTTTGTCTCCACGCTCTTCTTTTTCCTCCACCAAATTTTCCTTTTGATTGTCCTATTGAAATTAAATCACTTTTCAGATTCATAAGATAATCAGAAATTTCAGGCTCTAGTATTTTTTTGTTTTTATTTAAAATTTCGTCTATATTTTTTATTTTTCCATCTTTAACATCTCTTCCAAGTTGAGTTTTAGGTTCCCAATATTCAGAAGGAACTGGTTTATCCCTATCAAAAGGTTTTCTAGTTTCTGGCTTTGACTTTTTCTCTTCCCCGCCTTTGTTTGCTTCTTTTGAATCTTCTTTAGGAGCTTCTTTACCTTCACTAGTTTCCTCTAATTCTTCACCAGGAGTTTCAGCATATTCATCTACTGGTTCTTCTATTTTTTCTTTTTCTTTCTTTGCCATTTTAGATTTTATCTATCTTTGATTTAATTTCATTGAAAGGTATTTTATTTTTTAGATGCTCTCCAGCAATCCTTTTTTTATCTGGGAAAAATTCTTTTTTACATTCTATTTTTATTCCAGCGTCAATTAATCCATTTAAAAACGAATATACTTTATTTTTACGTATTACTCTATTCATCCCTGTATCGAGTATTGGATGTACTAGTTTATTTTTTAGTATTGTTTTTCCAGTTAAGTATCCTGTTAAATAAGATGCACTGATTGACTTTAAACTACCACTTGCTTCTTTTGGCCATCCATAATCTTTAAGTTTCCTTGAATCAAAACCAAATATTACTTTATCTTTTGCTTCATCGCTCTCTATATACTCGCTAATTATGAACTTATTTGTTTTTCTAAATACAACTCTAGGTTTTTCTGATTTTAGTAGTTTCATTCTTTTCAAATAATCTGTTTTATTTTCTTTTCTTCTTCTTTTTTGGCTTCTCATATACTTTTCCTCCTAAATTATCCTTTAAATGTGCTTTGCTTCTAAACATTTTATTTCTTATTTTTTTCCTTAATTCTTTAACCTCTTCTTTTTTTAATTCTCCTTTTCTTTTTTTATCTGCAACAACCCTTCTTAATTTTCTGGTTAATATAACATAATCTTTTTTTCTTCGATTAACATTTTTCCTAATCTTTCCAGGACTTCTTTTTTTCTTTTTCTTAATATTTTTTCTTCTTCCTTTTACTTCTTTTATTATAATCGCCCCATCTTTTTGAAGCATTTTCATATCTTGTTTTGTTATTGCTTCTTTTATTTCTGTTAATCTTTCATTAACAAATACTACTCTTTCTTTACCCACTCCAAATGTATTTGCAGCTAATTGTTTTTTTGCTCTTAAGTTCATTTCTTTTCCTCCTTCTTAACTTTCTCATCTACTTTTTTATCTTTAGGTTTTGATTTTTTTTCATTTTGTTTAAGGAATTTGTCTACATTTAATTTGTAAATCTTGATACCCATTTCTTTTGCTTTTTTAGCAATTTCTAATTTTTTCTTTTTTCCAACTTTTCCTATTAATACAATGTTTTCTTTCTTCACTTTTAAAAGCTGAGAAGCATTGTTTATAATTACAGGTATCTTATTTTCTATTTTACCTTTTTCTTTTTTATCCTTACAATATCCTACAGAGACAATTGCAGGCTTTCCTTTTCTCTGCTCTCTCATCTTATTGTCTCTACCAGTAGGCCTTCTCCAAATCTGTTTTTTCTTTCTTCTTACTCCTAATTTTGAATACTTATGAGAGGTGTGTCTTAAGAATTTAGGCATTTTAAATTTCTACTCCATTTTTTGATATTATAAATATTCCATCTTGGAAAACTCTTCTATCTCTGTTTCTAACTCTTGTTGCAACTTCAAAATTCGCAGCTGCTTGTCCTCCAAGTTCCTTATCCACAGATTTTATTGTTATAATTTCCTTATCAATTTTTATTTCAATGCCTTTAGGAATAACACATTTTCGAGGTATTTTTTCTCCAAGGAAATTTTTAATTAAAGCTTCATTTCCTTTTAACTCCACATTTATTGGAAAATGACTAGAACATATTTTAAGTTTGTATTCAAATTTTTCATTTACTCCTTTAATCATATTCCTAATATGCGCACTTATTGTATTTGTCATTCTTTTTTCATTTTTTGTAGATAAAGGATGCCCTAATTTTATTTTCCCGTCTTTATTTTCAAATTTTAGTTTTCCGAAATTAAATTCTCTAGAAGATTCACCCTCATTTCCTTTTACAGTTATTTTTCTTCCTTCCTTTTTTACTTCAACTCCAGATGGAATTTCTATTTCTTGGAAAAATTCTTTTTTCATTTTAATAAAAATAAGCTATTAAGCACCCTCCTATACCTTCTTTCTGAGCTTCTTCGTGAGTCATTAATCCTTTATTTGTAGAAACTATAAGTGTTCCAAGATTTCTTGCTGGGAGATATCTTCTCCTATATTTTTCAATTTGATCCTTATCACAACTTAATCTTGGTTTTACTGCTTTACATTCTGAAATGTCTCCGATAGTAAGTGTAATTGACTTGTCCTTTGGATTTATTTTATACTTGACTATTGCTTTTTCTTGCTTCATAATTTTGAGTATCTCTATAAGTAGGTTTGAGATTCTTTTAATCTCAATATTTTCCTTCTTCGCCTTTTTGGCGTTTTTTATCATATTCAAAGCATCTGCAACTACATCGTGTGACATTTTAGTTATATTTCCTAAAGCCGATTTCATTTGCTATTTCTCTAAAGCACTGTCGGCATAAATTTAATCCATATGATTTTATATGTCCCCCAAATCTACCGCATCTTTCGCATTTTTTAGTAGCGATTCCAGTTTTCCTTTTTTTAGGGTCATTGTGCTTTATATATTTCTTCTTTACTACTGGCTTTGCATCCAATTGTTTCAGTATTTTTTTCCAATCGCTTGCTGTCATTTTTTATCCTGTGTTATTTGAATTTTGTTTGGAAGTTTTCTTCCATAAATTTAATTATTTCTTCTGGGGTTATTACTTGTTTTTTAGAGACTTTTCCTCTCTTTATCTTTCTTTGCCCAACTCTCCTTCCGCTCCTCTTAAATACAATTGTTACATCAAGTCCAATTATTCCAATGTCTCTTTGATATTCTATTCCCGGAATTTCAATATACTCCTTTATTCCAAACGAAAAATTATTTTCACTTATTTGTTTATACTTTAAAGTGTTATCTATGCTTATTAGAAGTTTCTTTAAAAGATCATCAAAATCTTTCCTTAATGTTACAACTGCTCCAACTTCAAGTCCAGGCCTTACTCCCCAAGTAGGTATTCTTTTTTTAGATTTTATCTTAGCAGGATTTTTATTTGTTAAAATTTTTAAAAGTTTAAACCCTTTTTCTAATCCATCAGCTGTTCCACCAACACCTAACACAACCTTTTCAATTTTTATTTTTCTCATTATGTTTTCCATTTTAATTGATTACAATAATTTGTTTAATTAATACATTTATTTTTTCTTTTCCAACATTTATCTCAGCTATCTTTCTTTCATTATTTATTTTTTCAATCTCTCCAGATTCTCCTGCATGTTTTCCAGCAAAGATAATTACTTTAGATTTTTCAGCTAATTGAAGACATTTTTCTATTTTCTTAGTTTTAAGATTTATAAGGACAGAATCATTGATTTTACACTTTAATTCAGATAAAAAGTTTCTACCATCACTTAGGTTTAATTGTGTTTTTTTACCTTTTAGCATTTTTTTATTTATTATTTTTGCAACTTTAGTATTTGCTTCACTTTCTTTTATCTCTTCAACACCTAATTTTCTATTTTTCATAATAGTAAGTTTATAGTGTTGCTTAGATGTAGTTAAAGTGATCACATCAAATAACATAACTCCTTCTTTCTCATCACGAACTTTCCTTCCATTTAGTAATATACTATTTAACCTAATCATTTTTTTGACTTCTCTTCTATTTTGTGCTATTTTTAACAAATCTCTTAATATGATTAATACAGGTAATGAATTTGAAAATCCTATATTTGGTTTAACTACAAATGTAGTTCCTTTTCTTGCTATTGGCCATGTTTTTGGTACAGCGTGTCTTTTTATGCTAGTCATTTTTTATTCTCCTTCTTTGCTTTAGTTTTTATCTTTTTTTCACTTTCAGGGATTTTTTTAGATAATTCCTCTTTACTTTCTTTTTTAATTTTAGGTTTTCTATCCACCATTTCAATAATCTGAAGATTTGATGGTTGCAATTTTACACTTGCTTTTGAACCATCTTGTTTTTTTACATTTAGGTCTTCAATAATTATTTTTGAGGTTTTAAGATTTACTGAAAGTATCTTCCCTGTTTTTCCTTTAAATTTACCAATTATTACTTTTACTTTATCTCCTTTTTTAGCAGGGATATTTCTTTGATTAGCTTTTTTCCTTAATTCTTTTGAAAGGTTTACACTTACAAATTTCTTTCTTAAATGTAATGGGGCATTTGTTTTGTATTTCCTTTGCTTTCTTGGTTGTTTACTTGACTTCCATTTAGTTGAAAATTTTTGTTTCATTTTAATATACTACTGAGGCGATTTTAGCTACTTGAGCCCATCTTTCCTGAACCTCCCTTGCAATTGGTCCTTTAATTTGAGTTCCTTTTGGATTCCCTTTTTCATCTTTTAAAATTGCAACAGCATTGTCTTCAAATGCTATTCTCTCTCCATTTAATCTTCTAAATGGTTTTTTCTGCCTTATAATAACTGCATCAAAGACTTTTCCTTTCATATCTGGAACACCTTTTCTTACAGATACTTTTACCCAATCTGCAATTTTTGCTGCTGTTTGTTTTCCTTTTTTTGCTTTAGATTTTTTAACTGAAACTATTTTTACTATTTTAGCTCCACTATTGTCTGCAGCAATTAAATTTGTTCCTAGATTTAATGCTTCTGTTGTCCTTGCACTTATTGCTTTCATTTTATTTGTTTACCTCTGAAACATCTTTTATTTTTTTGATTACAACAAAATGTATTATTTTACTTAAAGGTCTGCATTCTTGAACTTTAACTAAATCTCCAACATTAATTTCATTTTCCATAGAGTATAAAAGTCTTGCATGCACTTTAGTTTTTAATCTAGCATATCTTTCATATTTTCTTATATACACCATTCTTTCAAATTCTAAGACAATTCTCTTCGGGAATTTTTTTGTAACTATTCCTTCAAATACTCTTCCTCTTGTAACTATTTTCTTTTCATTTAGAGGCATAGCTATGATTTCTTTTCCTTTTTCTTCCCTTTTGGCACTTTTACCTTTAGCTTCTGTTTTTCTTTTTCTTTCCATTTTGTTTTATTGTTGGTTTAATCCTCTATAGAGTTGTTCTCAAAGCCCATCTTAGCAAGAAGAGGTTTTATCTTCTTCATGTGGTCTCCTTGGAGCTCTACTGTGTTGTTCTTAGAGGTTCCTCCGCATGCAAGCTCGTTTTTGAGAGCCTTTGCGATTTTTTTAATGTCCACGTCTTTGTCAAATCCGCTTATAACTGTGACATATTTTCCGTATCTCTTTCTGTCCAGTTTGACATTTATTCTCTGCGAACCTCTTGTGAGGTTTTCCCACTCTATTGCCTGTAAAGGCAATCCTGTTTTCGGATCTATTTCCATAGTTTACTTTGTTTCAACACCTCCCTTAGAGGCATTGAATGTTAATATTTTTGCTATTGCTCTTTTAATCTCTTTAGGATTTGCATTCCCAGTTTTTGAAGCATTTGTTTTTGACTTTAAAAGTTCTATTTTTAATTCACGAAGCTTCTTTTCTCTTTCATCGTCATTCATTTTTGTTATTTCTTTGTATTTCATTTTTCTTATTTTTTAATTTTATTTATTTTTTTAGCAGGTTTGTTTAGGAATTCTTGTTCATTTATTTTTAATCTTTCTTTGAGATTGTTATCAATAGATATTCTATCTTTTAACACAGCATGAGGAGATAAAATACTTACTTTTATTCCAACTGTTCCAGGTTTAGTTTCAGCTCTTGCTTGAGCTCTATCAACTACCTTTGCACTGTCCCCAGTTTTTTTTAAATATCCTTGAGCAAATCTCCAAGTTTTAGCTCTTGAACCAGGAAGCTTTCCACTTAACCTTATCTCACATCCAAGTGCACCTGCCCTCATAACTCTCTCTAAATTTCTGTATGCTAGTATTTTAAATTTTAATGGACCAAATCTTTCTAATCCTAATGCTATTTCATCTGCAACTATTTGAGCATCAAAGTCTGGTTCAGTTATTTCTTCAACATCGAGATGCAAGTTTTCAAATTTAAAGTGTTTTCTTAAATACTCATTAATTTCATTTAATTTTTCTCCGCCTTTACCGATTATTAAGCCAGGTTTATTTGTTGAAATTATTACTTTTTCCCCTACTGGAGTATACTCTATTCTAACCTTACTTATTTTACCTTTCCCTAACATTTTTTTAATTGATTCTTTTATTGCAAATTCTTCTTTCTTGAGTTTTACAGTTTGTTTTTCTTCCATGTTTATTTTTTACTCTCCTTAGTTTTATTTTCTTTAACTTTTATTTCAACTGCTTTAAGTCTTATATGGCTTCTTTTTCTTTTAACTCTTCCAAATCTTCCTCTTGGAGCAGGAGCCCAATTTGCACTTGCTTCAGCAATTACTGGATCAAGCATTTCATGATTGTTTGCATTTCCAGCAAGGCTTTTAAGCAAGATTATGAAATGTTTCGAAGCTCTTTGAGGATATTTTCCTCCTGCAATTCCTTTTCCTTTTTTATGAGCATACTCTCCTTTCATAGGGACAGCTTTCTTTAATAATACAACTTGTTCCAAATCTCTTATTGCATCCCCTATTCTTTTACCTTTTACAAATTTGCAAATACTAATAGCATACTTTGTAGATATTGGAATGTTTTTAGCATTAACATAAACTTCTTCTTTCTTTATTTTTTTTGAAGGTTTTTTAATTTCTTTTGTTTTTTTATCATCAGTTTTCTTTTCTTCTTTTTTCTCGTCTATATTTTTATTTTCAACTTTTTTATCATCAGTCTTTGTTTTTTCTATCTTCTTATCCTCAATTTTTTCTTCTTCTATTTTCTTTTCTTCAACTTTCATCTTTTCTACTTTTTTTTCAATTTTATCTTCTTTTTTTGGTTTATTTTGAATTGCATTTGCTTTAGATTGCTTTTTCATTGCATTTTTTTCTTTTTGATTTGGGTTGTAGTTTTTTTCAGTCATTTTATTTATTTCTTGGATTTATGTTTAGTTCCTTTTGTAGCACCAACTCCTGCTTTACTATGTGCAACTCTTGAGCGTGTAAGAGACATTTCACCTAATCTATGTCCTAACATTTCAGGTTCAATAATAATTTGATTGAAATTCTTTCCATTATAAACAAATATAGTCATACCCATCATCTGAGGGACAATTATAATGCCTCTTAAGTGGGTTCTAACTTTTTTTCCTTTTTCAATTTTTATTTTTGCTTGCTTAACAAATTCTTCTATAACTTGGAAATTTCTAAGAACAGTTCTTTTTTGTCTTGAAGGAAGATATTTTGCAAATTCACGAACTTCTAGTTCTTTTAATTCTTCAACTGTTTTCCCTCGGTACATGTATTGTTTTTTTTGTATTTCCATTTTATTTTCTCTTACCTGTTCTTCTTGGCCTTATTAATCCTACTTTTTTACCAGCAGGAGCATTTCTCTTTGCAATCTTACTTTTCACATTCTTTCCTCTTCCAGATCCGAAAGGATGGTCTATTGCATTCATTTTAACTGCACTTGTTCTAGGCCATAATTTGTTTTTAGCTTTTTTAATATGATAGTTTTTTCCAGCTTTCATAATTGGTTTTTCAAGTCTTCCATGTCCTGCAATTTTACCAATAACTGCTCTGCAATTAACATTAAATGCTCTTTCTTTTTTTGAAGGGAACATAACTAAAACTTTATCCCCTATAATTCTTTCAACTACTGCACTATTCCCTCCAGCTTTCATGAATTTTCCTCCATCTCCTGGTCTTGATTCAATACAGTAAATTTCAGTTTTAATTGGTACTTTGCCTAGAGCAATAATATTTCCTGGTTTTACATCCTTATTAAATGATATCTCTTGTCCTTCAAACATTCCTTTGGAAGCAGGAATGTAAAAGTATTCTTTATTGTATGAGATTTTTGCTAAAGGTGCAGAGTGTGCAGATGAGTTTAGTATTTTAACCACTTTTCCATGTCCTTCAAGTTTTTTAGGATATCTAACTTTATATACAAATGCCTTTGATCTAACTCTATATGTCGGTCCTCCGCGTCCTCTTGCTTGTTGAATTATTCTTTTTGCCATTTTATTACATTAAACCTAATTTAGTTGCAAGATCAATTGCAAGATATTTTTTATTTAATTTAACATAAGCTATTTTCTTGTTGTTCTGAGAACTTGTCCTTATTTTGTCAACTTTGACATTGAATAGATTTTCTATTTCTTTTTTTATCTCAACTTTTGTAGAATTTTCATCTGTTAAGAAAGTTAGAACATTCTCACTTTCAACTTTCATTATTGCTTTTTCTGTTGCTATAGGTTGTAGTTTCATTTTTTCTTTTCTCCTAATTTATTTTCAAGTTCTTTAACTGCACTTTCAGTATAAACTGCAACTCTTCCTAATCCTCCTTCAGCAAGATCCATAACACTTAATTCTGATGCTTGCTTCACGTCAAATAATCCTGTTTTTAATTTTTCATTTTCTCCTATTACAAATATCATTCCAGCATTTCTCTTGTATTTTCTTCCTCTCATTTTTCCTTTTCCAGCTCTTATTGATTTTTCTTTTATTGAAACAGAATATAAATTTCCTAAAATGTTTTTTAATTCATTAAGGAGTTCTTTTGTTTTCTTTTTAGTTAATTCTGAAGAAACAATAAAGGGAGCTTTTTTTTCAAGTTTGTCTATTGTAGAATATTTTTTAAGAATATGTTTTTCTGAGGCTGTCGCAGATATTGATGAGAGTAAAGCTATTTTAGATTCTTTTTTATTTACTTTCAAATCTCTTATAAATTGAGTTATTTTCGGAGGGTGAGCTCTCATACCTCCTTTAGCATGAGGCACTTCTGCAGCTTGCCAATTGAACTGAGAACCTCTTCTAGTAAATACTTTTCTAGGAACTCTTGATTGCCCTCTTCCGTATCCACTTCTCCACACATGCCTTCTATGAACTATCAATCCCTTTGCTGAATGCTGTTTTCCTGCAACAGGTGAATTAGAGTATGGCTGTTGTTTTTTCTTTGTCTCAACATATCTTGCTACAATATCTTCCCTTATTTTATATTCAAATATTTTAGATTTCATTTTTATCTTCTAACACCTCCAAACTCAAAGTTCTTTTTCTTTTGCATTTTACTTGGTCTCAAAGGAGAAGTTAGTAATATTTGTCTTTTTGCAGGTCCCTGAACACTTCCATACACTATAATGTAGTCGCTGTTAGTGTCTCCGTAATTTTTAATATTTTTTAACTTACCTTCAGAATCTTCTGATTTAGTTATTTGAAGTATTTTTTGATTATAGTGAATTCGTGTAAACATTCCAAGTTGCCCAGCCATTGGGACTCTAAAAGTTACTCGTGCAGGGTGCCACGGACCAATACTCCCTACTTTTCTTAATCCTTTTTCAGATTTATGAACCCTCAAAGTTATACCAAATCTTTTTACAGGACCAGAAAACCCTTTTCCTTTAGTTAAACCTCTAATATCAATTAATTCTCCTTGAGAAAATACTTCACTTATTTGAATTTCTTTATTTAAGTGAGATTTAATAAATTCTAATTTTTCTTCAATTGTCCCTACTAATCCTATTTCAGTTAAATCAGGAGCTTTCTTTATTTTTGCTTTTTTAACTTGAGAATATGCAATTACACTTACATCATCACACTCCCCAGAATTTAAATTTTCAGGAATAGGTTTTCCTGATTTTGGAATCTTAACTACTCTTTTCAGTTCTTTATCAAGATGCTCTAAAAGAATATCTTTTGCAACTTTGCCATTTTTGTAAAATCTTATTGAAAAAATCTTCATTGGAGGACACTCTATAACTGTAGAAGGAATAACTATTCTTTTATCTTTAGTCATAGAATTAGGGGTCATATCTTTAACTTCAACAGAAACCATTCCAGCTTTATAGCCTATAAATCCTTTTATGTTTTTGCCAGAATTAATACTTTTCCAGTTTACACTAGGTAAGAATTTACTGGCTCTTTTTCTCGGCCAGAATTGCAGACTTCCCTTTCTTGGTGATTTCGGCTGTGCCATTTCTTATATTTGTTAATAGTGCGGATATCATTTTATCCTACCCTGGAATAGTATTTCAAGAAAAAAGGGGTTTAAAAACCTTATTACACCTACTTTTCAATTTTTTCTAACTTAAGCATTAAAATCTAAAACACTTTCTTTTTTTACACTGTCTATTTCAGCTTTCCTGATTATTCTCCCAACTCTTTTAGACATCTCTCTAACAAGTGAAAAATCTTCAGAATTTTTTAATTCAGAAGGGATTTCTATTTTGTCAATTAAAAAAACATGGCTTATTTTAACTGTTTTAAATTCAGGCTCTTCAAAAATAAAATTTTCTGCAATAGCTTTATCTTTTGTTTTCAATGTACAAAAATCAGCTTTTGGAACTTCTTCTCCTTTGCTTCCAGGTTTCCCAGATTTTGGAGCTTTAGGTTTTATTTTAAGTGTTTCTTCACCTACAGAAAAGCTTAATGCAAAAAAGTTTTTAGGGAATTTATCAATTAAACTTAAAATTTCTAAACCAGACATTTCCTTTTCAATAGAGTAATTTTTAACCCCTTGAAATTGTGAGATTTTTTTAAACTCTAATATTCCTTTTAAGTCACTTGTACTAATTATCGAACCAGTTACTTTTGTCTTATTATTTCCAAGTTTTTGAGCGAGGATTTTGACAAGTTCATTGGCAAATTCAGCTGAGGTTTTTATCGTGTAATTTCCTTTTGAGTTTTTTGCTTCAATTATTGCTCTATTCCTAAACTCTCCTTTTGAAAATTTTTGAAACTGCAAGTGTACAGAATTGTCAAATCTTTTTTCTTGCACCTTTTTTATAAAATTCATAATTATCCTTCTTAAACTTAGTTTATAAATTTTATTCTAAAAATAGTTTCCCTTCAATTAACTTTATAAATTCTAACTCTCTTTTTATAAAGGAGAAAAATACAGGCATGGAAGAGGATTACACTAAGAAAATAATCACAGGGGGAATATTAATTTCCTTATTAGTTTTGTCTTTTTTTCTAATTAAGCCTCTGTTAATGTCGATAGTAGTTGGAATTATTTTAGCATTTGTTTTCTCTCCAATATATAATTTTATTTTTAAACGCACTAAAAAGAAAAATTTATCCGGTATAATAGTTTGTTTAATCCTAATTGCAGTAGTTGTTATCCCTCTTTGGTATTTAACTCCATTAGCAATAGAAGAATCAATTAAATTTTATATGAAATCTCAGGAGTGGGATTTTGTAACTCCCTTAAAATCATTTTTCCCTTCAATTTTCAATTCTGATGAATTCGCTCAAGAAATTGGTAGGACAATTAAAACTTTTGTATCTAAGACAGCCAATTCCATTATGAATTATTTTGCAGACGTAATTTTGAATTTTGCAACAATACTTTTGAAACTAGTAGTAGTGCTCTTTACATTCTTTTTTGTTTTGAGAGATAAAGAAAAGATGGGAGAATACATTAAGAGTTTACTCCCTTTTCCAAAGGAAATTGAAAAAAAACTATTTAAGTCATCTAAAGATTTAACTTTCTCAATACTTTATGGGCAAGTTTTAATTGGGATAGTAGAGGGAATTATAACAGGTGCAGGATTTTTTATATTTAAAGTTCCAGGAGCATTGCTTTTAACTGCTTTAGCTATGGTGTTTGGAATATTCCCTATTATTGGAACTTCAATTGTTTGGATACCAGTTGCAATTTACCTATTCTTACAAGGAACTCCTGTAAGTGCATTTGGTGTAATGTTATTAGGATTAATAGCCTCGTTCCTTGAATCTTTTGTTAAACCTTTATTTATTTCAAGGAGAACAAAAATGAACACTGCAACTATCTTATTTGGAATGGTAGGCGGATTTATGCTTTTCGGAATAATAGGGGTTGTAATAGGCCCATTGATTTTAGCTTATCTATTTATAATACTTGAAGCATATAGGCACAAAAAGGTCCCAGAAGGAATAATCATACCCCCTAAAAAAGAATAATTATAAAAACTAATTTTCTGATATGTATTAGTGAGTGTTAAAAAGAGATGCAATTGAAAACTCGTTTATTAAAGTGGTCAGCAGGTGTTCCTGTAGCAATGATAGGAGCAAAGACAGCAGAAGCCATGGGTATTCGTGAGAATGATAGAGTCTCAATTGAAAAATCTTCTTCAGTTGACTGTGAAGTTTTCCTTACTGTTGTAAATGTGGTTCAAGGTTTAGTTAAAGAAGGGGAGATAGGAGTTTCTTCTGAAATTAAAGATACATTCCACTTAAAAGACAAACAATTAGTAGAAGTAAATATAGCAAATTCCCCCAAGAGCTTAGAATATATACGGAAGAAGATAGATAAGAAAAAACTGTCTAAAAAAGAGATTAAAGAAATAATTAGAGACATTGTCAATAATTCACTTTCTGAACCAGAAATTGCAATGTTTGTTTCAGGCATGTACGAGAATAAAATGACATTTAAAGAAACAATACATCTAATAGAATCTTTTGTTGAGTCCGGAGAAAAATTATCCTTTAAAGGAAAATATATTGCAGATAAGCATTGTATTGGCGGAATACCTGGAAACAGAACAACTCCTTTAGTTGTTTCAATTTGTGCTGCTGCTGGTTTAATTTTTCCTAAATCCTCTTCAAAAGCAATTACAAGCGCAGCTGGAACAGCAGATGTCATAGAGTCAATAGCAAAGATAGAATTCTCAAAGCAAGAATTAAAGGATATTATTAAAAAAACAGGGGCATTTATGATTTGGGGAGGTTCAATAGAGTTAGTACCTGCAGATTCTAAAATAATTAGAATAGAGAAAAAACTTAAGATAGACCCTCACGCTCAACTTCTAGCTTCTATAATGTCTAAAAAACTTGCAGTTGGAAGTAAATATATTCTTATAGATATTCCATATGGTAAAAATGCAAAAGTTAATTTAAAAGAAGGACTAGAGTTAAAAGGAGCTTTTGAAAAATATGGGAAACATTTTAAATTGCGTTTAAAAGCTGTTTTAACCCGAGGAGATGAGCCTATTGGAAACGGGGTTGGTCCTTTTTTAGAATTAATAGATATCATAAATGTTTTAAATCCCTCTGAAAAAGGTCCAGAAGACCTAAAAAAACGATCAATATTTTTAGCAGGGAATTTATTAGAACTTACAAAAAAAGCTAAGAAAGGACAAGGAGAAAAACTTGCTAAGGAAATACTAGAGTCTGGAAAAGCATTTGAAAAATTTAAAGAAATTATTTCTGCTCAAGGTGGAAATCTTAAAAAAATTAAACTTGGAGAATTTAAAAAAGACATTGTAGCAAAAAGAAGTGGAGAGATTAAAGAAATAAATAATAAGAAAATAAATCTTCTCGCAAGGGTTTCTGGGTGTCCTGCAGATAAAGCAGCAGGATTATACTTACATTTCCATGTTGGAGAGAAATTCAAAAAAGGAGATAAGATATTAACGATTTATTCTGAATCTAAGCCTAGATTAAAAGAAGCTCTAAAATATTATTGTTCTGAGAAGCCAATTGTATTTTCTAAATAACAATTTTTTTAAACTTGAATATTTTTATTCTTATATGAGATCAGAAGAGTACAAGGAAAGATTAACAGAGTATTTTAAAAAAAATTTTAGAAAAGGGTATACTGAAGAATCTTTAAAATGGGCATTAGTTAATCAAGGATATTCTAGAGTTTTGATAGATGCATCATTGGAAAGAGCTCATAAAGAATTAGCAGAAGAAGCTCCAGTAATCAAAGAAAGACCTACTATTAAACACGAAATATTTGATGAGAACGATAAGCCAATTGAAATAAAAAAGCCTTGGTGGAAAAGAATATTTGGGTGATAGCAAGATTTTTAATATAATGTTCAATTTTAATTCAGTATGCCTCCGGCGCATAACGGTTTTGCACCTGCCTTGAGAGCAGGGCCTTCGGGCAACCCGGTTCGACTCCGGGCGGGGGCGTTTAATTTTTAAACCATATTTACGTAAAGTTAATTAATGGATAAAAAGAGGGAGAAAAAAGGGAAGAAAAAGAATCACAATAAACTTATTTTAGGAATAATTATATTGATTGTATTTGGATTTTTTATATACTCTTATTTTACTAAAGGTTTTCTTTATTCAATTGTAAACCTTGACCAAGAAAGTTTAATTGAAACACTTTCTTCACTAGGTCCATTTTCTTTTTTAGCATATATTTTATTAATTATTATTGGAATTATTTTTGCACCAATACATCCATTTATTTTTTATGTTACAGGAGGAATAGTTTTCGGACCTTATATTTCATGGGCACTGACTTTAGTAGGAGTAGCAATAGGTTCATCGATTGCATTTAAACTTTCTCAAAAATATGGAAGAGAATTTGTAGACAAACACGTTTCAAAAAAACACACTGAGAGATTTGATAAAATATCTGAAAAATACGGTTCACTAGCAATTTTCTTATTAAGATTAAACCCATTAACCTCTTCTGATGTCTGGAGTTATATTGCAGGGTTAACAAAAATAAAATTTTGGAGATTCATAGTATATACTCTTTTAGGATTAGCTCCTGCAATATTTGTTCAAGTTTACTTTGGGAAAGAAATTGGAGATAACCCTGTTTTATTTAAGATATTTGTAGGCATTGCAATATTTTATCTTACTGCATTAGTGCTTGGATTATTGTATTTTTTCTTTGTAAAAAAGAAAAAAGGAAAAGAGAAAACAAAGAAGAAAAAAAATGAATAAAGCACATTTATATAATTTGATTCTTATATTCTATAATGATAAAACAAAAAAAAATTACTAAATTTTTTAAAGAAAATTGGGCAATCCTGTTAGTAATTTTAATCTTAACTGCAATAGTTATTTTTTCTTATTATTCAAAAGGTTTAATTTATTTTATTTTTAATACTGACTCATACTCTGTTGCTGAATTTGTTGATTCTTATGGGGCATTTTCTTATCTAATATTTATGGGTTTAGTAATATTGGAAATTGTTTTTGCACCAATACCTCCAATAGCACTTTATATTGCAGGAGGGATATTATTCGGGGCTTTTTTAGGGGGGGTGTTGGTTTTAATTGGAAATTTAATTGGTTCATTCATTGCATTTGAATTAGCAAGGAGATTTGGAAGAAAATATGTTGAAAAGAAAGTAGATAAAAACACTAGAGGAAAGTTTGACAAGTTCTCAGAAAAGTATGGAGCATTTTCAATTTTCCTTTTAAGAATAAATCCTCTCACAACTTCGGATTTATTTAGTTATCTTGCAGGGTTAACCAAGATGAAAAGAAGTCATTTCCTTGTCGGAACTGTATTAGGATTAGCACCAATGATATTTGTTCACACTTATTTTGGAGACTTTTTTGTAAAAGATTATCCTGTATTGTATCTTGTACTTGTTTGGGTAAGTATAATTTATTTTATTGGATTTGTATATTTAATTTGGAGAGCTGCAAGAAAAACTAAAAAACAACTTAATCCAAAGCCTAAATTAAAATCATAAAGAAGGAACATCCTCAAAGAAGTTTAATACTCTTAAATCTGGACTCATTAAAGTTACATTGTCTTCTTCAAATCTAACTCCTCTGTATATTTTTTGAAGGATTTCTCTTCTAGCTTTGTCTTTATAAAAAACCCAGTATTTTTGAGGGTTAGTTTTATTTAATATTTTCCAAAATGCATCTTGGATATTTGGATTTGGAAATTTGGTAAATATTATTGTGTTGCATTCTTCTCCTGGAAAATCAACTCCTCTAGAACACTTTGTAGAGAATAAAACATTCATTTTTCCATCTTTAAATTTTTTTATCATTGTACCTTCTTTATCTTTATTTTGAAGTTCAATTAAATCTTCGCGGGTGATAGTATGTCTTAAGTCAAATTTTTCCCTTTCAAATCTATCAGGTAAATCGCTAAAACTATTTACGTGGATTAGCGCAGGTTTTTTTGCAACACCAATACATTTGTCTAATGCTAAAAGATATTTTTTCCTCTCAGCTTTTCCAGAAGAAAAATTAGAGTATCTACAATCCATCTCTTCCCCTGTTTTAAGAATATTTATTTTCCCAGGATTTTTAGTTTCAGCTTCAATAACTTTAAATTTATTAATACCAAAAATTTCAGACAACACATCTTCAGAATGAAGCGTACCTGACATAAGAACTAGGACTTTATTTTTATTAACCATCTCTTTGAATTTTTTAGCAAGATTTATTGTAACAACATTTGCAATAAGATTATCTTCTCTTTTATCAAATAACACATAAGACTCATTTAAAAATTCTTCAAACATCTTTACTGTTCCTGCAACGTCGTGGACATAACTTTCTTCGTCTATATTTTCAGTAAATTCTGAATTACTAATAAAAATTTTAAATAAGTCATATAGTCCTGTTTTTTTTAACTCAATTATTTCATTATTTCTTATAAGTTCATTTACTTTTTTATTTACTTTTAAATGATTGATTATTTCTTTAATCTCTTTTATTACCTGAAAGTGTTCTTCTTCACTAACCTTTGCATGAATTAGAGAATTTTGTAATCTGTCAATATTGATACTTCTTTGATTTGAAAAACTGTCTAAAAATTCATCACACTCGTCGATTATTTCAACTTCAGTAAAAGGCTTTCTATTAAGTGCACTTTCTAGTTTATACTTCAGAGAATTAAATACAATTATATCTGAATCAATGTAAGAATTAAATTGTTCATAAAAACTACATCCAGGTTTCCTTTTATAAAAGTAGAAATTTTTTCCTTTTAACCCAGGGTACTTTATTTTTTCTTTTTCATCAAGATTTTTTACATCATATTCTTCAGGGACTACTGGGCTCCAATACGGGCACACAGGAGCTATTGACATTCTCTTTATATCAGATACTTTTTCAAAATTTTTAGGATTTATTTTTTTATTTTGGTTTAAATATTCTCTTAATCTTCCTATATTTTTCTCCTTTATTTCTATTTTACAAGGTATATTTTTATTGTCTGCAGATATGTCTTTTGAAATTAATTCTTGTATCTTTTCTCTTTTCCCTTCAAAGATATCATTTAGTTTTGAGTTTACTTCTTTTTTTGATTCGGGGATTGCATTTTTATTATCTTCTAAAAATTTGCATTTATGATTATTTCTTCCAGTTATTACAGAAATTTTTAATTTCTTTTTTTTATTATCTAAAATATACTTATTTTCTTCATAATCTCTTTTGTATTGTTGTTGTAAAGCTTTACTTGGGACAACAATTGATGTTTTTCCTAACTTTCTTGCCACATTTAATGCAATAGCACTCTTACCTGTACCACACTTACCATGAATAAAGATTATTCTATTTCCTTCTTTTACTGATTTAATGACTTCTTCAACAACATCTTTTTGAGTTTTCCCATTTGAAAACTTTAAAGGTTCAAGAAATTTGTTTTTTTCATATAAACTCCATGTCATAGGTTATAAAAAATTCAAATAGTATTATAAAATTTGCTATTATAATGGGATTATAATGCAATTATAATTCACTTTCTTTTATTTTAAGTTCGCTTTTGTTTTTACAGAGGACATATGCCCTTGAAAATTTATGTTCTCCTAAAAGTTTGTACTCTGTGTCTTTAAGTTCTTCTAATAAAACACCTATAAATGCTTTCATTTCTTTTTCACTAGGCATTCTTTCATATCCTAGCCTAGCTCTAGAGCTTCCTACTGCCATATAGCTTTTTAGTTCTATAAATTGGGGCTGAGATTTTTTGATTAATAGAGAATACTCTTTAACTTGCTCTGGAAACATATTTAGGTTTTTAACCAAATTCATTCTAAAGACTGTTCTTGTTTTCCCCTTTAATCTTGGAAGAAGTTCTAAAGTTTCATTTAATTTTTCCCACGCATCTTTTTTTATGCTTCTATGAAATCTAATGTACTCTTTTTTATTTGGAGTATTAATTGAAACATATAACTGAGTTGGTAACTGATTTTTTTTAAGTAATTCTTTAATTTTTTCAGGATATAACCCATTTGTTACAAGGAATGAAGTTTTCTTCCTTTTTCTTAATTCATTTATCAATTCCCCAATATAGGGGTAATTTGTGGGCTCTCCTGAGAGAGATATTGCAAACTGGGTAGGTTCTTGAGCCTCTCTGTATTTTTTTTGATTTGCTTTACTAAGTTGTTTTTTAGGTGATTTAGGATCTATTTTAAATCCTTGAAGAAGTTTTCTCTGAGCATTTATACATGAATCAATTATCTCAGAAGGAGAGTCTATTTCTCCAGGTATTTCATTTCCTGTAGTGTACTCAATTGCCCTCCAACAATGTACACATCTATTGGGGCAGTAAAGAGAAGGGGTCATTTGACAACATAAATGAGAGTTTATCCCATAGAATTTTTCCTTATAGCACACACCCTCGTCACGCAAAGATTTTTTTGTCCATCTACAAATTTGAACAGCAGAGTGTTCATTTTTTCCAGCTATCTCATAATGTTGCTTCTTTAATATTTTTTTTACATTTCTGTCAAGCATATTTTATTCAGATTTCTTACATTTAAAAATTTAGTCACTTCTTTTTTATTTGCTTATTTTCTTACTTATCTTATCCTATAAAGAAACTTAATCCCCAAAATATCATTAACAGTAAAAATAAGAAAAGCAAGAATGTAGTAGATATCTTAAACCATACTTCAGCTCTTTTCTTATTCTTAGTAATACTTAATATTGTGAGATAAAAGAATTTACCCCCATCAAATATGCCCATAGGAAGCATATTCATTAAAGCCACACTAATACTTATTAGAACTAACCACCATAATAAATTGTATATGAATGTTGCACTTTCAAATTTAGGTTCATAATGTATATGTGCTTTTTTAAAAGAAGACATCCAAGTAATTATTTTTCCTATAACTCCTTTTCTTTGACTTTCCATATATCCTATTCCAATCCAAGCTTTTCCAGGATTTTCAGGATTCTCCATTAAAGTAATTTCATATTCTTTTATTTCCTTATCTACTTTTGTTTTGATTATTACCTTGTCTCCAGGAGAGTATTTAGATAATTCTTCACCTAATTTTTCCCAATCTTTGATTAAGATGCCATCTATTTCTGTTATTGTTCCTTCTATACTTGCAAGGAAAGCAGGAGAATAATCATATAGTATTAGATAGTGTTTAGACTCCTTTTGCGTTTCTAGTTCTTTCTTATTTGTGAGATAGGTTTTATTTTGAGTTCTAATCTCACTTATTCCTTCATCATCTATCATAGAAAATATTTTTTCATAGTCTGGATTATCAATTGAGATATTATTCACTGATATTATTCCAGGCATTGCAACTATGGAATATGAATAAGTGTTGAATTCCACTCCAGCAGGTGCAAATGCTAAACTAAAAAATAAAAACATTACAATAAAAAATAATATTGAAGTAATAAGATTTGCAAATGTCCCTGCTGCTAAGACAGCCATTTGATGGAAATTTTTACTCTTATTCATGCTTTTTTCATCTTGTTCAACAAAAGCAGCTAAAAATACTGGAAAGAAAAATGGGAAAAATCCAAATCCTGTAGATTTTATTTTAATATTATATCTCCTCATGAATATTCCATGAGCAAATTCATGAGTTATTGCAACAATTGCTAATATTACTATCCAATAAGTAAAATAAAAAGGAGGCAAGAAATCTAATTTAAATGCTTGAGGCAAATAAGGAACTAACGGGGTTATTGGAGGAATTTTTATTGCCTTGACAATTGAAGGATATGCAACATAAATATACACTATTTTTCCCAATAAATATATCATAGAACCCATCAGAATATATCCTATTCCTATTACAATATAACTTAGAACACTTAGAGTTTTTTTGTATTTCTTTCCAACATTGTTTATAACTTTCATCCCCCATTTTGTTTTATATAATAAAAGTAATCCTTCTTTCTTCAGATTTTTTCTCTTTACATAAAGAAAAATAGATATAGCAATAACAAAGATTGCAAACAATGTAAGGTCAATAGCAGTAAAACGATTCATCTTTTCCTCTTTGCTTAAAGTAAAATTGAGTTTAAAAGTGTAATGGTGTCTTACTTGCTCTTCTTTATAGCTCTAAAAGCAACTTTGCCACATTTTCTGCACCTTACTTTTCCTTTAAGAACTTTCTGAATATCTGCCCTCATCCTAGATTTGCAATTTTTACAAATAAATACATTCTTGAATAATCTGTTTTGTGCTTCTGGTATTTTTGCCATGATAAATTATTGAAAAATTAGTTTTTAAAGGTTTTTAATTAATTGGCTTGTTTAATAAGTCAATAAATCATCATATTTTTTAAACAAGAACTACTTATTAAACAAAGCCTAGACTATCAAAACACTTTTAAACTACACACGATTGATATTGTTAACATGATCCCCAGTGATCCTACGGGGTCGCTGGATGATTTTTAGTTAGATTTTAAAGATTGATTGTTGCTAAGATATATTGAAAAGGCAATTGTTTTTATAGATGCGGGATTTTTATCAAAAGTCAGTTATGAACTTGGCGAAGGACATTATTTTAAATATGATTTAATAAAATTCTCAAAACTTTTATCAGGCAAAATAGAATTAATTTTCAAACATTTATTTTTTTATAATGCTCCTCCTTTTCAATCTTCAATCCCTTCTGAAGAGGAAAAAAGAAGAAAAACAGATTATGATGAATTTAATGTAAAATTGGGCAGGGATAAAGAAGCAACAATCAGAGAGGGGCGATGTCAAAGACTTAAAATTGATGGGAATTATAGGTTTAAACAGAAAGGTGTAGATACTCTGCTCACAATGGATTTAATGAAACTCCCGGTTGAAGAGCCAAAAATAAAAAACATTATTCTAATTGCTTCAGATTCAGATTTTGTTCCGGTAATCGAACATCTCAAAAAGTTAGGAATTAATGTTTTTCTTTATACTTATTTTGAAAGAGATAGGAAATCAAAATTCTCAACTTCAAATAAATTGCTTTCAGCAGCTACAAGGTATTTCAAATTAACTAAAGAAGATTTTCAAAACTGTAAAAAATAAAATTAAGAAAGAGTATTCTGAAAAGCGCGTTTGAAAGGAAGTATGTTAAGGAATTCTATCAATTTTACATCTAATAGAAACTTTTTTAATTAAACTAAAAGAGATTTGTCAGATTATAATTATAGTTTTCTTTTTATAAATCTCTCACCCTCTACATCCCAGTATTCACAATTTCCATTTTCTTCAAGTTCTTCAAACACAACTGAGTCTGGACAAGCAACTTCAAGTGTCTCAAAATTTTCTAAATCCATTACACTTGCTTTCCCATCTTCTTTTGATAGGACTTGAGCTTTTCTTTTTTCCACATTTGGGACTTCAAGTCTTTCGTGCCCTGGAACAACAAAAACTTTCTTTGTTCCTGTTATTATTCCAACAGCTTCTATCCTGCATTTAGAATGCCCATGTTTCCCTGTTTTTGATACATCCATGCTTCTTATTGTGCAAGGCATACCATCTACAAGAATATTTGTTCCCACCTTAGCTTCAGTAGCGTCTATAATTTTTAACACCATAAACTAAACAAAAAAAATACATTTATAAACGTTTTTACTCAATGAATTCTATGGCGTTCCAGAAAAATGATTTTCTAGAAATTGAATTTACAGGAAGAGTAAAGGATGGAGGGGTGTTTGATTCAAATGTGCAAGAAGAATTAAGTAAATTAAATCCTAATCAAGAAGCAAAACCATTTATTTTTCCACTTGGACAAGATATGTTTCTTAAGGGAGTTGAAAATTTTTTAATTGGAAAAGAAATTGGAAGTTATGAAATTGAACTTTCTCCAAAAGATGCATTTGGGTTTAGAGACCCTTCGCTTGTACAAATGATTCCACTCCAAGTTTTTTTAGACCACAAGATAAATCCAATACCTGGAACAGTTTTAAATTTTGATGGAAGGTTTGGGAAAGTTCTAACAGTTTCAGGAGGAAGAGTAATGATTGATTTTAATGGGCCTCTTGCAGGTAAAGAAGTTATATACGCTGTGAATGTATTAAGGAAAGTAGAAAGTATAGATGAAAAAACTAAATCTTTGATTGATTTTATATTTAGAAGAGATTTTGAATATGAAATTCAAGATACTAAATTAATTTTAAAAGCAGATAAAGGATTTAAAGAATATGCAGATTTATTTAAGGATAAATTCAAAGAGATGCTTAATTTAGATTTAGAAATTCAAGAAATTGAAAAAAAAGTTGAAAAAAAAGTTGAAGAAATACTTGAAACTTCTGAAGTTGGGGAAATACCTGAATCTCCAGAATCACCAGAATCTCCTGAAGTACCAGAGACCCTTGAAACTCAAGAAACTCTAGAAATCCAAGAAAACCCAGAGGAATAAATATAATTTAATTACTTTTAAGTTACATCAAATAATAATACTTAAATACTCTATTAGTTATATAATTTTATGAAGCAATTAAAAAACTTAGAAGATATAAAGGCAATAGTAATTCCTACTTGCGATATTTTTGATTCTGAAAATACAGAAGATTTTAACAGAGCAAAGACAGCAATCAAATTTGTAAATAAAAATAATCTTCCTAAAAAGTGCATAATTGCAGGTTTTGGAAATCCAATATGTAGCCCTCAAATTCTTTCTAGCAGTTTAAAAAACCATAAACCTCTTTATAATTACTTAAAAGAAAAAACTGATTGGATAATTGGAATTGAGACTAATTCAAGTAATTCAATTGAAAATTTACTTTATACTTTCCCAAAAGAGATTAAAGGAAAGTATGCAATTGTTTCTTTTCCATTACACCTTAAAAGATTTAATAGAATTTTGAATGATGCAAAAAAGTCAGGGGTAATATCTGAGGAATTAGATTTAGTTTATGTTCCAACAAAACAAAATCCTAAATGGATAGTTTATGAAACACTATCTACTTTAAAGTACTTCCTTGTAGGAAAAAACAAATATTTTAGTAATTCTATTTAATTTACCTCCATTTACTCTTATTCAGCCTTAATCAGTCTTTTAATGTGTTTTCTAACTTATTCAAATAACAATAATGCTTAAAAACTAAAATAACTTTTCTATAAACATGGTGAATTCATATGAAGAAGGAGATTCTATAGATATTCTCTCTTCAAATATCTCAGAAATAGATAAAGAACTCGAAGAGCTTCTTAAAAAACAATCTGCTAAAATTAAAATAATGGGTATTGGAGGAGGAGGAAACAATTCCTTAAGTAGAATGAGAGAAATTGGAATAAAAGGAGGAGAATTAATTGCAATAAATACTGATGCTCAAGATTTACTTTATGCTAATGCAGATCAAAAAATACTAATTGGTAAAGAATTAACTCAAGGACTAGGTGCTGGGAGTAATCCTCAAGTAGGGCAAGAAGCTGCTAAAGAATCTGAATCTGAAATAAAAAAGAAGATTACAGGAAGTGATATGATATTTATTACGTGTGGGTTAGGAGGAGGAACAGGAACAGGTGCTGCTCCTGTAGTTGCAGGAATAGCAAAAAAACAAGGTGCACTCACAATTGCTGTAGTCACTCTTCCTTTTACAATCGAAGGTAAAAAAAGAATTGAAAATGCAATGAATGGTTTAGAAAAATTAGAAGCATTAGTAGATACACTAATTGTAATACCAAATGACAAGCTCTTAGAACTTGCTCCTGATTTACCTCTTCAAACTGCATTTAAAATAGCAGATGAGGTTTTAACAAATGCTGTTAAAGGAGTTACTGAATTAGTTACTAAAACAGGATTAGTTAATTTAGATTTTGCAGATGTTAAAGCAGTAATGGTTAATGGAGGTGTTTCATTAATTGGGATGGGAGAAGCAGACAGCCAAAATAGAGCTATTGAAGCTGTTGAAAAAGCAATTAATAATCCATTATTAGATGTAGATATTTCAAATGCTACAGGAGCATTAGTGAATGTTATTGGAGGTTCAACTATGAGTTTAGATGAATACAAAACAATTATAGGCGAAGTAGGAGATAAATTAAGCCCAGATGCAAAACTTATTGGCGGTGCTCAAATTGCAGATGATATGGATAAATCAATAAGAGTATTATTAATTGTTACAGGAGTAAAATCTTCTCAGATTTTAGGAGGAGGAGAGTCTCTTGATAATATAAGGAGAAGGGAGATTGAAGAAGAATTAGGAATAGATTTCTTTGAAAACTAAAATGTCAATAAGTATGAATGTGACTAGAATGATTTTAAATGAGAAAATTGAAGAAGGAAAAAGTTTTTCATTAGAGGAAATTATGAATGAAATAACTATTCAAGGAGGTTCGAAAAATATTTATGAGGGAGTAAGTGTTGAGTCTTATATTTTAAATCTTAAAAAAAAGGGGATATTAAGATATAATCTTTTAGAAAATACTTACATTATTAACCCTGATTTAAAAGATATTAATTGAATAATTTTAAAAACCCCTTAAATATTCTAATAATATGTTAGAGAAAACAAAATCATTTTTATTAAAGTGTAAGAGAGTATGGCAAGTCCTAAAAAAACCAACTAAAAAAGAATTTCAATTAACTGCAAAAGTTTCAGCAATTGGAATAGCAATCTTAGGTTTATTTGGATTTATTGTTTCTATTTTAATGGGGTTTATTAATTGGAAAGCTTAATGAGTTTATTCTTTCTTTTTTGTATTTTAATTAACCAAACTTTTATAAACACATAATTTATAAATTAATATCTGCTTCTTAGATTTTAAGGAGTAGTTAGCGCAAAATAAGCAAAACATTTTGAAATAAAATGATTTTTATAATAAAAGTAACAACAAATAAAGAAGATAGAGCAGTAGATATGATTTCTGACAGAGCAAGAAAAAAAGAACTTAGTGTGTATTCTGTTTTAAGACCTCACGGATTAAGAGGGTATATTTTCCTTGAATCAGAAGATAGAGATAGTGCAGAAGAAGCTGTTTTTAATTTACCTTATGTTAAAGGAATAATAGGAAAAACAATAGAATATTCTGAGATTCAAGGTATGGTTCAACCAACAATGGAAAGTGTTTCTATAAAAGAAGGAGATGTTGTTGAAATGATTGGTTCAACTCTTAAAGGAGAAAAGGCGAAAGTTTTAAGAATAGACAAACAAAAAGAAGAAGTTGTTGTCAGTTTATTTGGAGCAGTTGTTCCATTACCTGTAACAGTTAAAATAGATAATGTTAAAGTTATTAGACGTGAGGATTTAGAAAATGATAATTAAAATACTAGCAGAAGGTGGGGCAATGAAGCCAGGACCAGCTTTAAGTCAAAAGTTAGGCCCAGCAGGAATACCAATAAACCAAGTAATTCAAAAAGTAAATGAAGCTACTAAAGATTTTCAAGGATTAAAAGTTCCAGTAGAATTAGATGTTAATCCTAAAACAAAAGACTTTGAAGTTAGAATTTTTTCACCTCCAGTATCAGGAATGCTTAAAAAAGAATTAGGTATTGCATCAGGTTCAGGAGCTCAAACTAAATATTTAGCTGGGAATGCTTCAATAGAACAAATAATTTTAATAGCAAAGACAAAGATGCCTAATTTACTTTGTAAAGATTTAAAATCAGCAGTTAAGGTTGTTGTTGGGACTTGTGTTAGTTTAGGTGTTTTAATAGAAAATAAACCTGCTAAAGAAGTTGCGCGAGAAATTAAAGATGGAAAATATGATAAGGAAATCTCTCAGATTAAAACAGAGACATCTTCAGAAAAGAAAAAATTATTGAATGATTATTTCACAGAAATACAAAAGAAACAAGATATTGTATTAAAACAAGAACAGGCAGCTAAACAAGCAGCAGAACAGGCTGCCCCTTCAAAGACAGCTTCTGCATCAGCAAAAGCAAAAGAGCCAGCAAAGAAAAAATAATTAGCTAATCAAATACTTTATAAATTATAATTAGCTATTTTTTTATAAGGGGCTATGGGGTAACCTGGTTAGCCTTCGAGGTTTGGGACTTCGCGATCCCGGTTCAAATCCGGGTAGCCCCACTAAATCACCATCACTAAAAAATAAAATGGCAACAAAATTAAAAAAAGTAAAATCAGCTGGAAGATTCGGAGCTAGATACGGAAAGAGAGCTAGAGATAAATTAGTTCAAGTTGAATCTAAACAAAGAAAAAAACAAAAATGTCCTTTTTGCGAAAAGTTAGGGGTTAAAAGATTAGCAAGTGGGATTTGGAAATGTCCAAAATGCAATAAAAAATTTGCAGGAGACAGTTATACTGTATAAATAAAATGGCAACTTACAAGTGTTTTAAATGTGGAAAGAAAGTTACAAACAAAAATCTTGAAAAAAGATTTCTTTGCCCTTTTTGTGGAAGCAAAATCTTTTACAAGCCAAGAACTAAAGTTAAATTAGTTAAAGCAGAGTAACATCTACCTAATAATAAAAATGGATGAAAAAAATATACAAGAAATACAATTTTTAGAGCAAGGAGTTCAAAACATTATTTACCAAAAGCAAGCATTTCAAATGGAATTATCTGAAACTAAAGACGCTTTAACTGAATTAGAGAGTTCTAAAGATGAAGTGTTTAAAGTAATTGGACAAATCATGTTAAGAACAGAGAAATCTAAGATAAAAGAAGAACTTTTATCTAAAATAAAGATTTTTGAGATAAGAATCAAAGAACTTGAAAAACAAGAAGACTCTATTACTTCTAGAATAACTAAAATAAGAGATGAGAGCTTAAAAAAGAAGGATAAACTCAGTAAACAAAATAAATAAAATAACTAAGGCGAGTTAAGTGAGCCTGAGTGACTTCTATTTACACTGTGTATTTCATTAAAATTTGCCTAAATCTTGATTGTTATTCTATAAAGACAAAAATATCTAAATAAAATACGAAATGTTTATAAATATCTCAATTATAAATTTATCATGGTGTTTAAAAAAATAAAAAAAGCTTTTTCAATGTCAGGTGGAAGAGATGGAGATGAATACATTGAAATCGATTTAACCCAAGAAGAAAGAGACAATAAAGTAATGGTTAAGCTTTTCACTCTAAAGCAATATGAGGACATTAATGAAGTTCTAAATGCTTTAAGAGAGGGCTATACAATTACTATAGTTGAAATAAAAACTTTAAAGCAAAAAGACCCTATTGAATTAAAAAGAGCAATTTCTAAGCTTAAGAAGACTACTGATGCTCTTGAAGGGACAATTGCAGGGTTTGGTGAGAATTTGGTTATAGCAACACCTTCTTTTGCAAAGATACAGAAAGTGGATAAGCCAAAACCAGAACCAAAAGACAAATATAGTGATTATTAAGATTATTAATCTCTTTTTTTATAGAAAAATCAATAAAAATTCTCTTTATTTGTAAATTAGTTTTTATAATTCTATTACAATATACCTATATTATACTACAAACACCCTAATTAATCTTAGTTACATATATTATACTACAAATACTTTAATTAACCTTAATTGCAATCACACCCTAGTTATTGTGAATAAATTCTTCAAAGCAACTATTATAGTTACAGGAACAAAGAGAACTATTAATGCTCCAAAGATTGTTGAAACCAAATCACCTAACCCTATTCCTATAAGTGAACCCCTTACACTTTCCATACCAAATCTACTTACAATAACTAATATTGCACCAGATATTAAAAATGCCTGAGAGTCTTTTCCAGATACATTTACTTTAGCACCTATAACAATACCCAATATAACTAATATACCATATATTGGAGAACTATAAGCAGAAATCTTATTTATAGGTATAAAGAAAGTCGTAGCTAATCCTATTACTACTGCTAAAACTACCCCTGTGAGAAATAACCAGGCTGCAACAATATTTTCATGGGATTTAATTGACATTTTTTATCAAGCTCCTTTTACAAGTTCTTTTAGTATTCAAAATATATAAACTTTATGAAAATGAAATTATCGTCGTAAAATTAATTCTTTTTTTTTGCGTTTTTCTAAAATATTTAGTAAAAAAAATATATCCTTAAAAATAGAAATATTTATAAACCATCGTAACTCCAGAATGATTACAAAATGAAAACGAAAACATTCAACCTTTTGTTTGTAAGTGCATTTGCATTTATGTTTTTAATAGGATTTGCTAATGCAGCAATCACTTTAACTTCATCAGTTACTACACTTCCACAAACAAGTGGCGCTTTTAATTTTACTGTTTCAAGTGATCAAAATGAATCTATTAATTTAGATATTCTTTCTATTTCAGATGGTTCTGGTAAAACAATTTCATTCTCACTTTCTTCTGATCAAGTTGAAATTGACACTGTTTTAAACAAATCACATGTAATCACAGTGGATTACACTGTTGAAAGTGGATTTAACTTTGAATTTGGAGGAAGTTATAGTACATTATTAAGTGCAATTGGAAGTATTTCTGAAGAAAAAACAAAATCATTTGCATTTAAGTCTTCTGACTTTTGTGAATACTCTAATGAAGGAAACTTAAAAGTTACTTTAAGAAGCATTAAAGTTACAAATGGGTTTGGAGATAATAAGAAATGGTTTGCATTTGACACAATTGAAGCTGAAGTTGAAATAAGGAATTCAGGTAGTGCAGATTTAGAAGATGTTGTTCTAGAATGGGGATTATATAATACTAATACAAATAAATGGACAATCGAGATTGATGAAGAAGATGAATTTGACTTAGATAGTAAGGATAAAGAGACAGTAACAATCAAATTTACTTTAGATGATTCTATGGATGAATATTTAGAAGATTTAGCAAAAGGAAAATATGTTTTATATGTAAGAGCTACTGGAGAGATAGTTGAAGGAACACATGATGGAGAATATACTTGTGCTAGTGTTTCAGCAGAAGGAGAATTAGTTTTAGAGAAGAACTTCCTTGTATTTAGTAATTTGAAAGCTCCTGCAACCTCTCAATGTGACTCAGAAGCTCACATCTCTGGAGATATCTGGAATATAGGTTCTAAAGACCAAAAAGATGTATCTTTAAGAATTTATAATAAAGACCTTGGATTAGATAAAGAAATTAAGATAGGAAACTTAAATTCTTTTGAAGACACTGACTTTGATTTTATAATTCAACTTCCAGATGATGCTCAAGAAAAAGCACACACTCTTACTCTAACTTTATATGATAGAGATGGTGAAGCATTTACAAATAAAGATGGAGATGAATCAAGAGCTACTATTACATTAAATGTTCAAGGGAACTGTGCTGTTGCTAAAGCTTCAATTACAGCTGTTTTAGAGTCTGGAGGACAAGCAGGTAAAGATTTAGTTGTTAAGGCTATAGTAATCAATAAAGGTAAGAAATCAGCTTCTTATACACTAAATGCAGCAGGATATACAGGATGGGCATCTTCAGTTTCACTTGATAAGCCTCTTGTTACACTTAATGCAGGACAATCAGCAGAAGTACTATTAACATTTAAAGTTAAGAAAGAAGCTATTGGAGCTAATTTATTTACACTAGAGCTTGTTTCAGAAAACACTCTTGTTGCAAGTCAACCTGTTCAAGTTGAAATAACAAAGAAGAAATGGACTTTATTTGGAGATAATGGATTATCAAAAGATAATAAGTACATTTGGGGAATAGGTTTACTTAATTTAATACTTATAATCTTAATAATTATTGTTGCAGTAAGAATAGCAAGAAAATAAGCTAAATTTCTTATTAACTAATTATTTAAATCATCATTTTCTTATTATCTTATGAAAAAAAAGAGAAAGAGTAAGAAACAACAATCATCTATTTGTTCAATCTCATTAAGATATTTAACACTCTTAGTAAGCTCACTTGGGAATTTATGGATTTTTTATTTTATATTTTCACCACTTACAGTCTACTCTTCTTATTTTATTTTAAGTTTATTGTATGATTCAGTAACATTAACAGGGAACATTATTTTTATTGGAGGTGTTAATTCTCCAATAGAGATAGTTAATGCGTGCGTTGCAGGAGCAGCATACTTTTTATTGTTTATACTTAATCTTTCAATGCCTGGAATTAAATTATCAAAGAGATTTAAAATGCTTTTATTTGCATTTTCCTCTTTTTTTATAATAAACATAATAAGAATAGTTTCACTTTCAGCTATATTTATTGCAAATAAAAGTATCTTTGAGATTACCCATAAAATAACTTGGTATATAGGAAGCATAGTATTTGTAGTCGGTATTTGGTTTTTAGAAGTTAAATTATTTAAAATAAAAGAAATACCTTTTTACTCAGATATTAAAACTGTTCTTAAGGATATTAAATAATTAAATTATAAATAAAATAGTAGTTTTATTTTTCAAGGCGCTTATTAACTTCTGAAAATACTTCAATCATAAATCTTTCAGTTACAGGTAATATTTCACAATCACTTACTATTAATTTATAACACGAAGGTCCAGTTTGTTCTATCATACTTTTTTCACCTTCCTCTATTTGTACAAACATATACTTTCCTTCTGGATCACATCCAGCATTTTCATCTTTCATAATTTCTATATTGAATATATTAAGATTAAGCATATTCCCTATTGCAATATTCCAATCACCGTCGCAAAATAAATTTTCTGTTGTAACATCTAAAACCATATAATTTTTTAATTCAAGTTCCCCTTTAAATGGAACTTGTTTAGTGAGTTTTTTAGGGTCATTTCTAAGATAAATATTGTAAACTGCTGGCTTTCCATTATTTGCAACATTAAAAGGTACCTCGTAAAATATTAATTCACCTTCTTTAATCACATTAAATGTAATCCCATGATATTTAGTGTGAGAAGGGGATTTCATTATAAGAAAAGCTACAATAATAGCAAGAAAAAATAATAGGATTACTATAAAAAACCTTAATAGAAATTTATTCTCCTTTGCTTTTGCCTTTTCGTGCTCACTCAACTCTTTTCCTTTTACTCTTTTTTTATCCATGTTTTTAATTATTTTTTTATGTTTATATAATTAATTGTAATTAATATTAATCAATTTTTTCTTTAAATTTTAGTCTTTTTTTAAATATTAAGTTTTCTTTAAATTTTATATTCCCATAATATTAAACAGGAACCCATCCACTGTTTTAATTAATTCTTCTGATTGTCCTTCAATGAAAACACAGTTTTCTTCCTGATAAACTTTACTTTCATTTGCTTCTTTTATTATTATAAAATTATTTGAACAGTCTTTTATTGGCCACTCTTCAGGGCACCCTTCTTCATCAATACACGCTCCCTGAACTCTTAGAACAATGTCTTTTAGATTTTGAGAAATTTCTGTAGCTGCACCTAATACATCTTCATTTTCATAAAAGAAATAAAGTACTTTTCCAGCATAACTATCTAATTTATTTAATTCTTCATCAACTTTTTCAACTTGTTCAGGATTATACTGGAATATAAAATTATAATTTCCTATTGAAAGAACCCAGAATCCATTAGTATTCACAAATAAATATCCTTTATAATTTACTTTTTCAACTCCAGAGTTATTCTCTGAAGAATTTCCAAGCATAACATATCCGAATGTGCTTCCAATCATTATGAAAATTAATATTCCCCCAATGATTAATTGGTTTCTTTTGTTTCTTTTTTCTGCTTCTTTCTTGCTTTCTATTTTTCTCATTTTACTATTAAAAAGAAAGGTTATTTAAAGTTTTTTAAAGCTCTCGCCAGAGCATTAAAAAAAAGAAAAAAAAGAAAAAAATAAAAAATTAAAGATTTGCGTGTTTACTCAACTACAACTGCTGTTTCTGTTGAAGTTACTCCTTTGTATTCCTTACTTGTATCTACAACTTTGTTTGTCAGATAAGTAGTCGCTTTTACAGTATCTTCAGCTTCATAACCAGCAACCAATAGAGCAAGTCTAGTTGTCAAAGTTGAATCATCATAGCCTTTGATTAGGAACTCTCCAGCTCCTATTCCTGTTGCTTCAGTCCAAGCAGCACCACATTTAGTGCCACCAACTAATGCAGCAGCAGCTGAATTAATACAGCTTCCACCAACTATAATTAGATTCTTTGATGCAACACTTCCTACTTCAGTATCTTTAACAAGAATGTTTCCAAGAGTAGCATCCCCTCCTTCAGAGATAATTGTATCACCGCCAATAACTAATACTTTAGCAGTAACTTCCTCTCCATAGTAGTTGATTTCAAACTCATAGTCATCCTTTGTCTTATCAAAGATAACTTTTGAAGCTAGAGCACCTGGAACATATCCAATAGAGACATCCTTAGTTTCTTTCTCAAGAGAAAGACCTGTTACACTTGTAACATGTATACTATCTCCAGTTCCTCTTTGTTTAACAGTTGCAGTAATGGTTTGACCATCACTTCCAACATCACCATCTTTGGTTTGTTCTTTGAAAATGATGCTAACACCATTTGCATTAAAGTTTGTAAAGTCTGTAGGTAATGTAACATGCATTCCAGTTTCTGAAACAGCTAAATTGTATAATGGAGTTCCTCCACTAAGGCCAGCAAAGTTTAGATATGCTGTTGTTTTATCTGCAGTAACACCTGAAAGTGTGATTTCAATATCTCCAATTTCCTCTTCTAAATTATCTTCGTCAAGAGTAATTGTTTTTCCAGATATTAAATCTTCAATAACTACTTCGTATTTGATGTTTAGAGGATCATCATCATCATCATAGTCAATACTTGTAATTTCACCATATAATGTTTGAACTTCATTCAAATCATTATTTTTCATTCTAGTTACTAAGAATCTGTAGTCTTCTTGCAGTTCTAGACCTTGATTTGCTTTCAAATTATCACCGCTATGACCAAAGATTGCAGGATATTCTGTTGAATTAAAACTAGTAGCTAAAATTAAAGGACGGTCTTCTTCACCTAATTTAGTTGCAGTTCCATTAGTCCACATAAGTGGAAGTTCATAGTTCTCCATTACAAGTGTAAGTTGTTCCCCAGGTTCAATAGAGATTTTCTCATATGTTGTTGGGAAATCTAATCCTTGGTATGAAAGACTTATTCCATCAAATGGAACAGGCATTCTAAGAGCATTATCTTCAGTTAAGAAACTATCACCATCAGATTTCCATGTTAAAGTTATTGCAGTTAGTTTAGTGCCATCGTCAGCTAAATCTACTTCTAATCCTTTAACATAATCTTTATTTACTTTAACTCTCTTTCCGTCTTCTAATAATATTTTACCAGAACCAACAGAAAGTTCTACTTTACTAACACCTGATTCTTTTGGAGTATACATTATCTCATTGATAATAACATATGTTCCATCATTAAGTTCATGAGGTGAGTTTAATGATAACATTTTAGTTACTTCACCATCAACATTTAACTTAACGCCCTTATCAGTAACAAACTCAATTGAAACACTCTTTCCAGAGATTGTTTTACTCTCTCCTTCACCAATAACTACTTTATTAGCTGAATCAAGTAATTCAATTGTGGTTGCAGTAGTATCTAGAACATAATACTCTTTACCCATTAAAGGTAAATTAGTCTCTTCTATACTTTCAAGAGCTACACCTCCACTTTTAAATTCAATTTTATAGTCTAGAATTTTCTCCCCACTACTAAAATCAAATCCTAAAGTAGGTTCTTTATCATTGTAGTTCTTATGAGTAAATAAATGAAGAGCTTTATTTCCTAACTCTATTTTTTGAGTGTAGTCTACATTTACATCTCCATCTTTGTAAGTTCCATCAGCTAAAAAATTCTTTAATTCTCCTTTTTTAAGAGTCGAGTATGGCACATTTAATGCCCCTCCTAAGTAGAATTTATTAGAATTTTTTTCTAAAACAAAAGATTCTCCACCTTCAACTTTTATGCTTCCGCCACTAACAGACTTTGACAAAGATTCTTGAATATTTCCAGCTTGGATAAAATCCAAATTAGAAACACCACTACCTGTTCCATAAACTATAGCTACATTTGCACTGCCCCCTGAAACAAATGGTGCAGGGTAATTTGCAGCTGCAGCAACACCCATAGTCATGCCTGTCATAAGTGCACTAGCAGCAATTGCCGATATCTTCTTAAAATTAAATTTCATATTTTTATAACCTCCTTTCAGCTATATAATCATGTTGTCTATGACAACCTCTTACCTTCAATTTCGCAGTATAGGGAAACCGCTCAATTGAAACGTCTTAAGGTTAGCCTGTTTTTCAAGGCTTATTCCCTATATTTCACCCCCAAAGGTGTACTTACCAAAAATCATTTTCCTTTAAAAAGCTTACCCTCTCATAGAGGGACCATTTTCACGAGACCTCAAGATTTGAAGGTTTTATTTATAAAGGTTATGCTGTCACTAGAATATAAATACACATTTTTAATGCCAAATACACTAATCTTTTTTTCTAAAAACAAAACATTTATTAACATATGGTATATAATTGTAATATATGTTAAATTTTAACATATATACAGAAAATAAACTAAGAACAAGCTTGAATTTACAAAAGTTATCGACGACAAAATAAAGATGAATTAAACCTAAGATAAAAATAAACTAAAAAATCAAATGGCAAAAGCAAAAACAAGGGAAATAACAATCAAAGAAAGCAAAGGAGCATTTTCAATATTCAAAACCTCAGATTCCTCTAAAAAAGACTATGATTTCTCAGGAATATTAGCTTTAAGGCAATTATTAAGCAATGAAAAAGCAAGGATTTTACACCTCTTAAAAACAGAAAAACCCCTCTCAATTTACGACTTAGCTAAGAGACTTAATAGAGGTTTTAAATCAGTAAATGATGATATTAAACTCCTAAAAAGATTTGGATTTATTGAATTAATACCTGAAAAAACTAAAAACAGAGTAAGGCACAGACCTGTAATTGCGGTTGATAAAATAACAATTCACTTAAATATCTAACCATACACTCTAAATGAAATAATTGTATTTCCTGAAAACTCTTGCTCAGAGCCTCTGTAGTTATTAGTAACTACCCCTCCATCTACATTTAAGAGCATTTTATTGCTTTCCCCCCTACTATCTGAAACATTTATACTAAAAGAATATCCTTTTACAATTCCATTAGGACTTGCTTTCCAACTCTCTTTTATTAATTCTTTAATTGTATTATTCAATATGACACAAGAATCCATTTCCCTATAACTGCACACTTCCTCATTGTTACACTTAGTGATTAAATCCTGAACACTTAAGTTTCCATTTCTATCTTCACACACTGTTGTATACTGAAGAATGGACTGTATAAAGCTCCCAGCTTCATAATCTTCAACAAGATATGAAGGCTTTTTAAGATAAACTCCTAAAAAAACCAAAAATATTACTGCAACTAATATAATAATTAGTCCAAAACCCACCATCTCTTCTTGCCCTTCTTTCCTAGTTATTATATTTCTTAATTTCATTTCATATCTCCAAATCCAACTATTATTTTACCTAACTCACACTTAGTAACCCTTTTTCCATTGTAAACCTCCCCCCTACAAAGTGCAACATAACTATATCTATCTGGAGCATCTGGATTATCTACAATTGTTATGAGATCGCAATTAGGATAATTTCCCTTAGTACACTCAATATTTAAATTTGCAGAACTTGATTTAGGATAAATTCTTCTAATCTCTAAACTAGTAACCCCCCAAAAATTCCTATACTTTTCAAGATTATCTTTAAGCATCATTACCTTATCTAAATCAACACAGTTTGTTCTTTCTCTACCATACGCTGTTTCACAATTAAACTCAGGAGAATTTGCAATTCTAGACGCTAATAATTTAGCATTTTGTTCTTTAAGCATATTTGCATTTTTATGTAAATTATTTAGAAAAATAGAAATTGCAATCATTCCTACAAGTGCAAAAAATATAAACACAATAACCAGCATAAATGACATTTGCTGAATCTTCATCTGTGCTTTTTTATTTACCATAATTTACATTCACTCCACTTATTTTTATTATCAATCTCTTCTGCAAAAGAAATTATTGTCCCAACCTCAGAAGATTCACTAAAATCCTTTAAAAGAGATATCATCTGAATTAGTTCAAAGTCTAATTCTGAATAACAATTTGTTTTTTGAAGAATAAACTTTGATTTATCTTTATAGATTGTATATATTTGTTCAGCTCTTTTCATTAATCTATCTAATTGACACTCATACAATTCTTTATCAGAAAATATTGCAGCATACATTAATGCATCTCCTTCATAATACACTCTTGAATTAGTTTTTTGAACATATTTCAATCTAGTTGATATAATAACATCACACCTCTCACTCCCATCAAAACACACACTCACACTATCTGTAGGACAATCAGCTTTTCTTTTTTTAATAATAAAGTTTTCATAAGGTGAAGGCTCTTCTCCAATAAATCCTTCTAATTCCCTTTCAATATCTCTCGGAGTATTAACAAAACAATATATATCACGAGTAGAAGTTATATAGATTAAATCTGCAATTTTAAAAGGCATCTCAAATGGCTTTGAAAAAACATAAAAATTTCTCCCTTCAACAGGGTTTTTTGAGAAAATATATCTGTTTTGCATTCCTATTTCAAATCTTTCATTTTCACTCCACTCATTAAAAACTTTCTGGGAGGTTTCTATTGACTGCCTCCCGAATGTACTTAAATTAGAACACCCAACATACACTCTTGCATCACCTTTACTGTCAATTAAAATTCTTTTTGCACTTTCAAAACTTGATTCAAATGGGTTTGTTAAAATACTCAAACCCATTGCCCCCTGAGCACTTATCTGAGTCTTATAAATTCCGATGAATTTTGTAACCCCATATATTGCTAGGACAAGAATAAATACTCCTGCGATTATTGCAAAAATCCAAGAGAAAGGCATTTGAATATCTCCTTTTTTATTTTTCATTTTAACAGTTTAACGAGGTTCTCATTACGGTCTTTTTTTATATTAACAAAAAATCTACCATTTTTAACATCAATGCAAAGTCTCCTATTTAAGCTCCCTGGCCCTGTAACTGTTCTAAGAATATCTATATTTTTAAGGAGCACTCCCCCATATTCACGAGGGAGATAATACATATTTTCATATTCTTTATCTTCAAAACAAACTTGAGTTATTTTTTTTGGAAGATGATATTCAAAAGGTTTAGATATTGAATCACTTCTAAATGCACTATTTATTTCATCTTGTAAATCACTTTCAAATTTTGCCATCTTCGCTATTCTATCTATCTCTAAGAATTTAGATATCCCGTATATTGCAAATGCAATAAATACAACAATAAGGATAATTGAGAAAATAACTCCAAACCCCATTTGAATTTGGGCTTTTTTATTTTCTTTTAAATCCCTCTTCTTTAAATTCATAATTAATTAAATTATTCTTATTTTATAAAGATTTCATTTACAAAACCTAATTAAATTAATTGTGCAATTTCAAAAGGTCTTACAATTATGCTACACACTCCATCAAAAGGAGAATTCCCATACTCGTCAAAACATTTAACATACAAGTCTTTTGAAGAATCCCAATCTACATAGTGATTTAATCCATCTCCTGTCTCAAACAATATACCGTCTTCTACATCATACACACACGAAACAGTTGAGTAAACACATTCTGATTCTTCATTAGTTATTATCTTAAGTGAGTTGGACCCCTCGTCTTTAAACACCCTTATTATTGAAGGAGGGTAAGTATCTGTTTCAATAACAAAGTTAATCATTGTTTCATCAACATTATCTGCAATATCCATACACTTTATATTCATCGTATAAGCCCCTGCAGGCATATACAGTTCTTCAGTGTTTGTTGTTAAATAATCCATATCACCATAATTAGAGAAGAATGAATAACTACTTTCGTCATTACTGTTTACCGAATATAAACATTTAGCTTTTCCTCCCTCTGCTCCATTAGAGGTTAGAACATCTATTTTAATCTCTGCACTTATATCTGGACTTCTTATTGTTGTTCCGTTTTGCTTATTATTTATCCTTGCAGTTTGAATTATTAATCTATTTGTTCCAATTAAAATAACTTCATAAGGTACTCCAGTATTTCTTTGATTCTCTTTTGCTACATTGCCTTTATATTCTGGTTTGTCCCTACATGCAATATAATACTTGTTTTCCTCACTATTTCTAAATTGAGTTAAATTAGTTCTACATCCATAATCAAATCCTGCAATGTAATCATCTATATTTTGGCTACATCTCTCAAATTCATAACTCATATATTCATAATTCACTTTTCTTGTATCCCATCTACAATCTGCAGGTTCATCTGTATATACTTGGAAATCTTCTATATACACTGTTCCAGATTTAATATAAGACCCACTAGAAGGATTACTCTCAAGTATTTTTGGAAGTGTTTTATCTGGACCCATTTGAACACAGAATTCCATAACATAATCTACATTATTGATATTCTCCCAGTAATCTGAACATCTAATGTAGAATTTGTAATTTCCCCCATTATCCAAAGAGTATCCTGCATTTTTAAATGCCTCACTGCTAGCAGCTACACTTGAAGGAAGCTGCACTGTATGATTCTTTACATATACTGTACCCTCAAACATTGGTTGCATTCTCTCAAAAGCCTCTTTAGAGGTACCAGTTGTTGGTTCAAGTGAAATCTTACAATACGCTTCTTCATTAGTTTTAAATGCTAATGTAATTGGAGTGTATGTAGGAACACACTTATTTGTTCCCCCTCCCTCACCATTATAAATTATCTTTGTTGCAGTAGCTGAGCTTTGATAATCGAATAAATTAGATTGGAAAACCTTTTCACCATAAATCTCTTTTACAGGCTCTATAATTGGAGCAGACTTATCATTTGGATTACCAATAGTACAAGTCTCATATCCCTCGTTACCTTTATTAAACCAAACACATGCTGCACCATAAGTGTGGCAAATATATTCACTGCATCCACTAACTTTATTATCTCCAACACCTATTGTTAAAGAATTACATTTCTCACAATCATTTCCTCCAAGAGGTGCTTGCCACATTAAAACTCTATAAGTGTAGGTATCACTAGAATATACTTGATATCCAAAAAACATATAGAGTCCAAATGCAAGTGCTACAACTCCTCCCGCAATACCCATACTTGCTAAAACAGATAGTTTTGCCATCCCAATCATTCCTATTGCTGCAGCAGGTGCAACACTTATCCAAGTTACTAATCTTATATCTCCCATATTTCTTTCACTTGCAAATTTTTTCATAATAGAATTTATTATTATCGCAACAGCAGCTGCAGCTGCAGCATTCATTAAAAATTGTCCTAAAACTCCACTAAAGGTAGAGGGATTCCCACTGAAGAATCCTTCATGAATAGGTTTTATTGTATTTAAGAAAGCATCATTTGCAGCAGCGTCTTTTAATATTTCTGCTTCAAGTGCATTATCTATCATCATTCCAGTTTCAGGATCAATAAACCAAGATTTAACAATTTCTTTACTAGCTTCTCCTCCTGCTTTTTTACTAAATAATCTTTTAAAAATATTTTTAGCCCCTTTAATATTTTCACTTGTTTGTTTAATATTATTTACTGAATTTAAAACTGTTACACCTGTTCCAACCGCATTTCCAATATTAATTTTTTTTGGAGGGTCTTCTGGTGGAATTGCAATACAAGCCCCCCCAACACATTCTTGACCATCTTCACACACTTTTTCTTTTATACCATTAGTAATATCACAAGCTCCATTTTTTAATACTCCAGTATAAACCGAATTTCCAACACAAGCTTTACATGAATCTCCTGCTCCAGCAGCACTCACTACCTTAACTTGACTCTCTCCAACAAGCCACGAAAATGCAACTATTGCAATAACTAATAATAAAATTTGCAAGATACTAATAACCTTCAATTCCTTTTTTCTTCTCTTTTTATTTTTCATTTTTTATTAGTCCTCAGGATATACACAACACACTCTGTTTGCAGGGCAAACAGCTCCTGTATTTTCTTCTCCTCCTGTGCATGGGTTAGGATTATTTATTGTACTAACGCACATTCCTCCGTAGGAAGTAAAGCAATCACTATTACCTGCAATACCATTTTCTGATTCTGATATTGGAAGTGTTGTCTCATATCTTTCTAAATCTCCTGTAAGATATTTATCTCCTTTGTAGATAATTTGTTCTACAGTTACATTCTTTTTAACTTCTCCACTTTGTTTTAATTTTTGGAAAATAGATGTTATTAATTCTGACTCAGGATTACCTTGCTTCCCATTAACTGCAGTTTTATATCCACAATCTCCTAATGATTTAGCTCTTTCAGTTATACTCATAATAAATTCTTGATTAGTTAAATAAATAGGATAATCTCTTTCTTTTCTTTCATCTTTTTCTTCACTTCCAAAGACAGGAGTACAATCATAAGCCTGTCCTGTAACTCTTCCTGTTGCAAGTTTATTAGGTTTTCCATCTTTAGTACAATACTGTCCTCTTCTTAAAGAAAGTGTATAACTACTTACCACATTTGGAAGTTTAAATTCAGATTCATCATAAAACTCAGTTAAAAGACTGTATAGGTTAGGACAATTCCGTGTTCCAAGATTTCCTCCTCCATTACTACACACAACATCTTCTGGATATATTTTTGTTCCATTAAATGGAAACTCTTTACCATATCCAGGAATAGCATAACATCCACTAACACATCTTGCTGCAAGTTCACCATCAGTCCACTCAGTCATACTTTTCCTACTTTTATACACAGGAGTTTCATATAGTGCACTTTCAATAACTCCTCCCATTGCACATATTCCAAACCCTTTACTTGAAGTACCATTCCAAAAATCAAATCCAGGTGGAATTAGTGGAACACACGAACCTTGCATTTCTTTTCTATATTCTTCAGGAACAGTTTCACCATCCCATCTATATCCTGGAATCCATTTACATAAAGAAAGAAGATTTTCACATTGTGTTTTAGTTTCAGCAGAAGTACATCCCATCCAAGGATTAAAAACACACGAAGCCTGACTTCTTTTTGAATAATCATCTATGCCTTGAATGCAAACAGCATTCCTATAGTCTGCACACTCTTCAACTATTACTTCTCCAGAAGAACAATACATCTTATAATATCTGCTTCCAGGAAGATTATATTTAGACACATTTTTTAATGCGTTTCTGTCTGAGGTAAATAATTCCCCTGTTGTTAAGTTTTGATTAATTAAAAGAGTCCCAGGACTTTCAGCACACCAACTCTCACCATGTTGATATGTTTTTCCATTATATTTACAGCTTAAATCTCCACAAACAAGCCCATTATCATTATTTGAAGGTTTTAAATTAAACCCTGCTTCCCTATACCCTCTACAAACAGTATTAAGTGTAGAATCACAATTCCCACACGTTGCACTTCCAGAAACACCTACCTTACAGAGGTTTTCATCATATCCTGTTAAAAAGTGTGTCCAATAGTTAGCATTATTGTATTTACTTGAGTCATATATATTTGCTAAGTTCCCACACGAATCAAGATAATACACTTTACCTTCATGACAAATTGTGTTTTTAGTTGGAGCACAATCTGAAAGCCCAACCCCATTTATACTCGCAGTACATAATAATCCTTTGTGAAATCTTATCTCTATTTTATCATATGACTGAGAATTCTTTAAGTGCCCTGAAAGTTCATCTATTCTAGAATTAGTACACCCTGTATTTGTTTTCATAACACACGCTACTTCTGTTTCTGTACTTATTACACACGCTCCCACACCTTCATTTAAAGCTATTGAATTAAGTTCACACATTTCTCTTGTTGTAATTTCTCTTTTTATTTCACCTTGAATCCCAAAATCACTAAACATATTTTTACACTCTTTTTCATTAATAAAATACGCCTCTAATCCAATAACACAACATATTTCTTGACAAGCTGGAACTTTTTCTATTGAATTTTGACTCCAGCTTCCCCCAGATTCTAAACACAGTGTTTTAGGAGTGTATTCACTACACTGTCCTGTATTTAGATTAACACATGTTCCAGTACATTCAGGAACAGAGCTACATGCATCTTTATACCAGCTTTTGTATTTTGCATCACAAGCATTGATATTATCTGCAGCTTGACACCACATTCCACCATCTTTTAATTTTTCACAACATATTGCAGAAATATTTACAGCTCCGAGTATTAATAGTATAAAAGTAAAAATAATCAAACTTGTATTTTTTCTCATTTTAAACATAGGGAAGACTTCTTACTGCAAATCTAAAATCCTCCATGGTATTTAAGTCAGTTACAACATATATTTTTGAATCATCTCCTTTTCTATGCTTTTCAACTCTCATATAAGGATTATCATACATATATGCTTCAGGCATAGCATCTCCAATATTCATTTCCCAAATTAAAATATTCTTTGATATTTCAAGCATTTCATGTAAACTACTGCTTATCTCAATATTAAAGTTTCTGTATGTTTCAGATTCGTCTCCTTTTTTAAGTGCAAGTGTACTATTAAAATCAACTAATATTGTCCTTGGAAGTATTTTAACATAGTTCTTTCCTCTATTCAAATTTACATCATATCCTTTATCTTTATAGCTTTTTTCTAAGCTTACAAAACAATTATCAACAGTTTCTTGTATAGAATTTAATATTTCAGATTCAATATGTTCAGTTAAAAATGGTTCTTGATTAATGCAGGGTAATGTTAAGTATTCATCAGTGTAGCACAAATATCTGACATATTTAGCATCTTCTTTATCACTCCTTTTATAAAGATACCCTGTTCTTTCATCTGTAATATAATTTCCTCCTTGGGATTTTATAATGAGTGTATTTTCTTCAAATTCTTTCTCAACACAAGTTCGGATATATCCTATAGGATTTTTAGTGTCTTTTCCTCCAGATGGAAACAGTTTTGGATAATATAAAATAATTAAAGCAATGATTGCAACAACAAGAAGTGCTATAATAATAAATATAGTAACTTGTCCTCTAAAATTTTTTGGAAGAATTTCTATCTTTCCTCCTTTCTCCTCTTTTACATTCATTTTTTATTAAGGAAATAGTTGTTTAAAAATATTTCTTAAATAAGAAGTATACAATTAATTTATTTTATAATAGAAGCTCAATCATCATTTTCAACTCTTGGAGCAAGAATATATGAAATTTCAATATTTTCTGTTCTTACATCCATCTTTAAAGGATGGTCATTTGCAAAATTTAAAACTGTTTTTTCAGATAATTTAGATGCTTTTATGAATTTTTGCAAATACTCTAAACTGTATCTTGCTTTACATGATTCTGCATTTATATTTGCCTCATCACTTGAAAATTCAGTTCTAGCAGAATTTAATCCTTTTGCCTCAATAATATATTTATCTTCTTTAACAATAAACGAACACGCATCAGCAACAACTATGCAATCTTCAACAGAATCTATTAAATCTTGAGATTTTAATTCAATTCTAGCACTATATTCTAGACTTGGCATTTCTTTATCTTCACTTTCAATATCAATTAAACTAAGTACAAAATTCCTTCTTATTCTATCATCCATTTGTATATGTAATAAGTTTTCTTTTTTTTCAAGAGTTAATTGCCCTCCACTTCTTTTTAAGATTCTCTTAAGACTATCTAAATTAACTCCTAAACTCTCATTTCCACTCTCAAATTCAGAAAAAGCTTTTCTAGGTATTTTTAAACTAACCATTGCAACATTGGCTGGATCTATTGCTGTTATACTCAATCCAAACTCATTTATTTTTATCTTTACTTCTGTAACTAATTCAGAAATTAACTCAATTGATTTTGATAAAGCACCTGCATTTTCAAGCTTAATTTTCATAATTATAAAAGAAACCTTTGTTTTTTAAGTATTGCTATTGTTAAGTATAGGATAATTATTAAAATCCTCTGAGGTATGTAAACTAATGGAATTTAAAGAAATTTCCTTTAAAGAGAGGAGAATAAGAAAAATTACTAATCTCTATTATTCAAATCCTGAAATACAAAAGGCAATTTTTGATTTCTCAAAAAATAGAGAAATTTGTCCAAGATATTTTGAAGGATTTGGAAAAAGACCAGATTCTTTTGAATACTCTGGAGATGTGTTTGAGCTTGTTAAAAGAGGAGCAACTTCTTTTAATTGTTCAGAAGAACTTTGGTCAGATCCTCTTAAAATTGAAACAGGAATGACAGAAAGGCAATTGAATGAATTAAGAATAGGATGGGACTTACTAATTGACATAGACTGTAAATATATTGATTTTAGTAAAAAAGCAGCACAGGCAATAATCAAAGTGTTTAAACAACACAAGATTAAAAATTATGGAATAAAATTTTCAGGCAATAAAGGATTTCACATAATTCTTCCATTCAAAGCCTTTCCAAAAGAAATAGCAGGAGAAAAAACAAAAGACTTATTTCCAGAATTACCTAGAAAAATCCTTTCTTACGTAAGATTCAAAGCAGAAGAAGAGATGAATAATTTAATTTCTGAAGATGAATTAGCTTCATTTAAGGATACAGAAATAAAAAAAGGAATAAAGTGTAATAATTGTAGGGAACTTGCTCAAGAATATGAATTAGTTGAGTATTTTTGTCCTAAGTGTTTTAGAAAAGAAATAAAAAAAGTTTTTTCAGAAAAAAAGAAGGACCTTAAATGTCCTGATTGTAGAACTCTCTTTAAAATAAATAAAATAGAAAAAATATATGAGTGTAAAAAATGCAATATTTCTTCAAGAGATAAACCAGATAATTTTTCTCGCCATGTTGAAATAGATTTATTTGAATTAATGGGTTTAGATTTAATACTTATTTCTCCAAGACATTTATTTAGAATGCCTTACTCTCTTCACGAAAGTAGCGGATTAGCAAGCATAGTGCTTAGTGAAAAAGAACTAGAAAATTTTGATTTAAAAGATGCTAATCCATTAAATGTTCAAATAAAAAACTTTATGCCAGATTCTAAAGATAATGAAGCAGGATATTTAGTTAGAGAAGCTTTAGACTGGGTAAAACAAAATCAGATTTATGCAGGGGAATCAAAAGAGATTTTAAGAGGAAAATATGCAGATTTCAAACCAATAAAAATTGATAATATTTTAGATGAGCAATTTCCACCATGTATTAAAAATATTCTTAAGGGAATGGCAGATGGAAAAAAACGATCCTTATTTGTACTCATTAATTTCTTTCGTTCAGTTGGAATGGAGAAAGAGGAACTTGAAAAAAGAATTTACGAATGGAATAAAAAGAATAACCCTCCTTTAAGAGAAGGATATGTTTACTCTCAACTTTCATGGGCATATAAAAGAAAACCAATACTACCTCCAAATTGCAGAGAATTTTATCAAGGGATTGGGGTTTGTGAACCAGATGAGCTTTGCAACCACATCAAAAATCCTGTAAATTATTTAATAAGAAAAAATTATCTTTCAACAAATAAATCTGAAAGAAAATTAAAAGATAAATCTGCAAAAAAGTCTCCTAGCACAACTAGAAATTTACAAAATAAAAATAAAATTAAAAACCCTAAATCAAACTAAAAAATAAAAATAATCAATTTTATAAAAATGTTTATAAATAAGAAATCTCTTCTTAAAAGATGAAAAGAGAAGTGGTTTTTGTATTATTATTTATCTCAATATTACCTTTTTTAAATTTTACACTAGCAGCAGAAGAAGATAAAGTTGAGTTAGGTTACTCTTGCTTAGAAAAGTCAATAAATCAAACAGGATGTTCTTCACTTAATTTTGAAGGAAAAGTTTTTGCTTACCTCGCATCAGGGCTATGTGGAAAAGAATTATCTGAAGATAATCAATCTAATCAGTGTTGGCCAAAAGCAGGATGTAAACTAAAATCAACAGCTCAAGCAATTTTAGCTCTAAACAAAAAAACAGACATGGAATTAGCAGAAAAATGGCTTTTAAAACAAACAGCTGTTCCTTCTGGAATTGACTGGTTCTTAGAAATAGAAGTCCCAAGTGGTGAAACAACTTGTCAAATTTTGTATCCTGGCTCACCACCAGCAAAAATAACTATTAGGGAAAATAAAACTCTCTCTTCTGGAGCAGGAAGCCAATTAAAACTTGCTCAAGGAGGATACTGGTTAAGAATAGATCCTTCATTGTACAATAAAGAAATCTATATTTCATGTGAAAGACAATTCATCACAACACTATTATTTACAAAATCTAATTCTCAGACTATACATGTTTCAGAAACTGTTAGTGGAGCAGGAGCAGGAGGAAATGTTAGTGAAAAAGTAACTTCACTTTGCTTTGCTCAAAATGGAGTGTGTAATTATGAAGGAAGTTTGTGGGCAGCACTTGTTTTAACATCTAGAGGTTATCATGAAGAAGTGCAAAACTTTTTACCTTACCTCATTACAATGAAAGATGAGCCTTCTAATTCAATCTATATTCCTGAATCATTTTTATATTATCTAACAAATAAATTTAGAGTAGAATTACTTTTGAAACAAAAATACTCTTCATATTGGGAAGAATCTGGAAATAGATATTATGATACTGCACTTGCATTACTTCCTTTAGCTTCTGGAAAATATGATGAAAACTCTAATGAAAAATCTAATGCTAAAGAATGGCTTTTATCAGTTCAACAAAAAAATGGATGTTGGAACAATGGGAACATAAGAGACACTGCATTTTTACTTTATTCTATTTGGCCTAAAAATCCTTTTTCACCCGTAGGAGAGTGTGAATATAATTGGGATTGTCCAAGAGTAGATTGTAAATATGCTTGGTGTGAAAAAGGGGTATGTAAATATGAATATGATGGAAGTTGCATTGGAGATGTTATTTGTAAGTCAGATTCAGATTGTCCTGCTCCAGAATATTCTGAAAACTTTTGTGATGGAAACACAGTTTACAGAGAAACATATACTTTTTCTTGTGAAACCTCAAAAGGAACTTGTAAAGTAAGAGACACTAAAAGAGATGTAATTAAATCATGTTCAAAATCAGAAAAGTGCGAAGATGGTAAGTGTATTCAAGATTCTTGTAGCTATCTTAATCCTTGTCCAAAAGGATATGATTGTGTAAGTGGTTCGTGTATTGAAATAGGGGGAGAGTGTAAGGTTGATAGTGAGTGTGAAGTTTATAATTATGAAACAGACCCTTTTTGTTCTGATAAATCAACTGTTTCTAAATCTTCCTACACCTACTTTTGTAATACTAAAAAATTAGTATGTGAGCCAAATAAAGATAAGACAATTACACTTGAGAAATGTTCTAGTTCTCAAAAATGCGATGAATATTCAGCAATGTGTGTAGATAAGGACGAACCTGAATGTGACGGATTTCTTAAGTGGTGTCCTTCAGGGTATAAATGTTCTAATGGTAAGTGTATTCTTAAAGGAGGCGAAGGAGAAGAAACCCCTAAAGGGCAATGCGAAATAGCAGGGGATTGCGACTACAAAGAATGTAAAGTTGCAGAGTGTATAAAAGGAACTTGTTTATGGGAGTATGTTGAATGTAAGAATAATGATTTCTGTTGCTCTCCTGGATGTAATTATTCTAATGATAATGATTGTGGAGATCCCCCTGAATGCACCTCTGATTCAGATTGTGTAGGTTATGATTATGATTCATCACCTTTTTGTGATGGAAAACCTTCAAACTATAAAATCATAACAAATCTTTATAATTATACTTGTGTGGATTTCAAGTGTAGCCCGAATATAAGCAGTATTTTAGTTGAAGATTGTTTACCTTCTCAAGATTGTTACAGTGGAACTTGTTATAACCAATCTTCTACTTGCGAGTGTGTAGATAATTATGGTTGTAGTGTAGGGTATAAATGTGTTGATTGTGAGTGTGTAAAGTTAGGAAAAAATGAGTGTATAGATTCGTGGAATTGCGGTTATGATGAAGATTGTGTAAATGAGAAGTGTGTTCCACTTAAGTGTACTAAAGATGGTGATTGTTATTTTGGATTATGTGTAGATGGAGAGTGTGCTCCATCAAAAGACTGTAAAAGTAAAGGATATTATTGTAAATCTAAGTCAAGCTGTGATGCAGGTAATGGAGACATAATGCAAGATTATTCTTGTAAAGAAGATTTGCTTGTTTGTTGTAGTAAAGATTCTGAGCTTTTAACTTGCGAGAAGGAGGGAGGAATAATCTGCGCATATAATGAAGTGTGTGTAAATGGAGCTTCTCCTATGACTTCAGATATCTTTTGGGGAGAAGTGTGTTGTGTTGGAGGAAAATGCTCTTCAGAAAAAGGTGGCTCTGATTTACCAGACAATTCAATCTATTGTGTAGATGAAGGAGGAAGATGTGCTAGTGAAGGTTATTGTGAAAGTAATGAAGTTGAAAAACCTTATTTATGTGATTCTTCTTATCAATCTTGCTGTATTAAGTCAAGCTCAGGGGGATCAAGTTCTGGAAAATCTAAGAAAGGGGGAGCTTGGGTGATAATCATTATACTTTTAATTTTAATTATACTTGCAGTTTTAGGAATAGTATTTAGAGATAAAGTAAGAACTGAGTGGATGAAAGTTAAAAACAAGCTAAGTGGAAAAAAATCTAAAAAAACACCTCAAGGTCCTCCAGGATTACCTTCATCAATGCAGCCAAATTCTCAAGGAAGAATTTCTCCAAGAAGAATTTTACCTCCAGGGCAATCTGCTACAGGGCAGGCACCTCCAGGTTCTAAATTCCCTATGAGAACAGTAGGTCCTCCAATGTCAATGCCTCCTTCACAACCACCAAGACAAACTCCACTAGCAAGAACTTCGCCAACCACACCTCCTCAAACTACTCCAACTCAACAACCTCAAACAGGAACACAATCAAAAACTCCTGAGAAGAAAAAAGATGAAAAATCTAAAGAAGATTTAGATGATGTCTTAAAAAGATTAAGGGAAATGGGTGACAAATAATTTTTAATTAAAATTAATTTTTTTTACCTTTACTTCCAACACTTTCCTTTTTTTTACCTTTATTCTTATTACTCTCACTTCCTATGCTTTTACTTTCATTACTCCCACTCTCTTTATTTTCAATTTCTTTAACTTTCTTTAAAGCCTCTTTATATTTTTCTTGCATCTTTGCATTTTCCAGTCCAATCATTCTTGCAAGTTCTTCATATCCATGAAGTCTTCTAGTTAATTCACTAAGGATTTCAGTCCACCCATTATTAGTTAGAACAATGTTTTCTGGACTTATAACTTCTACATTAGCAGGCATATATTTGAACACAACCATCGCCAAATATAAAATACTTTCAACTTCGAGTTCAACTTCTGCAAATGTGCTATAAAACTCTTTGTTCTCCTCTATTTTAATTGGCTCATTTACTTTTTTATTTATAACCTTAACACCTTTTTCTTCATTTATCTTTTTTATTATTTCTTCGAGAGTCTCAACAAGATGCTCAGGAGGTCTTCCTAATATTTCGAGTATTATTGTAGAGTATATTACTCTCTTTTTTTCATCTTCTCTATCTAAATTCACTTTTTTCATTTTCTTTTTTCTTTAACAAAAATAAAAAACCAACTAAAGCACAAAGCAAAACTAGCCCATAAATTGATATTTTACTCTTATCTGATTTTTCAGTGTTGTTTTTGCTTTTTATATCTTTTGAATTTATTTCATTTAACATAATTACTTCTGACTCTTCTTCAGCTTCATTAACTTCATTCTCTTCCTCATCATATGGAACAAATTTATAGTAAATTGTTTTTCTTTCTTTGGACTCATTTTCACTCTCTTCATCATCTTCCACTAATTCCTTCTCTTCCTTATTATCTTCACTCTCTTTTTTCTTTTCACCACTAACACAAGCTAGTCCTTGTTCTTTAATTTTTTCAAGAGTTGTCTTACCTATTCCCACTACGTTTATCAAATCATCTACACTATTAAATGGGCGAGAATCAATTATTGATTGAGCTTTTACAGCACCTATTCCAGAGAGTTTATCCAATTCTTCTAAAGAAGCTGTGTTAATATTAATTTGATTTTTTTCACATAGTGAAGAAACATTTACTAAATTTAGAACTATGAAAAATGCTGCGAAAAAAAGCAAGATATTTTTCATTCACTTAACCATGCTAGAGTTATTTTAAGGATTATTGTGTTACATTATACTTTTCAGAAAAATCAATATATTCTATTTCTATTCTTCTTCCATTTTTCTTTCTTTTTGCAATTAATATTCTTGAGAATACCCTATTCTCAATTAACCATAAACACATACCTCTTTCAGAGGGGTCTAAATATCCATTACTCTTAACTTCAAGTCCTATTACTTCATACTTTCCACCTTCATCTTTTTTAAAACACACAAAATCAGGGAAACCTGTTCCAATACTTAGAGCTTTTAAAAAAGGATTGTATTTTCTTTTTGCAGGAACTATTTTGTTTTTTTCATAGTCAATATTATTCACCCATTTATTAACAATCCACCCCATATTTTCTAGATTTTCACGAACTTTAGCTTCAAATCTTCTCCCAGCATCACGGTTTTTCTTACCTTGATTTGAATAAGATGTTTTAGATTGTTTTTTAGTTGTATTGCCTGATTTCTTTTTCATCTCCTTTTCCATAAAAGATGAAGAATTCTTACTTATAAAAAGGTTTTTAGATAGGATAGAGTATAATCCTTAGATTTTCACCCAATTAATCTATTAAAAATAATACCTACTGCAATAACAATTAACACAACAGGTAACCATGGAACATAAAAATCAATAACATCCATTTCCCTTAATAACCATAAACTTGCAAATACTAAAATAATAAATCCTAAAAAAGGAAATCTTCTTCTATAAACTGTTCTATGATATCTTCTTCTAACCATTTTATAAGTCTCTTGCTTGCAGAGTTCTTCTTCCATTAGCCTTTGCTCGTTTTATAGCTTCATCTAAAATTTCTTCAACTTTTCTTTCAAGAGCAATTTCAACTTCATCTGCAACACTACTTATTGCATTATCCTTATCCAGTTCTTTAACTCTTGGACGAATATTTGATTTTATTATTAATCCCATTATAAAAATAATAGACTTTAATTTATTAATTTTTAGTTTTTGATTTATTTTCTTCTTCAGGCCTCATTAAAGGAAAAATAACACACTCTCTAAGGGGTTTATCCATTAAAAATGCAAATAATCTTTCACTTAATCCAAACCCGCATGTAGGAGGCATACCATATTTAAGAGCTTCAACAAAACTTTTATCATGGTCCATACTTTCTTCATCTCCTGCCTCTTTTTGTTTTGCCTGTTCCTTAAATCTTTCTTCTTGATCTAAAGGGTCATTTAATTCTGAATACCCATTACCAACTTCACTTCCTGCAATTATAACTTGAAATTGCTGAACCTTCCTTATGTCTTTTGGATTTCTCTTTGCTAGCGGAGTAAGTTCAACTGGTTGCCCTGTTAAAAACCCTGGACCAGATAATCTTTTTCTACAATACTTCCAAAGTTGATCAACTAATCTCCATTTTTCAAGAGAATCATCATAATCTACTTTTAATTCATCTAATTTTTTCTTTATCTCCCCAATATTTGCTTTGTAAATATCTATTTTTGTTTCTTTTTTTATTAAAGATTCAAAATCATATACTTCCCATTTTTTTGAGAAATCTACTTTATGTCCGTGTATTTCAAACTTTAATTTTCCAAAAACATCCTTTGCAATTTTCTTATACATTTCTTCAACAAGTTTCATTCCATCTTCATAATTTGCATATCCCCAGTAAAATTCCATTTGAGTGTAATCTTGTAAGTGTTCCATGTCCATCCCTTCATTTCTAAATTGCCTTCCAATTTCAAATGTTTTTTCATATCCTGCAACCATAAGTTTTTTTTGCCACAACTCCCCCATTGAGATTCTCAAATAAACATCTATATCTAGTGCATTATGATGAGTTGTAAATGGCCTAGCTGTTGCACCTCCTGCAGAAGTTTCAAGAATAGGAGTTTCAACTTCTAAAAATCCTTTTTCAATAAGAAAACTCCTTATTGTATTCCAGAATTTAGATTTTTTAATAAACATTTCTTTAATTTCTTCATTCATTAATATATCCAAATATCTTTTTCTGTATCTATCCTCATCATTTTGTAATCCTTTCCATTTTTCAGGAAGAGGAAGAATAGATTTTGAAATTATTTCAATACTCTTTACAAGAATAGAAATTTCACCTGTTTTTGTTTTTATTATCTCTCCTTCAACTCCAACAAAATCTCCACTATCAACATATTTTTTAAAAAATTCTCTTGATTTTTCAGGTGTTATTTTTTCTTGAAGAACTAATTGAACATCTCCTGTTCCATCTCTTAAAACACAGAAAGCAATTTTTCCTAAATCCCTTTTAGTCATTAATCTTCCAGCTGTTTTAACTTTTGTTTTCAATTTACTTTGAGAACACTCTAAACACGTTTGCTTTTTAAGATATTTGTTAGGATAAGGGTCTGTTCCTTCTTTTTTTAATTCACCAAGTTTCCTTATTCTTTCACCCACTATTTGTTCTTCACGCCCCATGCTTATAAATAAAATTATTTAGTTTTTATATTTAATCTTTATATTTAATTTTTATTTTTTAATTTAAAATGAATAAATAATCCAACTATACTTATTAAGAATAAAATTGCCCCAGATAAACTGTAGTTATTTGGATCTAATCCCTTAATAACATTTCCAGAAACATTTGTTGAAATAAGGAGTATACTAATCACAAACATAATTCCAAACATACTTAAAATAATTTTACTTCTATAAGACATTGGTTTAGTATCCTGATAATCTTTATTTTGAATTTTAGCTTCGCTTAACTTAGGATTCTCTTTAAAATCATACACTCTGTATTCTTGCTTCATTTTTTTCTAATAAATCTTTGCTTTCTATATCCCTGATTATCTAGCTCTTCATTTAAAATTTCATCTACAATCTTTTGGAATTTATCTGTTCTTGGAACGTGAATATATTTTATTTTTTTAAAATTCTCTTGGAGTTTCTGCACCTTCAAAAACAAAGGAAGTATTCTTTCATTTTTGACTTTATACTCTCCAAGCAATTGTTTAACTACAAGCTCAGAATCTAAAAAACAAGTTAATTCATTTTTAGTAACGTGAGAAGCTAATTCTAATGCTAAAATTAGTCCTTCATACTCAGCTACATTATTAGTAGTATTTTCACCTATAAATTTACTTGACTTTGTTAAAATATTTCCTTGCTTCCTTACAATTGCAGCAACTGCCCCTGGCCCTGGATTACCTCTAGCACCTCCATCACTATTTGTACATATCATTATTATAAATTTATTACAATGGGGTTTATAAAATATTCTCGAATATAACTCCCACTATAAAGAATTTTTTATTATTGTTTCTTAATTGAAAAATAAAACTAATTTTACTTAGAGTTATATATGTAATATTTTGAAACCCTTAAAGTCTTGAAACTTTTCTGAACGCATATCTACCCCTCTTATTTGAGAGTGTTTATGCCCTTTTTTACATATTTCAACAACTTTGTCAACATCAGAGGAGTTTCCTTCTAAAAAAATTTCAACTCTACCATCCTCAAGATTTCTTACAAATCCCTTTACATTATGCCTTTCTGCATTTTCTTTAACAAATCCTCTAAAGAAAACATCCTGCACTGTTCCATCAATATACATTCTTACAGCTTTTTTCATATTCTCTAGTACACTACATTATATTTAAAGAGATTATTAAACATTTTGATACACCCCATTTACACAAGTTTAAATTCCTCTATAATCTAATTCATTATTTACAGCTGCAATTGTTTGTGAAGCAAAATATGTTTTATCTCCAATAGAAACTAATCTACATATTTTCTTTAATCTTTTTAATTCTTTTTTTGGGAGCCCTTTATGGTCCCCAACTATAAATACACATTTTTCAGGAATTTTTGCTTCCCTTATATTTTCTCCTTCTTTATCTAAAATAAATATTGTATTTCCTTCCTTAACTAATTCTTCAATAACATCTAAGAAACTTTTTTTCTCAATAAAACATCCTGGGACAACTTCTGTTTTTTTACCTTCTTTATACTTATATAAAATCTTTTTAATTAAATTTCCAACATCTTTTTTAGATATCTCTGTACTATCTTCAACTTGGATTTCAATATGCTTTGGGGGGTCAGGCATTCCATAAAAAACAAAATGAAATTTTACATCTTTTCTAAACCCCCGAGACAAAAATACTCCTTGTATTAAACTATGTATAGCAATATCCATTCTACCTGCTTTCATTAAATTTCCACCCTTTTCAGAGTATTTTGAAAGATAATTTCCTGATGTTGCAGCTGAACCTGAAAAATACACAAATTGCCTCATATTAATTTATAAATCCCATTCTTTAAGAATATTTTGGGATTAATAATACTATGGGAAAAGAATTATTTAAACTATCTAAAGAACTAGGAATAAATTCCAGATACCTCACAGAAGAAGAATTTATTCACTACAGGGGTAACCGCCCAAAAAAAGACGACATGTTAAATTATCTTTTAGAAATTAATAAGGCTATAGAAGAAGATATTATTCTAATAGGAGGATTCTGCCTTCACCCTTCTTTATTAGGACACAGAACAATAAGAAGAATAAGTAATGATTTAGATTGTATTACTACAAAACAAGGGATAATTTCATTACACAATTCTTTTAAAAATAAAATATTTTTAACTCTAAATTATAAAGATATTTTTCTAGACTATAAAGGAGTTCCATTTGGATTTGACATTAAAGACACTCATGGGTGGGAGATTCCAGATGATTTCTATTTAGATACAAGAGAATTTAAATTTAAAGAGACTAATTTAAAAACCATTTCTCCAGAATATTTAATTGCTCTAAAAGCTAGAAGAAGCAATTTAAAAGGAAGGATTTACGGGAAAGACAGATTAGACACAGTTGCTTTAATTGTTGCTCCTTACTTTAAAAATAATCTTAAAAAAGTTGATTTAGAAAAATCGTCTGAATTAATTAGAAAACATTCTGCTTTAGATTATCCTGACGCACTAAGCTACATAGGCTCACTTAAACAGGGAACTTCTCAATTAAATAAACTAGAAAAAGAAATATTCTCACAAGAACACAACCAGTTTTTAAATAACTTAAAAAAATCTTATAATTCTTATAATTCTTTTACTTAAAATACAGGCTTTATTTGCGAATTTCCTGCATAACAAATTCAGGTTTAGCAAATATTTCTTTTCCTCTAAATATTTTATACATTCCCACAAACCTGTCTTCACAAAATACACTTACAATTGAATTTATTCCCCACCCTTTATCTTCAATTAAATCTTTTTTATGTATAGGTTTTCCAGTTAATATTTGCTTTAAATTATCTTCTTCTATTTTTACAATAGGGTAAACTTTTGTAACAATCTCAGCAGGAATAATAATTTTCCTCAATAATTCTTCATTTCCATTTCTATATTCTTTAACTGCTTCTTCAAATTCATAAATATTAATAGAACACTCTTCACTAAAAATACCTGCACTAATTCTCCTTAACTCTAACATATGTGCTCCTACCCCTATTTCTTTACCCAAATCATCTATTAATTTTCTTATATAAGTTCCACCTTCACATTTTACTTTAAACAAAATATTTTTATCTTTTTTTTCAAGTAATTCAAATGAATAAATCTCCCTTTGCCTATTTTGCCTTTTAACTCTTGATTTAACAGGGGGCATCTGAGTTATTTTTCCCATGAATTTATCTTGGATAGTTTTTCTAATTAATTCAGTATCAACATCTTGGTGAATTCTCATAACACCTACATACTCTTTATCTTCTCCTAAAAAATACCCTGTAAGCTTACATGCTCTATTTAATGCAATAGGTAAAACTCCTGTAACTTTAGGGTCAAGTGTTCCAAAATGAGATGTTTTTCTTAATTTCAAACCCTTGCACACAAACTCCGAAACACTAAAGCTAGTGGGTCCAGAAGGTTTATCTAAATTAATTATTCCAAATTCAAGTAGTTCCTTAAGTGATTTCTTGTTTTTTATTTGTTCTAAATCCATAACCATCTTAAGATTTAATAATTTAAAAGATTAATCTATGTTTTTTGAATATACATTACAATATATAGTTTAAAGTATATATTCAACAATTCAGATAAAATTATATTTCTCCTTTAAGATATTTTTTTCGTTCTTCCTCAGGAAACTTTTCTATAGAATACCTTAACATTGTTCTAGGCATTTCCTTATATCTTTCTTTTAAAAATATCTTTAATACTTCTTTATTTCTTTTTCCAACTTCTCTAAGCATCCATCCTACAGCCTTATGTATTAAATCGTGTTCATCATTTAATAGGGTTTTAGAAATAGCAAGTGTCTCCCCAAATATTCTTTTTTTTATAAATGCGTGAGTTGAAACAATAGCTATTCTCCTTTCCCACATGTTTTTAGATTTTGCAAGAAATCTTATTATTTCACTTCCATCAACACTTGAAAAATCTCCAACAATATTTGGTGCACTTAAATCAACTAAATCCCAATTATTTATATTATGGGTATTTTTTAAATAAAACTCAAATATTTGTCTTTGCTTTAGTTTATCTTTTTTAGATTTATTATACTTATTTGTAAGTATTATTAACGCAATTAATCTGTGTTCGTGTATTTTGCTATTTAAAAGAACCTGTAAATCTTTAAAGGATAATTCAGTATATTTTTTTGCAATTGTTCTTTGAATAGGAACTTTTATTCCTATAAATATATCTCCTTCCCCATACTCCCCTTTACCTGTTTTAAAATATCTTTGAAGGGTTTTAGCTTGTTCAGGATTTTTAGCTTTATCAATCTCTTTTTTTAATTCATCTAACATCTTTAGATAACAAAAACATTTTAGTTTTTATATTTAATTTAACTTTTTAATATAGTATAATCTTGAAATAGATTTATTTCTGAAGCGCTACTCTAACTGGCTTAGACGCTTTTTTAGGTTTTTCAGTTTGATGTTTTGCTTGTTTTGCCTTATCTTTTTGGAATTGTTGAGTTTCTTCTATACTTGCTTTTTCTTTTTCAGCTTTTTCTTCTTTTTTCTTTTCATCATCTTTATCTTCAGCAGGTTTTTGCATTGATTCCTTCATTTTTTGCATCATACTCTTTTTACTTTCAAGTCCTTCAAGAGCTACTTTTTTCATCTTTTCCTCTCTTAATTTCTTAAATTTAAGAACATCAGGATAATCTACAAGATAAGCTGTAACTATTCCCTTTTCTTTTACTGCTTTTACTTTTATTTTATGAGGATGTTTTTTTATACCTCTAGCCCATAGAAATTGATTCAAATCTTTGTCAAGTTTTACTTTTTTTAAATCTCTATTCTCTACTCCCATGTGTCTAGCTAAGAATTCTTTTATTGTTTTTATTGCCTTAGGAGTTTTTCTATACCTTGGGACAACCATACTTTTTTCTCTTAGAGGTATTACATACTCTCTTTCAATTTTAGTGTCTTGTTTTTTTTCAGCCATTTTAATTCTTTCCTATTTCTTTAATCGAATCAGTTTTTTTATTAAAAACCTCTCTTAGCACATATCCCCATTCACTTTGAAACATAAATTTTATTGCATCTGCTTCTGAAGGGTCATCAAAAGTATTCAAATATATTGCAACTCTGTGCCTATCTTTTTTGTAATTTGCTTCTACAATTGCTTTTCCTTGCGGACCTTCATATATTATTGTTTCTTTGTAATCTTTATACCCAGGAGTATTTTCAAAAAACTTTTTTTCTTTTGGAGAAATTTTATTTATTCTTTTCCATCCATATGGATACAAGTTTACATCACTAAAATCAGGTTTTCCATTAACTACAAACAATCTTACTTCATTTTCATGAGGATTTTCCTGAATATCTTCTAAAGATAATTTACTTTCCAGTGATCTATTACTATATATATTGTGCCTTGAATATTTTGGATTTTGATTAATCATTTTATCCTAAATGTGATTTCCTCCCTTTTCTTGGTTTAATATGAAGTTTTGTTCTTCTCCAAGACCTTTTTCTATTAGTCATAACTGAAGGATGTACTTTTTTTCCTTGTCCATATTTTTTAAGCACAGCCCAAACAGGAGCCCATTTTGTCTGCTTTGCTTTTTTTGCAAGAATCTTTTTTTTATGTTTATTTTTTATAGGCATTTTACTTTACTCCTTCTAAGAATTTTTTCCCTTTGTCAGTTAATATTCTTCCTGGTTTTTTACTTTTTACACCTCTTATTGGTTTTTGGATTTCAGTAAATCCTGCTTTATCTGATTGTTGTAATATCACTCTAATTATTTTTCCAGAGCCCTTTGAGAATTTCTCAGGTTTAAATCCTCTATTCTTTTTTGAGCCGTACTTTGTCCTTAATCTTTGAACTCCTACTGAACCTGTTTTGTAAATATTTCTTAAAACAGAAGCTGTTCTTTTATACCAAAAATCTTCATCATCTATAGGCCTTTCTTTTCCTGCACCTGATTTTACAAATTTAGCCCATTCAGGTTCTTTAAATTCAGGCATTTTCTTTAAAGCTTCTGCTAACCTTAAATTATATTCCTGAGCTTTCATATCATACACCGGGTTTTCCATCTTAATTTCTAACTAATTTACTTGGCTTGTCTCTCGACAATAGATTAACTCTTTGAGTTATTTACCTATAAGTTAGGATTAAACAGGGTTTATAAATTATTTGGTAGAAGAAACGACTGAATAAGTGAAACGAGGATATAGATGAAACAGAAAACAGGACATTAATTAAGAAGATAGTACTTTCAAATCTTTACTCATATCTCTTCTCCACTTCTTAATAACTATAGTGTATCCTATTATTCTTGAAGTGTAATGGCTTCCGAGATTTTTCATTATTTTTTCATCAATCTCTTTTAATTCTTCTCTATCTCTACAGCAACTCTTTAATACAGATACTTTAACATTCTTTGTACTATCAAAATGCTGTCTAAGATTAGACATAAATTGCTCACTCACACCATTTTTCCCTAATTGTATTTGTCTCATTGCAGGCATTTTTATTATTTTTTATTCTCCTTTCTTATTTTCCTTTTTTAGTGTTTTAGTCTTGATTTGGGTTTTTATTTTGGATATACTTCTCAATATCTCTTTTCTTTACTTTAATTATCTTTGGGGTTTTTCTTATTCCCCATGTTCCACTTTTCATTGTTTTATTTTTATATACTTCTTTTCCTGTAAATTGATGAACATTTACATTTTTTTTATTGTCTCTCCAGTCTTGACTTTTAGAAGCACAAATTATGGCAGCACTTTTTATTTCTTTTTTTGAAGGCTTAGGGTCTATTTTATCAATAACACAAAAAGGACTTCCAGGATTAGCCGTGTGTAAGATTATATTCTCTTTTCCATTGTAAGAAGAAACTAACTCATCATTGTTTTTAGAATCTTTTCCTAAAAGTATTTTTGTTCCAGAAAAAAGAAAATATTCTCTAAATTTCATATATTAACTAAGAAAATATTCTTTAAAAATTCTATGAATAGTTTTATTTCTTTTTTATTAGCCAATTATTCACAATCTTTAAACACTTTTTTTGATTAGCCCAAGTAAGTGTTTTTAGAGCTTCATTAAAGTTTAACCACTTGTATCCATTATGTTCAATTGGATCTAGTTTTATTTTTTTATCGTCTTTTTCTACTTCAATTGCAAATAAATGATAGGTTTGTCCAACTTTATCAGGTCTATCCCATAATCTTTTAGCATACAAATACTCTCCTTTTTCTCTAAATCTTTTTACTTTTAATACCTTTAAGCCAGTTTCTTCTTCAACTTCTCTTATAGCAGCTCTTTTTTTACATTCAAATCTTTCAATTTTTCCTTTTGGAAACTCCCACCCCTTCCAGTGCTTTTTTCTCTTAAGAATTAAATATTCTATTTTTCCTTCATCAGTTTTATAATAAGTTACCCCAAAAACAGCTTTCCTATATTTTCCTTTTTTGTTTTTATCCTTATTATTTTTTTTCTTCATTTTTTATTTCTTCTTTCTCCTTAAACATCTTAGTGATAACCATAATTCCAATGACACAGATTGCAGTAACACCTATTGCAGTTACAAATGCTCCTTGAGCAGGGCTTTTTTCTGAAACTTTTTTTACAAATTCTGTAATTGCATCTCTCCAAGTAAGAGCAATTAAAAAACCAAATGCAGCAAGCATAGCTGTTCTCATCTCTTTTCTAAATTCTCTTTTAAATTCCTTTGCTTCACTTTTAGTTTTATCTTTTATTTTTTTAGCACTATTTTTACCTTTTTCAATTATTTCTTTTCTAGATATTTTCTTTACCATTTATTTTTTCCAGTGCTTTAATGCTATTTTTAATTCTCCATGATTTTCAGAGTACTCTTTAAGAGATTGTTTTTTCATGAATGCTTCAATAGACTGTCTCATTGCTCTTGCTCCTGCAATTGTTCCGTCAGGATGCCCATGCACCCCTCCGCCAGCTTGTATTACAACATCTGTTCCCATTGATTTTAATATTTCTGGAATAACTTGAGGATACAATCCCCCAGATGCTACGCCTAATACAGGCTTTGTATTAAACCATCTTTGCTCAAGATTATTTTTTGTGGAAGGTATAAATTGAGTTTGAATTTTTTTCTGAATATCTAAAACCTCTTTTTCATCTCCACTCATTTTACCATGCACTGCACCTATATGAAGAGTATCTACACCAACCATTCTTGCTAATTGAGCAATAACTTTCATAGACATTCCATGGTCAGGATTTCTATCGTACATTGCATGTCCTGCTCTGTGTGCATGAATCGGAAGCTTAGTAAAATTCCTTGCTGTTTGGAGTGCTCCCCATCCTAAGGTTAAAATATCTAACATAATATAATTTCCACCATTTTCTTCAACAAACTTTATTCTTTTTTTCATCTCTTCACTTTCAGCAGTACAATTAATTAAATAGACTTTTTTTTCTCCTGTGAACTTCTCAGCTTCCCTACATGCTTTAATTGTTAATAAAAATCTTTTTTTAAAATTATTAAAACTTTGACTTGTAAGGTTTTCATCATCTTTAACAATATCGCACCCTCCAATCCAAGATTCATATGCAACTCTTGCATGATTTTTTTCATCTAACCCGACTTTAGGTTTAATTATTGTTCCAATAAAAGGTCTTTTTTGTATTTTCATTAATTTCCTTAAACCTTTAATACCATATCTTGGACCTCTAAAACTTTTAAGCATTTTTTCAGGAATTCTAAAATCTTCCCACAAGATTCCTTTTACAGTTTTCATTCCATAGATATTTCCCCCTACACTCGAGAGTATTTCTGGGAGATTCCCCAACTCAAATAATTCAATAGGATAAGCTATTCTAACTCTTTTTTCTTTTTCATTTAGATAATATATTTTTGGAGCTAGCTTTTTAATAATCTCTTTATTAATTGTTCCAATATTAGTCCAAGTCCCTATTGAACTTTCTCCTGCAACTTCTTCTGATACTTTTTTAAGACTCAATCCTTTTGCAGGACTTATTTTATACTGACATATAACATCTGTATTTTTTGGTTTATATTTTAAATCTAAAAATGTTCCTTTCATTTTTCCTCTTTTATTTTTATTATTTTAATATTACTAAGAGATTTTTAGTTTTTAAATTATTCTTATAAATAAATTAAATATTTTTATTTTCCGCAATAAGTTAATTCATATTTTTTATTGTGAAACTCTTTACACGCCTTGCAATTAGAATGTCTTGGGCATGTTAAATCAGGACACCTACATTTGGGGTTATAGGTTTCATCTATTTTTTCTTCATCCTCTAAAAAAGGATACTCTTCATCTTCCATGAATTTTATCTCTTTTTTCTCTTTTTATTACTACTCTTTTTCTTCTTTTCTCTATTAAAACTGATTCTTTTATTTGCCCAGTATGCAACATAAATCAAAAATCCCAATGCAATTCCTAAGATTATAAACCTCATTAAATCGTCCATATATTCCCAGTATCTACTTGTCCCATAGATTATGAACATTAAACTTCCAAACATTAATCCACCTGATATTGAATTTATATTTATGAATATCATACCTAGAGAAATAATTAATACTCCAAAAATTAAACTTATTATAAACATTTTTTTTGAGTATTCTTTATTAGCTAAATCATATTCTTCATTACATTTTTGATACATTTCTTGTTGCTCTTTTCTTTGTTCTTGTAACTCAGAATCACTAAAGCTTTGATCGTATTCTGCAGGAGGATAAATTACACTATAATCGCAATATTCACCATATCTTGGCTCCTCATAGATTAATTTTGTCCCAAACACACAGAACATAAGAAAAATTATTGCTATTGCAACACCAATAGCAGTTTCTTTTACTTTCATTTATTTTTAATAACCTCTTCTTTATGAATATAATTTAAAAGGAATATTTAAAGTTTATTTATTCTTTAAAATAATCCTCTCTTTATAACTACTATGTCAAAAGAACTAGTTGTAGTTTCAAGAGGATCTCCACCACATTTTACCACTACTTTAAATGTTTGTGTACAAGGAGAAACCTCTAAAGGAACATCAATTTGTATGAGTTTTGTTCCTATTCCCTCCTCAACATCCCCAAAAGTAATATCTTTTACTCCAGGATATATATCCTTTAAAGGATTTGTCCACCCATTTTTCATACACGCTCTATTTGAAGTAGCTTCTTCCACAACTATCGAAAAGTTACATCCATTTCTATTAGGACCCCATAAACTAGGTTTATCAGGAGCAAATGCTATTGGAATTCCAAAACCTTTTGTCCCTTGTTTAACAGTAGCAGTATTTTTGCTTCCAAGTCCAACAATTAACTTTTTACCTGAACTTCCAAATAAATTTTGAATTTCGTCTTTTACTTGATCATCTATTTGATCAACACTTTCTGAAGTACTTGTAAAAATTGTTCTTATTAAAACCAATCCTAAAACTAAAACAGACATTAAGAGAACTATTGTGACAATTGTGCCTACACTCATCTCCATAGCAGCTTTTTTGTCTCTTTTTTTTATCACCATCTTATTAAAATATAATTAAACAGGATTTATAAATGTATATGCACTGAATACAGCCAGTATAACTCCAACAATAAGGGCTATTATACTTAATATTCTCGATGTTTTACCTATTCTAGTTTTACTCTTTATACTTTTTAATAAACCACACGTTCCAAATATAATTGCTAAAAGAGGAAAGAATAATCCCACTATTAAATACGCTAAAATATTAACTATTTGGTTTTGAGGAAGACTAACAATTATCACTGAGATTAAAACATAGATTGGAATAATTAAAGCAAATACTAATCCTAAAATACTTAGAACATACATATTACTTTCTTTTAAATCATCCTTCTTTAGTTTAGACTTAGCACCCCTCTTCATTTTACACGAATATCAATCTTTTTTATTTTATAAATGTTTTTATTAATGTCAGATATTAAATGTTAAATATTAAATAAGATTAATTTTAATTATCTCTTAAATGAAAATGGGGCTTCCGGGAGTCGAACCCGGCACACCATGATCTTCAGTCATGTGCTCTCCCGCTGAGCTAAAGCCCCAATAAATTCATGGAAAAATCTTTTTTAAATGTTTAGAATAAATAATAAATATTTAATAAGTGAATTACTTTAGCTCAGCCATCTTAAAGATATGTAGCTAAAGCCCCAATAAATTCATGGAAAAATCTTTTTTAAATGTTTAGAATAAAT
>CAZSPD010000001.1:135917-215097 GCA_964608765.1 Candidatus Woesearchaeota archaeon
AATAAATATCTAATAAATAAATTTATGGAAATAAAAACAAAAATAAAGTAAGTCAGGAATAGGCCAGATTCTGTATTTCTTTGTCTTTGCAGACAAACAGAAATTGTTAACATTCCACTATGCGTCTTTTAGACTTGCACCAGTTGAGATGCTCGTTCCACCGTAACCTAATACGCTCGTCTCTATCTCAGAGCTTTGCCTCACGACAATTGGAGTTTCTCCAACAACTTTTTCTTAACTAATTGTTAAGGGTGTCCGGACCTTCCTCAGAATTCAATATCGTTATATTATCGACATTTGTCCACTTGAGGACTGAACTCCGATGTTAACTACCTGACTTACTAAAATATGTAATTAGAAGGGTTTTTAAGTTTTACCTTCGTGTGTTTTACATGTCAAAAAAGAGGAGAAAACCTATTACTAAAAACCAAAAAAAGATAAAAAGAAAATGTAAAAGTATTTGGTTTATCCCAGTTGGATTAATTCTTGGAATACTTTTAGGAATTCTTATAAAAAACTTTGTTTCAGGAATTTTCTTTGGATTAGGAATAGGATTTCTTGTTTTTGCAATTATTAATCTCTTAAAAAAAAGATAAATAGTATATTAATAATGTAAACTATTTCTTACACAAATCGAAAGATTTAAATAGATAATGTAATATATTTCTTACATGAATAATAGACAGAAAAACAAACAAGAAAATACTAGAAAAAGAAAGATGGTATGGAGATATTCTTTTGCAGCTTCAATAATACTTTTAGGAATTATTATTTCTTATTTAAGTATAGGTAACGAATTTTTTGGTTTTCCGTCAGTTAGCTTATGGTTAATTTATGTTGGTTTTATAATGATAATTTTTGCATCTTTACAAGCATTATCTAAAAAGAAAAGAATTGTAGATGAAAGGATGGAGTTTATTGCTGCTAAAGCATCAAGAATAACCTTCATAGGAATAATACTTTTTTCATTTATAATCATGGTTATAGACGGGATTAAATCAATAGAATTCCCATATTCATATTTTATGAGTTACTTAATATGTGGAATTGTTCTTTTATATCTAATATCCTATAGGATTTTACTTAAGTATAACTAAGATGAAAACAAAAATAGCCTTTTATAGAAAAAAATTAAACATAACTCAAGAAGAACTTGCAGAATTAGTCGGAATTACAAGGCAAACTATTATTGCACTAGAACAAGGAAAATATAATCCTTCATTACAACTTGCTCACAAAATAACCAAAGCACTTAATCAAAAAAAGATTGAAGATGTTTTTAAGATTTAATTTTTGGTGTTTTTATATAGAAATAACTATAATAAAAAAGAAAATAAAAAAATAAAAAAAATTTTTGAATTTTTTAAACCAGTTGTTTAATTAGAATCTTCTTCTATTTCCACCACTGCTTCCAAAGTCTCTTCTAGGACCTCTAGAATCCCTTCGTCTATTGTCGCCACCAAATCCTCCTCTTCTTGGTCTTCTTGGGGCATCAGGGTCAAGGGGTTTTGCTTCATTAACCTTTAAAGCTCTGCCTTCAATTTCTTTGTCATTCATTCCTTCGATTGCTTTTTTAGCATCATCGTCGTTTTTAAATACAACAAATCCAAATCCTTTAGATCTTCCAGAAAATTTGTCCTTAATAATTGAAATTTCTTCAATTTCTCCATAAGATTCAAACAGTTTTCTTAAACCTTCATCGTCTGTACTAAAAGGCAGGTTTCCAACGTATACTTTCATCTTTCCATATCCTCCTTACACTAATATCTAACCTAGAACTAGCTGAACAGCGAAACCACATTGAATCACAAATCCATTTTATTCTATGTTCAAGATATTTACAAATAGACTGTTTTTAAACCTTTGGAGAGAAAAATATTATTTTTTTAGAATGTATTCACATATTGGGATATTTTAGAAATCAAAAAACAAGCAACAGAAAATTTACACTTAATTTAATTTTCAAACATACAAGTGAAGCTATTAGTAGCTCTATGCTGAAATTCTCGCGTGAGCTTGAATCTTACACAAGAGCCCTATCAACGCAATCTTCTTTTGCGGCCTTAATTGTCTCGTTTTGCGAATGGCTTCGAGCTTAGATGCATTCAGCTCTTATCCATCTAGTGCGTAGCTATGCAGCCTGCCATCTAACAACTGCTCACCAGAGGCACCCAACTTCCGTTCCTCTCGTACTAGAAAGTTGTTCCACTCAGACAATAACACACCTAGTAGATATTATACAAACTGTCTCGCGACGTTCTTAACCCAGCTAACGATCCCTTTTAATGCGTGAACTCCGACACCCTTGCACGCTGCTGCACGCGCAGGTTAGGGAGAGCCGACAGCGAAATACCAAACCGCCCCGTCAATTCGGACTATTGGGGGCGACCAGCTTATTATCCTTGGGGTAACTTTTCCATCAGACACAGCTTCTATTAAAAAAGCATGTGGGTTCACTAGGCCCGAGTTTCCTCTCTGCATTTCTTGCTTTTCAAAATACAGTTAGACAAGCTTTTGCCCTCGCACTCATCCCTAGATTTCCAAGCTAGGTGAGCTTGTCTTTGGGTCCTATCGATATCTTTTCGACAGGGCACCGCCCCAGTCAAACTGCCCGCCTGCTGCTGTTCTCTAAAGAGTAAGCAAGGTTAATTAGAGTGGGTAGTATTACAAGATTGCTCCATTGTCACCGAAATGACAGCTTCGACGCTCCTACCTATTCTATGCATTCCAATTAAACTTACAACAACAAGTTGCAGTAAAGTTCCACAAGGTCTTCACTTCCCACTAGGCGTCCCTGGTCTGTGCACCAGGCAATATTTTCAGAGGGCTCCAATTTGGGACAGTGACAACCTCGTTAAACCATTCATGCACGTCGCCATTCAGACGACAAGGCATTACGCTACCTTAAGAGGGTCATAGTTACCCCCGCCGTTTGATGGACCTTAGCTCCCTTGAAAAGGAGTTTTAGACACCACCACTGGGCAGGCCTCACCACGTATACACGTCCTTTCGGATTAGCACGTGGCTACGTTTTTGTTAAACAGTCGGGCCGTCCTTGTTACTGAGATCTACCTATGCATACAAATTTCTAAGTACACAAAGATAGACACCCCTTCAGCCGAAGCTACAGGGCTAATATGCCGAATTCCCTAAATTGGTTTTACCCTTCACGTCTTAGCCTATTAAGCTTGAGCACCAGTGTCGGTTGTGGGTACAGTTAATTGAATCAAGAGTATAATCTTTTCACTGGCTCTTGGAGTCAGCAATTTTGTTCTACAAATTCATTTATATCTAAGGATTACCCTCCACAAACTTCTTTGTAAAAACACCCTCTCGAGTGCTTGCTTATCCGAAAGCAAATTATACTATATAAGACTCAATCAGTTCAGGAATATTAACCTGACATCCATCGTCGTACTCAGTTAAGATACAACTTAGGTACTGACTAACTCTTGGTTAACATATATTGCCAAGAAAACCTTGCTCTTTCGACGTTTTCCATTCTCAGGAAAATCACATCCTACTATTACCAGGATTCTCATTAGTATTCGTTCCAGCCTTCCTCTCGGAAAACCTTCTGTACGAAAACCACGCCTGCTTACCAGAACATTCTAATGAATGCCTCTAAAGTATCGGTATTATGCTTAGCCCTGTCCATTTTCGGGGCTCAAAACCTCGATAGGTGAGCTGTTACGCTTTCTTTAAATGATAGCTGCTTCTAAGCTTACATCCCTAGTGTCTCAGGTTTCAAACACCCTTCGATACACTTAGCATAAATTTATGGACCTTAACTTTAGTCTCCTTTGTTCAGGTCTCGGAACAGTATCTTACATACTGCCCCTGTTTCCTGTTTTAAGCAATCAGCAGTTTCTGAGTTAGAAAGAGTTCCGTAATCATTAGACCCTGCAAACTCCATCTGTACTTTACACCGCAAATAAACTAAACAAGACTATACGTAGGCATATTTCAGCAGGAACCAGCCATCGCCGAGTTAGATAAGCTTTTCACCCCTATCCACAGATCATCTAAGTACATGTCCATAACACTAGTTCGGTCCTCCATCCTTCTTTCGAAAGACTTCAACCTGTCCATGGATAGATCACCCGGCTTCAGGTCTTATCTGTGTGACTAATGCATTTTCATACTTGCTTTCGCTTTGATTACCTGACGAAATCAGTTAGTCTCGCCACACAGAAAAACTCCCTGGCCCGTTTTTCAAAACGTACGTTACAAACCATTACCATACGGAATAGGTCAGTAACAAACTGTAACTGGCAAATTTCAAATCTTTTCACGCTCTGTTATGAGTACTTTTCAGCTTTCCCTCGCGGTACTAGTGCACTATCGGACTTTGGTTATATTTAGGGTTAGCAGTTAATCCTGCCATATTCAGACCTCCAATCCAGGAGACCCTACTCGTTGAGGAACAACATATCATCTTCATCTACAGGACTATCACCTTCTTAGGTACATCTTTCCAGATGACTTTGACTCAATGACTTAGCCATTTACCCTCACCACATCTCTTACTGTCTTTCAACAGCAGATTCAGTTTGCCCTTTTCCCTTTTCGCTCTCTGCTAATGGGGGAATCACTATTTGTTTTCTCTTCCTGCCGGTACTAAGATGTTTCAATTCCCAGCGTAGTTTACTCTCTCGAGCTATTCGGAAATCCTAGGTTTAAAGCCTGCATGCGGCTCCCCTAGGCTTATCGCAGCTTGCCACGTCCTTCATCAAAACCAAAACCAAGCTATCCGTTTACCAGTTTAATAGTAGTATGCCTGAAAATTAAATTATAATTTTCATTATTTTAAGTGGGATTTTCTGTTGCTTATTTCATTGAATATAATTTGAGATTATATTCTCAAACTGATAAAAGAGTTTTTCATCTCTTACCATGTTTCACATGAGTGAATATGATTTGTGATTGTTAATTAAGTCATCTCAGAAAACATTAATATGGACCCGCCGAGAATCGAACTCGGGACTCCTGTGTTCTTGACAGCGCCAATTACAGCGTTCACAAAAATTTTCTGTGTGCAAGACAGGTATTCTACCACTGGACTACGGGCCCAATGATTTCTTTAGTCCTTGTAGATTTTTAAGTTTTCTGTATAAGATGAGTATGTAGAAGTTACATTCTTTTTGTTTGTCTAATTTATCCGTCTTAAAATAATCTATTCAAAAATATAGGAGGTAATCCAACTGCAGGTTCCCCTACAGTTACCTTGTGACGACTTAACCTACCTTGTCATATCAAGGTTCTCCTCCGAAGAGTTTCACCATAACATAACTCGGTTGGTTTGACGGGCAGTGTGTGCAAGAGACAGTGACTTATTCACCGTTCGCTGATAACAAACGATTACTACGGATTCCAGTGTCATGAGGCTGAGTTTCAAACCTCAATCTAGACTGAGATGGACTTTAAGAGATTAGCTTCACCTTTCGGTGTTGCATCCCGTTGTATCCACCGTTGACGCGCGCGTGTTGCCCAGGGGATTTGGACTGTGCCACCTAACGTAGCCCGCACTTTCATCCTTGTTACCAAGGCAATCTGTATATTGTACACATAGTAAATATACATGCGGGTCTTGCCTGTTACCTGATTTAACAGGTCACCTCACGGCACAGGCTGACGTCGGCTATGTAATTCCTCTCAGCGTGTCAGGTAAGCCCTTTAGACTGACCTTCATCCTGCTGTCGCTCCTGGTGAGGTTCACGGTGTAGAATCTGATTGAACCGCACGCGTCACCCGTTGTAGTGTCTCCCCGCCAATTCCTTTAAGTTTCGGCCTTGCGACTATACTTCCCAGGTAGCACACTCTTCGACTTCTCTACAGCACTAACACCTCTCGAGGAGGTGCTAATGTTTAGTGTGCAGTGTTTACTGCTAGGACTACAGGGGTATCTAATCCCTTTTGCGCCCCTAGCCTTCATCCCTTACTGTCAGAATTGTCCTCGTAAGATGCCTTCGCTGTTGTTAGTCTGCTTGGGATCAACACATTTTACCGCTACTCCAAACATACTTCTTACGTCTTCCAATCTCTAGCTTAACAGTACTTCTTGCCCGCTCCATATTTGAGACATGGAATTTCACAAGAAACTTACTAAGCAAGCTACGGATGTTTTAGACCCAATAAATGTGGCTGCGACTTGGACCGCGAGTATTACCGCGGCGGCTGGCACTCGTCTTACCCAGTCCTTATTCGCCAAACTTTTTACATTCGACAAAAGCTTTTCATATGAAAAGCACTCTGATTCAATCTGTCACGCTTTCGCGCATTGCAGAAGATTCCTAACTGCTGCACCCCGTGGGGCTGGGAATAGTGTCTCAGATTCCCTCTCAGGGCCTCTCCGCTAAGAGCCCTTACGGATCATCGGCTTGGTGGGCTATTACCCCGCCAACAACCTAATCCGCCGCAGCCCCATCCTTAAGCACGAATTTGAGAGATGAATCATTCCAGGGTACATCTCCTATCGAGTATTAACCTCAGTTTCCCGAGAGTATCCTCGACTTAAGGGTAGGTTAGCTACGTGTTACTGAGCAGTTCGCCTTTCACTTCCGAAGAAACAAAAAGACTTGCATGTCTAAGCGCAAATCAAAGAGCCGCAGCCGCTAGCAGGATCAACTAGATTTAAACAAATCATAAATTATTATTGATAGTATAATTAATCAACAACAATCTCCTTGCGCAACTTTCTTGTAAGAAAGAAAATCACTTCACACATATCCTAACTATTAGCTTTGAACATTAAAATCGGTTAGTTAAACATTACAAATAGATGACTGCTTCTACATACCTCATACCTTAGAATTTTTATTTATTGTTAAGGCACTCATCTTAATTAACAAATATTTCATTAAATATAGGTTTATAAATGTTTCTACAATAAATCAAGTATTTACCGACGAAATTACGTTTTTAGACCTTTTTCAAGCCACTTTACTTTTTTTTCTATCTCGCTGTTACTTAGTTTGGTTAACAATCCAGATGTTTCAACAGGAAATTCAACCATCTCACCCTCCATATTTTCAAAGCATGCTTCTTCATATTTATTATATTTTCCTGTAAAATAATACAATATTTTGGTCTTTGTGCTTTCGTATATTGCACCTTCTTCCAATATGTTACTTTTTTTATAATATGATTTTTTCATTGAAATATTCACTTAATTTACACATTACTGGTTTAATATTTTTTTATATAACTTTAGATAATCTAATGTTTATATGCATAACTCTTCTCTAGAATATACTTTTATACACTTTTTAATACACTTCTTAATTTAAAACAACAAATTTTAAAAAGAATTTCAACATAAAAATTTTACAATGATAAAAAATACTGAAATTGCAATGGTGAATGCTGCAACCTTTGCACTAAACTATAGAGAAAAAAATTACAATGCAGAAGTAAGTGAGATAATAAAACAATTTATGAAAGAACCAGCTTATTTTGAAACTAAGAGTAAATTACAAATATATTCTGTAGCAGCTATAAATGAAATAATTAAAATGAAACAAGATAAAACAAATAGAACAAAGACAAATAAACAATTATTACAAACATTTACAAAAATGATTCCAGAAATTTCTAAGAGAATAAGTGAAGAGGGAAATTAATATTTTTCTATCGCTTTTTAATTCTTAATCCTATTATTAATATAATTAAAAATATAATTGAAGAAATTATTAAGTCAAGATAGTTTTTTGATTCTAATATTCCTGGTAGAAATAAAATAAAAGCAGTCCTTACTATTAACCCCCCAATAAAAAGAAATAAAGGAAAAAAAGGTCTTCTATCAATAGTCTTTTTATAAATAGAGAATATAAACCCGAGAAAAAAAGAAAGCCCAAAAATCCAACTTACACTGAATGCACTTCCAATAAGTAAAATAAAAATTATTGTTCCAATAGTCAAATTAAAATATTTTTTTGATTTTGAGAGTTTCTTTTTTCTTTTCATAAAATAATTTGAGTTTTTTTAAACACCCTTACTAGCACCTTTTACCTTTTCTTCAAATTCTTCAGTCCACCAATCTAAATCAGGTATATTTTCAGTGCTTAATCCCTTTTCTTTACAATACTCTTTTGTTAAAATATAAAATATAACTCCTAAACTTTTAGGACTTTTATTATTCCCAATAATTATTTGATTAGCCCCCTTAGGAAAATTATTTGTGTCACACACCATTAAGATTTTTTTCTTAACTTTCAAAGTATCATTAAGTGCATTTTTATCTAGCCACGAATCAATTACTATTGTTAATTTATTTTCAAAGAAGTCTGGAAGTGAAGTATTTGTTAAAATTCCAGCAGGATATTTTTTAGTAAATGTTCTTATACCAGTTAATTGTCCAAATTTTTTAGCAGCTTTCCATCCAGCTTGTCTTTTACATACTAAAATTATTTCTTCTGGATTAAACTGAGATAAATATTCAACACCTTCCTTTAGCTTCTCGTCGATTAAATCTGTATTAAAAATAGCTAATCCATCTGCCCTTCTTCTGTAAACAAAAGCCCTCATCTCAGGAGTTACAACCCTTGTTCCTAAATAAATACCTGATTTAACATATTCTTCAAGAGGTATAAGCATATCTGCTCTTTTTTTACTCTTAACTTTTTCTTTTAATTCTTCTGTACTAGGAGATTCTTCAGATAATTTTTCTTTTAATTTAGCTGCTTTTTCAAGAAGCTTTTTTTTCCTTTCATCTATCTCTTCTTTTGATGATTCTTTCTTAGGAGAGACTTCAGTTTCTTTTTTCTTAGGAGTTTTTTTAGTTTCTTTACTAAGAGTTTTATCTGTTTTCTTTTCTTTTTCTACTTTTTTTTTCAAAGTAGTTTTTTCAGATTCATTTTCAGTTTTTTTTACTTTTGACATGAGGATTTAGAGAAAAATTAGTTTAAAAACTTTGCCTAAAAGTTTTTAGATAGAGTGGAACCATATACAAAAGATTTTTTATTTTAAGCTCTTTTCAATTTCAATAAGTCTTTTTAGTTTTGCTTCTCTTTCTTTTCCAGTTATTCCACATTTAAAAAAATCAGCTTGAAATCCAAATGCTAAATCAGCTAATATAGTCTCATTTGTCTCACCGCTTCTGTGAGAAAATACTATTTTTATCTTGTTTTTTTTAGCCATTTCACACACTCTTTTTACTTCTAAAAGAGAACCACACTGATTAGGCTTAACAATTATTGCATTAATTGATTTAATTTCAATTGCTTTTTTTAATCTCTTAGAACTTGTAGCAGTTAAATCATCTCCTACAATAAGTGAATTAGGGTATTTTTTAAGGAGGTTTGAAAAACTTTCAAAATCCTCTTCTTGAATCGGGTCCTCAACATATAGTAATTCATAATTCCTTATTAAATTACCAAGATACAATAATTGTTCATTAATGTCTCTTTTCAGCATAGGATTTTCATAACTATACTTACCACGAGCATAAAACCCAGAAGAGGCAACATCTAATCCTAGAGGAATATTTAATTCACTCAAAACATCTAAAACCTCTTTTTCATTCAAAGAAGTTATCCATGCATCTTCATCATTTTTTTGAGATTTAAAAGATTTGTCTCTTTTTTTTAAAAGAAATTCAATTTTTTCTTTTGCAGCCTTGTTTATTTCAAGTGATTTTTTAGGGGAACCACTCTCAGGTATAATTAAAAATTCTTGGAAGTCAGGTCTTTTCTTACTCATTTCTGAATGTTTACCTCCTCCAATACAATTTCCAACAAGTCTAGGGAATTGTTTTGTTTTATCTTTTTTAAGATTAGGATTCACTATTTCCCATATTTCTTTTTTCTTTTCATCAGCAATTGCCTTTAATACAGCAGATTCAAATGCAAATAAAGTATTTCCTCCTATTTGTCTTTCAAGAATATCCTCCACTCTTTTTAAGTCATCATACTCCTCAAGTATCTCCTCAGAAAAATAATCTTTGAATTGCTTAATTGTTTTTACGTCTTCTTCAAGACTCTTTTTGTATTGGTTAACCTCATATTTTCCTGTTGATTTTCCAGAAGGAGAAGAAGCACTAAAGCTTTTCCCAGAGGATGTTTTAATCGAAACAAGTATTGTTTTTTCTTTTCTAGAGTCAAAAATAACTTTTGCTGACGCCTCTTTAATTACTACCATAAATTAAATAAAAATTAATACTTTAAAAGAATATTGTTTATTTTGTTTTTAGAGTTTTATTCGCCGTATTCTCCACTGTCATCACTATTCTCTAAACTCTCATTTTCATCGTCTGGATTTGCTAGTTCCATTATCTCACTGCTTTCTTCTTCTATTTTTTCTTCTTCAGACTCTTCTGCACTTTCCAGTTTCTTATCACTTACTTTTAATGAAGGGTCTCTCTTTAATTTCCCTTCTTTTTTTTCTGGGAAAGGTTTTTTTATTGAAATAGGGAGAACACCTGAACTAAGTTCAACCTCAGCTATTTTAAGAACATCATAATTTATTTTTTGTAAATCTTCTTCACTTATTTTTAATAAAAGAGGAGCATTCATTGCTAATTGTAATGCTCTTGCACCAAGAATTCTTGCTTTCTCATATTTTGTAAAGTTTTGAGTAGGGTTTTGTACACTTGCCATTTTATTTTAATTGTTCTTCAACCTTTTTAAATAATTCTTTCCATGATTTATCCACAATTTTAAAGCATTTATCCAATTCCTCTACACTAAAGTAACCTGAATTTCCTTTTTGTAATGAGCTTATTATTCCATCTGAACTTCCAACAGAAATTCTAGATTCACTTATATCCTCTTCTTCTTTTGTAGGATCTAAAATTAAATGTTTTCCTATTTTGTGAACAGTTATAGTATATGGATTAAGCTTTTTTAAAGGAAGATTTTTTTCATATTCCCCATAAATAACTTTTCCTTTTTCTAAATCATATTTTGGAATCTTAGCAAGTTTTAATGCTGCAACAGCACCAATTCCTGCAGCATCAAGAATATTTCCATCATCATTTATAGTGTAAATATCTACAAATACAGTCCACACTTTTTCACCTTCCTTTATGCATAGTTTTTCAAGTTCAATAAATTTACTTTCCCTTATAGCCCGATCAATTATTCTTCCAGTTTCAATAGCATCAAATTTAGGAGGTCCAAGTTCGATTCTAGCTGAACTTAAAGGTAAAAATTCTGCAGTCACCATTAAATTTCCTTTATTTGGTGAATCAGGATAAGGCTCAGCTGTATCCATTTTTACACCTACAATAACTTCAGTTTCACCTATTTTAACTCTTACAGAACTTTCAGCTTTATTTGAAACATTCTTTTCAATTATTAATTCTCTAAATTCTTCAAGATTTCTTCCATCAAATCTCTTTCCTTCTCCTAAATATTTTTTTATTCTTTCTGCAGTTACTTCAGGTGTTATTGATATTTCTTCTCCGCCCATCTTATTCATTTCCTCCATTTAAATCAACTGAATCTTTAAGTGCCTTTTTTTGTACTTCATATATTTTTTCACAAGATTTTCTAGCAAGTTCAATAGCTTCCATTAATTGACTTGAAGTTATTTTTCCATCAAGTTGAAAATGAGTTATTTCTCCCGAGTGTGTCATTGAAACAGGAATATCAGTAGAACCTTCCCCCACTTCATAATCTTCTTCTTCTTTACTTAAATCAACTACAATTGTTTTATCTAATTTACCTACTGAAATACTAGATACAATATCTTTCATAGGTATTCCTGCATGAGCAAGTGCCATTGAAGCAGCATTTATTCCAGCACATCTAGTACCTGCATCTGCTTGAATTATATTAATGTGAACATCTACAACCATATTTGGAAATTTATCTAACATTAAAACAGGTTCTAGTGCCCATTCTGTTATTTTAGATATTTCAGTGCTTCTTCTAGATGGACCGGGCCTTATTCTTTCAGAAACAGAAAAACTATTCATATTATAAGTGCACCTTAAAGTTCCTTTTTCAGGATTTTGTGAATGTTGAGGATGCATTTTTTTAGGTCCATACACAGCAGCTAATGCGATTGTATTTCCTGATCTAAACATTGCACTTCCATCTGCATTTGGAATTATTCCTACTTTAGCTTCAATTTCTCTAAACTCATCCACTTTTCTTCCATCTGGTCTTTTAAAATTACTTGTCATCTTAATGTTCCTCTACTTTAAATTCTGATTTATTTTCATTTTTTTTAGTTTCTTTTTTTTCTCCACCATTCTTTTTAAACCACTCTTCAACTTTTTCAGTAAGTCCTTCTACAAATGATTTCTCTGCTATAAACATTATTGCTCTTTTAGCAAATAATTCATCATCTACTTTATCTCCCTTTATCCAAATGTATCCATTTTGTCCTACTGTAATATTACAATTAGTATACTCTCTAATAACTTTTATCATACTTCCTTCTTTACCAATCACTCTCGGAACTTTATTTGAATTTATTTTAAATACAATTCCTTCATCTATTCTTCCTAATCCTTTTGATTTTATTGTTAAGTCAATACCTCTTCCATTTGTAGAAAAAATCTGAACAACACAAATATCTCCTATTTTCATAACTTCATCTAATCTATCTTTAGCTACAAATCTAGGTGTTTCAGTAAGGGGTAAGAAAGCATTTTCAGCAATTCCAATATCAATTACCCACCCATTAAATGTGATTAAATTACATTTTCCTATGACAATATTTCCTCTTCTTGGTTGATACACTCCTGAAAGTGGAATTAATTTTACTAATTTATTTGATTCTTCAGCAAGTCCGTATCTTAATGCAACTACTTTATTTCCTCTTTTTTCAGTACCTTCTCCTGGAAGATAATTATCTCCTTCTACAATTGTTTCTCCAGGTATTACAACTTTTCTCTTATTTTCTATTTCTGCCATTTTATTATTCTTTTATTTCTTGTGTAATAACACTTCCGTGTGTTATCGAATTTAATTTATCATAAAAATCCATTATCATTCCTGACGGGACTTCTACAACAACTTCAAGACTTCCATCATTCATCCAATTTTCTGAACTCTTATAAGTAGATATTACTCCATAAGCCCTTCCCGTATAAACAGCAGGAATTTTTATTTTAACTTTTTTAGTTTCAATCTTTATTGGAATAATGATACTTATTTTTTCAAGAATTTCATTAATTTGATTTTCTATAGGTATATTCTTGATATTAATATTTGCTTGTTCAAGAGCGTTTTTAATTCTTTCGGCTGTATGAGGGTGCCCCGTTTGAGGGTCGTAAGCATTTTTAGAAAGAAAGTCCACAACTTGTTTAAATCTCTTTTCTTGTTCAGCATCTCTATACTCTTGTGTTGTTAATATTTCTCCTTCTTTCACAATTTTTTCTACTATTTCATTAAAATCTGATGTACTAAATGCTTCTTTAAGATCAGATTCAGAAGCTCTTTCTCCTTTTTTCATATCTTTAAATACAAAATCAGTTTCAGCTTGTATATTTGATATTAATCCTTTCTTGAATTTCAATGCATCATCTAGATTAACAAGAATTTCAAAATTTTTTCCAGATTTTTTAATTCGTGCTGTAGTATTAGTCATTTTTATAATTCTTTAATATTTTCCCCTTCTAATTTCTTTAATTTTTGTTCTTCTTTAGAAATATAAGCTAATTCAAATTTTTTAAGATTAAACTTGTTTCCCTGAACTTTTTCAAATATTTCTAATACAAGTTTAACTCCTTGTTTTATTGTAAGGCTTTGCTTGTATTTTTCCCTTAATTCTTCTTTTATCTTATTATCATTCTCACCTATAACATTTGCATAGTATGAAAAATAATTTCCAGTAACATCACTAACAAATAATTCTCCTTTTTTTCCATTTATTCCAGCAATCATCATTGATACTCCAAATGGTCTTGCACCACCATATTGTGTAAATTGTTGTTTCATATTTGCAATTTCTTTTATTACTAATTCAGGTTCTATAGGAGAATCATAAGTAACTCTATGTTGCTGACAAAAAAGTTGTGCTCTTTCTACAAGTATCCTTGCATCAGACAATATTCCTGATGAGCTACCGATTATATGAGAATCGATTTCAGATATTTTACTTGCTGATTCTTTTACAATAAGTTTATCTTCAATTCTTTTATCTGCAAGTATGAAAACCCCGTCAGAACAAACCATTCCAACACTGGAACTCCCCAATCTTACTGTTTTTTCAGCATATTCAACTTGGAGTAAATGTCCTTCTGGAGAAAACATCGTAGCTGTTCTATCGTAACCCATTGCTTGATTTTGCATGTCCATAGGCATATCCATTGTATATTAAGAGAATTTTATAATCAATTTAATTTTTTCTCTGTTCTTGTTTAAATTTAACATTTTTGGAAGTTTTTAAGTTTTTTGGTGGCTACTTTTGCTTTTTTAAACCCCTTAAAGTCCCACTAACTTTACTAACTTCTATTTTCTCATTCAAGATTGCAATACTGGCTCTAACTAAATCAACAGCCTCTCTATTTATTGATATAATCACTTCTCCTTTATTTTGCTTTATAAAATTTAATCCGCATTTACTCATACCAAGTATTCCTGAAAATTGAAGTATTGCTCTTTCAATACTTTCCTTAATATTTTCACTCTCTCCTTTAATAAGAAGATATCTTTTATTTTCTTTATGTGATGCAATTAATGGTTTCATATATTATTAAATTAAAAACACTTTATATCTTTTATTATCCAGAGAAATCCTCTGCTTTGTAAAGAAACACTTTGGTTTCACTATCTTTCCAACACTCTGCTTCCATTCCTCCTTTAATACACAAATTACCTAAGAAATTCTCTTTATTTGGAATAAATTCCCAGACACTAGGTAAAAATGTACTTTGGTGCTCCCCTCTTATTAGAACAATACCATATTTTCTTTCATCTAGTTTTTTAAGTAATTCTTCATAATTTTCATATTCAAATAATGTAGGAATATCCAAAACACTAATATCAATTACAGCCTCTTCTAATTCTTTTTTTGTTAGTGGGAAAAATCTTTCATCATTAACTGCAGCATTTATTGAATTTTCAATAATACATTCATATAAACTTTTTTGAGGGATAATATGTCCAATACATCCCCTCAGCTCATTATTTTTAGAAAATGTAACAAAACACCCTCTCTTTTCTTTAAGTTTTTCAGGAATATTTTTTTCATCTATTTTTACACTCTTTCCACTCTTAAGATATTCTTCTGTATTTTTTCTTGCGAGATTTAACATAAATTCTTTTTCTTTATAATTAAATTCACTTTCATCAACAAAAACAATTGCAGAATATCCCACTACACTTGTATTATCTCCACTTATATCTCCTGAATTTGCATAAGATATAAAATAAGGTTTCCAAGATTTTTCTTTAGCAATTTCTAAAAGACTCGCAACAGCCCAAGGAGCATCAATTTCAGCACTAAATATACCCTTAGAATCTAAATCCATTATTCTCCCAATAGAATATGAGTCTAAATCAATTGCTTGATTATACTCATGATAATGAGACAAGTCAACACTAACAACAATTAAATCATCTTCTTCTAAATATTTTAGAATTACTTCTTTTAGTTCAACACTGTTTGTTTCACCAACCAACATTGGAACTATTTCAAATTCTTTTAATTTTGATTGTAAAAAAGGTAATTCAATTTCTAAAGAGTGTTCTTTTTCGTGTGCTTCTTCAATATTGAATATAGTTTTTTCATTATTTACTATTTCTTTTGCTTTTTTACTAACTTTAATGTTTCCAAGTGGAGTAGAGTAATATTTAAAAGATGAAATTGAAACATTTTTTAAAAAATAATAATGACTCGGTCCCATTAAAAAAACTGTTTTATAATTTTCTTCTAATTGATTAAATGCACTTGCTGCTATTTTTCCAGAATAAACATAACTAGCATGAGGAACAATCACTGCCTTTACTTTTCCATTAAAATCTTTTTTTTCATAACCTTCAAAATATTCTTTAATTGATTTTTCAAGTTCTACTTTATCCCCCGGATACCATGTCCCAGAAAACTGAGGTTCTCTAATATGTTTTTCATTCATTTTATTTTTTGGATTAATAAAAACTATTAAAATTAATAGAATAACAAAGATAATTGTAATATAAATAATTGTTTTTTTTAGCTTACCTCTTCTTCCAGACATACATTCTTTAACAAACTTCTATCTAAAAACCTTCCTAAAAAAATATTTAAAGCAACTATGCCAATTATTTACATAAATTTACACAAAAAAGAGGATTAAACAAGATGGAAATTTGTACTATTGGAGGTTATGAAGAAGTCGGAAAAAATATGACTGCTGTAAAAGTCGGAGACAATGTTGTTATCTTTGACGCTGGAATTTATCTCCCACCATTAGTGGAATTACAAGAACAAGAATCCCAAGTCCAATATACTGAAAATATGCTTAGAGCAGCAAAAGCAATACCTAATGATTTAATCTTAGATAGATTAGGATGGACAGATAAAGTAAAATTAATTATAATTGGACATGCTCATTTAGACCATGTAGGTGCTTTACCTTATCTTGCTCATAGATACCCTAAAGCAGAAATTCTTGCAAGTCCTTTTACAATGGCTGTTTTAGAAGGAATACTCAAAGATGAGAAGATAAGTATTAGAAATAAAAGAAGAGTCGTAAAAGAAAACTCAACTTACACATTTAAGGGTAATTCTGAGTCAATTAAAATAGAATTTATTAACACAACTCACTCTACACTTCAATGTCTTTTTGTTGCATGGCATTCAAGAGAGGGAATTTTCTTTTATGGATTAGATTTTAAATTTGATAATCATCCTATTATAGGATTACCTCCTAATTATAAAAGATTAAAAGAATTAGGTAAATTAGGAGTAAAATGTCTTGTAGTAGATGCTTTATATTCTGATACTGACAGAAGAACTGCAAGTGAAAGAATAGCAAGGAATTTACTTGAAGACGCTCTTGGAAATATTTATGATAAGAAATCTGCAATTTTTATAACAACTTTCTCTTCCCATATTGCACGACTTAAGAGTATAGTAGATTTTGGACAAAAAACAAGGAGAAAAATAGTGTTTATTGGAAGAAGCTTAAATAAATATGTTGAAGCTGCAATTAAAGTTAACCAGTGTCCATTTAAAAATAAAATAAATACAATAAAATACCGTGGACAAATTAATTCCTTTTTGAAAAAAGTAGAAAGAAATAGAGGAGACTATCTTATTGTGTGTACTGGACATCAAGGAGAAAAAGGTTCTATTTTAGATAGAATAATCTATAATGAAACTCCGTTCAAATTTAGAACAGGAGATAATTTAATATTTTCTTCAAGTATAATACCTGCTTCTGTAAATATTAATGCCAGAGAAAAAATGGATAACAAGTTAAAGAAGCAAGGAGTAAGATTACAGACAGATGTTCATGTCTCAGGGCACGGGGGTAAAGAAGATTTAAGAGATTTATTAGAGATGCTAAAACCGAAACATTTAATTCCTGCACATGGTTCTTTAAAACAGGAGGCCCCCCTAATAGATTTAGCAAGTGAGATGGGATACAAATTTCAAGAAAACTCTCATTTATCTTCAAATGGAAAGGTGATAAAAATATAATATGGTTAAATTAAATGAAGAAATAATAGGAGGTTTAGTATCTGCATTATCTAGGGGAGAACCCCTTGAAAAAGCTATGATGACTTTCTATAATGCAGGGTATGATAGAGAGGAAATAGAAGATTCTGCAAAAGAAGTTTATGATAAACTTGGTCCCCAAATAATGGGTGTTAAAGGAACTTTACAAGATACTTTAGATGATATTGCAACAAAAGCAGGTGTTCCCAATAAAGAAAAGCCAAAAGAAGAAGAGCCTCCAAAAAAAGACACTACTTTTACTGATAACTTAGAACTTCAAAAAATGCCAGAAAAGAAAGATGTTTCTCCTAAGGATTTAGAAAAACCATTGGAATCTACTCCAACTACTCAACAACTTTCAAGTTTAGACTCAACTCAATTACACTATCAACAAAATGACGATATTACAAATAAAATAAAAGAAGCTATTAAAGATTTAAAACCAGTAAACATTCCTTCAAAAATAGAGGTAATTCATAAAAACGAGGGACAAAACCAAAAAGTTATTCAACATGTTTCAAGATATGATGATTCTCCAAAACCCCCAAGTAAAGTAGTTACCTATGTTTTAATAGTTATTTTAATATTGCTCTTAGGTGCTTTAGTTTCAGTGTTCCTTTTTAAGGAAGATTTAATAAAGTTTTTTAATAATATTGGACTTAATTAATCTATGAAAACTATTTACCCTCCTGCAGAAGATTCTTATTTAATGTCTAGGATATTAAAAGAGCAGCTTCCAAACCTTTTAGAGAATAATGAAGACTTAAAATTTTTAGAGATAGGTGTTGGCTCTGGAATACATCTTCAAACAGCAGATAATTTAGGAGTTAAAATAGAAAATATTTTTTCCTCAGATATAAATCATAATTCAGTGGAGCATTGTAATATTCTGGGGTTTCACTGTATTTATTCAGATTTATTTGAAAATATTGAAGGAAAATTTGATTTAATAATTTTTAATCCTCCTTATCTTCCTGAAGATATTAATGAACCTCAAGATTCAGCACTTTCAACTACAGGGGGTAAAAAAGGAAATGAAATTATTCTCAGATTTTTAAATGATGCAAAACTTTACCTTAAAGAAAATGGAAAAATATTTTTAATAACAAGTTCAATTTCAGAAGATATTGATTTTAAGAGCTTAGGATATTTAGAGAAAGAAATTGGATGTGAAAAATTGTTCTTTGAGAGGCTTTGTGTTTGGGAACTAAGAGTTAATTAATATTTTCTTCAAATACTGCTTTTTTTTCTTTATAAAATACACCTAAAGGAATTTTAGTCTTTTTATTTAAAATATTATAATCAAATTCTTCTGCTCTTTTCATTGCACTATTAAAATCTTTAACATCATGTTTCTTTTCTTTAAGCATATATGTATATTTTTTATAATCATCATTAGGATGAAATACTAAACAAGGTTGAATAACCTCGATAAATGCAAATCCTTTGTGATTAAACGCTTCTTCAAGAACATCTTCTATTTGTTTTACATCTGCATACACTCTAGCAACAAATGTTGCTCCTGCGGAAAGCATTAATTTAATTGGGTTTAAAGGAAGAACATTAACTCCTTTTGGAGTTGTCTTATCTTTAAAATTTAATTCAGTTGTGGGAGTTGGTTGCCCAACAGTAAGAGCAAATACTTGATTATTGTGTACAAGATATTTCATATTTGAGTTGTATCTTGCAGCATGAATAAGATGTTCAATTCCTTCTGCATATGCATCTCCGTCTCCTGAAAATCCAATTACATTCATTTTAGGATTTGCAACTTTAATTCCTAATGCAGTAGGCAAAACTCTTCCATGAAGTGTATTTATTCCATTTAAATTGATGTAATCAAATATTTTAGCATGGCATCCTATACCTGCTACTATAGCATAATTATTTTTATCTGATTCATTTTTGATTTTTTTATTTAAAAAATTCTTTACACCTGCAAGTATCTGAAAATTCCAGCATCCAGGACACCAAGTTGGTTTTGTAGGTGAATTTAAATTTACCATTAAAATTTTACCTCCACCATAAATTCTTTCCATCTAGGGATTATAATTGAGAGAGCCCCTATTATTAAAGCAAGCATAATTCCAACTTCATTATGTTGATTTGCTATCATTCTTTGAATGCCCACAATAATTATTAATGCTCCTGCAAATATAAAGTAAGGTATTCTCCAAGATTTGTTTTGGTCAATAAAAAACCATAATATATACAATGCAAGAATTATAAATAATACATGTTGCGAAGCATCAAATAAAATATCTTTTCCAAATAAATACATTGGGATGTATTTAAAGAGGATTAACCCAATTATCATTAACAATGCAGTGTATGTTATCCAGATTAATTGTTTTTGCACATCAGACCTAATTTTATTATTTTTTTTACTCCCTTTTTTTTGTTTTTTGGATTTACTTTTTTTTACCATTACACTAACCTCTTTTCTATTTCTCTTTTTAATTCATCTGCAAAAAATGGTCTTCCATCATACCTTAATATTTTATTTTTAGGATTAATGAACATTCCTGTATGTTGAGTTATAATTCCTGCTAATTGTCCTGTTGGAGAATTTTCTACAAGGAGTATATTTTTCCTTAGCAGATTATCTCGTATATTTTCTGGGAAAGGCTCAAGGTATTTAATGTGAATAAACTCTACATCTAGTCCCTTAATTGCATCAAGTATTGCCCCTTTATTAGAACCCCAACTCACAACAATATTCTTAGAATTTGGTTCTCCATAAATAAAAAACCTAGAAAATCTTTTTAGTTCTTCTTTTAATTGCTGATGTTTCTTCAACCTTTTATCTATATTCTCTTTTATTATTTGAGCATCTTCTGTTGCACTTCCAAAACTATCTTTTTCATAACTATTATATCTTGTAAAAGGAGTAGTATTTTTTATTTTAATTATAGAGGATTCTTCATCTAATGTGTAATTACTTTCTGCAAGGTGTTTATCTCCTAAAACTATTGAAGGTATTTTAAATTTCTGAGATAAATAAAATGCTTCATTTGTCATTTCTTGAGCTTCTTTTGGGTCTCCTGGAGCTGCAACTGTTCTTGAGAATTGTCCGTGTCCAAAATGTATTGCCATATTCAAATCTCCTTGTGAAGTATAGGTTGCTACCCCTGTTCCTGGACCAGGTCTTTGAGATAAATATACTACAATCGGTATTTCTGCTATACCTGCTAAACTTAGAGACTCAGTCATTAAATCAAATCCCCCTCCTGAAGTCCCAACCATAACATTTTTTCCCATTATTGAACTACCTAAACCTGCATTAATTACAGCAATTTCATTTTCTAGTTTTACTGTCTTAACACCTTTAATAGGGGCTAATTCACTAAGTATAGGAGTTGCAGGAGTCATAGGATATGCATAATAAATATCTATATTTGAATTAAGTGCACCGTTTGTTATTCCAGTATTTCCATTGATAAGATAATTGCTTCTTTTATAATTTCGAATTTTACATAAGTTATTTGTTTCTTCACTATATCCTTTTTTTGCATTTGCAAGATTTTCACTGAATTTCTTACTCAATTTTTTAAGTCCTTCTTCAAGAAGTTTAAATTCTAAACATAAAAGTTTGAATATTCTTCCTGCATAATACATATTCTCTTTAGAATTTTTAAGAATTATTCCCCCAGCATTTAAATTTTTTTTATGAATTTCTTCTGTTTTACTGTCTAAGCACACTAAAATATCTATTTTTGAATCATTACTAAAAATAGGTTCATCTGAAAAAGTAAGAATATTAAAATTGTGTCCTCCTCTTATTAGGGATTGATAATCTCTAGAATAAAAAACATAATTTCCACTTTTTATAAGAGCATTTCCTACAATTTGAGTTAAAACATTTGGTCCTTGCCCTGCTTCACCTCCAATAAGTATATTATATCTCATATCACCCTCTTTAATGTAGTTAATTTTATATATTGGTATAGTTTTGAGCTGTTATAAACTTTTTTGTATAAAAATGATTAAAAATACTAAATTAATTTATTGTAAAATGGTAAGATTTGCACACTCGAGTAACCATGTTGACGAGGTAGTCGTTCAAATATTACAGGAGATAAAATGGTAAGATTTGCACACTCGAGTAACCATGTTGACGAGGTAGTCGTTCAAATATTACAGGAGATAAAATGGTAAGATTTGCCCACATAGCAGATGTACATCTTGGAGGATGGAAACAACAGCCAATGCAGGATTTAAATTTTGAATCTTTTAAAGAAGCTGTAAATATTTGTATAAAGTCAAAATTGGATTTTATTTTATTTGCAGGAGATTTATTTGATTCAGCATATCCCCCAATTGAAATACTTAAAGAAACATTTGCACAATTTAGAAGATTAAAAGATGCAGGAATACCTTGTTTTATAATTGCAGGTTCTCATGACTATTCTGTATCTGGAAAAACATTTTTAGATGTTCTTGAGAAAGCAGGATTTTGTAAAAATGTTTATAATGCAGAGGAAAAAGAAAACTCAATAATCCTTAATCCAATTGTTTATGGAAATGTTGCAATTTATGGATACCCTGGAAGAAAATCAGGTTTAGAAATAGCTGATTTAAAAAAAATAAGATTTAATGATTCTCCTGGATTATACAAAATATTCATGTTACACACCACAATAGATAGAGTTGTTGGAACACTACCTATAGAATCAATAAATCCAGATAAACTACCTCATGCAGATTATTATGCATTAGGACACATACACGTCTTTTATAGTGATAAGCGATTTGTTTATCCAGGACCATTATTTCCAAATAATTTTAAGGAACTTGAAGACTTAAAACAAGGATCTTTTGTAATCATAGATACAGAATCAAACTTTAATATTCAAAGAATAAAATTACCTACAAAACAAATAGAACATTTAGTGATTGAAATAAGTGATGCACTAACAGGAACAGAGAAAATAATTTATGAGCTTAATCAAAGAGAACTTAAAGACAAAGTAATCCTGCTTAGGATATACGGGGAATTAAAAAGAGGAAAAACTTCTGATATAAAATTTTCTAAGATTGAAGAATTTATAAAAAGCAAGGAAGCATACTTTCTTTTAAGGAACACTCACGATTTAATCTCAGAGGAGATAGAATTAGAATTTAATATTCCAGAGAAAGATTCTGAAAACATTGAAGAAGAGATAATCAAATCACATTCAGAAGAATATCCTTCTTCTTTTAATGATATAATAAATGAATTAATGAATTCTCTTTCAATAGAGAAACAAGAAGGTGAGACAACAGAGACATTCAATAATAGGATTATTCAAGGAACTAAAAAATTCTTTAAATTACCTTAATAAATAAAATGAAGTTAAAGAGAATAATTTTAAATAATATACGAAGCTATGAAAAACAAGAGATAGTTTTTCCAGAAGGTTCAGTACTTCTTTCAGGAGATATTGGCTCAGGTAAGACCTCAGTTCTTTTAGGAATAGAATTTGCTTTATTTGGATTACAGCCTGGACAAAAAGGAACTTCAATTTTAAGGAATGGACAAGTCCAAGGGGGAGTTGAAATAGAATTTGAAATTGATGGAAAGATAATAATTCTTGAAAGAACTTTAAAAAAAACACGGGCAGTTGGACAAGATTATTGTTCAATTTCAATAGACGGAGAAAAAAAAGAAATATCTGTGACTGAATTAAAAAGCAAGGTTTTAGAACTTCTAAACTACCCTAAAGAATTTTCAAAAAAGCAAAATCTTTTGTATAAATTTACAGTGTATACTCCTCAAGAAGAGATGAAACAAATTATACTTGAAAATTCAGAAACAAGAATAAATACTCTTAGACATGTTTTTGGTATTGACAAATATAAAAAGATAATTGAAAATGCATCTGTTTTAATTTCCAAGGTAAGGGAAGAAAAAAAGATAAAAGATGCACTCTCCTCTAATCTTGAAAGCGACAAACTAAATATTGAATCTAAAGAAAAAGAACTTTCTGAAAAATCTTATAATCTAATTTCATTTGAAACTAAATTTAGAGACAAATCTGAAAAAAGAAAAAAGATTCAAGAAGAAAAAGAAGACATATTAAAAAAAATTGAAGAAAAAAGAAAATATCAGCAAGAAATAGAAAAAGTCCACATTGCAAAAAATGTTAAAATTGACACAATCCACAACAATTCCCTATCAATCACACATCTTAAATCCCAAATCCAAGAATTAAAAAGCCTAGATTATAATGAAAAAGAAGTTTTGGAATTAGAAAAAGAAGTTAGTGATTTAAAATCCAAGAAACACGAATTAAATGAAAAAAACATTAATATAACAGGCTTGATTCATGCACTCAACTCTAAAAACTATGATAGTGAAAAGATTAAAGAAAAACTAAAGAACTTAGAAATATGCCCAACTTGCCTTCAAGAAGTTGATTCAGTATACAAATCAAATGTAGTTAATGAAATGGATTCTAATATTTCCTCTAATAATAATTTAATTAAAGATAATACTGAAAAAAAAGAAGCACTAAGAAACCAAATATTAAAAATTGATTATGATATTTCATTAAAAGAAAAAAGAATACAAGAAATAAGGATTTTGAAAGTAAAATTACTAGGATTAGAAGATAAACAAAGACAATTAGAAAACTTAGAAAAAACTAATACTTCTTTAGAAAAGGATTTAGAAATTTTTGACAATCAAATAGAATCCCTAAAACTAAAAGTGTTTGAACTTAATAAATTTGATAATTTAAATCAAGAAAAGAATAAGGAACTTGAAGAAGCATTAAGAGAAGAAAAAAATGCAGAAATAAGAGTTGCAGAATTAAAAAGAGAAATAGAGGTTTTTTCAAGACAAATAAATGAACTGAAAGAGAGGGTTAAAGAGATAGAAGCAATAAAAACTCAAGCACACTATCTTTCTGATTTAGAAGAGTGGCTATCAAAAAAATTCATTCCAATAGTTTCTACTGTTGAAAAAAATGTTTTCACTAAACTAAAAATAGAGTTTTCAAAACTTTTCTCTAAATGGTTTTCAATGCTTGTTTCAGATACATTCAATGTAAGATTAAGTGATGATTTTACTCCAATAGTTGAGCAGCAAGATTATGAAATAGATTATGCTTATCTCTCAGGAGGAGAAAGAACAGCTATTGCCCTTGCTTATAGACTCGCATTAAATCAAGTAATAAACTCTTTTTTAAGTAAAATAAAAACAAAAGACATAGTTATTTTAGATGAACCTACAGACGGATTTTCAGATCAGCAATTAGATAAGATGAGAGAGGTTTTAGAAGAATTAAATGTTTCCCAATTAATCATTGTAAGTCACGAACAAAAAATTGAAAGTTTTGTTGATAATGTTATAAAATTCAAAAAAGAAGGGGGAAAGAGTGTTGCTTTTGACTAGTTTGTAGATATAGAAAAATTTATAAAACATCATATTTTATCTAGAATATAAATTCTAGATTGATTTTATCTAAAAATCTAAAATGGACGAAGAATTAAAAAAGTCAATATTAAGGACCGGAACAACTATACTGGGGATTGTTTGTAAAGAAGGAATTGTTATGGCTTCTGATAGACAATCAAGTGCAGGGACAATTGTCATGAATAAGAATTCAGAAAAAACAAAAAAGATTAATGATTATATTCTTATTTCTGGAACAGGAATGGTATCAGACATTCAAAGAGTTGCAAAACTATTGCCTGCAGAATTAAAACTAAAAGAATTGCGTTCAAAATCAAGACCTAGTGTGAAACAAGCAGCAAGTTTACTTTCAAATATATCTTATTCAGGTATAAGGCAACCTTCAATGATTCCTCAACAAGCAGGATTTTTAATTGGAGGATTTGATGAAGATGGAACAGTTGAACTTTACACTGTTGAACCTGCTGGGAGTTTTGTAAAAGTAGATGACTATGATGCTAACTTTGGCTCAGGAATGCCCTATGTTTTAGGGTTTTTAGAGAGACAATACAAAAAAGATATGTCTATTAAAGATGGAATTGAATTAGCAAAAGAAGCAATTAAGTCCTCAACTCAAAGAGATATGGGTTCAGGATATGGAATCGATGTGTTCACAATAACAAAAGAGGGTATTAAAAAAGTAGTTGAACAACAGATTCTTCCAGAATATGTGAATGAAACAAAATAATCTTAATATATTTTTATAAAATGGAAATTTTAAATAAAATTACAGAAAAATTACGTGGAAAAGTAAAAGAAGCGAATTTTGAAGGGGCAAATATAGTGCTTTACACAGACAATGAGAATTTTTTTAGAGAAGGTGAAGGTGAGATAAAAAAAATAGTTGATGAAATTAAGAAAAGAATAGAGTTGCGTGCAGACCAAAAAATTCTACCTTCTAAAGAAGCAACTGAGAAAAAAATAAGAGAAATAATTCCTGCAGAAGCTGAAATAACAGAGATTTTATTTGATGCTCCAAGAAGTATAGTTGTAATAGAAGCAAAAAAACCAGGATTAGTAATAGGAAAACAAGGTTCTATTTTAGAAGAAATAAGAAAAGAGACACTCTGGGTACCTCAAGTTCAGCGTTCTCCTGCAATAAAAAGTAAAATAACAGAAAATATACGAGAAGTTCTTTATGACAATAATAATTATAGAAGAAAATTCCTTAATGAAATAGGTGAAAAAATCTACAAAGGATGGAACCCAGATAAAATAGAAGAATGGGTAAGATTAAGTTTCCTAGGAGGAGGAAGACAAGTTGGAAGAAGCTGTTTGCTTTTACAAACACCAAATTCAAATATTCTTTTAGATTGTGGAATTGATGTAGCTTCTTTAGGAAATGATAAATTCCCTTACTTTAATGTTCCTGAATTTGATATTTCTCAAATAGATGCTATAATTTTAGGACACGCTCATTTAGACCATTCAGGTTTGCTTCCTTATCTTTATAAGATGGGTTATAGAGGACCAGTATACATGACTGCTCCTACTAGAGATATAGCAGCACTTCTTGCTTTAGATTTTATAGGTGTGGCCTATAAGCAAGCTGCAACTCCTCTATTTAGTTCATCAGATATTAAAGAAATGGTAAAGCATAGTATTTGCTTAAATTACAATGAAGTAACTGATGTTACACCTGATATAAGAATAACTTTCTACAATGCAGGACATGTATTAGGTTCAGCACAAGTGCACATTAATATTGGAAATGGGTTACATAATTTTGTATATACTGGAGACATGAAATACGGGAAAACAAGACTTTTAGATCCAGCTGTTAATAAATACACTAGAGTAGAATCAATACAAGTAGAATCAACTTATGGGAGTAAAGAAGATCTTTTACCTCCAAGAAAAGACACTGAAAAAAGATTCATAGATATGATACGTGAAACAATAGAAAAAGGAGGAAAAGTCCTTCTTCCAGAATTAGGATTAGGACACGCTCAAGAAACTATTTTAAGAGTTGAAGAAGCAATTAGAACAGGAGAACTCCCAAAAATACCAATGTATATTGATGGAATGATTTGGGATATTAATGCTATTCACACAGCTTATCCTGATTTTTTAAGTGCTAATATACGTTCTTCAATTTTCCAAGATAAAAATCCATTTGTTTCAGATATTTTTGTGAGAGTAGCTTCACCACAAGAAAGAAAACAAGTAATTGAAGGAGGACCGTGTATAGTAATTGCAACTTCAGGTATGCTTGTAGGAGGAGCTTCTGTAGAGTATTTCAGATATTTTGCAGACAATCCTAATAATTTAATAATTTTAAGCTCATATCAAGGCCCAGGTTCTCTTGGAAGAAAATTACAAGATGGAGAAAAATCAGTGCAAATTGAAGCTGAGAGAGGACTACAAGAGATTAAAGTGAATATGAGAGTTGAATTATTAACAGGATTAACACCTCACTCTGGAAGAAATGAATTAATTTCTTTTTTCAATAATATGTACCCTAAACCAAAAAGGATTTTAATAAATCATGGAGAAGTTTCAAAATCACTTGATTTAGCCTCAACTCTTTACAAGTCTCATAGAATTGAAACAACTGTTCCAAGAAATTTAGAAGTTATTAGATTAAGATAATTAATTTACTACTCTATTAATTATTATTTATTTTACTCTCATTATCTTTATTATTTAACCTTTAAAAACCCTAAAACACTATATATAAGATGAAACACAACCTTAAAGTAACAATAATTATTCTTGCAATGTTTGTAGTTTCTCAGTTTATTGGATTATATGTTATTGATCACTATAATGTAAAAGAAAATACTTTACCCTATGGAATGGAGACTCCTCAGGCTGAAAAAGAATCTGACTTTTACACTTCTTTTCTTCCTTCAATTATAATTGCATTTATCTTTGCAATAGTGCTCTTAATACTTTTAACTAGGTTTAATTTTAGTTTTATTTTAAAAATTTGGTTTTTTGCAGTAATACTAATAGCAATAGGAATTTTCTTTAACACATTTTTCCCTAATGAACAATATTTCCCTTATATTGCACTTGTTTTTGCACTTCCTTTAGCACTAATAAAAGTATTTAAAAGAAATTTTTTAATCCACAATCTCACAGAATTAGTAGTTTATCCTTCAATTGCAGCAGTGTTTGTTCAACTTCTTAATTTCTGGACAGTTATAGTTTTATTATTCTTAATATCTATTTATGATATGTGGGCAGTTTGGCGCTCTGGAATAATGCAGAAAATGGCTAAATACCAAATAAATGAATTAAAGATATTTTCAGGATTTTTTGTACCTTATATCTCTAAAAAAACTAGAATGGAACTTAAGGAAGCTTCAAAATCAAAAGCAAAATCTAAGAATGTTAGAGTAGATATGGCTATTTTAGGTGGAGGAGATGTTGTTTTCCCTATTATAACAGCAGGAGTAATGCTTAAACAATTTGGATTTATGCCTGCACTATTAGTCCTTATAGGAGCTACTTTAGGGTTAGGTTATCTACTGTTTTTTGCTGAGAAAAAGAAATTTTACCCTGCAATGCCATTTATAACAGCAGGAATATTACTTGGAATTTTAATTTCTTGGATATCTGGAATACTTGTTTTTTAGGGCTCTTTTTATTTTTAAACACATCTCAATTGCATAATTTTATTCTATATTTAGGGGTATTGTAACTACTCAACAAATACAACACATAGAAATATTTATAAACCCCTAAAGAATAGTAACTTTATGACAAATATTGGCTTACTTCATTATAATAAGATAGTTGAAGAAAATATTGAATCTAGTGATTACCATAACGGATTAATAGATTTAATTTGCCTTCAAAGATGGAGATTAGAAGGTGAAACAATAGAGACTGACTTACATTACTTAAAAGGAACTGATTCTTATCTTGAATTAAATTTACCTAATTTTAGAAGGTATCTTTCTAAATCACTATTAAATTAAAATGGAAAATAAATTAAAATCTAACCCTAAAACAAGAAAAGACTATGTTACTGGTTTAGCTCTTGAAAATAAAATTAATGCTGATTTATCTAGTAAATCTAATAATGTTATTCATTTAAATAGGATTCCAAGTTCAATGGAAGAAGCAGTTTCTTACTCTAAATTTTGGGGAGAGATTTTAGATGAATTTGAAGATAATGTAGACAAGATAGACTTCTTTTATCAGGAAAAAAATAAGCAATTACCTCTTTCATCTAAGCAAAAATTCCTTAAATCAATTGGATTTAAAGTAAATCCTAAAATGCAAGAAGGTGAAGTAAAATACACTACTGTTAGTCCTTTGTGTATAAGGGAAGTTAGTAAATTTAATGAAAATAGCTTGGTTAAAATGATTACTGAAGAAAAAGAATGGAACAGATTAAATGCTCTTTCAAGAGAAACAAATGATTTCCATGCTCCTTTTGCTCTTTTACCTAAAAACCTGTGTTATCACGTGAATGTTCCTTTAGAATGTATAGAAAAAATAACATTTGATCAATATGATTTTCTAAATCAAGAATATAAATCTGAAAATAAAAACAAAAAATAAAATGGAAAATAAAACTAAACCAGAAGAAATAATTGAAGAATACAACTTAATTATAGAAAGATATAATTTAATTAATAATTACTATAATAAGAAAGAAGATGAGAATTATCTGAATATTGATAGAATTTATCCTAACAAAGACTTTTTATTTAAAATAAAACAATTTTGTTCTGAAGAAGCATATAAGATATTGAATCTTGAAAACCTACCTCATAAAGATAAAAATAATCTTTCAAAAAAACTCCTTAATCTTAGAGAGGATTTCCATAAAACTATAGACAAAGGAGTTGAGTTTCATATTAAAGAACTTGATGAAATAAAGAAAAAGAAAGTCTTAGATGAAATAGAGTATTTTAATCAAAATTTAATGAATGATTTAAATGGGGGCTTTTTTATTTAAAATGTTAGTTAAACAAGAATTAATTAATAAAATCAAAGATTACTTTGACTTGAATGTTTATGAGACTAAGGTTTGGCTTGCTTTAATTGGAAAAGGAGCAGCTTCTGCAGGGGAAATTGCAGAGCTTTCAGGTGTTCCAAGAAGTAGAACTTATGATGTTTTAGAAACACTTGAAAAAAAAGGTTTTGCAATAGTTAAACTTGGAAAACCAGTTAAATATTTAGGAGTAAAACCAAGGATGATTCTTGACAAGCTTAGAAACAATGTAAGAGTTGAAGCAGAAGAGAAAATACAAAGTCTTTCAAATATAAAAGATACTGAAGAATTTGCACAACTTGAAGAAATATATAAAGGTGGAATAGAACCTGTAAAAAGAGAAGATGTTTCTGCTGCATTAAAAGGAAGATCAAATATTTCAAATTATTTAAGGGAAATAATAAGAAACTCTAAAAGAGAAGTTTTAATTTGTGCTAATGTAAGGGATATACTCTCAAAAACCAAACTTTTCCAACAAACTTTTGATTTATTAAAGAGAGAGAATATTAAGATAATTTTAACTCTTTCAGGGGAAGATAATCTAATAAGAAAAGCAGAATCAGAGTTTGGAATTAAAATTAAAAAAGTAAATATTGATGCAAAATTCTTTATAATTGATAGAGAAGAAGTATTATTTTATTTAACTGGACCAGAAAGTAAAGAAGAATCTGCAATTTGGCTTAATTCTGAATTTTTCTCACAATATTTTGCTTCTCTTTTTGAAATTGCATTTGGAGTTGAAAAATCAGATAAAACTAATGTTACTAAACAATCTAAAAAACCTAAAAAGGAGAGAAATTAAAATGAAACAAAATATTCAATCAGGGGAAAATCCTTTGGAGAAGCTAACTAAATCTTGGGAGGATAAAATAAATCAAAGAAAGTAAAATGGAAGAAAAAGTCATTTACACTGCTAGAGAAAGAATTCCTGGACAGAACAATTTTATGAGAATAAATGAGTCTGTTGCTGTTGTATTAAAGAGACTAGGATGGAAAGTAGTAAATAGTTCTTATATTCTTTCAGAAGGGTTACCTGTTGAAGCTTATGGTTATTACAAGCTTCCTGGAGTAGGAATAATTAGAACTGTTTTAGTTTACAGAAATTCTGAGTACACTTTTTTAGTGAATCTCTTAGGCTTTGAAGGAGAAAAGCAAGAGTCTAATAAAATAAAGATGTACCTTGAGAATACATTAAAAAAGGTTCTCCACTAATTAAAATTGCTTTTATACAATGGAAATTTGGAAAGGTTCAGACATAGGAAAAATAATTGTCTATAGGAGGTCCTTTAATGATACTCTTCACTCTAAAGAAACATTTGCTATTTGTAAGACTTATCCTAAATCAGATTTTTTAGGTGTTATTGATTATCCTATTGAATTAAGCTCAAGATACCAGATAATCAAGATACTTAAAAACAAGGAAAAATTAGATGAATCTAGTCTTCTTCAAGCTGGGGAGTGGTGCTCTCAAGGAGAAGTTTCAAAAGAAGAATTAAGTGTCTTAGAAAAAATATCCAAAGAATTTTAATTTTTTATTTAAATTTTAAATCACTAATATACATTTCTTTTATTATTTTACTATTTTTAATTTTCCATTTCTCTAAAAACTCTTTTAATCCAAGAGTTACTTTTTCACGAGCATAAAGTCTGTTTTCTTTTTCATATATTATTTTATGCTCTTTTATGAATTTTTTACAATTTTCTTTATCATCATTATAAGGCCCAGAGTATATTATTTCCTTCTTTTTTTCAGTAACAAAAAAATACTGTGCTACTTCCCCTTTTCCATATTCAAATCCTTTCTTGCTTATTATAAAAAACACACCTATTTCTTTACCTAAATAATTAAAGAATTTTAAGAGCTTACTACCTGCAATATCCCCTTCAGGTTTATTTGTTTTAGCTTCTATTAAGATAAATTCTTTTCCTCTTTTAATTGAAGATTCCCTTATTTTTTCAATATCTTCTTTTTTTACTTCAAAATTTTTTATAGAAGGTTTTTTTATAAACTCAATACAAGATTTTTGAAATTTTTCAAAAGTTTCTTTACTTAATGCAGCTAAAACATTTCTTTGTTTATAAGTAGGATCAATTAAAATAACAGGAGAATTTAATTTTGAAGTATTTAAATCAATTAAAATATCTTTTTTATTTTTATACTGTTTTTCAATATCAATCAAAAGTTTATCTTTTCCCACTTTAGTCATAGCTTGAATGAATTTTTCAAATCCCTTGTAATAATAAACAAGTAATTCTAAGGAATACCCTGAAAAACCATGAATATAAGATTCTGCACCATAGCATTTATTAGCATAGCAAAATGATTTTGCTATTTTTATATCATCTAATATTTTTTTATCTTTTATTTTTTTATTTACATATTTCACATGAAGATAAGATAAGTCAGTTATATTTTCATGTTCTTTAGAACTATTTACTTTTTTAACAGGTATTAGTTCTATAAAGAAATTTTCATTAATATCTATTCTAAAATAATCTCTTGAGCCGTGTATAACAGAATGCTTGTATGTTCCTCCAATAAGTTTCTCAGTTAATTTAGAAATTTCATTGTTTTTGTATTTTTTATCATACCTCACAAACACATCAACATCATATTTGTCTTTTTTTATTACTGTTCCTTTTGCAAAACTCCCTCCAATAAATATTTCAGCATCTATATTTGATTTTTTTATATTTTTTTTAAGTGTCTCGCAAAATAAATTAACTTCTTTTTTTATTTCTTTTAACTCTTTTTCAGAAGGGTTGCATTTATCGAGGACTTCCTTAAGAATCTTTTCGTTTTTTCTCATAAGGTTTTTGTATCTCCTTTAACTCTTTTACACTTTTATTGAGAGTAGAAGCTAAATCAATTATATATTTTCCTTCTTCAAGTTTGTAGATTAGGGGTCTTTTTTTATTAAATACATTAACAATGTCTATTTCAAATTTACCTTCACCCACAACTCTAACAGACTCTAAATCAAGTATCACAGGTGTTTCTTCATCTGTAATTCCAACTATTTCCCTTATATCCTTTTCAATAACAGATTTTTCTTTTTCAGGTATTTCAACTATCTTATTTTTTATTTCTTCAAGTTGTTCTTGCTTTATATAAAAGAAAAACCTTCCACCACAATTACTACATCCATCTAATAATTCTTTACTTCCCAAAGGTATTATCTTAGAACATTTAACACACTGATGTGGCATTTTAAATTACATTTCATAAAATCAATGCAAGTTTATAAAATTAATGAATTCAACTAAGAAACTCTTTTAATCTCTCCAAGAATCTCTTTTAACACACCTTTTAATCCATTTTTGTTAGAGAACTTATTTTCTAATGAGGATAATGTGTAAAATACACAATAAAATAAGAATTTATTATAATCCTCAAATTTTTTTAGTCTATCTAATATCTCTGAGGATAATTTTCTGTTAAAATAAATAGTTTCCATATAAAAATATGCAAAATCTCTTTCAGGGTAAGAATATCCAGAATGTTCAAAATCGATTAACCCCAATTTATCTTTTTCTATAAATATATTCTGAGGCCTAAAGTCTCCATGAACTAATAACCCCTCGTTTCCTTTTACACTGTATAATATAGGAGGAGGTATTTCTTTTAAATTATTCTTAATATATTCTATTTTAGGATATTCATTTAGCATCCCTTTTTTTAAAGGAAGTTTTTTAAAAAGTCTTTCAACATCATAAATATTCCATTTTTTTAATTCTTTTTCAAGAAAAGTTCCATTTACTTTTTCTATTTTTAATACTAAATTATCTTTATTTTCAGATAAAATTTCTGGAACAATAAAATTCTCTTTAAAGTAATCCCTATATTTTAATTCATTTTCATATTTTTTAATGTCCGAGAATCTCTTTTCTATGTGTGAATCATATATTTTTACTTTTTTCATTTTTTAAATCAAAGTAATCTTTAAAAATATCAACTAACCACCCATTATCTAATTCTTCAAAATAATCCTGATTAGCATAGAAAGATATCGCTCCTCTTATTCCTAAAGAATATATTGGCTTAATATCAGAATAATAACTATCTCCAATATAAACTAATTCCTCAGGTTTTATATTTATTTCATTAAAAAATTCTTTAAAATACTCTAAAGAGGGTTTTTTAAATTTCTTAGATTCAAAGATATCCTCAAAAAGATTTAAATTTATTTTTTTTTCTTTTAATTCAGTAATTATACTCTCTTTTTTATTTCTAGATAAGATATATACCGGTAGATTATACTTATTTTTAATTTCATTTAATTGATTTATTAAGGGTTTATTTATTTTTGAGTTTTCTTTCCATTTTTTTAAATATAGATATATCATATCATTTACTTTTTCAGGTTTATTTAACTCCTCTGAGATTTTATTAAATATCTCCCTTATATCATAAAAATCTTGTTTTTCTATCTCTTCCATATACCCGTATTTTTTAGCTACAAAATTAATTGCTTCATAAGTAGGTTCACGAGAGATTATTGTTCCATCATAATCTATTGCTATTGCTTTTGGAGGGCTCAAATATAAATCTTTTCCAAATTCTTCAATAAGTAAACTCAAAAAAGGATACATTCTACTATCTGGTGAATCTAAACTACCTTCAGTTAATTCAGAATAATAAGGGCAACTATTTCCGCATATTAGAATAAATGGGCATTTTTTATTTACACAGTACTCTTTATTTAGGGGGGATAAGAGGTTCCATTTCTTAAAAGTTTCTCCTCCTTTAAAATCCAGATTATCTATATTATAATCAAAATATTTTTTTGTACCTGAAAATCCATGGCAAGGACCCACTAATCCCGTGGGGTGTACTACTATTTGATTTCCACACGCTCCGCAGTCTTTAAGATAAGGTTTTTCATTAATTATATATTTTAATCTTCTTAAGATTCTATCCTCATAGATTTTTTTTCTCCTTAATATTCTATAAGAATTATAAAGTTGAAAAGCACAATATTCTGAATCTACAAATAATTTGTTTCCCTTAATATTTTCCAAAGGTAAGTTAAATCCAATTGATTTCACTTTTTTGAACTTTTTTGAAATCCATTTAGATATTGAAGGTAAGTAATCTATATTGTGGCTATTGATTGTAATAGAAAAAGAAACAATTACTCCATCAGAGAGATATTTTTCTATATTCCCTATAACTTCTTTAGATGTGCCTAAATTACTATGGTTTATTCTAGTTTTATCATTAATTTTATTAAACCCATCAATAGAAACAGACACTATTACATTATTATCCTTAAAAACATTAGACAGTTCTTTATCATAGATAGATCCATTAGTGTTTATTCCAATATGTGTATCTTTGGATAATTCCCTTATTTTAGTTATACACTTAATTAAAACATCTTTATTCAATAAAGGTTCTCCACCATAGAATATTATCCTTTTTTCATTAGATTTGGAATTATTAAAAAAATAATCAATTGCTTTATTTGCATTTTCCCAAGTTAAAACATTTCTTTCTTTACTTTTATAATTTCCTTCAATAAAGCAATAAGGGCATTTAAAATTACAATTATCTGTTAAAAGAAGGTACATTAAACTCAATTCTTGTTCTGTATTATTAATTATTTTCTTATAGTGCTCTATAAATTTATTTTCATAATCATTCTCAACAAGTATTCTATTTTCAGATAAATAAGGACTTTTATTTATTCCTTTTTTTATATCTTCAAGATTAGAATTACTAAATAAAAAAAACCTGTGTTTATAGGGGGAATAAACTATTGAGTAATCAAGATATTTTCTAATATATAAAAAAGGATTTAATATCTTTTTCATCTTTAATAAATAATCTTAAATCCAATCTTCTATAGGAACTGTGCTTACTCTATCGTCAATAGTGCAACTTCCACAGTTACATATTCCACAACTTCCACAAGAACAATCGCTTCCACCCCCACAAAGGGAGCACATTGCAACAATACTATCTTTATGTATTAAGTTGATATCCCCATAAAGTTCTATTTTTTTAACTGCGTTATAATTTGGATTATACTCCATAGGAAACTCACATATTCAAACTATTTAAATATTATTATAAAATTAATGATGAGTTTAATCTAGTGTATTTTACTTATTTAATAATAACTCAATCTTTTTAGGATTTCTTTTAATTTCCTTAACTATTGTTGCAGGTCCTATTATTGTTATTGCACCTAAATCTCCTTTACTTAGTGCTTTTATTAATCCGCTTCTCATCTTATCTAATATACTCATCTCATTACTTCCACTAATTACAGCGAGTTCTATGCCTCTAAATCCTTTAATATGCCCTATCATAGCCATTGTATCTCCTATTAATCTTGCTTCTTCTTCTGATTTAAGTCTTCCCTGAATAAATAAAATATTATTTCCAAGAACAATATTAAGGATTTTTTTTATTCTTTCATGACTATTTAAATCCCTTATTTCAGAATAAGGAATAAACTGCATTGAAAATCCTTTTATTTTCCCTAATTTTTTATCCCTCTTTGCCATTTTATTATATTCTTTTTATTTTTAAATGCTTTTTGCTAATTTAAATATTGATTCGTAAAATTCTTCAAAGTTTTCACCACTCTTAGCACTTACACCCACAACATCATATTCTGGAAAAGCTGCTTCTATTTTTTTTAAATCTGCTTTCTTTAAATCTACTTTATTTCCAACAATAAGAACAGGTATTTTTCTTGCAACTAAATTACCTACTATTGTTATATTTACTTGATTATATGGGTTTTCTGATGAGTCTAAAACTATTACAACAACATCCATATCATCAAGCCACTTTATGCTTTCAATAACACCTTGTGTTGCTTCTTTAGCTCTTTCTTTTGCTTCTTTTTTCTTCATATTATATTTTAAGAAATCTTCATAATCTATTTTTGTAGCTATTCCTGGAGTGTCTATCATTTTAAAAGTTAAAGATTTACCTTTATACTTTATTTCTACTTTTTCTTTAAATTGAATATTTCTAGTTTCATGAGGGACTTTACTTACTGTTCCAATTTCTTGTCCTGTAAAATCTTTACAAATCCTATTTGCTAAACTTGTTTTACCTGCATTTGGAGGGCCATAAAATCCTAGTTTGATTTCCCTTCTATTTTTAAATAAATTATTAAATATTTTTTTAAAAAAATTCTTGAATACTTTTATCGCCATATTAATGTTTTATCAAAATAGGTTTATTAAATTTGTGTTATTATTTTTTAAGTGAACTTTTTTTCACTTCTTTTTTTGGTTCTTGAGAGCCTATATTCATAGGGCTTCCAACAATTCCTTTTATTTTCTTATTTTCATACTTCCTCATAGCATAATTTATTTGTTCCCTAGTCCATCCTGCCTTTTTAAGATTCTTTTCAACAGTTTCCCTAGGAATATTTTTTATTTTTGAATCGTGTATATAAACCATTATATTATACATATTATTTTTTGTTTTAAACAAATATGTTTCATATTTTCTAATATACCATCTCTGGACTAAAATATAAGTTATGGCAAATATTAAGAGCAGTAAAAAGATAACTAAAATAAACCACAACCATCTATTTTGAGCTTTCCATCTTTCATATTGTCCACTATCAACAGGAGTTAATTTATCAATATCTGGAGAAATAAACACAGGGACACTAAAGAAATCAATATTTGATTTAGTTGCAAATACAAATTTATTAGAAATTTCATTTAAGACTAAATAAAAGTAACCTTCTCCTGAATAAACTCTAGAAATATTATCAAATACATTGTCTCCAAGGTCTTTAATTATTGCATAAGGAGCAGAATTATAATTCTCTGTTTTTCTAGATGAAAAATCAAATATGTTGAGGATTTCTATTGTTTTATTTTCATAAGTTATCTCTATTTTTTTAGATTCTATAGTTGTTACAATATTTTGATTATTCCATAAAAAAATAGCATCTAAATAGTTTTCTCTATTTCCTCTAAAATCAATTCTACTTAAATCTGCAAGAACTGAAAGATCTATTGACTCTCTTTCAGGATAATATCTCATAGGCTGAGAGTAGGACATTAAGTAGAAGTTTGTAGGAAGATTTATTCTATTTATACTTTCTAAAATTTCTTCTTGTGATTCAAGTTGCTGCTCTAAATATTTATTTTCAATAGATTTTAATTCCAATTCAATTGATTCTATATTTAGGTATTTATTTAAAATACTTTGAGTGTAGATATCATATGTCTCTATTTTTGATTTAGAGGCATTTAGAAGAGCTTTTTTCTTTTCTAATGCATAATCTATTTCCCCCTTAATTAAAGCCACTTTAAACTCTTTTTCAAATATTTTTTTACCATCTAATTCAATGTAATAATCAAACACTTTTTCTGATGAAGACATAATAATTCCTGTTTCATTAAAACTAAGAATTTGAGGTGCAGAATCTATAGAAGTATTTGTGATATCTGAAAACTTCCCCTCATATTCTATATTTCTCCCTAAAAGTTCATTTAATGAAACCTCATTTCCAAGAGAATCTATAAACACTGATTCTAAACTTTGATTTAAGAAACTTATATTTAAATCTAATTTAAGTGTTTCAGAGGGAGAATAGTTACTAACTATTAAACTTCCTTCTTTATAGTATTCAAATGAAGCAGAGGCAATTCCTATAAATACTATGCTAAATAATAAGATAAATACACTTTTACACCTCATTATTATAATAATAAATTCTTTTTTATAAATCTTTTTAATTTAAATAATTCTATTCTTTATTTTCTTTTTTTAACTTTTTTAGAAACCACTACTTTTTTATCTTTTCTACTTAAAGTATAAGCAATGTATATTAACCCAATTAATGCAACAGCAAATGCAACGTGATTTACACTAAAGAATGGAAGTTCTACTGTAGCAGGACAGTAAATTAAATTAGAGCGCTCAGTAATGCATTCATTGTATTTATCAATAGAACCGAGTCTCCAAACACCAGTATTATCTAAGAAAAATGCTGTATCAGGTAACCCTAGTGAAGAACGTGTATCTTCAGTGAATTGATTTAAAGGATCCCACCCCATTACACCTCTAATTCCAACTGTTATTTGAGAAACACCTTCTGAACAACTATCATCTGTTGTAGGTTCATAAACACACCATCCTGGATTAGGATAATTAATTGTTCCTCCACCATTATCATCTCCTCTACAATTTTCTAAATTATAAGTACACTGATATTGATGCCCTTGAGGATAACAACTTACTGTTCCTGATGTGAATTCATCAAAGTGACTACATTCACTATCACTTAATTGTAATTCATTACTATCACATGTTTCTCCAAGTTCAACTATTCCATTCCCACACACTGAACCAGGAGATATAAAATGGCAGTTAGTATCGCAATTTCCTTCTCCAGGAGGTTCACACTCTTCGTTTGATTCATATTCAACTACTCCATTCCCACAGTGATCTAATGGACCTTGACAATTACTAAAATTATAAGTACATTCAAGAAGATGTCCTTGAGGATAACAATTTACTGTTCCTGATGTGAAATCATCAAAGTGACTACATTCACTATCACTTAATTGTAATTCATTACCATCACAAACTTCTCCACGTTCAAGTATTCCATTTCCACATACAGGTGTTAAACTAGGAGGAACAATATAATTACAATCATCACCACAATTTCCTTCTCCAGGAGGTTCACACTCTTCCCCAGCATCTACAACACCATTTCCACAGTTAGATACTGGAGGATTTCCATCACAATAATCTATCTTAGGTATTGTGGTAGCCCTACATATATTACTAGCACTATTCCAAGTACATCCACACTCTGGAGCAATCATACATTTCATATTTGAGTCATAATAAGGTTCTTTTTCACAAGTAGGTTCATTTTCAGCTACTCTGTAGTATAAATCTCCATCATGATTACATTGATATTCATCTGTGTAATCTGCACAACGTACTATACCTGGCCATTTTTTTTCAACTTCAATTGAGTCTGATTTTTCAGATATATCTAATCCTACAACATTTGCAATAAAGTAGTATTTAGCAGGTTCTCCATTACCTTCATATTCTGCTCTCCAAATTCCCATATTATTTGAACTACTGTAGGAGTTTATATTTTCTAGATATCCAGGGTTTTCTATTCTACTATCTCTTCCTCCCCCATTGTCTTTCCAGATTTCAAAGTTTATTCTTCTTCCATTACAATGTGGAGTAGCCTCTACAAACATATTTGCATTATTTCCTTCTAATATTCTCAAAGTACTCCAATAAACATCAAGGATTTCACAAGTAACAGGACAAGGACCACAATCGCTTTCACAATTATTACAATTTTCAGGACCATTACAAACACCATCCCCACACCATCCTCCTTGAACAGTAACTGAAGTACAAGATGCTGAACAATAATTACAAGTATCTCCATATAGAGCAGTACATGGAACACCATTTAAGGCAGCTCCATTATCACACTGTTCTCCAGGTTCTAAAATCCCATTTCCACAACTTGCTAATCTTGATACTCTTAATAATTGAGGGTCATTTACACCTGAATTTGAACTTGAATTTGTAACACCTGAAACAGTTGATCTAAAATAATATTCTGGAGGGTCAGTTTCAGGAACCCCTTCACTTTGCCACTCAGCATCCCACATTCCAGCAGCAGAGTTTCCACTTAGCGGGAATATTATTGGAACAGGATTTATTATCACATCATCATCTGCTCCAATTGTGTCTTTTTCTTTTATTTCAAAACTAATAGTTTTTCCTCCGCAATTTGTTCCAGCAATATTTAATAGTACTGGTGTTCCCTCAACTATTGGGCTTCCAACAGGAGTTGAATAATTCCAAGATAAAGAAGTTAAAACACAAGGAGGAATACATCCAGAAGTATTATAAGTACATCCACTAGTACATGTTACAGCACCCAAAGTATATCCAGCACCCATTAAACTTGCACATGTTGCACCTCCTAAAGCAGTTCCATCACACTGCTCACCACTTTCTCTTACTCCATTTCCACATGTAGCTGTACAATCATTATCATTAACAGCATTACATCCTTGAGGACAACACCCATCATTGTTGATTCCACAACTTAAAGCAGGATAAGTACATGAGCCACTTACACACCTCCCAGGATTACATTGTCCAGGACTATTAGTGCAATGACTATCTCTAGTACATATTGTACAATCATTATCATCCCCTATATCACACCCTAAAGGACAACATCCATCATTGTTGATTCCACAACTTAAAGCAGGATTTGAACAAGTATTAGTTGCTAAATTACAAGTATCTGGACCAGTACAAACCTTATTATCATTACATTGGGAATTAGAGGTACAGCAATTATTTATAAGAATATTGGCACATGTACCACTATTACAAATATCAGTTGTACACGGATTACCATCATCACATGTTCCGCAATTTAAAGTACCTCCACATCCATCTGAAACTGTTCCACAATTTCTACCTAATGCTGAACATGTTGTTGGAACACAAACACAAGCTCCACCCGAGCAAGTTTGTCCTGACAAACAAGCTGTTGGAGTTCCCCAATTATAACATCCATTACTTCCTGAAACACATGTTTGAACATTATTTCCTGAACATCGTGTTGCACCTGGAGTACACTGATTATTACAACACTGACTAGTATCATATCCACACCCACTTACTCCAGGAGGATTACATCTTAAATTACCTCCATTAAAACCTAAACCAACACAAGTCTGCCCTCTTAATTGAGTACTTGTACAAGGAGACCCTGATGCTCCACAGTCACAATTCTCTCCATCTTCTACTATACTATTCCCACAAACAGCAACAGAACTATCATTACAACATATTTTTGTTCCATAAGTACTACTAAATTGAGCTAAATGTGCATTTGTATTTGCACTTAAAGAAAGAACCTGAATAGGATAATTAGAAGGACAAGAAGTAGTTGTTACAGAAGTACACATAAATTTTCCAAAACACACATTTGTGGAGTAACCTGGTTCATTTTGGGTTTGAGCATGAGCATTTGTTGTTGCAGATAATTTTAAAATCTTATTAGTTGGATTAGAGGCAGGAGAACAAGTATGCATAGAAGCATTATCAGCAGCAGAGTAATAAGTCATACCCACACAACATAAATAATAAGTGTATGTTCCTTGATTCCATAATGCTCCGTGAGCATTTGTTGAAGAAGATAATCTCATAACTCTATTAGCTTCAGGACAAGAAGTTGTAATTGAACAAGTTGTTGCTGAAATAAAACTTGATAATAATATTGTAAATGTAATTACTACAACAAAAAATATTAAACCTCTTTTGCTACTCATTATAGTATATTATAGTAAATTCGCTTTTATAAATCTTTTTCTAATTAAGTAAATACTTTTTATTTTAATTATTCTTCTTTTCTTTTTGTAATCACCTTTACTAAATCACTAACATAAGGTTGTTCAAATTCAGCAACTCCATTTACAACATTAAAATTTACTATATGTACCATACCATCCCATTCACCTTCTCTATTTCTCGGAGGAGCTCTTATCCAAATTTGGCAGTTTGATTGCATATATAAATGTCCAGGTTTGACATTTATAGAATCATATTGAGGTTCAATAAAACACCAATCTTCAAATTTAGTTAAATCATCTCCAGTTAAAATAGCATTCATAGAATGGGCAAATGTACCAAAATAATCTACAAAATAAACTGGTAACCCATATTTACCATTATCTTTTAATGTTCCTTTATGCCAGTAAATTGAATCTAAGTCAAATCCAGAATATCCAACTGCATCAGGATTCCCATGAAAATTTGTCATAAGTTGTCCAGCATATTCTGTACATACCCAAGTTGGATTTGGAGGAAAACTTGGAAGAATGTGAAAAATATCAGCCCAGTCTTCACGCAATTTTTCCCTAACATATGCATCTCTTTGTGCTTTTGTTTTAAGTAAATCATATGCTGCACCATTCTCATTAGTTGAAACAAATGGATTTATTGCATATTTATACTGACTTTCAACAACTTTACCATTAAACATTACTTTCTCTAATTCACTTTTTGCATTCTTTAATTCAATTTCAATTTGATAATCTCCAAGTTTTTCCCAAAAAGTATTTACATTTAAATTACTACCCTCTAATCTTGCTTTAGTTTTATCATCTAGTGATTTTACATAATTTACTACAACAGGATTATCTTCAGGATTTACATCACTAGCTCTTCCACTTAAATCAAATACAAATTCAGATTCATCTTCTAAATTCTTATCAACACCACTTAAATCTAAAACAGGTTTATAATTAGGAATATTCACACTTGTTCTTTTTTCTAAATCACCTGCTTTAAGCACAAATTCATAATTACCTTTAGTTATTCCATCAGGATTATATTTGAAAGTTTTACTATAATCAAAACCTGTAAGTGAATTATCAATTATATCTTCCTTTAAGAACACCTCACCATCTTTATTTATTGTGAGTTCTGCTTTTGGAACTTTCTTGATTTTAGCAGAATACTCTATCTCAACTGTATTAATTAAACTTGCATTTTGTTCAATACCCTCACTTAAAGTTAATTCAAGTTTACTCACTCCAGTTTTATCACTTTGATTTTTAGAATCAATAACTTCACCATAAACATCAAACTTACCCTCTTCCTTAAATTCTCTTAAAACATCAATAGGTTTGTCACTCTTAATACTCTCATTTCCTATATATAATGCATATTGCTTAATGTCTCCTACTCCATCTGGGTCTGTTCCCCTAACCTTCATTCTAATTTCAGAAGGAACTTCAACACTTAATGGGTTTACTTCAAGTATTGCTGTTGGAGGTTCATTTTCTGGCTCACATCCGTGCAAAGTACTCATTAGTGCTATTGGCACAGAATAGAGTATATTTTTCAATGTTTTACTTAGTTTCCTAACCATATTGTAACTAAATAGTGATAGTTTTTAAAGATTATTATGCTTCTTTTTGATAGGTGTATTTTCCTGCTTTTTTCACCCTTTAACTACAAACAAAAAATAAAAATGGCTCCATAAGGAGCCATATTAAAAATATTTCTTAATTTAATTTACCACGGTCCATTTAATCCTAATGGATGGTCTTCACCACATGGAGGGAATCTTTTGTATTTCTTGAAATATTGAAAAGACTTGATTAAATCGTCTAATTCTTCTTCATTGTCAAATCTAAGTACAACTTCATATCCTTCATCGTCTTCAATCCTGAAAAAAAGCTGTTTTGTTGAAGGGACAATACCTGCATCCCAAGATTCTACCTTTTTTATTTCACCATCTTTCATTAAATCTTCTTTTGTAGCTCCCTTTGTAAAATCTCTTATTTCAAGTTCCATTTTATTTATCTTCGTCTAAATCAATCCCTAGTTTTTTTAAAATGGTAAAGTCCATTAGACTACGTGCTTCTTCACCTATTCTTTCGAAATTAAATTTATTCTTCCCAGATGTTCCATAATCTATATGGTCTTTATGGAAGTTGTCTGCAAAATCTAGTCTCATTATAGGAATGTTTGTTAGACTATCAGTTATTTTTATGCTCTTACCTGTTCTAATTAGATTAGTGCCGTCTCCAAATAAACCTAAATCCTCTCCTCTTACACATTTTCCATTTGGAAGCCAGATTTTTTCTCCGCTGTATAAAGCACTAGCACTTAAATATTCCAATCCCTCAATAGTGTAAACCTTTTCAAACACTTTTTGCCTTGATTGATACATGCCTAATGTTTGCTCAAGCTTCATTTTTTAGAACCTCCTTTTAACTGCGGTGGTTTCTCGTCCTCCACTGACGCTTGCTTTAGTAAGTATAGCAATAAATCTTCTTTTGTAAAAATTCTTTTTCCTTCTGAGAGAGCTAATGCATTTGCTAGATAGGTTTGGTAATATGAAAAATAAAGATTTTTCAACCTCTCATCTTTTTCTTCTTCAGAGGCGAGCTTCTGCATAATAGACTTTTTGAAGTTATGCTTGATAGCTTTTTCTGTGATAGGCTGATGTTTTAATTGTTCCTTTTTTTTAATTAGGTAATCTATATCTCCTAAAACAAGTTCTCCTTTCATAATGGAATGAGTAACCTGAACTTCAAATAATTCTACTCTTTTTTCAAAATCTCTATCATCAAAGACTATCAAGTCTAATAAATCATTTTTTGCTGATTTTAAATAATAAGAAGATGCAAATAAATCAATATCTGAAAATGGTTTTTTACTGCCTGTCAATAAAATTAATTTTGAATTTTTAATAGAATCTTCTCCATATATGTCATATAATATTTTTTTAACTCTTTCAATACTGGTGTTTTTCGCCATTCCCTGAAAATACATTGTTGCCAAATTCCCATATTGATGTGAAAAATTAATAACAGTATCTATTGTTTCTTTATCTCTTCTTTCTAAAGAATCATATTTTTTTTCAAACTTATCCATTAATCCGTACTCTTTAGAAAGTAAATATTCTGTCCATATTGCAAACAATTCATATTTCCCTAAATTTTCTTTCTCAAATTCTTCAAGTTCCTTAAATGCCTTATTTTTTCTACGAAAATTTTGCAATTCTTTTAAATTAAATTTCTTTGAAGAAAACTCCTGTTTCTCTTCGTCTAATAGCTTTTTTTCTAAATCAACTAGCCTCATTCCAGATAAGGACTTTTCACAATATAACCCATGCCCAAAATATTCATGAAACAGGCTTAAAGGGCTTCCATCTTTTACTATTGCTGTTTGATTTCTTGGAAGATAAATTCCAGATGAATTAGGGTTTAACCCTATTTGAATTGTAAATCTATTCCACTCCTGGCTCGAAACTTGTTGCAAACTAGTTTGTTCTGGTTTATATCCTAACAAATTTTGATAATATTCATTAATTGAGGAACAGACTTGGGCTAAACCTAAAAAAGGATTGTCCATAATAAACACACTTCTTTAAACTATTTAAATATTACTATTATATAGTTAATACACATTAATTACTGCATTATCTTTAGTTTAACACCCTCCAACTTCCTAAATTCATCTAATACTTCTCTATCCTTAAAACCCTTCGCCTTTTCTAAGAATTCAAACAACTTTCTTTTTCCCTTTCTTTTTTGAGGACGTTTTTTTCTTTTTTAGATTCTTATTTAAATTTTCTTCTTTTCTTTTTTTTACAATAGAGATTAAAAAATAAATTGATAAAACAAGTGCAGCTGAAATAAGAAAAGAATAATCCCCAAATACTGGTAAAGGCGCTATTTCTATACACGCTCCACAATCTTCTGGACACTCTTTACAATTTTCATCAGGTTCATTACAAATATCATCTCCGCATACTGAACTCATAATAGTAATTTCATTTGCACAATCATCAGAACAATACACACAACTACTTTCACCAGCAAGAACAACACACACAACACCATTTAAACCACTATTATCACACACTTCATTAGGACTGTCAATATTACCATCTCCACAATACCCTCCTGTAACTACAACTTCTTCACACTCATCAGAACAATATGTACAAGAATCTTTATATGGAGCAAGACATGGAACCCCATTTAAACTTCCATCATCACACTCTTCATAAGGTGTTTGAATTATTCCGTCTCCACAAATTGAACGAGGATTAACTTGAAGCATATCTTCAGGTTCTGTTGAACTTGTCATACCTCCCCAAGGTTCTCCTGTAACAGCTGCAACAAAATAATATTCTGGAGGGTCACTCTCCCCGGGTTCATTATCTTTATGATATTCAGCAGTCCAAATTGCATAAGAAGAAGAACCACTATATCTAATACCTGAGGGGTTATTAACAAGTGGTTGGTCAATTCCTCCAGCATCTCTCTCAAATATTTGAAATGTTATTTCAAATCCCTCTAAACCAGGTCCAATTACAATGAGTTTTACTGGATCCCCTTCTGTTACACTAGTAGTATTCCAATAAGCAGAATCTATATGGGGAGCAGGAACAAATTTCATTAGAAAGATTACTATCATACACCCAAAAAAAACCTTATACACACTTTTCATAACTGAACCTCTTTTAATGTTCTATTTTAATAGGAATTCTTTTTTATAAATTCTCTTATTTAGTATTTTTACTTTATTTATCCCCTAAAATTTACTATTATCCAAACACTTTAAAAGTTTTATAATTATTATATTTATATATTATTATATTTATAGGTTAAGATACAATGGAAACAAAAAAAATATTTGATTATTCAATTGACACTGACGAAGAAACACTTATGCAATTTAGAGAGTGTTATTCTGAAGATTTTGTAAAATCTGCTGCACTTATGCCAGATGCTCATAAAGGATATTCTGCACCAATAGGAGCAGTTCTAATTACAAAAGGTAAAATAGTTCCAGCCTGGGTAGGGTATGATATTGGGTGCGGTTTAATTGCAATTCAAATAAAAGGGAAAAACATTTTTGAGAAAATAACTAAAAACACTCAAAAAATCTACAATGAAATTCTAAAAAATATACCTATGGGAGTAGGTGAATATAGAAAATCAAAAAACCTCTCAGAAAAAACAAAAAAAGAATTTCAAAAACTATTAGAAAATTTCCAAAAAAAACCTCACAACAAAAATATTTTACATTTTCTTAAAACAACTCCCTTAAAACACTTAGGGACTTTAGGAGGAGGAAATCACTTTATTGAGATAGGACACTACAAAAAAGAAATCTGGCTAATAATTCATTCTGGAAGTAGAGGAATAGGGCATGTAATTGCAAAAAAATACATGATTAAAGCATCTAACAGTAAAACTAATTTTGAAAGAACCTTTCCTTTAGATGTTGATTCTGAATTAGGAAAAGAATATCTTAATATATTAGAATTTGGATTAGAATACGCTCTTCTTAATAGATTAGAAATTTCCTACAATGTAATTGAAATACTTGAAAAAATACTAAATGAAAAACTAAAAACAGAACTTTGGGTAAATAAAAATCATAACCACGCAGTTTATGAGAGAGGGCATTACATTCATAGAAAAGGAGCAACTCCAGCAAAAAAAGGAGAAAGAGGAATAATTCCTGGAAACATGCGAGATGGCTCATTTTTAGTTATTGGGCTAGGAAATTCCAAATTTTTAAATTCTTCTTCACACGGAGCAGGAAGATTATTAAGTAGAAAACAAGCAAAAGAAAAAATATCAATGAAGGAATTTCAAGATTCAATGAAAGGCATACAAGGAACAGTCTCTCAAAAAACACTTGATGAATCTCCAATGGCATATAAAGACATAAATAAAATAATGGAAGCACAAAAAAAATCTGTTAAAGTTCTAAAAGAAATTAAACCAATAATTAATTGGAAAGGATAGTTGGAAATATTTATAAACACATGTAAATATATATTTACACGTGGAAACTAAATTAAAAATACTAAAACCATTTTTTGAAAATCCTAATGGGGAATTTCAGATAAGAGAACTTTCAAGACTATTAAAGATAAATCACACTACAATAAGGCAATATTTATTAAAATTAGTTAAAGAGGATTTAGTAGAGATAAAGAAAGGTAAGCCTTATGATTATTTTAAAGCAAATATTAATAAGAAATTTTTAAACTTAAAGCTGTTTTTTAATATTGAAAAACTTAGAGAATCTGAATTAATAGGGCAAATTGAAAAAGACTATGATTACCCTTTAATAGTATTATTTGGAAGCTATGCTTCTGCAACAGATGATTCTAAAAGCGATATTGATTTGTTTGTCTTAACAGAAATTAAAAAAGAAAAAGATTATTCTAAATTTAAAGAAAAATTAAATAGAGAGGCAGTTCTACATCTCTTTTCAAAATCTGATTTTAATTCTGCAAAAACTAAAAATCCTGAACTATTAAATAATATTTTAAATGGAATAATTTTGTCAGGAAGATTAGAGGTATTTAAATGAACTTTGATAATTTAATTAGAGAAGGTTTTATTAAAAAAGTTCCTATTGACTCAATTAGAGCAAAGAGTTTAATTAAATCATCTGAACAAGCATTAAACACAGCAAAGATAATTCCTTTTAAAGAAGAGACTTCAAAGACAATATTCAGAGAATTATATGAGTCTTTAAGACAGTGCTGTGAAGCAATAGGGTATCTTAAAGGATATAAATTTTTTAACCACGAGTCTATTGCTTCCTTTTTAGATGAGATTTTAAATGAAAAACAATTGTCCTTAAAATTTGATAGATACAGAAAACTAAGAAATAGAATAAATTATTATGGGGATGCAATCAATCTTGAAACACTAAAGGAGGGTTTAACTGAAATACCTTCATTAATTCAAAGATTAAAGGAACATTTTATTGTAAAAAATTAATTAATTGGAAAGGATAGAATTTACCTTTTATTTAATACAAAATAATTTAATTTGTCTAGGAGAATAATGTGTTGCATTTGCAGATATTATAACTGCTCTTGCATAAACTTCTTTATCGGAATCTCCTTCAAAAAAACACTGTCCATTTATTAAGCAGATTTTTGCATTGCATGTTATTCCTACAGGAGATAATTCTTCTATTCTTTCTTTTACAAGAGGGACTTCACTTTCAAACTTATCCCACTCAAGAGGCAAATCATCTAAATTTACACTTAAAATTTCTGCTCTTAACTCTTCATCTAATTGAATATCTCTTAACATAGAAATTTGCTTTTCTGTTATTTCTTCTTGAAACTTCATTTTTGGAGAAACATTGGAACTTGTAACAACAAGCAAGACCCCTGCAAGAAGAACTATTGATATAAAAGCTTCAACTAACCTCATCCATCCTTTTTTGTTTTTAGTTAAATTTCTATTTACCATACTTTAATTTTTAAGTATCCTGAATTTATTTTTCCATCTGAATTAATATAATTTATTGGTTTGTCTCTAACATATATATTTGTAGAAATATCACTTTCTAAATCAGGATGACTCTTTTCAATTAAATCCCCATTTGAAAGAATTATTCCATATGTAAATTCAGTTTTTCCAGGAACATTTAATTGGGTTTTTAATGCAGAGTAATCCCCTTCATCTACACTTCTTTTTATTTTTTCTTGAAATACATATTTATCTGTTTTTACTAATCCTATTTCTTCATTCACATTAGTACAACTTCCACCTCCCCCAGACACTGGATTAAACTCTTCAGAATAATATATTTTGAAAAATGTATCTTGAGAACTTAATCCATTTATACTAATATAACCCCCGTCAATATAAACCATTGAACTATCCAAGACATTTCCTCTAGAATCAATAATAACTATCCTATTTCCTATATCTAGACTATTTATAGAGTGTCCTGAAAGTGTTACACAACTTCCAGTAGGAGGAGATATAGCTACACTAATAACTTTAACTCCTGAAGAAAACTCCTCAATCAACCCATTTTCTAAATTACTAAACAAATCTTTTTTACCTTCTTGCTTTGTTATTGAATATTTTGAAGCTGCAAAAACAAAAACTACAAATGATATAAATATTACAAAAGATATTATCACTTCAACATGTGTTCCTTTACGATTTTTTGGAAAAAGACTACAATTGGAAAAACTTTTGTTTTTAACTCTCTTATTCATCAAACTTACCTCTTTTTTACTAAATAACTAAATAACTCAAGTTTTTAAAACTAATTTTTTTTTAAAATCCTAAATTACTTTTTATCTAGCATTATTTCCAACTAACTTCAATATAATCTGTTCTTTCTTGAGGATGTATATCTAGTTCTTCAAGACTCCCACTAAAATATACATTTGCATTTGCTTTAAACATTATTTCACCTAAAAAAGCAATCATAGCTCCATTATCTACAAGCAGATTTTTTTCAGGACAAAAGAATTTAGTTTCTTCAATTCTTTCATCACACATTATTTTACACATTTCTTGAAGCCGCAAATTACACGCAACACCTCCTCCAAGTAAAAGCTCTTTTTTTCCTGTGTGTGCCAATGCTCTTTCAGAAGTTTCAACAAGCATTGCAAAAACTGTTTCTTGAAGAGAATATGCTAAATCTTCTTTAGAGTATTTTCCAGATTCTATTTTTTGTTTTAAATTAGTTAATATCCCTGAGAGTGCAATATCCATTCCTTTAACTTTGTAAGGTAGTTCAATATAATTTTTACTTTCTTTTGCTAATTTTTCAACACTAGGTCCCCCAGGAAACCCTATTCCAGAATATCTTGCAAAATTATCAATAAAGTTTCCAACTCCTATGTCTAAAGTTTCCCCAAACACTCTATATTTTCCAGATGCATAAGCAATTATTTGAGTGTTTGCTCCAGAAGTGTAAAGCATTACAGGATCTTTTGCTCCAGTCACTTTCCCTATTTCAAGATGAGCAACACAGTGATTAACCCCTACAATAGGTTTATTTAATTTTAAAGAAAGTTCTTTTGCTTTTTTTAATCCAACTAAAAGGCAAGGAGCTAAACCTGGTCCTTGAGAAAATGCAATTACATCTATTTCACTTTCCTTTATATTCGCTGTTTCAAGTGCTTTTTTATATAATTCCTTAAAAACACTTTCATGATGCTTTGCACTTTCAGATGGAATTATTCCTCCTTGTTTTGTAGTATACATGTCTCTTACATTTGACAATATTTTCCCATTTTTAACAATACCAATACCTAAAGTGTGGGCAGTTGACTCAATACCCAAAACAATTACCATAAAAATAAAATAAAGAATTAGTATATAAAATTAATTAAAAATAAAAAAAAGCATTTGACAGCTTTATCTCTTTTTCTTTTTTACTGTCTTTTTTGCTGGCTTCTTAGCAGCAGGTTTTTTCTTAGCTGCCTTTTTCTTTTTTCCGCCTCTAGCCATTTTAGCTTCGCATACATTTCCGTTTCCGTCTACATAGTAAAGATATCCTGGCTTTCTTTTAACAGCATTTTTAACAACAACTGTTCCCATTTTTTAACCTCCTTTTGTGAATATGATTTATTATGGCAAATATTCTTTTTAAATCTTTCCTCGACGAGGATATTCATCTAATAATAGTTACTCTTTTTAAATAAACTTTGAATCTCTTTTTTATATTTTTTATTTAAAGGAATTTCAATAAGTTTGTAGAAAGATTTTTTTGGAGATATAGACGGTAAAAAAGGTCTTACAATTTTTTTTTCAATCACTTTATTCTTATTATCAAGCCATATTGCAGCAAATTCAAAGAAAACAAAAAACGAGTGAATCCTCATTTTAGTGGGTTTTGAAAATTCAAATAGCATTGCAGGACAATTTTCTTTTGAATGAAACATTAATCCTATTGCCTTTCCTAATCCAGATAATTTTTTAACTTTTTTTATCTTTATTTTTTTAGATTTTTCTTTTATAGTCACCTGCATTTTAATACTAGAATTTTTTGATTTATAATATTATTTATTATTCATTAAACCAATATTTGTTTTTATTAACTTGTTCTTTTTTAGTAAGATAGGTTTTATACATAAGATTAACATTTTTTTCTGTAACATAATCGTGATGTCTAAATCCTCCTCCAAATGTTTGGGGTATGTGCATTAATTCATGAATTATTGTTTTTACTTGCTCTTCTTTACTTAGTTTATCAAATTTAGCAGACAAAAATTCAAGAGCATAATATGCTTCAACACCTATTGCCTTTTGCATCAATTTTCCAAGAGCATGACATCTGGCAATAGTTCTTTTAGTTGAGCTCCCATAACTCCTATAACACTTTACTCTTTCCATTTTTATGTGTGGAAAAAGCCTTTTAGAAATATCTTCAGCAATTAACTGTAAATCTGGAGCATATTCGTATCTCATTTAATCTTCACTGTGAAAATACCATTCACCTTCTTTATTTATTTCTATTAGAGATATTTTACTTTTTATTATCCCTAGTTTTCTTGATAAAAGCTCTTTTATAAATTCTTCACTTTCTTTTGTTTGAGGCTCAGGTATATATAAAATATATTTCCCAGGCATAATTTTCTCAAACTTTGGATAACTTGAATTAAATCTCACCTTTAGTATAATCTTCATATATTTCTCAGATAATTTAGCTTTTTAATAATTTTTATTCTATTTCAATGATTTTTTCTCTTGAATTAAATCCCTTTATTATTTTAACACTTTTCCTAAAATGTTTTTTAAGAAATTTAATTAACTCTAGATTTGCTTTTCCATCAATAGGCTTTTCTTTAATCCACACTTCATAAGATTTGTTTTTTTCAATTTCAATTATTTTTTCTTGAGAAGAATTAGGATGAAGTTTAATTGAGACTTTCATACCTTCTTTGATTTCTATTTTCTTTTAATATTTTCCGTATTTTAGATTGAAGTAAAGAATAACTATCAATATCACTAGAACTTATAATGCCTTCAAGACCCTCTACTGTTCTAATCAATGTTTTTTCATCAACTTTAGGAGAGTATTTTTTTATTGTAACTATGTCTCCAGAATCATTTATTGAGTTGCGAATATTCATGAGATAATATGAACGACACTCAGGACATTTTAGAAGTGAAGTACACTCCCCTCCATAAGGTATTATTATCTGATTAACTGGACTGGATAGTGCTATAACTTCAAAATTCTCTATAATATCATCTACATTTAGCCTTTTTCCTTCTAAATAACCACAATAATAGCACTCTCTTTTTTTATAAGAATTTTTTTTTGGCACTAGAGAATTAATTCTTAATGGTTTTTAAAAATTTATATTAAAAAATATTTATTAGAAATTTATCTTGTTACAATCTCTAATCCATCTCTGTGTTTTAGTTTATGTTCTTTTCCCCACGCCATCCTAGTTTTAGCATCAATTGCCTTTATAAAATTCTTTCCAAAATCAGTATGAAGATAATATGCAAAATCAAGTGCAGTTGTTCCAGGAGGCATTAAAAAACAATCTGGAAGTATATTTCCTTTACTATCTCCAAGCTTATTTGCTGATGCAGGGAATACTGCAATGTATTTTAAAAAATCAAATACAGCACTATTCAAAACTTGCTGAACTCCTGTTCCAAATTCATACTTATCTAAGACACTCTCTTTTATTTTCCCTAATGCTTCTCTTTGTTTTGAATTAAGTTCTTTTAAAATCTTAAAATCTTTTTCACCAGGAATATATTCTATTAATCCAGCTTTAGCAGCTTGTCTTAAAGCTAACTCTGAATCTGAGCTACAGGGTATAACTAAATAATCCTTATATTTCTCTTTTATTAAATTATAATTTTTTTCTCCATTATCCATATCAACTTTGTTAGCAGCAATAATCATAGGCTTACTTTCTTTTCTTAATTCTGACGCAAAACTTATTGTTTGTTCTTCACTCCATAAAGTTGGCTTTTCAGGAAGTTCCATCCTCAATAAAACATCTTTTACATTGTTTTCTTTTACTTTAAGCCCAGAAAATTGTTTTGCAACAGCTTCAGAGAATTTTGCCTTTGACATTTCAATTGTTCTTGCAAAAGTTCTCCACACTTTCATAAGAATATTGCAAAACCATTTATTTAATTCATCTTCAAGCAACTCTATATCATTTAATGGATTATATTCTCCATTAGGAACAGGTTTTCCCTCAGAGTCAGTTGTTCCAGAAACATCAACTATATGCACAAAAACATCTGCTTCTCTTAAATCATCTAAAAATTGATTTCCTAATCCTTTACCTTCACTCGCTCCTTTAACAAGCCCAGCAACATCCATTAAATCAATTGGAACAAATCTATTATGGTTTATACAAAATCCATGATTTGGATTACATTGAGTATTAAATTCTTTATCTAAACATTCAATTTTAACATACCCTATACCGTGATTTGGTTTTATTGTCGTAAAAGGATAAGATGCAATTTCAACTTCTGCTAAAGTAGCTGCCTTAAAAAAAGTGCTTTTTCCAACAGAAGGTTTTCCAACTAATCCTATTAACATTTTCTATAATTTCAAAACATTGCTCCTTAAAAGATTATGTGTAAGGTGTTTTGAACTTAAAAAAGAATTACAATTTACACTTTTTCTAAAACATAAAGCTTCATTGTTATATTTATTTTACTAAAATCATATTTTCTAATAAGATTATTTAATTTAGTTTTATCACTCTCTTTAAACCTTATAGGAGAGTCCTGGATAATATTTTTAACAAGCACTTCTTTATTCGGATAAGAATCATAACTCCTAATCAATATCTCTTTTTTTATTTTAAAATTCTTTTTTATATTTTTTTTAAAATTTTTTGAAAAGTTTTCAACTTCTTTCATTACTTCTTTATTTTTATTCCAAAAAGGGGTTAGTAACTCATTATACTGATTGCCTTTATCTATCCATTTAATAATTACAAGTTTGCCTTTTTCTTTTAAAGAGTAATGAATCGCTTCTAAAATTCTATTAAAATTCTTATAAACAGGTTGGGCTAATATTACTACATCAAAATTTTTTTCTTTAAATTCTAAAATATTTTTATGAACATACTTAATATTTTTCTTTTTTTTATGTTCATTACAATACTGAATAACTGATTTTTTAGAATCCACCCCAACAACTTTTCTAGCATATTTAGATATTGGGAGAGTTAATCTTCCTATACCGCAACCTACATCTAAAACAATTTTACCCTCAAACTCAATTTCTTTTAACAAAGTATTAAATTCTATTTTTTCTGGGTCAGAATATTTTAAACTTTCTTCCCATTTTTTAATTTGCTGTTTTAACACAGGTTTATTCATAAATTACTAAACTATCTTAAGTTTATAAAATCAGACTTAATTCCTAATATTTAATTGTTTATACATTAATTTTAATTGAGATTGTAATTCCAATATTGTTCCATTATTTGAAAGAGCATAATCTGCCATCTCCATGCATTTCTTAACTTGCTGTCCATTTTTACTATTTTCTTGAAAATCTCTTTTATCTGCTTTTAAAAACTCTTTGAATGTTTTAGGGTCACTCTCTTTTGCTCTATTTCTAGCATTTTTCCATCTTACTCTCAAATTAGCATCAATAGATAATAAAATAAAACCTTCTTTGAATTTATTTCTGAATTCTTCAACTTCACCAGAATTTCTTATTCCATCTATAATATAATTTTTTTTATTATTTATTTTTTTTATTACTCTTTTTGCAAGTGCACTTGATCCCTCTTCTTTTCTTATAGTATTTCCTAAATCTTGAAGTGTTTTTCTTTCGTGATTTATTTTTCTTTTATTTGCTTCTTCTCTTACTTCCTGTGAAAGAGATAAATATTCAAATCCTTTCCCTACAAAAAAATCAGATGCAACACTCTTTCCACCTGCAATTCTTCCTGTAATTCCAATAATCATAAGATAAGTTTATGAAATAAGTTTTTATATTTTAGTATATTGAAAAACACGATAAAATGCCCCTGTAGTTCAATCGGATAGAACCTCTCGTTGCGGTAAAGATGTTTGCAAATTCGGGAAAATCGGAGTTCGAGTCTTCGCAGGGGCATTTGGTAAATAAGTTGTAGTGTTTTAATTTTAATATAATTTTAAAAGCAGAAAAGTATTTAAATTCATTATCTTTGAAAAGATAATGAAAATAATAAATGAAATTACAATGAGTATAGTAAAAAACGCTGAAGATGGGGAAAGCATTCATAGCTTAGCAAGTAAAATAGGATTTGCTTATTCTGCAGTTTACAAATGGGTATCTGAATTAGAAGAATACAGTGTAATTAGTTTAATTAAAAAAGGGAATAGGAACACTATAAAGATTAACGAAAATTTAATCTATAAAAAATTTAAGGAGTTAGATGATGCTATTTCTGTTATTGACAAGGATAATCATTTTTGGAAGTTGATTAAAAGATTAAAATTAAGAATGAGATTTGTTAAAGGAACAGCTGCAGCTATTTGGACTAAAGGGAGTTTTATTACAGGAGATTTTTATGAGAGAATTTATTTTTTGGAAGTTGAAAGAAAGGATGCAAACAAATTAAGGGAAGAATTAGAGAAAGAAAAAATTGCATACACTGAAGGACAAGTGGTTAATAAGAGGCCTTTAGTTTGGATTATAGAAAAAGAAAATTTAGAGATAGAAAAGAAAGATGGATTGCCTGTTATGTCTTTAGATGAATTAGTGAAATGGGGAAAAGAATTGCATTTAGAAAATATATTGGAGCAATTAGATAGAATGTATAATTTAGGTTTAAATATAGTATATTCAGAGGTCTTAACAAATGTCTAAAATTGATTCGCGAGGTGGTTTGCTTGAAAGAGAACAAGAGGTTATAAAGATTCTAAATTTATTTTTAGATAAAAAATTAGAATTTGTAGTTGTTGGAGGATATGCAATTTCAACTTACAAAAAGAGATTTTCAATTGATTTAGATGTTGTAGTTAAAGAAGAGGATGTTGACAAATTTTGGAAGATTTTAGAAAAAGAAGATTATATTTTATATTATGAGAAAGAGATAGCATTGCTTTATGGTGAGAATTTTAAAAGATTTAGAAAAAAAATGAAAGATCTTCCAGTTGACATAGATTTATTGATTAATGGGTTAGTTTGTAGAACAACTAATGCAACTTGGAGTTTAAATTATATTAAAAAGCATTTAGTAAAAAGAAAAATAGATAGTTCTGAATTTTTAACTCCAGAAAGATAATTGCTTATTGCAATGAAACTACATAGCGGAAGATTGTCTGATATTAGAGATGTTGTTGCTTTGATGCCCTGTGATTTTGAAAAATTAGAAAAACATTTACAAAAAGGAGATAGTAGAAAATTAAAAGAATCAATCAAAAAACAATCTAGCTTCCTTAACCACCCTCAATTTGATGACAGCTTTAAAGGAATCTTTGGACCTTATTCTTTTAGTGAAGAAAATGTACAAGAAACTAAAAATATAATTAAAGAAATCTTAAAGAGGATACAATGAATTTAAATTCACCTTATTTTTTCCATAAAATTTATATAGTGCATATGCATATTATGAATATTAATTCATTAGATTAAAATGAAAAAGGGGAAAAACTCAACAAGAATTATTTTAGGTATATTAGTAGTTGTCTTTATAGTTTTAATAGTATTATTCTTTAAAAATTCTCAAGAAAACAAATCTAATAATGTTGAGCAGCTAGAACAAATAGGAAAACTTGAAAAAATTAATGGAGTTATTCTTTTATCTGAAAATACTGGAGATATTTCAGGGTACTATCAGTGGGAAAAAGAATTAGATGAACAAGGATTAAGAGCAATAATTAAACCTGAGAGAGTTGTAATGGAAAAATACCCTGACTATTTTAAACAATTAAGTGATAAAGGGTATGAAGTTGCAACAGGATATGGTAAAGAACCTTTCTGGAATATGAGTTATGAAGACCAGTATAATATAATGAAAGAATACAAAGAATATCATGAAAGTGTAACTCAAAAACCTCTTAAAATATTTAGTTCAAAATATTTTGCATACGATGAAAACACTCTTAAAGCAGCAGATGCTTTAGGAATACCTTATATTCTTGCAAGAGGAACAGGAATTGAAGCAGCAATTTACTCTCCAATTGAATACAATGCAAAACTTATTTTTGTTTCAAATTTAGTATTTGAAGAAATGGGCTCAGGTTCACTTTGTGATTCTAGTCTTTATGAGAGAGGTGCAACAGCAGATGAATTCACAGAAACACTTGAAGAGACATTTAATCAAGATTTAAAAGACATTGTACTTGTCTCACATGTTTACATAGGAGGAACACGAGTTGAGTGGTGGAATGCATACAAAGGTGCAATTGACTCCCAAAGAGTTTCCTGGAAAGGCTTCGATGATTGGGCAAATTCAGTAAAAAAAGTTCAAACAAATTATAACCAAATACCTTACAACACTGAGGTAAAATACCTTGTTCCAAAGCCCTCAATACCTTTAGATCAATTAGAATTATTACCTGCATTAAAAGCAAAAAACAAAATAGTTGTTTTCCATAATGGGCAAGGTGAAATGTGTTTAGAGTTTTTAGAATTTATAAAAACAACAGATTATCCTTTAGAAGAACACTTAACTACTGAAACTGGATTTTATCAAACACTAGAGAGCTATAAAAAGAGTTTTGACTCAAGTGAAGGATATTCAACTTCATTTGGATACTATCCAATTATCTTTATAGGAGATAGGGCATATTCAGGATTTGATAGTGCAACAAAGCAACTTATTCTTAATCAAATACGAAACTAATTTTCATTAACTTTTAAAAATATTTAATTTTTGATTTTTTAACTTAAAGCAAAATTTAAATAGGCATTCAGATAATTCTATCTATGAGTGTGGTATATCCTTATATTGTTCTTCCATTATTAATTTTCTTTGCAAGAGTAGCAGATGTTAGTTTAGGAACAATAAGAATTATTTTTATTTCTAAAGGATTCAAACTTTTATCTTTTGTAGTAGGATTTTTTGAAGTTTTAATCTGGATTTTAGCAATAAGCCAGATATTCTCAGATTTAACTAATCCTTGGTTAATTTTAGCATATGCTTTAGGATTTGCTACAGGTAACTATGTTGGAATATGTTTAGATGAAAAAATTTCAATAGGAAATTCAATGATTAGAATTATTATTAGAAAAAATTCTAAGAAATTAATAGGTGAATTAAAGAAGAAAGGATATCAAATGACAGTAATAGATGGACAAAGTGGTGACCAAGAAACAGGTGTAAAAATGATTTTAATGGTTGTTAGAAGAAAGGAAATAAAAAAGATATTTGAGTTAATTAAAAAAATAAACCCTAAAGCATTCTTTACTGTAGAAGATATAAGGAGCACTAGAAAAACACAGCACGAATTATTAAAACAAAAGGGTGGCCCAGTAAAACTAGCTAAATAATTTGTATTTTGTTAAGGTTTATAAAACTCTAATTCTTAAATTAAATATGAAAAAATCAACTAAAATAATAATTGCAGTTGCTGTTGTACTTGTAATTCTTTTAGTCTGGGGACTTATTGGAAGTTCTGAAGCTGCTAAAATAGGGACAGACTGTGATTTTGGAATTGGAAAAGACGGAAGTGCACTATGTTGGAAGTGGCATAGAAACACACTAGGGCAAGTAGGGGATAATATCAAAGATATTTTTGGAAAGTAATTTATTTTATAAATCCATTTTCTATTCCTAAATAATGTTAAATGAAATTATTTTAGCGTTAGTTCAGGCAATTACAGAGTTTCTTCCTATTTCTTCAAGCGGACATCTTGCAATTTTATCTAATATTCTTGAATCCCCTAATTTATTTTTTATGACATTTTTACACCTAGCATCTTTATTTGCAGTGATTATTTTTACACGAAAAGAAATAATCCAAATATTAAAACTAGATAAAAAAAGCTGGAAATTAATTAAATATTTAATAATTGGAATAATACCTGCAGGGTTAGTTGGATTATTTTTTAATAATATTATTGAAAGCACTTTAACTTCTTATTTTTTAATAGGAATATTTTTCATTTTTACAGGAATAATTGTTTTCTCAACTAAGTTTATTACACTCTCAAAAAACCCTAAAGATTCTTCTAATTTTTCAAATAAAAATTCTTTTGTAATTGGATTAATGCAAGCTCTTGCACTATTACCTGGAATATCTAGAAGTGGAATGACTATCTCAACAGCAATGTTCTTTAAAATAGAAAAAGAAAAAGCAGTAAAATTTTCCTTTTTAATGTTCATACCTTTAGCACTAGGAGCATTTATACTTGAATCAATAAAACACTCTAGTGAAATAATAACAATCCCCTCTTTAACTTTGATTTTATCATTTGCAATATGTTTCTTTTTTAGTTTATTATTTCTTAATCTTCTAAATTACATTGTAAAGAAAGATAAATTTTGGATATTTGGAATATATTGCTTCTTTATAGGGGCACTTTCTATTTTATTACATTTCTTTTAATGCTTAGGTAATTTGTTCCCTAATTTCCAATTTCATAACATTTATTAAATCAAAATATATTATAAAATAATGGTTGCTAAAAAATCAGAGAAATCTAAATCTTATTCTGAATATAAAGAATCAATTAAAAAAAAGACAGACAGAAAATTAATGGAAGATATTGCTCTTTCTTTAAAAAAACTTGAAATTAGGGTAAATGAATTATGTGACTCAAAAGAAGACTCTAAAAGAAATATTCTTAAAACACCAAAACACGTAAGAGAAAAACTTTCATATCCCACAAGATTAAATCTTGAAGAAACCTGGAATAAAAAACGACAAGAATTTGAAGAAATTGCAGAAGAAATATCCAGAGATAATGATTTTTTTGTTTTGCAAAATAATACTTTAAGAGAAAAATGGATTAAGAAAAACTACCCTAAACAAAAAGATGTTAAAGCACTTATTAAACGAGCTTTAGAATTATACAATTCAAGAATGAGAGTAATTTACCATTAATTATTATTTAATTTATTTTCTTATTTTAATTTTATTATTTAATTTATTTTTTATCCATTTATTTAAATAATTCACTTAAATCAACACCTCTAGAAGCTATTTTCTTATATTCTTCAATTTCTTTATCTTCAATTTTTTTAAATAATAGTTTAGGACTATTTATCTTGTGTTCTTTATCAAAATCTTCTTTAGATTTTTCCCACATTCCAGAAGAAGCAGGGCTTCCCTTAAGATTTAATTGCTCCCAAACTTTTTTAGAGGTTTCAGGAAGATAAGGTGCAAAAAACACAGCTAAATTTTTAAGTAAAAACGCACTCACATAAAATATATTGTTTGCTCTCTTAGGATTTTCTTTTATAATTTCCCAAGGCTTACTATCATTTATGTATTTATTTCCTTCAGCAGACAACTCTAATATCTTAAAATATGCTTTTCTTAACTCTGCTTTTTCAAGCAAATCCCCTACTTCTTTTCTTTTTTCTTTAATTTTATTTAATAATTGCTTATCTATTTCTTCAAGTTCTTTTAGAGAGGGTTTTATTATTTTACCTTCAAGTTTAGTATCTATAAAATTAAGGACTCTATTCACATAATTAGCATAATTACCTATTAAATCTGAATTAACTCTCCCCTGAAAATCCTTCCACCTAAATTCAGAATCACTTGTTTCAGGTATTATCTGAGTTAAATAATGTCTCCAAATATCTGCTTCTAATTTTAATTCAGGTAATCTTTCACAAAACACTCCAATTCCTTTACTTTTAGAAAATTTTTGTCCTTCATAATTTAAATATTGTAGTCCAACAACATTCTTAGGAAGATTAAATTCTCCATGAGCAATAACCATTCCAGGCCAAAATATTGTATGAAATGGAATATTATCTTTTCCTAAAAAATTGTAAACTTCAGACTTCTTATCTTTCCAGAATTTTTCCCATTCTTTTGTAGTTTCTTTTGTTGAAGATACATACCCTATTGGAGCATCAAACCACACATAAAATACTTTGTCTTCAAATTCTTTTAATGGAACCTTTACTCCATGCTTTAAATCTCGTGTTATGCATCTTGGCCTCAACCCCTCATTAATCCAACCCATAGCTAATCCCCTTACCTGTTCTCTAAAATATTTTTGAGATTGAACCCACTTCTTTAATTTAGGGGATAAACTATTTAATTTAAGGAATAAATGTTCTGTTTCTTTTATCTCTAGTTTCCCACCTGAAATAGATGATTTAGGATTTTTTAATTGAGAAGGATCTAAAACTGAAGTACATTTTTCACATTGGTCTCCACTTGCATCAGGATATCCACATTTTGGACACTCTCCCACAACATATCTATCTGGAAGAAACATATTTTCTTCAGGAGAGTAAAAAACTTTCATCTCATTTTTTTCAATAAACCCTTTTTTATTTATAACCTTAAAAAATTCCTTAACTGTTTTGTGATGTATATCTCTGCTTGTCCTTGAAAAATTATCATAAGATATATCAAACCAGTCATAGATTTTTTTATGTTCTTCATATAATTTATCTGAAAATTTTTCTATAGACACATTTAATTTAAATGCTGCAATTTCAGAAGTTGAACCATTTTCATCTGTTCCTCCTATAAATAAGGTTTCATGCCCTTTAGCTCTACAATATCTTGCAAATATATCTGCTGGTAAATGAGAGCCAACTATGTGTCCTAAATGAGGGACATTGTTAATATATGGAAGCGCAGCTGTGATTAATCTTTTATTTTTTAATTTGAATTTATTATCTTTTTTCATATATTCTAAATCTATTACAAGTTTTTAAAGATATTCTCATCTCCCGAATAAACAGTTAATATTAAAAATAACTTTTTCTTTAATTTAAAATGAATGAAGTAGGTGATATACAACATCTTGAACCTAAAATAATTGAAAAGAGAATATGGAATCATAACCATCTTTTTGCTGGGTTTTTTATAGCAATTGTTTTCATTGGAATAGCTTTATTTTTAATAATGTATTATAATCTTGACTTAACAAATTCACTTATAGTTATTTTATCAGTAGTTTTAATTTATTCAGGGATATTATTTTTTCTTATAGAACCAAAAGTTTTGAGACAAGTGGAAAATACTGTTGTACATAAAATAGAAAAACCAGTTATTAAAGAAATTCCTGTTGAGAAAAAAATATTTGTAGACAGGCCTATTGAAGTTATAAAAGAAGTTCAAGTACCAGTAGAAAAAACAATATTTATTGATAGACCTGTTGAAAAAATAGTTGAAGTACCTTCAGAACCTGCAATTATAACTTATCCAGAACCTCAAAAAAGCAAATTAAATATTCCAAAATACGACTTCGTTGCTTCAGAAGAAACAAGAACATATCACACAAGAAACTGCAGATTTAGTAAATTAATAAAAAGAAAATATAAATTAGTTTCAAATGATGAAAAAGACTTTATTAAGGAAAAATTTAAGCCATGTAAAGTTTGCATAAAACCAAAAAAGAAGAAAAAATAAACAACTCAATTTTAATTTTAATTTATTATCTAAACTAATAAAAGAGGAAAAATGCAAGGTGTAACAGAAACTCTTAATTCAATGAATTTGAGTGGATTAACAGATAAAGAAGCCAGCTCTAAATTAAAAGAATTTGGATATAATGAACTTCCAAGAGAAAAAAGGAAATCTCCTTTTAGAATTATTTTTAGTGTAATTAAAGAACCAATGTTTATGCTCTTAATTGTGTGTTGTGTTATTTATTTATTATTAGGAAATATTAAAGAATCATTTATTTTATTGGGGTTTGTAGGTGTTATTTCTTTTATAACAATTTACCAGGAAAATAAAACAGAAAAAGCCTTGAAAGCTTTGAGAGATTTGTCTAGTCCCAGAGCACTAGTTGTAAGAGGAGGAGAAAAAAAGAGAATTCCTGGAAGAGAAGTTGTTGAAGGAGATATAGTTGTTCTGTCAGAGGGAGATAGAGTCCCAGCAGATTCAATTATAATAGCTTCAACTAATCTTTTTGTAGATGAAAGTCTTCTTACAGGAGAATCTGCCCAAGTTAGAAAAAAACCAACAACTAATCTTAAAACATTGATGCAAAAACCAGGAGAAGAAAGCACTCCTTTTGTTTACTCAGGAACTTTAGTTGTGAGAGGAACTGCTATAGCACTTGTTAAAAAAACAGGAATTGAAACTGAAATTGGAAAAATAGGTTCTTCTCTTAAAAGCATAAAAACTGAAAAAACAAACTTGCAAAAAGAAACAAAATCACTTGCAAAATACTTTGCAATTTATGGATTAACTGCGTGTACAATAATAGTTTTAGCATATGGGTTCATAAGTGGAAATTGGATTGAATCAATTTTAAATGGAGTAGTATTAGCAATGTCTGTTTTACCAGAAGAATTCCCAGTAATACTTGCACTATTTTTAGGTTTAGGTGCTTGGCGAATGTCTAAAAAAGATGTTCTTATAAGAAAGCAACAAGCAATTTCAGAATTAGGTTCTACAACAATTCTCTGTACAGATAAAACAGGAACTTTAACTCAAAATAAAATGAGTGTTGCAAAACTTTATTGGAATAACCAAACTTGCTTTGTAAATGATACTGTACAAATACCTGAAAAATTTAATGAAGTTGTAGAGTATGGGATATTAGCAAGTCAAAAAGAGCCTTTTGACCCAATGGAAAAAGCACTTAAGGAACTTTCAAGAGGAAGTGAGAAAAAATTTATTCATAAAACTTGGAAGCTTTTACACGAATATCCTCTATCTAATCACTTGATGGCAGTCTCTCATGTTTGGTCAAAACCTGAAAAACATGAACATGTTGTTGCAGCTAAAGGAGCACCTGAAGCAATTTTAAAACTCTGTAAATTAGATACAGCTTCTGAAAAAAAGATTTTAAAAGAAGTTTCTAAATTTTCCAGAGAAGGACTAAGAGTTATTGCAGTAGCTAAATCAACTTCAACAGGAAAGCTCCCTGGAGAACAATATGAGTTTGATTTTGAATTTATCGGTTTAATAGGCTTTGAAGACCCTATACGTAAATCTGTTCCTAAAGCAATTCAAGAGTGTTATGAAGCAGGAATAAGGGTTATAATGATTACAGGAGATTACCACGGAACAGCTCAAAAAATAGCACTTGAAATTGGATTAAAAAATCCAGATAAATATATTACAGGAGATGAACTTGAAAAAATAAGTGATTATGATTTAAAGAAAAAAGTAAAAGATGTGAATATTTTTGTTAGAGTTGTTCCTCAACAAAAACTAAGATTAGTAAATGTACTTAAGTCAAGTGGAGAGATTGTTGCAATGACTGGAGACGGTGTTAATGATGCTCCTGCTTTGAAATCTGCTAACATTGGAATATCTATGGGAGAAAGAGGTACAGACGTTGCAAGAGAAGCATCTTCAATTGTAATTTTAGATGATGACTTTACTTCAATTGTTAATGGTGTTAAAATGGGAAGAAGAGTCTTTGACAATATACGAAAAGCAATGTCTTATGTTTTCTCAATGCACATCCCTATTTTAGGAATAACAGCACTAGCATTAATATTTGGTTGGCCTTTAATATTACTTCCTGTACATATTTTATTTTTAGAATTAGTTGGGGACCCAGCTTGTACAATTGTCTTTGAAACAGAAAGAGCTGAAAAAAATATAATGAAGAGAAAACCTAGAAAACCTAAAGAGAAAGTATTTGATAAAAAAACATTTATTTATAGTACTTTGCAAGGATTAGGAATATTAATTTTTATGGCATTTGTTTTCTACTTCACATTAAAAACTTCAAATAATGAAAACCTCTCTCGTGCAATGAGTTTTTCTACTTTAATTTTTTCTAACTTATTTTTAATCTTAAGTAGCAGGTCTTCTTCAAAACCAATCTATAAAACACTCTTTGAAAAAAATACTGCATTTTTAATGATTTCTTTAGGAGCTTTAACTTTCTTATTCTTCTCTTTATACACTCCATTCCTTAAAGGAGTATTTAAGTTTGCTTCACCTTCTTTATTACAATTAATTGTTACTTTTGGAATAGCTCTTCTAAGTGTTCTTTGGTTTGAAATAATAAAAAAAGCTCACAACAAATATTATGAAAAAAAGTAATGCAATTTAATCCTACAAATTTTTAATCAAATTAATTAGAAGTTAACAATTTTATTAAGTAAAAATTCAGCCATTATAAATAAAATATAAAAGAAAATTAATATTAGTCCTTCTTTTTTATCTATTGACTTATTTGATTTCATAAATGAAAATACAAAAATGCCTGCTATAAGAATTGTTCCTCCAAGTAAATACATTTTGTAAGGATTGTATGAGAAAGGATTAATTAAAGCAACAAGTCCTAATACAATTGTCCCATCTGTAACAACTGTTCCAAGAATATCTCCTAATGCTAAATCATCTTTATTTCTTCTTACTGCCTTTATTGAAAATGCAAGTTCAGGAAGACAGGTTCCAAGAGCCAATATTGTTATTCCTACAAGCATAGAAGGAATTTTAATATCTTCTGCAAAATTCTCAACATATTTAACAGTAAAGAATGCACTAACTAAAACAATTGTTAAACTTACTATTAATAAGATTAAACTCTTAGTGTATGATTCTTTTTTTCTAGCAGGTTTTGGTTTATCACCAGTATACTCTTTACTGAATTTTTTACTTCCTTTATAGATTCTAAAAAAGAAAAACGAGCCTGCTAAGATAAGTATAATTCCATCTACTCTAGAGAGTTTTCCATCAAACCCAAGTAATAATGGGAATAAAAGGAGTATTAAATATAAAAAACTGTCTTCTATTGTTTTACTTTTAACTTTTATTCCTCCATAAGAAAATAAAGAAACTATTCCAAATACAAGTGTTAAATCAGCAATACTTGAACCTATGAGAGTTCCTAATCCAAGCTGAGAATCTCCTTTTATAGCTGAGATTATCGATATTGCAGCTTCTGGTAAAACAGAGACTAAAGCAACTATAAAAAAACTCACCATAAACTCTTGTATGTGTAATGCTCTTGCAATTTTTGAAGAATACAATATAGCATAGTCTGCAAATTTTATAAGTACTATTAAACACAATATTGACAAGCCTAAATTAACGAGTATCATTTTTACCTTCTTTATAATCCTAAGAGTTTTTTAGTTTTAAAAAGTTAGTGTTTAACTGAGTGTTTTTGGTTTTTCATAACTTTTATTAATATAAGTTATCTTTAAAATATATGAAAAAGAGGATAAAAGTAATTTTAATTTTTTTAGTTGCTTTTCAATTTATATTATTTATAAATTTTGCAAAAGCTGACATAATTTCTATTAATTCTGGGGGAAGCACTAACTTAATAATTAATCCTGGAAAATATATTGAAGGATTTTTTTCAGGTAAACCAACAGTTATTTCTGTATGTGGAAATGGGATATTAGAACCAAGTGAAGAGTGTGATGATGGAAATAATATAGATGGAGATGGATGTTCTGCACTATGTAAAATAGAGAAAGAGAGTGGTGGAGGCGGAGGAGGTGGAGGTGGAGGTGGAAGTGACTTTGATGACTCTTCTATTCCAGATCATTCAAATATAAGATTAGACCCTGTTGAAATACAAAAAACAATTCTTATTAACACAAACATAGAAGAGGAAATAATTGTATTAAATTTAGGTAGAGATATTTCTATTAATCCTTTAGTTCATAGTAAAGGGTTTAGTAATGATTTAATGGTTAAGTTCTGGGATGAAGAACAAGGAATGTGGGTAGACACTCTTAATTTATATTTATCTCCCAGAGAAGTTTATGAATTAAGAGCTAAATTCTTTGCACCAAATACCACAGGAGAATATACTGGAACAATTTTTGTTGGAGATAGAAAATTAAAAGTAACTCTAGATATACAAGAAAAACTGTTATTATTTGATTCAAATATCATTATCTTAAACAAAGATTATGTTGTTCCACAAGGAAATAAACTAAGAACTTCTGTAACTTTAATTCCTATGATGGATGAAGATAGAGTTGATGTAACATTAAATTACTTTATAAGAGATTATGATAACAAAGTATATTTAACAAGGAGTGAGACATTGCTTGTTGAAAATAGAGTTAACTTTAAGAGGAATTTTGATACCGGGTTACTTCCAGTAGGAGCCTATGTTTTAGACCTTGAATTAATTTACCCTAATGGAGTTGCTCCTTCAAGTGCTCATTTTGAAATTGTTGAAAATAAACAAAACACTTTCTTTGGAAAACTTGTGTTTTTCCTTGTTAATTCAATATTAGTAATACTTGCTCTTTTGATTATATTTATAGTATTAAGAGCAATTAGATTCTTAGGAGATAAGAAAAAAATCCAAGAACAAAAGAAGAAATTAGTAGATTATTTTAAAGGATTAAGAAAGCGTTAGTAAAGGATTAAGACAAAGCAAAATCATCTAAAAAACAACTATCCAAACATTTTTAAACGAACTATTTTTTAATAATTAATCCAATGAACACAGGGGAGGATAATTCATTCTCTTTATGTGTTAATATAAAATAAACTCAGGAAAATAAAATGGATATTTATCAAATTGTAGAAAAAGCTAGAAAAACAGGAAAAATAGAAAAAGGAACAAATGAAGTTACAAAAGCAATAGAAAGAGGCACTGCTAAGCTTGTAGTATATGCTGGCGATGTTCAACCAAAAGAAATTGTCCAACACTTGCCTATTTTATGCAAAGAGAAGAATATTTTGTGTAAAGAAGTAGATAGCAGACAGAAGCTAGGTATTGCTGTTGGAATAAAAGTTCCAGCGTCTTCAGTTGCAATTATAGAACCAGGTGAAAGCCAAAAAGACATAGCTGGATTAAAATGATTCTATAAAATAAAATGGCAAAAGAACAAAGAACAAAAAATGCAAAACAGCAAGGCTCAAAAGGAAGCGACAAAATTGTTGCAGAGGAAGCTGTACCTGCCCTTGTTGAAGAAATTATTGGAAGAACAGGTTTTAGAGGAGAGATAACTCAAGTCAAATGCTTAGTCCAAGAAGGAAGAGATAAAGGTAGGAGTATGAGAAGAAATGTTAAAGGTCCAGTGAGAATTGGAGATGTTTTAATGCTTAGAGAAACTGAAATCGAAGCAAGAAGAATTAAATCAAATATTACAAAAGGAAGTTATAGTTAAAATGAGTGATGGGTTATCTAAACTAGTTAATGGAGAATTGCGCAGAGCAACACTTGAGCTAAATAATGCTAAATCCCTTCCAGAAGACAAATACTTAGAAGAAATTCAAAGCAGAGTTAATTCTTTAGGATATAATGTAGTAAAAATTTTGCGTGACCCTTCAAATAAATATTTATATCATCTTTCAATAATTAAGGAGGATTATTCTCAAAATGCCTAAATGTGTTTATTGTGGAAAACAATATGATTATCACAAAGGGCTTACACTAGTCATGAAAGATGGCTCAATTAATTATCTTTGTTCTTCAAAATGCAGGAAAAATATGCTAATGAGAAGAAGAAAAGTAAGGTGGATTTCTAAAAAAACAAAATCCAAAAAAGAGTAATGCTTCTAAACTATATCTTAGATAACTATCGAAGAATATTTAAATAAAGATTCTGTTATTTCTTAAAGAAAGATGGCTGAGAAAGATAAGATATTTTCAAGTAAGATTAAGTATGATGGACTCATGGATTTTAAAGAATTTTATAAATTTTGTTACCAATGGCTTACAGAAGAAGCTGAATTAAGTGTCTCTGAAGCAAAATATGCCGAAAAAGTAACAGGAGATTCTAAGAACATTGATATCTCGTGGAATGGTTCAAGAACAGTCACAGATTATTTTAAATTTCAAGTTTCTGTTTCATTTAAAATTATAAACCTAACCAACACAGAGATAATTCAATCTGGAAAAAAGTTTAAAATGAATAAAGGGAGTGTGGAAGTTTCTGTTTCAGGAACTTTGGTTAGAGACTACGATGGGAAATTTGAAAAAACATCTTCACAAAAATTCATGAGGTCAATATATGAAAAGTGGGTTATACCTTCAAGAATAGAGGAATACGAAGGAAAATTAATTGGAAACTGCAATGAATTTTTACTGCAAGCAAAAGCTTTCTTAGATTTAGAAGGAAGAATTTAATTAAATTTTGTTTATATTTATTAAAAAATATTAAAAGAATCTTTAAAATATCTTTTTTTTATGCAAAAGTTATTAACCGAAATCCTTAAATATCAAATTCATTTAATCATTCTATGAAAAAAGTCGTGACACCTTTGTTAATTATTTTATCTTCTATATTAATTATTTCTTTTACATCTGCACTCGATCTTAAAATTGATAAATTAACTTCAAATGAAGTATGTATCTCAGGATTAAATCAACCTGCAACTTTTGATTTAAAAATAACTAACTTAGGTTCTTCTGAAAATTTATTTTTTTATAGTTTTTTTGGGCAAGAGATTTACCCTAAAGAATTGTATCTTGAAGGGAAAAAAACCCAAGACATTACACTTACAATTTATCCTTATGAAAATGAAAAGCCTGGACATCACACATTCGATTTATTTATCAGAAATAATCAAGGAGGAGAAGTTTCTCAGAGATTAACAATAAATCTTATTAAATTTGGAGAAGCATTTGAAATAGGTGCAGAGGAATTTGACCCAGAATCAAAATCACTAAATGTATACATACACAATAAAGTTAATTTTAACTTTGAAGATGTAGTCGTTGTGTTTAGCTCACCATTCTTTGAATTTGAAAAAAAATTTACTTTAGGACCTAATCAAAGAAATGATTTTGCAGTTACTTTAGACAAAGAGGATTTTAAAAAATTAATGGCAGGATATTATACTTTTAAAGCAGAAATCCAAGCAAAAGGATTAAAAGAAACAATTGAAGGAACTTTAAAATTCTCTGAAAAAAACATTCTTACAACAAATAAAAAAACCTATGGATTTATAATTAACACAAATGCTATTGAAAAAACAAATGAAGGTAATGTTGTTACAAAGACAGAAACAGTCATAAAAAAGAATGTTGTTTCAAGACTATTTACTCACTTTAGTCCAGAACCTAATACAGTAGACAGAGAAGGATTTGTAGTGTATTATACGTGGTATAATAATTTAGCACCAGGAGAGGTTCTTAAAATAAATGTTAAAACAAATTGGATTCTTCCTTTTGCAATAATATTCTTAATTATTTTAGTTGTAATAGTTGTTAAAAAAACATCTAATAGAAATATTGTACTTAAGAAAAAAGTTTCTTTTGTAAATGCTAAGGGAGGAGAATTTGCACTTAAAGTAATGATACTTGTTGAAGCTAAAAACTTCCTTGAAAGAGTTAGTATAATTGATAGATTACCTTATCTAACTAAAGTACATGAAAGATTTGGAGGAGAACGCCCATCAAGAGTAGATGAAAAGACTAAGAGAATGGAATGGAATTTTGAAAGAATGCATCCAGGAGAAAGAAGAGTGTTCTCATATATAATTTATTCAAAAATAGGGGTATTAGGAAAATTTGCACTCCCTCCTGTAACAGCTGTTTATGAGAGAGAAGGTAAAGTAAAAGAAGCACAATCTAATCAAGCTTTTTTTATGCTTGAACCGAGAACACCTAAGGATTTAGAAGGACAGTAAATTATAAAAGTAACTCTTTCTTTTAATGAATATAAAATGAGAGGTAGATTAAATTCTAAAGGAATGTCTGCAATTGTTGCAACTTTACTAATTATTTTACTAAGTATGTTCGCAATTGGAGCATTTTGGATTGTTATAAAAAACCTTTTAGTAAGTCAAACTGATATTTTAGTTACAAAGCAAGAATTTTTCTCAGAAAATGTAGGAATAAAATCAGTAAATATAGATGGGAGTAAAGTAAGTATTTCTTTAGGAAGGTCAAGTGGAGAATCTATAGATAAGAAAGATATTAAAGATATAGAGGTACAAGTTTATGTTCCTTCTGATATTGTGTCTGTAGTTGATTTGTCAGGAAGCATGGTTGTGTGCAGAGGAATAACCTCAACACAGTGTAGAAATTTAGGGGGAAGTTATAGTTCAGCAGGAGGATACTGCCACACTTTATCTGTAGATAAAAAAGCTGCTTGTGAAAATTTAAATGGAGTCTGGAGAGATAGATTATCCCCTACAAGAGAGGCTAATAGGCAATTATTAGAAATGCTTTCTGAAGTAGAAGGCACAAGAATAGGGCTTGTAGCTTATAATGGTTCTATAATACCTCGTTTAAGCATAGATTTAACTGACAACATAGATGCATTAAATAATACAATTAATTCTTGGGAAAAAGCTATTGGAGGAACATGCATATGCTGTGGTATAAATGATGCAGTAAGAATGTTTAATAGTTTTTCTAGTCCAGCAACACCTAAAAAAATGATTGTTATGAGTGATGGAGAAGCAGAAACAAGATGTTCTAGTCAAAAGCCAGGGGATGCTTCTCAAGATGCAATTAATTCTGCTTGTACTGCAAGTTCTACTATGGCAAATTTAACTATTTATTCAATAGGGTTTGGAGAAGATGCAAATCATGAAACCCTAATAGAAATTGCAAACTGTGGAGATGGAGAAGAATTTCAAGCATTAGAGGACATAGATTTAATTGAGATATACAGTCATGTTTCTCAGGAGATTATAACAAGATCAATTGTCTCTGATAAAATTAACTACATTTATATACTCTTTTACACTCAAACTTCTAGTTATAGAGAAGTGATATATGAAATTCCTCCAAACTTAGGAATTAAAGCATATTCATTTAATTTAGCAGGAAAATTAGAGGGAGAAATAATAAGAATTGAGGTTTACCCTGTTATTTTGCTTAAATCCGGAAAAGAAGAAATAGGTCCACTATTTGATTCATGGACACGCTAACAATAAAAGTATAAAATGAAAAAGAGGGTTTCAAAAAAAAGAAGGGTAAAAATAAAAGATTCTAAAGCAATGTCTAATGTTATTGCAACTTTACTAATTATTTTACTAGCTATTGTTTTAGTTATTATAATGTGGATAATAATAAAAGATTTAGTTGCTAAAGACACAGAAATTGCAGAGATTAAAACAGAATTTTTTGGTGAGAACATTCGTATAACTGCTTTAAAATTTGATGAAGATATTGTAAAAATATCTTTGCAAAAGATAGGAAGGAGAGACAATCCTAAAACAACTTTATGGAGTTCAGGAGAAATTAGTGGGAGTCTAGGTGTGGATATAATTTCAGTAGTTGATTTATCTGGGAGTATGATTTCTTGTAATAGCATTTCTGAACAATGTTGCAATGATGTTTTAGGAGCTACTAGTTATTCTTCAAGGAACTGCTATGGTTTGTCTGAAAATCATAAAGAGGATTGTGTTAATATTTGCAACGGTGTATGGGTGAACAGATTAACCCCTACAAAAGATTCTAACAGAGAGATACTTACAATTATTAATGAAATAGAAGATAGTAGAGTAGGAATTGTTGCTTACAATGCAGGAATTATTAGCTCTTCTGGAACAGGCTTAACATCTAATACTGATATATTAAATAGTGTAATTGATTCTTGGGAAGTTGGAGGAAATACTTGTATTTGTTGTGGAATTAATGAAGCACTAAGGATTTTAGAGGAACAATCTCCAGAAAATAAGCTTAAAAAAATAATTGTTATGAGTGATGGACAAGCAAACACAAGATGCCAAGAGCAAGGAACAGGAGACCCTTCACAAGATGCAATACGTTCTTCATGCGGCGCATATTCTACACTATCTAATTTAACTATTTACTCTGTTGGAGCAGGAGATAATGTAAATGAGAACACACTCAGGGAAATCGCAAACTGCGGAAAAGGTGTTTATTTTCCTGCACTAGATATTTCAGGACTAATAGAAGCATATAGAAACGTTATTGGAGAAATAAAAACAAACTACATTACATCATATAGTAGATTAGATTACATTTATATTGTATTTAAAAATGAGACTTCTTCTCACATTGAGAAAATTGCTAATATCCCTAGGAATTTAGTAATAAGAACATACTCTTTTGATTTAACTGATAAATTAGAAGGTAAAGTAGTAAGAATAGAAATTTATCCAGTTATTTTACTAAAATCAGGGAAAGAAGAAATAGGGCCTTTATTTGATTTCTGGGATGCTTAATTAAATTAAAATATATTATCATAGAGTAAAATCCCTCCACCAAGATTCGAACTTGGGATCTTCCGGGTACTGCTTTTTATTTACAGATTCCTTCAGGAATGGCTTATCGTGCTTCATCCTAATCCAAAATGGAATGTCTGCACTAGACATAATCTACAGCCAGACGCTCTAACCACTGAGCTATGGAGGGATTATTGGTTTTGTTTTTCCCACTCTCTCTGCGGTTTACCATTAGATGTTTAGTTCTAGGTTTTAACCACTGAGCTATGGAGGGATTATTGGTTTTGTTTTTCCCACTCTCTCTGCGGTTTACCATTAGATGTTTAGTTCTAGGTTTTAACCACTGAGCTATGGAGGGATTATTAAAATAAGTGGTGTAATTCTTTTTTAAAACTTTGTCTTTAGAATATATTATATCCTCTACAAAATAGAAGAGTTTAAAAACTTCATGATACATAAAAAAACATAAAATGAGGTCAAAAATAATTGATGAATTAGACTTCTTCGAAGAGGAAGATTTAGACCAGGTTATCGATGATTTAGGTCTTGATGACTAATTTTACTCACATTTCTTTTATTTTTTTATTTCAAAAGAGATAGCATTATTTTTCGTTTCAAGCTCATCAAAGTTACCATCTATTATAAGTTCAATGCCTTTTACATCTATTCTATTGATTAATATTCTTTCAAGGTAAACCCTCCTTCCATACCCTATTTCAATAGGGGGGATTTCTATTTGTTTTACTTCTTTTCCATCTGCAATTATTCTTACTACACTTTCACCTGATTTTTTCAATCCATTATTTCTTATACTAAAATTAGCATCAAGATATCTTCCATTCATTTTTACATTTGCATCTTCAAAGAACAAATCTGGATTACTAGGTATAGAATAAATATCATTTATGAAATTAAGTAAATCTTCACCTATTACTTGGTCGCATCTACTTATTTCATACATTATGTTTTTTGGATTTTCTGAATGGTCAAACCCTAATACATGTAATAGTTCATGAATAGCAATATTGGGCCTTTCACAATTTGAGTCTTTTATAAGAAGTATCTTACCAGCTTCAATTACATTAAAGTTTCCTGCTGAAGTTATGTTTGTTGGACCCCCTTCACCTGCAATAAATAATCTTCCTTCATGTTTTTTACTATCTTCACAAGTTATTGTTATTTGTTCATTTTCTGATACAGGATAAAACTCTAATACTGTTTTTTCTTCCATTATTTCAAAAGCATATTCCATATCATTTTTTCTTTGCAATGGACAATTTTCAATTCTATATGTTATTCTTTTCTCTGGAAACCTCATGTTTTCATAAAACTGGAGAGGCGCTTCACTATAACTATTCAGACTAAAGTTAGAATTATAGTTTGATGAAATAATAAATTCCTTACTATTTTCAGGTAAAAACCAGTACACAGATAATAATAAGATAATTATTATAACTATCAAAATAGAGTTTATAGCCCTCGAACCCATACACTAAAATATGAAATTTATTTTATAAAGTTGTTGATAATTTGATTAATTTCTTTTTATACATAAATCTAAATAGCCTAAAAGTAGTCATTACTCAGTTACATCAAAATAGAAATATTTATAAACCTAGGTATTCAAATAAGACTACTTTAAAATGACAAAAAAAAGACTAGTTAATAAAGTTGCAGGTGTTTTAGCAGGGACAGCGTTAGGATTATTGCCTCTAACTTCGAATGCCCAAGACTACTCAAAAATACAAAAGGGAGTGAATGCACCTACTTATGTTGGAGAAACCTCTACTCATAAAATTTACCACTTTAATTTTAACAAAGATCTTCAAAGAGCAATAACAAGCTCAAAAAATCCTTCTATTTATTTAACAGGAGATAATTACAGTTACGTTTTATTTGACCCTGACACTACAGGATACAAGTTATATTATTTTAAAAAGAATTTCAATGAATTTGGAGAAGGTAAAGAATTAGGATTAAATGTCATGGGAGATAAACATACTAATCCTTGTGATAATAAAGGATTAGGAAGTAAAACAAATTACCTTGTTTCATTTTACTGGGCTCCACAACATACTAAAGCTTTAGAACAACCTAAACAAATACCTGAACTTCCAAAAGAAGTAAAAGAACAACCTGAAGAAAAACAATCTGAGCCTTGTAATATAATTATTGATAACACTTCAAATGTAACTAATAACTATTATACTGATACAACTAATAAAAGATTAGAAAAATCTAAAGGAGAGGGTTTAGAACTTAGACTTTTAACTGAAGCAAACAAAAATGTAAATTCTTTAGAAAGTCCTTTTTTCGGAGCATCTGCAGCACTTCAATTAGGTAAAGGTGCAGTTTGGGTAGGTCCATATGTTACAGCAGGATTTGGAAAAGATAGTTACTCAAATTTAACACCAATATACCATGAGACTTTATTAAATCAAGCTATTCAACTTTCAACTGTTACAGAAGGTATCAGAAGAGAAAAATCAGAGTTATCTTATCCTATTGAATTTGGAGGATTATTATCTGTTGGAAGCAAAGATGGAAGAGTTAGAGTTAATTTAGGATATGGAACAGTTAAAGAAAAAACCTCAACAAGTAATGTTACTGAAACAGGGCAAGATTGGATATCCCAAAATGGGGAAGTTGTAGGAGAGAAGAAACCTTATTCTATTGAATTACAAAAAGGACAAAACTCAGACAAATATATTCCAACTCAAAAAGTAGGTGTAGATGTACACCCATTTAAGGAATCTGGATTTTACTTTGGAGCAGAAGCTCAACACAGAGGTAAAATAAACTCAAAGATGGATAATATTAATTATAATATTAAAGCAGGCTGGAGATTTGGAGGAAAAAGAAAATGAATAAATCATATAAAACAATATTCATGATTTTTACATTCTTTTTTGCAGTTGTACTCTTAACCTCTCTTCCTTCAGTATCTTCTGGTTCTGAAGCAATAAATACCTTCTTAGTTTATGAAGATTCACCTTCAGCAACTTCTAAGACAGTTACACACGGAGACTCATTTAATGTTGTAATGGTTGCATATGGACACGGAGAACCTTTACAATACGAGAAACTTGAATTAGTTTCTTCAGCAACATTATTCCAAGAATATTCTAGTGGAGATAAAATAGAAACTTACACTTGGCTATACACTAAAACACACTCAATTAATACAGGAATACTTTTACCTGGAACATACACTTTAAGATTTAGTGCAAAAACAGCAACAACTCAAAGCACAGAATACTCTGATTTAATATTAACTATTTTACCTAAAGAAGACACAACTAAACCAGTTGTTAAGATAACTGATCCTCAAGCAACAACTTACACATCTCATAGAACAAGCCTTACATTCACAGCTACTGATAATAATCTACAATCATGTACATACAAATTAAACAATAACGCAGCTGTAACATTAAACTCTCCAATCAATGGAGTTAACACAGTTACAGGAATAACATCTCAAATAGGTTTAAACACTTGGACTGTAACTTGTAGAGATGTTGCAGGAAATACTGGAACAGATTCAGTTACATTCACTGTTAATATACCAGACACAACTAAACCAGTTGTTAAGATAACTGACCCTCAAGCAACAACTTACACTTCACACAGAACTAGCCTTACATTCACAGCTACTGATAATAATCTACAATCATGTACATACAAATTAAACAATAACGCAGCTGTAACATTAAACTCTCCAATCAATGGAGTTAACACAGTTACAGGAATAACATCTCAAATAGGTTTAAACACTTGGACTGTAACTTGTAGAGATGTTGCAGGAAATACTGGAACTGACAGCGTTACATTCACTGTTAATATACCAGACACAACTAAACCAGTTGTTAAGATAACTGACCCTCAAGCAACAACTTACACTTCACACAGAACTAGCCTTACATTCACAGCTACTGATAATAATCTACAATCATGTACATACAAATTAAACAATAACGCAGCTGTAACATTAAACTCTCCAATCAATGGAGTTAACACAGTTACAGGAATCTCTTCAAATGTAGGAATAAACACTTGGACTGTAACTTGTAGAGATGTTGCAGGAAATACTGGAACAGATTCAGTTACATTCACTGTTAATATACCAGACACAACTAAACCAGTTGTTAAGATAACTGATCCTCAAGCAACAACTTACACATCTCATAGAACAAGCCTTACATTCACAGCTACTGATAATAATCTACAATCATGTACATACAAATTAAACAATAACGCAGCTGTAACATTAAACTCTCCAATCAATGGAGTTAACACAGTTACAGGAATAACATCTCAAATAGGTTTAAACACTTGGACTGTAACTTGTAGAGATGTTGCAGGAAATACTGGAACAGATTCAGTTACATTCACTGTTAATATACCAGACACAACTAAACCAGTTGTTAAGATAACTGATCCTCAAGCAACAACTTACACATCTCATAGAACAAGCCTTACATTCACAGCTACTGATAATAATCTACAATCATGTACATACAAATTAAACAATAACGCAGCTGTAACATTAAACTCTCCAATCAATGGAGTTAACACAGTTACAGGAATAACATCTCAAATAGGTTTAAACACTTGGACTGTAACTTGTAGAGATGTTGCAGGAAATACTGGAACTGATTCAGTTACATTCACTGTTAATATACCAGACACAACTAAACCAGTTGTTAAGA
>CAZSPD010000002.1:0-49452 GCA_964608765.1 Candidatus Woesearchaeota archaeon
AATGAAGTATTTAAATCTTTCTATTTGTTACTACTTATTAAAAGTTACAATATTATTCTAAAGAGCAAATACTACAGGGTATAAGAAAAAGAGTAGAACATGAAATATTAAATTTAGTGCATAAGTTAAGTAAATATTCTTAGTTATATGGTAGAGTGTACTTAAGACTAAAGCAACTGAAAATCCTATTAGTGCAAACACAAACCCGTGGCTTATACTAAATACTCCATAAATAAATGCTGTAAATAATATTGAGAAATTACCAAACCACTCATTTACTAGGTTTTGGAATCCCCCTCTAAAATAGATTTCTTCAGCATAAACAATTAGAGGAATTAAGAAAAGTATTTTAGCAGATCCCCAGTTTAGAAGGTATTTTGAAACAGCCCAGGTAATTCCTGAGAGTACTAAAGCAATTAAAAAGTAACTAGGATTTCCAATAAAAGGTGTTTTCTCAAATTTCATTGAGAATTTTATTGCATAGTAGATTGTTGTTCCAATTAACAACGAGTAAAATATTAGCGTATTCCAGAAAAATTCAATATCCAAGAAAATCCCTGCTATTCTACAAATAGGTAAAATCATTAAAAATATTAGGACTTTTTCTTCTTTAGTGTGTCTTATTTCATCTTCCATTAAAATAAGAATTATTCCAACAAAAATAGCATATATAAAAAACCCTATTTGAGGAAAAGTATTCAAGAGATATTCTACAATAGCTAAACCCACCATTGCAATTAAAAAATTTCTTTCTATTGGTTTCATTTTAAACTAATGTAAGTAGAATAGACACTCATTAGTGCAAGAATCATAAATACAATTGCTAATACAACTACAAAAGGCATTAAAGCGTGTCTAATTCTTTTATTTCCAAGTTCAATTATCATTAAGTAAATTATTAGTAATACTGTTAGGAAAATTGGAGAAATCTCCCCAATTTTGTATAGAGTTATCATTTATTTCAGTATTTTAATAATTATTTAAATGTTACTCTTCTTGAATAATACTAGTGTAATTTTTTAATAAGTTTCCCAGAGAACTAAATATCCTTTAGAATCTCTTAGAAATAAAGTGTCTCCTGTGTTTGTCCAAACATAAGTTTTATTGAAATCTTCAGCAGTTATTGTAGTTTGGTGTTTGCTTTTAAGTGTGAAATTATTAAATGTAAATGTTTTTCTTCCTTCATCTTTTATTGTCCATTTATCTAAGTTGCAATTAAAATCACAAGAATTGTATAAAACAACATCTTCATTTGACCCAAATCTTTGAAGTATAATACAATTAGCACAAGTAATATTTGACTTTTCACAAAGGTTTTCATTGCTTTTAATGCATTTTTCCCAGGATTTCTTAAATACATTGTAGTAATTATCTTTTCCACTTGGGAAATAATAATTTCCATATCCTTTTTCAACAATTTTAGCATTTAAGTTCTCTCCATTATAAAATAAATATGCTAAATCTCTATTGTATTTGTCTTTACCTTTCCTTTCAAGTCTAATTGTTTTATTCATAACTAAACTTTCAGTGTATTCTTTAGCTTCTAAATAGTATTTCTCACCTTTTTCTGGTGTATTTATTCCAAGCATTCTAATTGAGGTTCCATTTACAACAACAGTGTCTCCATCTATAACTCTTTCAACTTCAACATAATCTTCTCCAACAATATTTTTTACAACCCATGAATCAATTGTTTCATAATTAATTATAAAAAATACTAAAATAAGTGCTCCAAGAAAGATTAAGTATTCTAGTTTTTTCATGCTTTAACCTAATTCAAAAAGTATAAAATTATTTGTATTTTTTAAATACTAATTTTCCATTTTATTAAAAGCATCTTTAGCTTCTTGGAAAAATCCTAAATATCCTATTATGAAAATATTAATTGAGAGGTTTATTATCTGAGTTAGTGCTGCACCTGATATCATATTATACATTTGTGTTAAACCTCCAAGAGCTGCTAAAGCTATTGCAACAAACCTTGCCCAGTTTTTTAGTTTCCATAAATCTCTTGCTACAAAGAAATTTAAAATTGACATTCCAATAAAAATAATTCCAAGTATGATGATACTTGTTTTAAGAATACTCTCATCAAGTTGCTGAATACCCTCTATTTCATTTAATCCAAGAGTAGTTTCTCCTAAACCAGTTATTTGTTTTATAATAAATCCTGATAAAACTATTAAAAGAATTCCAACTATAACATATAATCCTGCTCTTAGATAGTGAAACACTGAGATTAGTTTAACTATTGTAGGTGCATTGCTTTTAGTTTTTGTTTTTTTTACCATTTTCCTCTTGTTTTTGTTTTCTAATTTATGCGGGTGAAAGGGTTCGAACCTTCGATTTCATGGCTTGGTTCTGAACTCTTATGCGGGTGAAAGGGTTCGAACCTTCGCAAGCACTAAGCTACTGGATCTTAAGTCCAGCCCGTTTGACCACTCCGGCACACCCGCATTATTAATTGTGGTCAAACTCGTTTATTACCTGATTTGTTTTCAGGGAATAGGTCGAGCAATAGTGCTTATTTAGTGAGGCCTGACCACTCTGGCACACCTGCATTATTAATTGTACATGAAAAATAACTAAGAATTAATTATAAACCTTACTAATTGAAGTTAGGGGCAATTTTTTAGATGTTTTAAGGCAGTTAAATGAGTAAAATTTATAATCTTAATTAGAATATTAAATTTTAGTATGGAAAAAGAGAAAAAGAGAAACTTAAAAAAATACTTGCTTCTTGGAGGTTTTTCAATTGTGCTTGCAGTAACAATATTTTTTCTTGTTGTTGGACAAGAATCTTTATTAATATTAAAAAACATAGGTCCTCAATCAAACCCTGAATTTTCTTCTCCTGCACATGGTGATGGTGGAGGTGGTGGTGATAGTGGAAGTGACTCAGGGATTTATCAGTCACCTCAGCAACAAAATCAACAACAAAATCAACAGGCAGTAGCCAGAGCATCTTTAAGTGCTGAAGAATTGTCTAGAGTTAAAGAAGCTATTTTATCTAGTCCATTTATTTCTGATTTACCTAAAAAAGGAATTGTAGGATTACATTTTTTTACTTATCAAGAGGGGCAGAGAATTGAATTAGATACTATTTTAATTGGTAAAAATAAAATTTTAACAAGCGGTAATCCTGATTTAATTATTATTTTACATGCAAAATACATAAGTGAAATTACACCTAGTAATTTATGTGAAGTAATACCAAGAGCAAATGAAAATGGGGACTTAGGTGTTGAAACTTCAATTGGAGAAGCATCACTTCTCATTAAATATGCTGGAATATTAAAACATAGGTCGTGTTTTGGAATTTAAATTTAGAATTATTTGTTTTTATCCACCATTATTAATTTCAGTATTTCCAATCTTAGTCACATTTGTTACATCGTATGCTGCAAATCCAGAAGTTGTTTGACTTGATAAAAGATTATTTTGTATCCATGGACTTGAACCTAAATTTAAGTGTAATCCAAATCCTCTATTACTTATGAATTGGTTGCTTGTTATATTTTCTCCTCTACCATCATACATGTATGCTGCAGTAGCTCTGTCTGATTTGAAAATATTATTTATGAATATATTTCTACTCCAAGGCATTTGTATTTGAGAGTAGTATGCATTTCCATTATATGCAGTTACATTATTTCCTTTGAACAGGTTTTCTCCTCCATTGAGATTGTAAATTCCTTCTCCAGAAACATTAATTATATTGTTTTCAAATACAGAATTATCAATATGACTAAGATATATTGCTGAGCCTGTTTCAGAGCCACTAAGATAACTTCCATCTTTAATTACACAGTTCTTAAGTGTAAAGTAATCTCCTCTATAACTATTGAAAGCATCATTGTGAATAGCGTGGTCATTAGAGCCTCCTGCAGTTGAGTAAGTTATTGAGTGTCCTTGACAATCTAGTGTAATTCCACTCTGGTCAATTGTCATGCATGTTCTAGCTGAACTTACATCTCGTGTAAGTTTGTAGGTTGTTCCTTCAGAATCAAGTGTTCTACACGAGTCTATTAAAATTTCATCACCTGCATAATCTAAATAAATAAGTGTTCTTAAAAGTGTTATACGTTGAGCGTACTTAGAATTTGCAGGAACCATTGCAAGTGCTTCATTTACTTTTTGCCTAAGTGTTTTCAAATATATTGGACTGTATGCTAAAGTAGCATAATTATTTTCTGAATATTCAATAGCTTCTTTCATTTTTGAAGCTGCAGGTCCATAATAAAGAGTGTAATATTCATCCATTATTGCACTTACATTTTGATTTACATCCCAGTACATAAGAGCAGTAATGTAAGTATTAAATGAATCAGATACAAAACCATCCCATGCAAGATTCCATTTTCTTGTATTTGGATTATATCCTTCATTTGATGCTGCAGATGCAAGTGCAGTATTTATTTCTAAAAAGTCTCCATAAGATTTTCCTTTTAATAATCTTAAATTATCTGCAATTAGATTTGGCATATAAACAGGAGTGTTTCTTTTTGGATTATCATAAAAGTGGTGCATTAAAACATCTCCACTATAAAAGTAGTTTGTTTCAACTCCTCCAGTTAAATGATTATTAGATGCAAGTTTAGTAGTCCATAAGTTTACATAGTTTTCAAATTCTGCTTTAGTTGCAAAATCACCTAAACTATCTCTGCTTACACCAATTGAAACAGCTAGATTAGGAGCTATTTGTTTAGATAAATTTGTAGGAGGAAGAGAGTAAGTTGTGTAAGCTGAACACTCTACCATCTTACCTGCATATTGAGGGTCATTGTAAATTTCCCAAGCAACATTATTTACAAATTCCCAAACATAATTAGAGTAAAGTCCTCCATATCCTCCGTGGTTGTTTATTAAATGAGCACATTCATCTGAAGGTCCTCCAATTCCATCTAAAGGCATTATATTTACAACAGATAAATTATATGCATCATACATTGTTTTAACATACTTAACTGTCTCTTCAAATAATCTATTTTGAGAAGTGTAATATGGATAACACAGATTTACTGAAGGGTAAGAATTTCCATTTTGTCTTACTCCATCTACTACTGCAAAATAATCTGTCTTATCCCATTGTCTTTCAACTAGAGCATGAAGTCCATGAGCAGGACCACATAGTGAACCTACAGTGTATTCATACCAACTATTTGTTCTAAGACTTAATACCCATTGCATTACTTCTGGAGCTAAATGTCCTAAGTGATAATCACTAATTCCCCAGAATGAATATCCATATAATGAGAAACTTCTCATAGGATAGTCTGGGTTCTTGAGAGTGTTCATATTTCCAAATCCTACACTTTGTTTAGAAGGTATTATTGTTCCTAGATTATCATATTCGTGCCATCCTGGATAATACCATCTTATTCCTTGATTATATAAGAATTCAAATACAGCATTCATAGAACCTCTTTTATCTGCATTAGAAAATCCATACATATCATTATATTGAGGGCCACATCCAATTAAATCATTACCCCATTTGAAGCTTTCACCCCATTTATTTCTTACATAATTATCCCATTCAGTCATTGTTCTTGGACCATTTAAACTAAATACAGTGTCTTCTCCTATTAATGCTAAATAATTATTTCCAGAAATAATCTTAAATCCTCCATCTTTACATTCATTAGAATTTATTCCTAGAGAATCAGTGTAAGTGCTTTTTCCAATATACACATGATATTGTTTAGAATTATTAATTGTATTTGAAATAGGTAATTTAACACCAGTCATATTTTGAATATACATTTGAAAGTAATTTGCTGCAAGTTTAACTGTATTAGGTGCATTTGAAGCAACAATAATATCAGCATAACCAACTCCATTTTGAACAATATATTTTAAATTAGCACTATCTTTTACACATGTTCCATTTGCTGCACAAGAATATCCTGTCTGGCATGTTAGTGTTCCAGACATAGTAACTGTTGTCCCACAATTTGTTGTAACACTTCTTGAATCACAGAATGTATTTAATGCAGGAGTGTAAGTTGTTGGAGTGCATCCACACACATTAGCTGTTCCACTTCCTCCACATGTTAAAGGTGAAGAACAAGAACCGCAATTTGCTGTCCTTGAAGCTTGGCAATTATCTACTCCTGTAACACTTCCACAATTTTTACCTAATCTTGAACAAAACTGAGCATTTGATTCAGGAACACAGCTTTGAATACAAAGTCCATTAGAACAAGTGTAACCTGATTGACATGTTCCACAACTTGAAACTGTTCTTGAATTACCACAATTATCATTAGCTGTAACACTTCCACACTGTCTTGTTAGTCTTGAACAAAATTGAGTATTAGATTCAGGTGAGCAACAATTAGATACATTATAGATACATCCACTCGTACATGTTAAAGAGCCTGAAGTGTATCCTGAACCAAGTAAACTTACACACGTTGCACTGCCTAGTTGAAGCCCATCACACTGTTCACTTCCTTCTCTTACTCCGTTTCCACATTTAGGATTACAATTATTATCATTAACAGCATTACATCCTGTAGGACAACACCCGTCATTATTAATACACTGAGTTATTGGTGTAAATGTACATGTTCCACTTACACATGTATCTGTTGTACATACATTATTGTCATTACACTGACTATTTCTAGTACATGTAGTACAATCATTATCATTCCCTAAATTACATCCTAGAGGACAACACCCATCATTGTTAGCACATGAAGGGTAATTACTGTAGCATTTATTATCACTTAAATTACAAACCTGTTGAGGACAGAAATTAGGAATTAAAGGATTAGATATACAATTAGAATCAGATGTACAGCAATCAGATATTGGAATGTGAGTACATAATCCATTATTACATATATCAGTTGTACACGGGTTATTATCCTCTTTACAAGAAATTCCTGTTAAAGACGCATGTGAGCATCCTGTTGAAGGATCACAAACATCAGTTGTACACTCATTATTATCGTCGCATGAAGTAGAAGAATAAACACATTTTCCATTTTGAGAACAACTATCTTCTGTACATAGATTATTATCATTACAAATACCACAAGTAAGGGCTTTACCACACCCATCTGAAGCTTCTCCACACACTCTTTCTAATTCTTCACAAGTTGTTGGAACACATGTAGATTCTTCAACACACTTTCCATTATTATTACAAACATAACCATTTCCACATGTTCCACAATTTTCTTCTTCATCACAAATTAGGTGAGTTCCACATTCATAGTCTAATGAAGAACATGTCTCTGTACAAGTTGGAGTTGGAGTTGAACCCCCACTTCCTGAACTACCACTACCACTTCCTCCACTACCACTACTTCCTGAACCACCTGAACTCCCACTACTTCCAGAACCCTCGTTTCTAATTAATAAAAATTCATCATTAATACTCCCAACAACTTCTTTTCCTGAATTAAGTTTAATTATTGGTGCAAGTGTAATTTTCCTAGCTTCAGATGCATTTAATACATATAATGTGATTTCAAATTTTTTTTCTTCAAGTTCTTTCATTGAAATATTATATCTTGCAACTTCAGAATCATGTATATCATGAACAACAAAATAAACACCATAAATATCTCCTTCCCCAACATTCCTTATAATTTTAGTATTCAAGTGTGTATCATCTATAATTTTAGCATCAGATATTTTGAGATTTACTGTAAATTTATCTAAAGATATTTCATCACTCTGGTCTTTTATATTACCTTTAATAATTACCCAGACTATTACAATTAAAACCATTGCTAGCAATATTATCAAAAGAGTTGCTACAACAGATGATAAACCTTTTTTATTATTTTTTTGAATTATCATTGACTTTGTTTTGACCACGAAAAGCGATATTCATCTTTTACTTCTCCAATCACTTCTTCTCCAGATTCTAGTTGGAATATTGGTGAAATTTTAATTCTTATATTTTCTGGAGAGTATATACTTACCATATCTAAATGATAGGTTTTTATTTCAAGCTCATTCATTGGAGTTCTTTCTATAAATATTTCAGATACATTTTTACCTTCTGCTCTAAATACTGTCCCTAAAATCTCTCCTCCTCCAGGATTTCTTATTATTGTTATATCCATTGAATTTTTATCAAGTGATACAGAATGTATTCTCAAATCTATTCCATGTTCATGCATTTTAATCTCTTTGGATGTTCTATTAAAAAGTCCTTGAATTATCCACAATATTATTAAGACTAATACAAGTGCAACTAAAGTTATTATTAGAATGTTTCTTGTGTTTGTTAAACCCCTTTTTTCCTTAATTTTATCTCACCTCTTACATTTTTAACAAATAATAACTAATTTAAATATATTTTTGTTTTTAAATTTATGAGAAAAACAATAAAGAATCTCAAAATAAAAAATAATGTCTTTCTTGCACCAATGGATGGGATAAATGATATTGCATTTAGACTTATTTGCAAAGATGCAGGGTGTGGTTTAACTTATACTGGAATGATTAATCCTCTTTCAAGAAAAGAGCTTTATTTAGATGATAAACCAGCATTACAGGTTTTTTGTACAAATACAAGAGGACTAAAAGAATTTATTAAAAAATATGATAAAAAGGTTTTACTCTGGGATTTAAATTTAGGATGTCCTGCAAAAAATGCTGAAAAACAGGGTTTTGGAAGTTTTCTTAAAGATTTAGATAAAATAGAAGAAATTTTAAGTGTAATGAGGGAAAATACTAAGAAACCACTTACACTTAAAATAAGAAAATCTAAAGTTTCTTTTAGTATTTTAAAAATAGCTGAAAAATATTGTGATGGAATATGTATTCATCCAAGAACTCAAGAACAAGGATATTCTGGGGAACCTGATTTAAAGTTTGCAGAAGAAATTAAATCTAAAACATTTTTACCTGTTATTTACTCTGGAAATGTTAGTGAAGATAATTATAAAGAATTATTAAAAAAATTTGATTATATTATGGTTGGAAGAAGAGCAATTGGATGTCCTGAAATATTTTCTAAAATAACTGAAATACCTTTTGAAAAATCTTTTAAAGAGTATATTAAATTAGCTGAGGAATATTCTTTTAATTTTAAACAAATTAAACTTCAGGCAATGAATTTTACAAAAGGAATGAAAAATTCAACTAAATTAAGATTAGAGATATTTAAAACAAAGAATTTGAATGAACTTAGAAAAATAATAAATTAATCTCTTAATTTTTCTTCAATACTCTTTTTATTTACTTGGCTTATTTTATTTATTTCATTGATTTTGTTTTCTTCATTTCTTTTATCTTCACTATCTAAATAAGAAGATACCCCATACATTAATCCCCCCCAAGCACCTCCTAATAGAGAAACTCCTAAAGTGATTGAACATAGTGTTTCATTTAAAGTCATGTTTTGAAAAGATTTTAAGAGAAATTCTGTACCAGTATTATTTGATGCAATACAATAAGTGTATGTTAAACCAACACCTATTGCCCCATATAGTGCTGCTTTTTTATATAATTTCTTTTCTTTTTCAATATCTTTAAGATTATTATTACTCATTTTACAATTGTAAGGTTTCAATTTAAATTGAATTTATAAATCCTTTTGTAAATTGTGAGTAAAAATAATTTTTAGAATTTATTTAGTCAGTAAAACATTCAAGGGCCATTAAAGTTCTTACTTCTTCTCCAAGATATACTGGGAAAGGCTGACAAGTATCAGATGCATCCATTAATTGAGATACTGCTTCAGTGTATCCTAAATTATATCCATAAAGATATCCTTGATTAAATGCATTTTGTTCTTTTTCAGAAGAAGATTTTTTAACTTGCTTATCTAAAAAATACGCTCCAACTAAAAGGATTATAATTACTGCTACTGTTATTAGACTTATTTTTAAATATTTATTATCCCTTTTTTTGTTTTTCATTATACTCTTTTAGCTATTTTTTTAAAGAACACTTATTTAATTTGCTTCATTTCTTTCCAAGCGAGATCAAACATTTGTTCTAAAGCGTGAGCAAAAAATTCTGTGTTAATCCACACACCAATATCATAATTAGGATGGAATTTTTCATCATCTAAAAGCATAAACATTATTTGATTTGAATCCACAATAGTGAATCTTGCTCTTATATTTTCCATATGCTTTACTTCAGCAACTTTTTTCAATTCTTTTGCATATTTTAGATTATTACTATTTATTGGAGCAGCAATTCTTATTTTTACACCTCTCTTTTTTGATTTTTCAAGAATAGGCATTAAAGCTTCAAGTTTTCTATTAAGGCCTTCTGCTGTTGTAACAATTGTTATTGATTTTTCAGCATCTCTAATCATCATATCTAAATGATTGTATAAGTTTTGTCTTCCTTTCAAGCTTCCAGATAACTCACTTGGTTCTACAAATTTGATTCCTTTAGTGAATAATCCATTTAATTCTTCTAGAACCTCATCATCTTTTAGGGTCTCAAGTCTTTTAGTCCTCTCTTGAGCGTATTTCATAAGATTTTTTTTAACTCTTTCAACAACTTCATCTGGTTTTAGTGCTACAAACTTGATTGGTTTTCCAAGTTTCATAACAATAAATCCTTTTTTTTCAAGACTTTCTAGAATATCATAGGTTCTTGAACGAGGTACATCAGAAATATTACTTAATTCTCCTGCAGTTGAAGTTCCTCTCGATAAAAGGGCTGTCCAGACCTTTACCTCATAGAGGTTTAAATCAAAAATTTTTCTCAACCTACTTAGGAATTCATCTTTTACTATCATTTTGTTTATATTTGATTAGCACCTTCTCCTTTTAAGCTTTGTTATAATAAAAGAGTAAATTTTTTGAATTACTTAAGGGTAGTCACTTAAACACTATGCCCATCTCTCCTCTTTTACCTTTAATATTAAAACTTACAGTGTTTTTAAATATTTCTCTCTGGAGGGTTGCGACAAATTCAAGTTTTTTTGAATTGGTTCTTGACTTAATGTATTCTATTTTGTTGCTTAAAATATTCTTAAACTCGTCGTCAGTTAGAATGTATAATCCAATTTCTTCTTTTTTCTTTAATCCTGTTTTTTTTCTAAATTCTTGAATTTGTCTAGAGAGTTCACGAGCATATCCTTCAGACTCTAATTCAGGTGTTATCTTTGTGTCAAGTTTTATTTTCAATTCTTTTCCATCTTTAATTACAATTTCTTTTACATTTAATTGAGTTTTTAGTATTTCAATTAATTCTTCTTCAAAGTCGAGATACTTTCCAGAAACTGTTGCTTTTTGTAATGGCCACTTTAATCCTATCTGAACTTTGTCTCTTTCAGATAAGCCAAATTCAATTATTTTCATTATTGACTCTATATTTTTTTCTAAATCTAAATTTATTTTTTCTTTTTTGTATTCTGGCCATTTAGAAAGGTGAACAGATTCTTTTGAAAACTCAGAATAAATATATTCTGAAATGTAGGGTGCAAAAGGAGCTAATAATAAAGAGACTTTTTCAAGAACTTCCCCTAAAATTTCTTTAGTGTCTTCTCTGTCCCTTGTTATTTTAATATATCCTCTTGAAAAGTGATTTGTTACAAAATTATTTATTTTTTCAAATGGTTTACTTAATTCATAATTATTTAAATCAAGAGTTACTTCTTTTATTAGGTTGTTTAATTTACTTAGTATCCATTTATCTTCAAGTTTGTAAGAACACTTTTTAGAATCTAATTGCTTGTAATAACTATTGCAATTATATAATACATTTAAGAAACTAAGTACATTTTCTTTCATAAGTTCATAAGAGAATCTTTTTTGATTTCCTGCATCTGTTGTTACAAATTGTAATCTTACAGCATCTACACTTGCTTTATCAATTATTTCTTTTGGCTGAATTATATTTCCTTTAGACTTAGACATTTTTTCACCTTTTTCATCTACAATATGCCCCATACTGATTACATTTTTATAAGCAGGTTTATTAAAAAGAACTGTTCCTAAAACATGAAGTGTGTAAAACCACCCTCTTGTCTGATCAACTCCCTCTGCAATATAATCATAGGGGAATCTTCTTTCAAATTCTTTTTTATTTTCAAAAGGATAGTGAAATTGTGCAAAACTAGCACTTCCAGAATCATACCAACAATCAATAACATCTGGAACTCTTTTCATTTCTTTTCCACAAGAACATTTTAATTTTACTTCATCAATCCAAGGCCTGTGTAAATCTATTTTTTCTTTTGGAAGTTTAATTGCTTCTTTTTTTAATTCTTCTATGCTGCCAATTATTTTTTCATTATTGCATGAAGTACACTTCCAAATTGGAAGAGGTGTTCCCCAGAATTTAAATCTTGAAAGTGCCCAGTCTTTTGCTCCTTCAAGCCACTTCCCAAATCTTCCTTCTTTAATATGGGAGGGATACCAATTTATTTCTTTATTTAATTCAACAAGTTTTTCTCTAATTTTTCCAACTCCAATAAACCAAGAAGTTATTCCATAGTATAATAAAGGAGAGTCACACCTCCAACAAAAAGGATAATCGTGACTTATTTTTTCTACCTTAAATAAAAGATGTCTTTTCTTTAAATCATCTTTTATATCTTTTTCAGCTGATTTAACGTATCTACCTCTTAGGAATTCAGGAACAATATCTAAGAATTTTCCATCTTGTCCTACTGTGTGAACTTCAGGTAATCCTATCTTCTTTCCTAAATTATAATCTTCTTCACCATACATTACAGCAGTGTGAACAACTCCTGTACCATCTTCTGTTGTAACAAAATCAGCACTAACAATTTTATAGGAATTTTCAGATTTTAATTCTTTAATATCATAGAGTGGTTCATATTCTAAACCAACTAATTCTTTTCCTTTTATTTTTTTTAATACTTCACACTGTCCTTTTAATAATCCTATTTTCTCTTTTCCAAGTATGAGTTTATCTCCATCTGGAAGCTGAACTTTAACATAATCTATTTCAGGACCAACAGCTAAAGCAATATTTCCTGGCAGTGTCCAGGGAGTTGTTGTCCAGGCAAGTATGTATTCATTTTTTTTACCTTTTAATTTAAATGCAATATAAACTGATTCTTCTTGTACTTCTTTATACCCTTGAGCTACTTCGTGACTAGATAGGGGTGTACCGCATCTTGTACAAAAAGGAAGAACCTTGTATCCTTCATATAATAATTTTTTATTGTATAATTCCTTTAAACTCCACCAAACACTCTCAATATAATTGTTTTCTAGTGTTATATAAGGATTTTCTAAATCAACCAAGTAGTTTAGCTCTTCTGTAGATTGGTTCCATCCTTCTATATTTGAAAAAACACTTTCCCTGCATTTTTTAACAAACTTATCTATTCCGTATTTTTCAACTTCTTTTTTAGATTCAAGTTTAAGTTCTTTTTCAACTTGAACTTCAACAGGTAATCCGTGACAGTCCCATCCACCTTTTCTAGGAACACTAAAACCATTCATATATTTGAATTTACATATTAAATCCTTGAATGTTCTTGCCTCTAAATGATGTAGTGCTGGGGGAGCATTTGCAGTTGGAGGACCTTCTAAAAAACTAAAAAGAGGTTTTTTTAAATCATCTTGGACAGAGTTTTTAAACTCTTTTTGATGTTTTTTCCATTTTTCTCTTGCAATTTTTTCTACATTTTTAAAATCATACATCTTATATCTTACTTAGATTTAATAGAATAGTTACTTTTTAAGATTTTGGAATTTTTTATACACTGTTTAGATTATCTTTTAAATATAATATCTAATAAATTTCTTCTTTTTTTTCTTTTAAGTTTTTTCATATCTCTTTTTTTATTTTCATTAGAAACATTAATTAGATATTCCATACCCATTTGAGTATAGTGTCTCTCAAATCTTCTGACAGCTTCATCCATGTCCTCTAGATGAGAGTATAATTCTTCAATTGAAATTTCTTCTTCATCTTTATTTTTACATGGATTTCTTATTTGATTATATCCTAATTTATTTGTTACTTCTCCCATTACACCTAATTTAAGTAAAGAAGGATAATCACAGATAAGGGTCCTCATAACTCCCTTGTCTATTGAGGTAAATTTAGGTGTAAATATGTATTTTATATATTGGTCTTTCATAAAATTCCCTATTGTCTTACATTTAAAAACCTTTGTTTATATAAGAAATATTTTATATTCGATATAAACTACTTTTTTCCAGATTTAGTTTTTTTTATTTTATTCTATTTTCTTTTATTTTTTTGCTTTTTTCTATTTTTTTAGATTTTTTTAAGTATGATTTGCTTTGACTTTTCTTAAGTGAATCTAATTTAGCATAATAAGCTTTATCTTTTGCATCTCTTTGGTTGTAGTATTCTGTGTAACTATTAATTGCTTTAACATGCTTTGTTTCTGAAGCATTTGGAGCAGGTCTTCCTTGATTATATGCTGAGAGTGCTTTATCCCATGAACCATATTTTTTGTAATCTTCTTTAAGATATTTTGCTGCAGCTTCAGCAGCTTTTTTTACATCAAATCTTTCATCTATTTGAGTTAGTTTTCCATAGTCATAGTTATTTTCTTTTACAAGCTCTTTTAATTCGTGTCCGTGTTTTTTATCTGCACCTGATTTATTTGAGTTTCCATACACTTTTAATCCATAGTGTCTAGCTGTTCTTGGTTGAAACATAAATAACCCTGCCCCCCCATCATTGCTTTCGTTTAATCTTAATGGGTCCCCGTAGCTTTCTCTCATTGCAAGCCCTTTTAATACTCCTTGAGGTATTTTGTGTTTTTCTTCAATTTCATCTAATATTCTATCCCATCTATAAGTTCTTTCGAATTTTCCTTGGGTAGTTTTATAGTGAGAGGTTACTTCAACTTTATCACTTATTCCAATATAATCTTCAATTTTTCCACTTGATTTTTCTTTTGCAGCAAAATACACTGGTGTCCCAAGAACCCCGACTGTTCCTGCAATTGCAGCAGCCTTAACCCATTTTGAAGTTTTTTTTTCAAGATTACTCATAAAGATTAATCCCATCATAAAGAACATTAAAGCTAAAACAAAAATAAATGAACTTTCTGTTGCACTCCCAATTGCAGCACCTGTTATGTTTGCAGAAATTAAATTTCCGGCTGATAAAAATGCAGACATAATAACAAATACTCCTCCTAAAACCATTTTCACTCTCATGATTATATGATTGATTTGTTATTTTTAAAAGTTACTTGTCTTTAAGAGATAGTTATTCTTTAATTACGATAATCTTAAAAACTATTTTTACCTGCATTTTTATGATGGATAAAAGCGATTTAGAAAATAAAATAAATTCTTTACCTGCCAGAGATAAGTGTTTATTCTATAAACGATTTACAGATCTCCTTAATGATAGATATTCTTGCTATGTATATGGAGGGGTTACTAGCAAAGAGTATGCTACATTACCTAAAGAGAAACTTAAGAGAATAGTAATTAATTTGTATAATGAGATGTTTGAGAGAATAAAACCTCCTATGAGAATCATTATTGATTATTCTTCTTTAAATAAAAACCTTGAAAAATTAGATACTAAATTAGCTAAATTATCTAAAAACTGTGCAGATGAATTTTGCATTCCTTGTAGGAAAAATACCCCTAGTTTAATTTACACAAATTAATTTTTAAGAAATATTAAATAAATCTTTCTAATAATCTTTTTTCTACAAAATGCAATTCACCTGGAATTATTAAACAATAGGGTTTTTGCACATTAGAAAATTCTTTTATTTCACTAAAATCTCTATAAAGTATTTTTTGTTTTTTTGTTCCTAAGCACTGGCAGACTATTAGTTTTTTAAATTGGATATTATTATTTTTTGCTGCTTTTTCTAGTTGTTCAATTGCTTCTCTAATATTTAGTCCAATATCTATGAGAAGAAGTGTGTGGGCTTTTATTGATTGATTTTCTTTTATTATCTCCATGAAACTTTCAGGTTCATAAGATTTCTTCCATTTAGGAAGTGAGGCTATTTTCCCAAATTTATAAATTTGCAAACCTGTTTCTGCGACTCCTTCTAATACCGAGGTATTATTTATTATTCTGTATTTAATTTTAGAGAATATTGCTTCTTCAATTAAACTAATGTGAGTTGTTGCAGTTAAAGGGCTTCCATAGACTAGGAGGGCAACATCCATTTTTTTTGCTTCATCAACTATTTCAAGATTTTCAACTTTTTCTCTGTTAGCAGTTATAAATTTTTTACCTATTTGATCAATTAATTGCTGATGAGTGTAAGGGAAATCAACTGTATAATCTTCAAGATAAACTTTCTTACATCTCTTTATTATTTCAATTGCTTCTTTTGAGAGGCTTTTTTCATTTAATCCAAGTCCAATTAAATATAACATTATTTAGTTATGCAAAATAAGGTTTATATTATTATTTATTGGTGCTTATTTATTATTATTTATTATTTTTTATTTGCAACAAATACACCTGTAAGTCCAATTAAGAAAAGAAGAGCTCCGTGTTTAAATGAGCCTGGAATAGTTTCTGCAATTACATTTCCTGTTAAAGAAGGATACCCTATTGCAACCCCTAAAATAATTGAAAGCAAAGATATTGCTGTAACTGCTTTTTCTAATCCTGAAGATCCTGCTCCTTTTCTTCCATGTTTTTCTTTGAATTTAGCTGAATAATCTAAAAGTTCTTCAATCTCATCCATCTTTTTTCTTGTTACTGTTTCTTTATTTTCTTTTAAATATTTAATTGCTCTATTAGATCCTCTATCAAGTCTCTTAATCATAGAATCAAAGTATTTTTGATAATTTTCTTCTCTTGGTTCAATTAATACACTTCCTGGCACATCAGTTGGAATGTATCTAGATTTATTGTATCTCATTGAATTTTCAAACTGCTGTGCAGTTTTTATAGTTGCCTTGAAATCTCCTTTACTAGCATAGTCATTAACTTCTTTTAGTGCAACAACTGCATATTGATCTAATTTATGGATTGGTACACCATCTTTCGTATCCCCTCCTCTTCCTTTTAAAAGATCCCTTATGTCTTCTCTAAAATTACTTTTTTTAGAATAAATATCCTTTTTTATTTCACTAAATTCACCTTTCAGATCGTCGTAGTTTGTGTCAGCCATCTTTTTTGTATTTGTTTAAAGTGTTTTAAGTTTATAAATATTTTTGAGATTAGTTGTTAGTTAAAATTTGGGTTTTTTATTTGCAAGAAAAATACCTGTAAGTCCAATTAAGAAAAGAAGAGCTCCGTGTTTAAATGAGCCTGGGATTGTTTCTGCAATTACATTTCCAGTTAGAGCAGGATATCCTATTGCAATTCCTAAAACAACTGAACCTAAGGATATTGCTGTAATTGTTTTTTCAAGTGATGAAGCGGGTTTAGGAGAGTGTTTCTCAATATATTTCATTACTTCATTATATGAATGATTTCCTTTTCCAATTTTATTTGATTTTCTTACTATTTTTTCTCCACTTTTTACAAGAGCTTTTTGATATTTTGAAATATCATCTATAAATAATCCACTACGTTCATCAACTAAAACATTTTTCATATCATTAAAAATCTCTAAACTTTTCCCTAGATTATTTTCTTTTAGGTTTTTATCTATTAAAGCTAAACCCCTATCATAAATTTCTCCTCTTAAACTATATGAGAAAGTCCACCTGTCACGCAAATCTCTTTTCCAATCATTTATGTGATTGTATGTTTTTGGATTTGCCTTGGGTTTTGATTTTTTTGCATAATTAATTTTTTTTACCATCTTTTATGTATAGATTGAGTTTTTATAACTTATAAACATTTCTGGAAAGATTTTAAATCTCTTTTAGAACTTTTATCCCTTCAATGCAATCATTGACTCTATCTGGACTTTCACATACAATAGTAATGCTTTTGTCTTGTGGAAGGTTTTGGAATAATTCTTTCCACTGGTTTTTAGTTAAATTAATATGATTTTTTTCACCTTTTTCACCATACTCAATTCCTGAAAAATGACAGTGCCAGTGTTTTTGAGGAAACAATTTTTTTATTTTTTCATAATCTACTTTTTTTTCTCTTGCAAGGACATGGGCAAAATCAATACAGAAACTGCACCCAGTTTCTTTAGATATTCTAGAGATTTCTTCAGGGCTTCCAAATACATTCACTTTTCCCATTGTTTCAGGGCAAAGTTCAACATCCCATTTTTTTTCCTTAATAGTGTCCATCATTTCTAAAATTCTTGATTTTATGTTTTGGAAAGTTTCTTCTTCTATTTTCTTTTTATCTTCAAGTGTTTTAACTTTTTGAAAATCTTTTCCATAATATCCTGAGTGAAATACAATGCTTCTAACTCCAAGATAGTGTCCTATTTCACAACATTTAAGAATTCTTTGCATACTTGCATGAACTTTTTGTTTTTCATCTGAATTTAAATTAACAAAATAAGGAGCGTGAATACTTAATTCTATTTTATTTTCTTTTGCTATTTTTCCTATTTTTTCTGCTTGTTCCCTATTCATGTAAACTTGATAAGTAAAATCAATTTCACAATTCCCAAAACTAAGTTCATTGAATTCATTTAGTATTTTTTCAGAGTCTTTAACTGAACCAAGTCCAGAAGGCCCTATTTTTATGTTCCTCATAAAATTCAGGAGTAGAAAGAGTTTTTATAGTTAATTACGTCTAACTTCATATCCTTTACTTTTAATATAATCTAATAAGATTCCAATTTCAGGAATAGCCCTCATATTTCTTTCAAAACTATCATATACTAAAATATAATTGTTTCCTTCTTCTTCATGAACACTAAAAAGAGGATATTCATTTTCTTCTCCTAATTTTCCTACTGGTCTTCCTTCAATTTTATGATTTACTTCTTCAATTAATTTTTCAAGTTCTTTATCCATAAATTAATCCAGAAGTTTCCCTTTTTAAAATTAACTATAGAATTAGTTTATTTACTTTTAGATTTTCTTTTTACATTTTTCTTAACTTCTTGTCTCTTTTTCACTTCTTTGCCTTTAACCTTGCTTTTATCTTTTTCTTTGGTTTTTTCTTTCTTTTTCACCTTTCTTTTTTCTTTATAAGATATGCTTCTTGAAGTTACAATTGCAATAAACAAAAATGTGAATAAGAGAGCATCATTTGAAATAATTAAACTGAAAACTGCTCCAATAAAACACACTAACAAGATTAAGTAAAACCATTTTTTTCCTTCTTTAAGTTCTTCAGGTGTATTTCTTGCTAAAATATCTCCAATTGGGACACCTAAAATAAGAACTCCAATTCCAATAATTAATTTTAGTATTTCTTGCATGTTTTTTATTTATCTCTTTTTTCTATTTACTTCTTTTTTCTATTAATTATTTAATGAAATGCGCTTTAAATCTTTTTTGGATTTTTGGTATTTTTTGATTTTTTGATTTTCCTTAAGGCTCTTATAATAACATAGATTAAAGCTGCAACTAATATTATTAAGATACTCCAAGATAAATAATCTGAGTAGTGTTTTATTTTATCCCAATTGTTCCCTAGGATAAATCCAATATAAGTTAAAAAGAAATTCCACATCCCTGCTCCGAGCACAGTGTAAAGAGTGAATTTTTTAAGATTCATTTTTCCAAATCCTGCAGGTATTGAAATAAAATGTCTTACAACAGGAATAAATCTTCCTATGAATATTGTTAATTCACCTTTTTTAGAAAACCATTTTTCTGTTTTAATTAAATGCTCTTTATTTAATAAAAAATATTTTCCATATTTAATTAAGAATTTTTTTCCTCCTTTTAATCCAATATAGTAAGATAAAAATGAACCAATTAAACTACCTATTATTGAAGAAAGTATAACCCAAAAAAAAGTCATTTTTCCTTCTGCAATTAAAAATCCTGCAAAAGGCATAACTAATTCTGAAGGTATTGGGAAAATCATACTTTCAAGAATCATTAAGAACCCCACTCCTAGGTATCCCATTGATGAAATTGCACTAATGCAAAATAATGCTATTTGCCCGAATATTTCTGAAATTATTGCCACTTTTATTTAAATAATTATTACTTTTTATATTTAACATAATTTTAAAAACATTCAAGGTATCTAATATTTAATAAATTAGGGAGGTATAAAATGGCTTTTGGACTTGGCGGTGGAATAGCAAGTATTATTGCTTTAGTTTGTGCGGTTTGGATTATCTATGATGTCTGGACAAATCAAAAGAAGATGGAAAGTGGGAAAAAGATTTTGTGGACAATTGCAGCAATAATATTTAGTGTTATAACCGCAATAATTTACTACCTTGTTGCTAAGAAAAAATAAGTAAAACTATTTTTATTTTTTATACTTATTATTTTTATTTTTTTACTAAATTTAAGTGGGGTATTCTAGAATATCATATATAATTTGGTTCATTCTTTCAGGCACATCTGGGAGCTTTCTAGAGCAATAACAGGTTCCTTTAGACTTTATTATTTCATTGTATAATAAAATAGATTCTTTAAGTAAATTTAAAGATTCTTCTCTCTCATAAATGTGGTTTTCTTCACATTTTTCAATTATTTTATACAATTTTCCGACTTTCTCTTTAGTGTCTTTATTTAATTTCATCATATGGGTTCAGATATAGAATACTTTAAATAACTTGCTAAATTGCTAAAAGGGTAACTTTGTATTTTATTTTAAAAATGAGGGATAGAGAGATACGCAATAATTTGGATTGTTCAGAAGAGATTGTAGACTATTTTTTGGGAGTAGTTAATGACTGTATTATGCTTAATTCTGAAAGTGCATCAGATAAATTGCGTACTATAGAGTTAATATTAATGGAAGAAGGTGCAGGAAAAGATTTACTCAAAAAAGTTAATTATGCAAAAAGTTTGCTCTCCAAAGTATCTTCTTACTGTACTCGTTGCGAAGAATATGAAAAAAACTTTTTGGAATTAAAAAAGTATTTATTTGAGATACAAGAAGAGAGAAGAAACAACAATCCTTCATATTATTAGACTTATGTGATTTAATAACAAAAAACATTTAAACAATTTGTTAATTCTAATGGGATGTTTAAAAAATATTTAGTTATTGCAAGTAAAAAAGACAAAGCAGGTATGAATATTATAACTCATTTACATCAATTTAGAGAAAACCCTATTCTCTCTCATATTGGGAATAAACCTAATTTTGATATTTATATTGTTGAAGATGAAATTATTTATACAGAGAGCTTGGACTTAGAAAAAATAAATCAATATGATTTTGTTATTTTTGCTTCCAAACATCAATCTGAAAAAAAAGAAAAAAGCCTTTCTGTTCACCCACCAGGTAATTTTAGAACAGCTGATTTTGGAGGAGAGGCAGGTAAAGTGTGTTTTTCTTCAGCTTTATTTAATAAATTCATTTTTAATAAACTTCAAGAAAATGCTTTAGAGGCTTCTCTTAATTATAATGTTACAATGGAATGTACTCATCATGGTCCATTAATCTCTAAACCATGTGTTTTTATTGAGATAGGTTCAACAGACAGTGAGTGGGCTGATAGAAGAGCAGGATTTATTATTGCAAAAACAATAAGAGAAACAATAGAAGAATTTAAGGAAGATGAATTTAAAGAAGTTGCAATAGGTATTGGCGGTCCACACTATTGCCAAAGTTTTAATAAATTACAATTAAAATCAAATGTTGCATTTTCGCATGTTATTCCTAATTATGTAATGCCTATAAGTGATGAATTTATCTTAGAAACAATAAAAAAAACAGTTGAAGAAGTTGATTTTGCTGTATTAGATTGGAAAGGATTAGGTAAGAGTGAACAAAGAAAAGAAGTTATAGATATTTTAGAAAAAAACTATATTCAGTGGAAAAAAACTTCTGATATTACACGATAATATTTTATTTCAAGATAGGTTTTTAAAGAGAGTAAGATTTTATTTGCTTAAATCAAATAAAGAGGGAATTATTATAAGATTATATGGAAGAAGAAAAATTATTGAAGGAAAAAGGGAGAAAATGTAGTCTCAAAGATGGAGCATCCCATAGTATAATGGAAGGTATGGGAACAAGATACATTACTCCTTATGCTCTTTCACTTGGACTTTCTAATAAATTGATTGGTATCTTAGAAGTATTTCCTACATTAATTGCAAGTTTACTAAGAATATCTTTGAGTAAGACTTATTATAGAAAATCTAGGAAAAGTATGGTTTTGCCTTTCATATTCATACAAGCATTTTTTTGGATACCTTTACTTTTAGTAGGTGTTGCGTATTTTTTCTTAGGATTAAAATTAGCTTATGCTTCTTTACTTTTAGTTGTGTGTTATTCTATTATAATTATTTCAGGTTTACTCGCTTCTCCTGCCTGGACTTCATGGATGCAAGATTTAGTTGAGACAAATAGAGGAGAATTTTTTGGTAGAAGAAGCAAGACAAATGGTACTGTAGTAGTTATTAGTATGGTCGCAGCAGGATTAATTTTAGATTCATTTAAAGGAGAGAAAGTGTTTTTAGGTTTTGTTATTCTTTTTTTATTAGCTTCAATAGGAAGGTATTTTTCATTTTATTTTTTAAAAAAACAATATGAACCTCCTGCAACAAAGGATGATAAATCTTTTTTTAGTTTTTTTCAATTTGTGAAAAAGATGCCTTCAAATAATTTTGGAAGATTTGTAATATTTACTTCTTTAATTTCATTTGGAGTTACAATTGCTTCACCATTCTTTTCAGTGTATATGTTAAAGGAATTAAATCTTTCTTACACTTTATTTACATTAATAATACTGAGTCCACTTATTTCCCCAATATTTTTCTTACCATTCATAGGTAAAAGAGTAGATAGATTTGGAACAGTGAGAGTAATGAAAATCTCCAGTGTGCTTATTTCAATGGTTCCATTACTTTGGGTATTCTCAATATTTTTAATGAATCTTCCTTTTTGGGTTTTAATTGTTTATTTAATTGCTGTAGAGTTCTTTTCTGGATTTGTTTGGGCAGCATATAATCTTTCAGTTTCTAATTTTATTTATGATGCAGTTACTAAGCAAAAGATAATTTTGTGTTTTACTTATTTTGGTTTTATAAATTCAATAGGTTCATTTTTAGGAGGATTAATTGGAGGACAACTTACAAGTTTATCGTCATTTTCAATATTTGGATTAGGCTCAATATTATCTGTATTCCTTTTAAGCACAGTATTAAGAATTTTACCTTCACTAATTATAGCTCCTAAATTAAAAGAAGTTAGAACAGTTGAAGCTTCTCCTGCAAAAATGCAATTGAGAATAAAGGAGAAATTAGGATATTTTATCAGATTAATAACTTTTTATAATCCTAGACCAACTTAATCTTCTTCACTATTCATTTCTAGTATTAGGTTAAATACATCTACTAAATCTTCTTGGATGTGCCTTACACTATTTTCAAGAGTGTGTATTCTTTCAGAAATATTTTCTAGAATTTCTCTGTCTGTTTTTTGTTTTATTAATTCTTTATATTGTTCGTATCTTTCATTTTCTATTCTTTCTTCCTCACTCTCATCTTCATACTCTTCTTCAAAATTTTCATATTCTTCTTCATCAAAATTATCTTCACTGTTTTCAGAATTGTTTTTTCCGTAATCAATTATTTCTATTTTATCCATATTAGTTAAGAAGGTTTAGAATTTAAATAGATTTCTAAAGCTGTCCGCAATTGCAGTGCATTTCAGTGCATTCAGGGTCATGACAGGGTTTTGGGCGTCCACATTTTTGGCAGTAGATGTGTCTATGGCTTGCCCTCTCTTTTTGTTTTGCTCGCTCTATACTTGCATCATCCTCTAAATCAACCATTGCCATAAATATACTTAGAAGATTATTGTTTAAATAGGTTTCTTATTTATTTCTTATTTAGAATTTAAATACGCCGCCACTGGGAATCGAACCCAGGAGCCCCGGAGGGCACGGATATTTACCTTTCCTTACATTATTAATAGCAAGGTCAAAGATTTTATCTCTGAGCTAGCAATCCGTTGCAATACCATTATGCGATGGCGGCTTCAGTTATATTTACTATAAAATCCTTATAAATATATAGTTTTTGAACAGAGGATTTATTTTCTAAAATAAATTTTAATTATGAATATTTTGTTTAATGTAGTTACTAATATATTATTTTATTAAAATGTAGTTATTAATACATTTTTTCATAAATCAGTTTTATTAAATCAGTTTTATTAGATTATGTTTATTAAATTAGTTTTATTAATTAACTGTTTAAGAGTTTTCCTAAGTACATTATTGAAAGTTTAACACAATAAAGAATTAAGTATGCAATATATAATACAAATAAAATAGCAATAAAATCACTTTTTTGAGAAAAGTACAGTAAGTCAACAAATATTAAAATATGAATTAAAATTTTTATCCACTTGTTCATTTTATTTTTAAAAGTGAAAATTTAGTAGCGGGGGTGGGATTTGAACCACACGACCTCCGGGTTATGGGCCCGACGAGCACTCCAGACTGCTCCACCCCGCTATTATCTCTATTCAGTGTATATTTTCAAAGAGGTTTCTCGTTTTTAAACTCTTCTAATTCAATTTAATTTAATCTAATTTGAGTAATTTAATTAACATAAACCTTTAAAAATGTCTTTTTGGAAGTAAAATTATGAAAGATAAATTAAAAAATAATTTGGAAAATACACTTGGAAATACACGGGGAAACTTATTTGGAAACACACTGAGGAGTAGATTAGGGGATACACTTGATATACTGGATACACCTGGTATACTTTATAGCCAAGAGAATTTAAAAAAATATTTTAATTTTATTAATGGTCCTTCATATGGTGTTTCTAATATTCTTAAAGAAAAAGGATATAATGTTGCAGGACATGCTGGAATAAGAAAAAAAGTTCCTCTTTCAAATTTTCTAGGTATTTTAAAAGAAAGAGAGCCTTTAGAAAAGAGTTTATTTGGAATAAAATACATTAAAAATAGGAGGGCAATGCATCTTGCAACTATTTGGTTTAATGACAGTAAAAGAAAAGCAAATGAAAGTAGTAATTGGTTAGTTGAAGTTTATGGTAAAGAGTATTTATCAGAAGTTTCTAAACTTATTAAACCGCTCTCTAAGCAATATTGTGTTAAAGTTAAAATTAATTTAAAAACAGAACTTCCTAGAGAAGAAACTTATTTATCAGATTTAATCTAACATCACTTAATTTAACTCGTTATTATATGACAACAATTTTTAAAAACAACCAGATTTTAAATGTTTGATGGTGGAGTTTATATTAGGGGTAGATGAAGCAGGTAAAGGGCCTGTTATAGGTCCGCTGGTTATTGCTGGATGCTTAATTGATGAAAGTACTGAAAAAGAGTTTAAGAAATTAGGAATAAAGGATAGTAAGGAATTAACTCCTAAAAGGAGAGATTATCTTGCAAATATTATTAGGGAAAAAGCAGAGACATTTGAAATAATTGTGGTTTCTCCAGGTGAAATTGATAAAAGCTTAAACTCAGGCGTTAATTTGAATCAACTTGAAGCAGTAAAAATAGCTGAGATAATTAATAGGATAAATAAAGGGTTTAAAAAAATAAAAGTGGTTATTGATTGTCCTTCTGTTGGAATACTTAAATGGAAAGACTCTGTAAAAGTTAAAATAAAAAATCTTTCTAATCTTGAAGTGTATTGTGAGCATAAAGCAGATAAGAATTCTATTGCAGTTTCAGCAGCATCAATACTTGCAAAATCTATTCGTGAGAGGGAGATGGATGTTCTTAAAGAAAAATATGGAACTGAAATTGGCTCAGGATACCCTTCTGATCCTGCTACAATGTATTACTTAGAATCAAATGCAGATAATCCTAAGAGTGCTAGTATTTTTAGAAAAACTTGGGAGACTTGGAAAAGAGCTTCTGAAAAACTTGCTCAAAGAAAATTGTTTTAAATCAATTTATATTATATATTAATACTTAAAAACCTAAAAAACTTCTCAAATTTATGGTGTATATTAAAAAATTGGTGATGCAGGGATTTAAGAGTTTCCCTAAGAAAACTGAAATACCTTTTACATCAGGAATAAATGTTGTTTTAGGTCCAAATGGAAGTGGGAAATCAAATATTACAGATGCATTGTGTTTTGTTTTAGGTAGATTAAGCATAAAGTCAATGAGAGCTGCTAAAGCAAGAAATCTTATTTTTTTAGGAACTAAAGCTGCTTCTCCAGCTAAAGAAGCAATAGTTGAAATGGTCTTTGATAATAGTGATAGAACTTTCTCAATTGAGTCTGATGATATTTCAATAAAAAGAATTGTTAGAATGAATGGACAGAGTATATACAAAATAAATAATGAAACAAAGACAAGACAAGAAATTCTTGCACTACTTGCTCAAGCAGGAATTGACCCTAATGGGTTTAATATTATTCTTCAGGGAGAAATACAGGACTTTGTAAAGATGCATTCAGAAGAGAGAAGAAAAATAATAGAAGAAGTATCAGGTATTTCAGTGTATGAGAATAGAAAAGAAAAATCACTTAAAGAACTTGATAAAACAGAAGAAAAACAAAAAGAAGTTTTTTCAATATTAAGAGAAAGAACAGCTTATCTTAATAATTTAGACAAAGAGAGGCAGCAAGCTCTGAGATATAAAAAACTAGAAGCAGATATTAAAAAATTTAAGGCAAGTATTATTAATGTTGATTTAACTAAAAGAAAATCTCAAATTAAAAATATTCAAGAATCAATTCTTAAGAAAAATAAAGAAATAGAAAAAATAAAGCAAGAAATATCTAGAATCACTGAAAGTATTAAACAGTCTGAAGAAAAGATAAATACAATAAATAAGAAGATGCAAGAATCAAGTGGATTAGAGCAAGAGAAATTAAATCAAGAAATAACTACAATAAGAGCAGATATTGCTGGATTAAAAGTTAAAATTGAGAATAGTGAAAATAAATTATCTTCTTTATCAAAACAGAAAAGTGATACTCAGAATTCAATACGAAAAGGAGAATTAGAATTAAGAGAACTTCAAAATGAATCTCCTACACTTGTTAAAAAAGAGAAAGAAATTGTTTTAAAAAAATCTGAGCTTGAAAAACTTGAAGAAAAAAGAAAAAGATTTTACATGCTAAAGTCAGAGTTTAAATCAATAAGGGAAAAATTTGAAGATAAAAAGTCTGCTTTTCAAAGCTATGAAAATGAATCTAATTTTTTAGTTAAGCAAATGGAATCTTTTTCAAGTCAATTATTTGATAAAAGGACTTCTCCAGAAATTGTAGAATCCCTTAAAACATCTTTAGCTCAAAAAAGGGAAATTCTTCAATCAATGAATAAAAGAGAAGTTGAACTTGAGAAAATATCTTTTTCAAATGAGAGAGAAATAGAGAAAGAAAATAAGATAATGGAAACAATATCTAAAATGGATATTTGCCCTTTGTGTAAGAGTAAAATAACTAAAGGACATATAGAAAGCATACATAGGGATGTGTTTCCAAAACTTAATTCCCTTAAAAAAGAACTTGAAGATTCTGATAAAGAGCTTTCACAAATAGGGGGTAAAAAAGAAGTACTTTCAGAGGAGATAGAAAAAATAAGTGCAGAAATATCCAAGAGAGAACTTGATTTAGTGAAAATAGCTAATATTAATGAAAAGAGAGATGCAATACGGGCACTTAATGATAAAATAATTATTTCTAAAAAAGAATTATCTGAATTAGAAAAGTTAAAGATTAATTTAGAAAAAGAATTAGAAGATAATTCTAATATTGAACAAAAATACGAGACAGCAAGAGTGGAATTTCAAGAAATATCTCTAAGAACTAAAGAAAATGTGAATTCAGAGATTTCTTTTAAGAAAAGAGAGTATGAACGTTTGAAGATTTCTTTAAAACAAATCTCTAGAGATGAAGAAGATGTGCAGGATGAACTTGAAACATTTAAGAAAAAATTTGAGGAAAAGGAAAAGTCACTTAATAAAAAGAAAAAACAAGAAGAGGAATTAATTCAGAAATTCCAATCAATGATTCAAAGCAGGGATGAACAACAGTCTAAAATAAGAAAAAATGAACAAGATTCAATTATAAAAAAGAATTTTGTATACAATATAGAACAAGAGATAAATAATGCGAAGATTGACAAGGCAAGAGTTGATGCAGAAATAGAAAACCTTGAAATGGAAATGCTTAATTTTCCAGACATTCAGTTAATTGGAGGTTCTAGAGAATCTCTTGTTGAAAAACTCACTAAAATACAAGAAGCATTTTCAAATATTGGTTCTGTGAATTTACGTTCAGTAGAAGTTTATGATGAGATTAAAAAAGAGTATGAGATAGTAAATGAAAAGGCAAATAGTATAACTAAGGAAAAGGAGAGTATCTTAAAAATAATTCATGATATTGATGTAAAGAAAAAGAAAGTATTTCTTAAAACACTAAATGAGCTTAATGAGATTTTTTCTAGGAACTTTGCTCAAATTAGTCTTAAAGGAGAGGTTTCATTGGAGCTTGAGAACCCTAAAGACCCTTTTGAAGGAGGTGTGGGTATACGAGTTAAAACAGGACATGGAAAATATTTTGATGTTACTTCTCTTTCAGGTGGAGAACAGACAATGGTAGCCCTTTCACTTATTTTTGCAATTCAAGAATTAAATCCCTACTGCTTTTATATTCTTGATGAAATTGATGCAGCACTTGATAAAAGAAATTCAGAGCGTTTAGGTGGTTTGCTAAGGAAATACATGCAAAAAGGACAGTATATTGTTATAACTCACAATGATGAAGTTATTACAAATGCAACAAACTTATATGGTGTTTCGATGCACGAAGGTATTTCTAAGATTGTTAGTTTGAGGATTTAATCTAGTTTTGGGGCTTAATGCAGATTTGAAGATTCAAGAACTAGGGGTTAATATTATAAATAGATAAAATATTATATAATTATATATGGAAAAAAGAGATGCCAGAGGTTTTTTTGAGGTAGAATGGAAAAAATTTATTTTACCAATACTTTTAATTATTTTATTTGGGTATTTAGTGTATGTTTATTTTTCTGTTGCAAACATTACTGATCAAACTTCTTGCTACATTCTTGAACAGGGGAATTTGATACGCAAATATTATGAGCAGGGTAATGAAAAAATGTTGCAAAAGACAATGGATGAAACAGTGCTTACTCTTTCTCAGATAAGCAGCAAATTTAATGTAGGAATTGCATACGGTTCATCTTTCTGGTTAATTAGTTCTATTTCCAGAATATACCCGTTTTTTCCTGTGTCTTGTGAAGTAGCATTTAGTCCAGGCGAACAATGTAGGTACTATATCAGCAAAGAAAGTTATGATTGTATGTTAGAACCTATTAACTCTTCTGGTGATGGAATCTCAGGGATTTTATCTATCTTTTCTGTAAATGTTCCAGAATACAGGAAAGTGTCTACTTTTATGTTAGTATTGCACTTTATCTTAATTTTTATATGGGGTTATTTAATATCAGCTATTTTACTTTTTTTATTTAGATCTTTAAAGAAAAAAACACCTAAAGCGTAAATATTTTGCTTTACAACTTTTCTTTTTATTTTTCAAAACAATTAAATAAAAGTTATGCTTTAGTATTTAATGGATAAAGAAGGTTTAATTCGTAGTTTAAAGAGTAAAGGGTTTAAGGAGAATATTATTAATGCATTTTATAATGTTAAAAGAGAGAGTTTTGTGAGTGAAGGGTTTAGGGCAATGGCATATGAAGATATTGCGCTTCCTTTAACAAGTTACCAGACAATCTCACAACCTTCTACAATTGCTTTGTCTCTTTCTTTGTTGAAATTAAGAGAGAGCCAGAGAGTACTTGAAATAGGTTCTGGATGTGGATACACTTTAGCACTAATAGCTGAAATTATAGGTGATGGAGGAATGGCATATGGTGTTGAGATTGTTAAAGAGCTAGCCGATAAATCACTTGAAAATCTTAAGAAATATTCCAACATTAAAATATACAATAAGCACGGAAAAGAAAAACTAGAAGAAGCACCTTTTAATAGGATTTTAATTAGTGCAGCACTTTCAGAAATACCTCATGAAATTCTTGACCAATTAGCAGACAATGGTGTAATAGTTGCTCCAATGGGTTCAGGATTTTTACAAACACTTACTTCAATAAGAAAGATTTCTGGGAAATATGTTATTGAAAAAGAAATACCTGGATTTATGTTTGTAAGATTTATTGATTAATTTTAAATTATAAATTTGTTATAATCAATTTAGAGATAATTTTTTTCTAATAGATTTTTATTAAATTAATTTAAAAAAAAATAAAGAAAGTTACTAAAGAAAAAATAAAAAAATAAAGGATTAATTTAGTAGTAACTTTCTCCGAATTCTTCAGTTTTTTGAGGTTTTCTTCCTATAAGTACAATCAATACTACTAGCAATACTAAGAAGATTATTGCTAAAACAATTGTTAATACAACAATTGGGTTTACAGCTTTTCCTTCTGCAGTAAGCTTAAGAGTAACTTTTTCTACAAGCTTGTCATTAGAGAATACACTTACATCGAAGTTGTAATCACCTTCTGACTTAGCCTTAGCACTTACTGTAACTGTCTTGCTTGATCCTGCTGGAACAGCAACAACAGCGCTGTCAACACTTGAAGAAACATCATCATCTGACTTTACAATAACTTTGTATACAAGTAAACTATCTGTTGGGTTTACAAGTAACAAAGCATATTCAGCTTCTTCACCAACTGCAACCTTTTTTCTTTCAGTTGTTACAATAACGTTGTCAGGCAAATTGTTTTCTATAGCAATTTGTCTTACGAATGTTGATCTAACGTCATCGTTTTCAACAAGAACTTCAAGGTTATAGATGCCAGCCTCAACTCTGTAAGGAACTTCTAGGTATATTCTACCACTAACTGTATCTTCTTCTTTACAGTCTTTAGTGCAACTTTTTTGTGCAACTAAATCACCAAAATAAGCTGTCTTTTGGACACCTAATGCTGGTATTTTTAGAGTTACATACAAGTCTTCCAAATCATTGTATCCTAAGTTTTTAACCAATATATCTACTGGGAATGTTTCACCAGCATTAACTGATTGAGCAACACTTATAGATTTAACAATTGGGTTGTATGAAGGTCTTTGAACTCTTAATGCAATACTTTCGTATCTTGATTCATAGTCTCCATTCCATATTCTAATAGAAAGAGCTAAGTCATCAGACTTTGCATCTTTAAGCTCAAATGGAACTTCAAGTCTTAAAGTTCTTGTGTATGTATGTCCAGCTTCTACATCGAAAGAATCTGTTATACTATCTACACTTCCTTTGTTTGCTTCAAGTCCAGCCTTTATCCTTACGTTTGTTGTAGTTACACTAGATGTAAATGTTACTTTAACAGCAACAGTCTCACCAGCAATAACACTAGGGTTGTTTCGGATGTTAGTTCCGTCAACTTCTACTGTTACACAATTTGCAATAGGTTCGTGAGTTGATGTTGTTATAAGTGTTCCGCAACACTCACATTGAATCTCACCTGTTGGTTCTGTAGGAGAAACACAAGCACAAGATTCAGCACTAGCCATAGCAACTAAAAACAATACGGTTGCGATTGTACAAAGAGAAACCAAAATTTTCTTTGTATTCATTTTTGCTCTCATTTTATTTAATTGTGTAGAAAGTTTTTTTCTACATTATCTTAGAAGCGAACTGGTTTATAAAGTTTACTATTCTGTAGTAATTCAATAGTTACACCACTTTTTACTGGGTGTCTGTACACTGGGTGAATAATTCTTTTATCTTGAATTATGTAGTGAATCTCTGTCACTGTTTATCTGTAACTTTTAGATAATATAAAAAAATAAAAACAAGATAAAGACGAATCTTTATCTTGCATAGTGTAAAATTAAAAACTTAATAATTTAATATTGTTACTTGTTGCTGCAAAATTTTTTGCAACAAGAACACGACACTTTACATCTTCAACAGCTTCTATTATAGAGCTTGTAGCTGTCCCATCAAGAACAATTGCATAAGGTCTTTCATTGATTCTTTTTAAGCTTCCTCCAAAACCTCTTGCAGAGATTTCTTTGGTTTGATTTAAAGAATCATCTAGAAGAATAGCTTTTCCAGAATCTTCAATTTCTTTTAAGATTTTTTTAAGCTTGTCTTTTTCTTCTTGACTTAGTTCTTTTGTTCTAGAAGAACCTTGGTAAGTGTTTCCATTATTTTCTCTTTTTTGAATACCTTCTCTTTTAAGATATTCTTTTAATGGAATTTTTTTTCTTAAGTTCATAAGAATTTCTTTTCCAGCAAGTTCTTCAACTTCTTTTCCATCAGGCGCAATAACAATATAATCTATGTCTGCATTCTCTGAAACATTTTGGATTATTAATTTTCCACCTCTGTCACCATCCACAAAAAGAGTAATCTCTTTTTCTTTTCCTAGTTCCCTTATTGCATTAGGTAACTTTGTCCCATTCATAGCAATTACATTTGTAACCCCTGCTCTTAAAAGATTAACAACATCTGCTCTCCCTTCAACAACAATTATCTCTTTTCCAGAGATATCTCCGCATGGTAATTTTTCTTCACCATACTCTTGTATATTTGAAATTTTTACAGAGTCCTTAATTTCATTTGAAATTTCTCTGGAATCTGTTGAACCCTTTATTTCAGACATAAGTTTCTTAGCCCTTTCAAGAATATAATCTCTCTTGCTTCCTCTTACATCTTCAATTTTTTCAATTTCAATTTGGGAGTCACTTGGCCCTATTCTTTCAATAGTTTCAATAGCAGCTGCTATTAGTGTTGTTTCAGACTGGTCAAGTGCAGTAGGGATTTTTATTTTACCTATTGTCATCTTGTCCACTCTTTCTAAGTCAACTTCAATTCTTCCTATTTTTCCTTCTTTTTGCAATTCTCTCATTTCTAAATCAGCACCTAGTAAACCTTCTGTTTGTCCAAATATTGCTCCAATTACATCAGGTTTTTCTAGAGCTCCTTCAGCTGTGAAATTTGCATGTATCATGTATTTTATTGATACAGGACTTATTTTTGCCATTTTTTTCTATATATTTAATTAATTTGAAATCTAATGATTTCTAGAAAAACATCGCTTTTAACACTTATCTAAGCTGTTTAAGCTTTACTTCTTAATCTTAACTCTCATCCCTCTGTTGACTGTAAATCAAGTCAGCTAAAGACTTTCGAATTTGAATGTGATGTGATATCGTGATAATAATTGAAAACGATATTTTTCAAAATATATTAATTTAAGAAGTTTTTAAAGGTTTCTTCTTACCCAAAAATTTATAAATGCAAATTTAAACCAAATCAAATGACAAAACTAGATTTAGAATTTAAAGAACCTGAAATTAGAGGAAAGCATGCTACAAGACTTAGAGATTTATTTAATCAAAATGGATTAGATTATTGGTGGGTTTCTCCATCTGTAAAAACAAATGAGATATTTATTTCTCCAAGAAACTATGGTGACTGGCAAAAAGAAGCATATCATATTATATCTAGAATAAGTGTTCAGATTGATTCAGAGGGAAAATCAAGCTTTGGTATAAGTGGGTATCTTCCTCAGAGAATAGAACCTCAAAAACAAGAACTTGAAAATAGGGGATATAAATATCATCAACATATTGATAGGAGAGGGAAAATGGGAAGATGGTGGTTAATAAAAAAATTAGACTGCATTGAAGATATTACAAATGAATTTAAGAGCATAGAGTATCTTCTTAAAGAATAAATTATTTAAAAATCTCTAAATCTAATTTGAGAGGGTGGGGCTTTGGATTCTGTTTTTCTTGAAACAGGGAGCATTTTTTTAATATTCTTTTCAGAGTAGCCTAGATTCATTAGAGCTTCTTCTAGTGTTTTTAGAGCCATTTGACTAGACTGTTCAGAAATATATGCTATTGCCCTCCTATTACGAAGATCAGTGTAAACTATTTTATGAATTGGGCATAGGGGATTGTATCTTCCTTCCATATATTATTAGTATTTATTAATTTTAAAAAGTAGATTATACTAGAAATAAGGGGTTTAATAAGATTATCTTCTATTATTTAAAACAGAGAACTCTCTAAATTTTCCTAACTGATCATATAGTGTTAGTAATTTGTTTTTAATTTCTGATTTCTCTTGTTCATTTATTTTCATATTTAAGAGTTTTTCATATACTTTTGCAGCATAGCTTCTTCTAGACTCTTTCTCATATTGTTCTGCTAAGCCTATATAAAAATTCTTTATATCATCATAAATTTTTACTTTTTTTATTGTTGGAACTTCTTCCATTGCTCTTCTCATAACTGAATCCGCTTCATCAAATCTTCCACTTTGTATATGCGCTTTAATCTCATTTAGGAGGTAATCTAATTTCTCTTGAGAAGAGAGTGCTAATAGCGATAAATTGCGGTACATCTTAGCAACATCACTAAACATCTTTTTAGTAGTGTAGATTTCTATTAACTTCATAAATGCAAATTTTTTTTCGTGTAGTGAAGGTTTTTGAGCTATATATCTGTTAAGATAATCAATTTGTACAAAATCTCCTTTGCCTTTAAGCTCTTTTTCAATTTCACTTTTAGACATTCCTTTACGAAGCATATATATTCAATGAGCAGGAGGTTTTTAAGTATTGTTAATATTAACTTAGAAGATTATTTAATATTCATTAGAAGAAAAATTATCTTTAAGATATTTCTTGCATGATTTACATACTTTATTTATAGCTTCATTTACAGGGCCCTTAAACACAGAAACTAATTCTTCTAGTCCAGAGTATAATTGAATTCTTCCTCTTTCTTTATCTCCTTTTATCTCTTCTTCATATTCCTTTATAAGTTCTTTAAAACACGCTTTCTGATAAAAATAATTAGTTTTAACAAACTTATTTGCAAATTCTTTAGGGTTTAATCCCATTAAATCTTCTGGGTGTTTTGAACATTCATATTCTTTAGACATTTATTTTTTTCCTGGAGTATTTTTATTATTTTTTCATATTTTTCTACGCAGTCATAAGATAGATAAGGGTCATCCATTTGTTCGTATTTTTTTTCACACTGCCCTACTGCATAACCGAATTTTAAAGAGATTCTAATCACATTTTTAATAAATGGATCTAAATTCTCTTGATTAAGAATATCTTCAATGCTTTTCCCTGATTCTTTAATCTTTTTAAATTCATTTTCCATACTAGATTAGTTTTACCCTCTATTCATTTAAATATTTAATGTTTATTTCACTATAAGATTCATAAACTTTTTAGAAAATTGTACAAGCTTTGGAATAAAATTTGAAAGAATATCATTTTAAAATTAATTTATCAGAATTATTGTTTAAAGTTTTATGTTGTTTATTTATGTTATTTAAAGAATTTAGTTCTTTTTCTTAACTATTTCAAGGCACATTCCAGCAGCAACTGTAGCACCAGCATCTCTTACTGCAAATCTTCCCATAAATGGGTTGTCTTTAGCAGTTTCTAAACATAAATTTCCTTGAGGTTTTATTCTTACTTTAGCAACATCTCCGTTCTTTAAGAAGTCTGGATTTTGCTTTATAACTTGCCCAGATTTAGGGTCAATTTGTTCTATTAATTCTGTAAATTGACAAGGCACTTGAGCTGTATGTATGTGGAATACAGGAGTGTATCCTTTAGCTAATACAGTTGGATGGTTAATTACAGCAATTTGAGCTACAAATTCTTCAACTATAGGTATAGGAGCACTTGCTTCACATATAACATCTCCTCTTGCAACATCTTTTTTTCCTACGCCTCTAATATTAACACCTACATTCATACCAGCAGGAGCATCAGATAGTGTTTCGTGATGAGCTTCAATTGTTTTTACTTCACCAGCAATTCCTGTTCCAGTTCTTCCTGGAAGAACAATTACTTTTTGTCCAATCTTCATTATACCTGTTTCAATTTTTCCAACAGGAACAGTTCCGATTCCAGTAATATCATATACATCTTGAATAGGCATTCTCATTGGTAAATTTGTTGGTAATTCTGGTGTAGGGAATAAATCTATTTGCTCTACTATTGTTGGTCCTTTATACCAAGGCATTTTATCAGATTTTTTAACTATATTGTCTCCTTGTAATCCACTAACAGCTAAGAAAGGTGTAGTGTCTGGGTTTATTCCTACTTGTTTTAATAATTTTGAAATTTCTTCTTTAACTGCATTGAATCTATCTTCTTTATATTCTACTGCATCCATTTTATTTACAGCAACAGCAAGATTCTTTACACCCATTGTTCTTAAAAGCCATAAGTGTTCTGTAGTTTGTGGCTGAACTCCAGCTGGAGCAGCAATAACTAAAAATGCAGAATCTGCTTGTGATGCACCTGTAATCATGTTCTTAACAAAGTCTCTGTGTCCTGGAGCATCTATGATTGTGATTTCATATTTTTGAGTTAATAATTTTTTATAAGATAAATCAATAGTAACTCCTCTTTCTCTTTCTTCTTTAATATTATCCATAACATAAGCAAATTCAAATCCAGATTTTCCGAATTTTTGAGCTTCAGCTCTTAATTTAGCCATTTCTTGTTCTGAGACTGCTCCACCATCAAACATAGTTCTTCCTACACATGTTGATTTTCCAGCATCAACGTGTCCCACGAACACAACATTCATTGTTGGTTTTTCCTTTGCCATAATTTAGTTAATAAAAAAGTTAGTTTATAAACTTTTTGTTTTGTTTTTAGATAGATTGCTAATCAAATTATTTTTCAAGGTATATATTGTAATCAAATACTTCTTCTAATTTTCTTGGTTTCTTTGTTTTCTCGTCGATACAATTGTGATGTGTATTAATATCAATCTGTTCAGTGTTTTGTTTATTGTTTGATTGAAATAAATTTGAATTTTTTGACACAACATCTTTTATTAAAAAATATGCTGGGATTATTGCGAATTTAGCAGCAAATCCTAGAACAGTCATATTTGAAAAAATTACTTTTGCCTTATCTCTTTTTTCTTTAGGTATTTTATATTGATCGTAAATACCATAAAATGGAATTAAATATAATCCATAACCTAAAATTTCTTTTGTAGTATTTAGAAAAATATTTTTATTGTCAATATCCTCTGAAAAATTATTCAAAACATTGCTGTACCCCTCTTCAAGAACCATTTTTTAGTTAAAATTAAAATCTTTATAAATTTTTTTGTTTATGTATTTATATTTTAGATAAAAAATTGTTAAAAAAATCTAGTGTCTCATAAGATTCTTTTGTATCATAAAAAACCTTTGAATTTTTCTTTAACATATTTAAATTATCTAACAGCGAATATGTTTTTATTTTAAGTTCTAAAATATCTTGTGTTTCAAGATATTTAGGATTTTTTCCATTGCATTCCACTAATTTGTCAATATATGGTGTAAAGTGATGATAAGCATTATTTGGAGTTGTAATTCTATCAAGAGACTTATTGACATTGTTGAAGTATTCCTCTAATGTATCTATATGGTGATAGGATTTGTTTGTTAAATCACATTTATCTTTAATGATGTCTTTTATGTGAATTAATGAAGTTTCAAATCCATATTTTATTTTGTTCATAGGTTTTCCAAAGAAATAAATCGTTTATAAAGTTTATTCTATGTAGAATTTAATATTTACTGGTTTTCAGCTAAACCTTTTCTATCTCTTATCTTTTTTATAACATCCTCTTGTAATGATGAGGGTATTCTTTCAAATTGCTGATCAACTAATGAGGAAATTCCTCTTCCTTCTGTTGCACTTCTTAAATCACTTGACCATCCAATCATTTCAGCAACAGGTATTTTAGCTTTTACTTGAGCTTGTCCAGATTCTTGAGTCATGTCTAAAAGCTGACCTCTTTTTCCACCAACAAGTTTAGTAGCAGAACCCATAAAGTTTTCTGGAACTTCAATTAAGTGAACTTGTAAAGGTTCAAGAAGAGTAGCATTAGCATTTTTCATAGATGCAGTAATTGCTTCTCTTACAGCAGGATAAACTTGTGCAGGCCCTCTGTGAATAGCATCTTCGTGAAGCCTAATATCTTCTAAAGTAACTTTTAACCTCATACATGGTTCTCTAGCTAATGGTCCTTGGTCCATAACCATTTCAAATGCATCTAAAACCATTTCTATAACTTCCCCTATATGTACCTCTCCTCTTGTTTCATCAAAAAACATATTTCCTTTATAGATATCTTTAACATTTCTTATTTCATCACTTCCCCATCCCATTTTTGAAAGAGTGCTTATAACAGCTTCACTCTTTTTCTTTACTCTTCCTTCAGGCAGTTCTCCTTTTTCAATTAAATCAGATAATTCATTATCTAAAGGTTCAACTTTAATAAAAAAACTATTATGTTTGTTTGGGCTTCTTCCTTCATATGCTTGTCCTGAAGATTTTCCAACTGATTCTCTATAGACTACAATTGGATTTGAAGTTTTAACTTCAAGACCTTTTTCAGTTTTAATTCTATTTTCAATAATTTCTAAATGTAATTCTCCCATTCCAGAAATTAAACTTTCACCTGTTTCTTCATTTATTGTGATTTTAATCGAGGGGTCTTCTTTTGAAACTTTTCTTAAAACTTCAATAAGTTTAGGTAAGTCTGCTGTCTTTGTAACTTCTATAGACTTTGTAATTACTGGTTGGAAAATATGTTTAATTTCTTCAAAAGGAGTTTGTTCTAAAGTAGTTATTGTTTCTCCAACATCTAAATTTAATCCACTAACAGCTAAAACATTTCCTGCAGGCACGCTTTCTAATTGTTCTGGTTTTATTCCATTATAAACTAATACTTGCTGTATTTTACCTGGTTGCTTTGCACTGTTTGCATATACTTCCATTCCACTTTTTAGTGTTCCAGAATATAATCTTCCAGCAGAAATTTCTTTACCTGAACGAGGATCAATAACAATTCTTGTAATTACAAAACCAAGTTCCCCTTTTTTATCGCATTTGAGTAAGTCTTTTCCAAAATCACTTTCAAGATCTCCTCTCCATATTTTAGGTATTCTATAAGCTTGTGCTTCTACTGGATTGGGTAAATGTTTTATTGCCATATCTAAAACAACTTCATAAAGAGGTGCATTTTCCCAAACCCACTTATCTCTTGCTTCTTGTGAAAGTGATCCGTCGTATAATTGATAAATATCTTTAAAAGTTATTTTTTTCTTTATCATAAAAGGTATTGATAGTGCCCAATTTTCCCTTGCAGAACCAAATGCAACACTTCCATCATTAACATTTACTTTAAATTTTGAAGCATACTCTTTTTCTGAAATCTGTTCAATTAAAAGATTGAATCTTTCAATTATTTTTTTGAAACGTTCTTGCATTTGTTCAGGAGTTACTTGTAATTCATTGATTAATCTATCAACTTTATTTATGAAAAGAACAGGTTTTACTCTTTCTTTAAGTGCTTGTCTTATAACTGTTTCTGTCTGAGGCATTATACCTTCAACAGCACACACTAATACAAATGTTCCATCAATAGCCCTCATAGCTCGAGTAACATTTCCTCCAAAATCTACGTGTCCAGGAGTGTCAATTAAATTTACTAAATATTCTTCACCCTGGTAATTATGAACCATAGATACATTTGCAGAATCAACTGTCATTAGTCTTTCTTGTTCATCTGCATGTTGCCAAGTTGCCATTCCTCCTTCTAAATCTCCTGCATTTTTAGCAGCCATCATTCCTGCTGCAGCTAAAAGATTATCTGTAAATGCGGTTTTCCCGTGATGAATGTGCGCACTTGTAGCCACATTTCTTATATTTTTTTGATTTGAGACTAATCTCTTTATTTTTTCTAAGCTTGTTTCTTTTTCAGCCATTTTATATCCTTAATTATTAAAGTTGATAAAAATAGTTTTTAAATCTTTTTGATAATTTTTTAAAACTATTTTATTTAACGAGCAGAATCAGCCTGAGCTTCAGATTCTTTCTTTTTTCTAATCGCTAAACTTTCTCCATTCTTATCAGCAGCCATAATTATCTCTTCAGAAAGTGTTTGTGCAATTGTTTTTTTCTTATTGAATGCTTTGTCTGATGCTCCGTGAACAAGATGCTTTAACGCTAAGTTAACTCTTCTAACAGGAGAAACGTCAACAGCTTGAGGATATCTTGCTCCTCCATATTCTATTACAGTTGTTTCATCTCTTGGAGCAGAATTTTCAATAGCTCTTACTAATATTTCTACAGGATTTTTTCCTGTCTTTTTCTCTATTAATTTTAAAACTTCTAAAATAATTTTCATATTTCGAGTGTATTTTCCTGTTGAATCCCCTTTCTCTAACTTGTGTTTTTTTCCTCTATGTCCGGATACAGAAAGTTTATTTGCTAATCTTTCAACAACATTTACTCTTGTTTGATTAAATTTTCCTAGGTTTCTTCCTTGATTTTTTAAAAGTAGTTTTGGTTTTAAATTAATTGCAGATTCTAGCCCTCTATCTTTAATTTCTATTGTTGAAATATCATACATATCAAATATCTTAAAATTTAATGTTTGTTCACTCATTTTCTCCATTTAAAAGTTCACCTAAATCTTGTTTAATTTTTTTAAAACTAGGATGATTATTAATAACAGATAATTTCGCATCATTTGTTTCTCCGCAACACATTTGTAAAACAAACCCACTTGGTCTTTTACTGTTTGTAAGATATAATCTTCCATCTATTCCAAATGGAACAGCTTTATAGAGTTCTTTATGGTTATTCAAATATCTAACAACACTTTCATAGTATTTTTTATCAAATTTTATTTCTTCATTCATTTTATCTTCTACCCTTTTGTATCTTTCCAAGCCATAATCTTTCTAGAGGTTGGTCATTTACTTTAATAACAGCATATCTAACTCCAGGAATATCTCCTTTACTTCTTCCTTGTTTTCCACCTATTCTTTCAATCATAACTTCATCGTGTTCATCAATAAATTTCTGAGCTAAATTTCCAGGAATAAATGCTGTAACTGTTTTTCCGTTTTTTGTAAGTTGAACTTTGCAACACTTTCTCATTGCTGAGTTTGGCTGCTTAGCTTCTTTTTGAACTTTAGATAAAACAATTCCTTTAGCTTGGTTTGCTCCTTCAAGAGGATCTGATTTAGCGTAAAGATCTAGAGTTCTAACTTTGAATTTCCTATCTTTCCATCTAAATTTTTTTCTGTCTTTTTTCTTTTTTAGTGCGCTTTTTAATCCCATTTTAATATACTATTCATTTATTAATTAGAAAATTAGTTTAAAAGCTCTTCGGTTTTAGTTTTGGAGATATTTTAAGATTACCTTAAAATCTATTCCTTAAGTTTTTCAAATTTATCTCGAGCTTTTCTATAGTGAACCATTAAAATATTAAAGTGGAATTTTTTCCCCTCTTCACTTCCTATATTTGGAAGGTATAGTAAAGAGGTGTCTTTTATATAAATTCTTTCATAAGAGGTAGGATTTAATTCTAAATATTCATTAGATGTAGGGGTTGATTCGATTTGGTTTGCATAGTGTTTGTTTATTACTTCAACTAAACACCTTGCAAATGTTTTTATTTCATTTTTTGAGCCATTTGCTTGAATTCTATAATTTTTTTCATCTATAGTATATTCCATATTATATTATTCTAAAATCTTTTTTAAAAAAATCTTTAGTTATTCTTTGCATTTCAATAAGTCTTCTTTTTTCTCTGCCAATAAGAGCAGCTTTGCTTTGAGTTCCTGCATTTAAGACTATTTCATTTTCTAAAATTTCTAAATCTTTAAATGTAACTGGGCTTACAACTAATTCAATAAATTTTTTAATATCATTAGAGTTTTTAGGTATTGCAATAACCTTTACTCTTTTTTTTATTATCTCGCTTATTCTTCTAAGGTTTTTTGCTTCTGGGCCAATTGCTTTTGAAACAAGTTCTTTAGGAACACAGAAAATTATTACATTATTATATTCAAAACAATAGTGGGTTCTAATTTTTGTTACTTTTTGAAAAAGGTTTAGATACCGTAAATCTTTCATATCTAGAGTACTGACCATTTTTATTAAATAAGAAGTGCTTTTATAAATCTGTCGATAATATTTAATTATTTATTCACTTTTTCAACAAGATTTGAATCTGCACTTTTTTTCTCAGATTCTTTTTTTGTTAAAGGACCTATTACTTTAACTAATAATCCTGGAAGTCCTGTTCCAACAGGAACTGGTTGATTTAAAATTATGTTTTCAATTACACTCAGTAGCTTATCTTTTTCTCCTTTTAGTGTAGCTTTAACAAATTGAGGGACAGGTGTTTCAAATGTAGCTCTAGCAAGTATTGAAGATTTTTGAGCTATTATACCCATTCTTGTTACTCCTCTTATCTCTCCAGAGTTAGTCATAGCGTCGGTAATTAACTTTAAGTGTCTCGTATCGATGTCTAATCCTTGTGTCTTAAGAACTTCAGTTATTTCAAACATTAATAATTCTCTTGCGGCTTCTATTCCAAATATTTCTGCAACTTCGTAAACATCATTTGAAATTGTTTTTTCAGGATTAACTTCTTTTAGTTTCATAATCTCTTTAAGGTTTGTCCCTAAAGTTGTTATAACAAAATTATTATCTCTTTTTACAACTAAAACCTGTTCAATTCCTTTAACTCCTGAAATTATTGTTTCTTTAAGTTTTTCTTTTAGTTTGTAAAGTTCTTTAAATGCGATTTTATCGTCTGCTTTAAGGTATACAGAATCTGATTTTTCTTTAACTTTGAATCCAAGTTCATTTAATCTTTCAACTACTTTTTTAATAGTGTAGTGGGTTTGTTTTAATCCTTCTTTATCTATTTTTAATTCTATTTTCTTTTCACTGAAATCTAAACTTATTTCAGAAGAAATTTCTTTAACTTTTACTTCTTTTATTTTTTCTGCAACAAATCTAGAACCGTCTTCATTATTGTATTCTTTACTTAGGTAAATTTCCATTTTAGGAGAAGAAGGTTTTTTTCTTGCATCAAATATTTCAATTAATCTTGGTAAACCTGTTGTAACCTGCATCTCTGATACACCTGCCATGTGGAATGTTCTTAATACCATCTGCGTAGATGCTTCTCCAAATGATTGTGCTGTTACAATTCCTATTGCTTCACCAGAATCAAGCTTTTCATCAAGATGAAGTTTAGTAACATCCATTCCATCATCTCCGTACTTAAATTCAATAATATTGTTATTACTATCTCTTACTGTTTCATCATATTCTATTCTTAAATCTTGAAGAGCATTTGCAAGTCTTCTATACAAATAACCTGATTTAGGTGTTCTTAATCCAGTATCCATAAGAGAGTCTCTTCCTGTTATTGCCTGGAAGAAAAATTCATCTGGTTTTAATCCTTTTATGAATGGACTTTTAATGAATCCTCTTGCTTTTGGAGATAAATCTCCTTTTTTAAAGAAAGAAAGTGTTCTATCATTATACCCAAAATCAACTCTTTTATTTCCAAGAGCTTGCTGTCCTACACACGAAGCCATCTGAGTGATATTTAATATGTTTCCTCCTCCTCCTGATTTAATCATACTACTTACAGAATTTTCAGAAGGGAATTCCCTCTTTACTATTTCTCCTGTTTTGGTTCTTACTTCATTAAGTGTTTGAAGTATTCTTATTTCTCTTGATTCTTCTCTTGTTTTACCCGGTATTAATTCTAGTGTCCCATCTTCATATGAATTAATTATCTCTCGTGCTTTTTTCTGTGCTTTTTCTATAACTTCATCACATTGTTTTAGTGTAGCTTTATTTAAATCAAGATCATTAACTGAAATTGTGATTCCTCTTTCACTCAAATAATTTTTTCCAAGATTAAATGCTTTTTTTATTATTTTGAATGTTTCTTCTCTTCCAACTTCTCTATCTAATACTTTAATTAATTCACCATCTTCACTTCCAAATGCTGTTTTATCTATTACTCCTTTAACAATTTCTCCATCTTTAATTGTTATAGATTCATTAGAATAACTGAATTTTGGAAATATTTTAGAGAATATCTCTGCACCTGAAACAGTTTTTTTATTAAAAGAAGCATCAATTTCTGAGTTGAATAATAATTGATTTGCATAATCTCCTGAAACTTCTTCTAGACCCATTAAATAATTTCCAGTTATTGCATCTCCTATACATCCAATTAATCCAGTATTATTTTTTGGAGAAATTAAATTTCTTTTAACATCTAAGATTATTTTTGCTTCTGCTCTTGCTTCTTCGTTTTGAGGGGAGTGGATATTCATTTCATCTCCATCAAAATCAGCATTATATGGTGCAGCTGCTGCAGGATGTAATCTAAATGTCCTTCCAGGGAGAACTCTTACAAAATGAGCCATTAGACTTCCTCTATGAAGACTTGGATGTCTATTGAATAAAACAATATCTCCGTCTTGCAAATGTCTTTCAACTTTGTATCCTGGAGTTAATTCATTAATTATTTCTTCTTTTAACTCATTAGTTATCTTTTTTCTTTTTCCATCTGTTCTTATAATATAATTTGCACCAGGATATTCTTCACCTTTTTGTATTAGTTTTTTTAATCTTTCCATGTTTAAATCATTAGCTGTTTCTGCAACCGTTACTATTCTTGCAATTTCAAAAGGCACACCTATTTCATTTATATCAATTGAAGAGTCAGGAGAAATAACTGTTCTTCCAGAATAATTTACTCTTTTTCCAGCAATATTTTTTCTAATTCTTCCTTCTTTTCCTTTAATTCTTTCAGTAATTGTTTTTAGAGGTTGTCCACTTCTGTGTCTTGCAGGAGGTATTCTTGGAACAGTATTATCAAAGAAAGTTGTTATGTGGAATTGAAGTAAATCCCATAAGTCTTCAATAATTACTTCAGGAGCTCCAGCATTAAGATTTTCCCATAATCTTTGATTTGCTCTTATTATATCTGAAAGTTTGTGGGTTAAATCATCTTCACTTCTTTCTCCTGATTCAAGTATAATAGAAGGTCTTACAGTCACTGGTGGAACTAGGAGTGAAGTTAGAACAGCCCATTCAGGTCTGCACGCAATAGGATTAATTGCTATTTTTCTAAATTCTTCATCTGGTATTTTAACAAGTAATTCTCTTACTTCTAGAGGGAAAATTCTTGTTTTTCCTTTGTAGAATGTCGTTGGTTTGTCAAGTCTTACTCTTTCTTGAGCTGATTGACAGTGAGGACATCTCTTAGTGTCTTTAGCTTTTTTTGCTCTTTGAGTAGGAGTTAATTTTTCTAAATCTTTTTCACTTAACATTAATTTACCACAATCGTGGCAGAAGCATCTTAAACTCATTTCAATTAAAGGAACATATTTTAGGTGAATTACTGGTCTTGCTAAATCAATACTTCCTGGATGTCCTAAACACTCTTTAATTCTTCCACCGCAAGTTCTACACCTAACTCCTGGATCAACTGCACCTAATCTTAAATCCATTAATCCTCCATCTACAGGATATCCATCAATATCATATAACTCTGGTGTAACTATTTTAGCAGAAGATATTTTCTTAATTTGTTCAGGACTAAATAAACTGAACTTCATTTCCCCGATTTTTTTTCTTATTGTTTTAGCCATTTTATTCGTATTTGTTTTTTAAGTCAAATGTTGTGTTTATGTGTAAACCTTGTAATTCTCCTAAAAGTAATTTGAATGCATAAGATACTTCAACTAATTCAACTTCTTCGCTGTGGCACATTGGGCAATAGGTTTTTTCACGAATACTGTCTTCAATTGCAATTGTTCCGCACTTAGTACAAATTGGTAAGGCAACTTTATCTGAATCATATCTTTCTTTTAATAATAGAGATGCTCCGTGAGCAACTAGTGCTTGTTGTTCCATTTCTCCTAATCTTAATGCTCCACCTCTTGCTCTTCCTTCAATAGGCTGTCTTGTTAGTAGAGCTATTTTACCTGAAGCTCTTCCGTGTATTTTATTTCCTACCATGTATTTTAATTTAAGATAATATAAATCACCTACAAAAATCTTTGAAACTATTTTCTTTCCTGTTACTCCACTATACATTGTTTCTTTACCATCAAATCTAAATCCTAAGTTTTCTAATTGGTCTTCAAGTTCTTGTTTACTTATTCCAGAAAATGAAGTACCGTCTACAATTTCTCCTTTTAATGATCCTACTTTTCCTGCAAGCAATTCAATTAAATAACCTACAGTCATTCTCGAAGGTAATCCGTGAGGATTGAATATCACATCTGGCTTTACTCCTTTAGATGTAAAAGGAACATCTTCTTCAGGGATAATCATTCCAACTACCCCTTTTTGTCCGTGAGAAGTTGCAAATTTATCTCCAAGTTCAGGAATTCTCTGGTCTCTTGTTTTAACTTGAACTACTTTATTCCCTTCACTATCTTCTGTTATAAATACTGACTCAATTACTCCTTTTTCCTCCTGTCTTATTGCAACACTTGATTCTTTTTTTGTTCTTATTGATATTTCTCTAGCTTCAGATAAGAATCTTGGAGGAGACATTTTTCCAATCATTACCTCTCCTTCACTAACTTCAGCTTCTGGAGAAATTATTCCATCATCTTCTAGATGAGCATAACTTGTTTCTGTTCTATATCCTGAAGAGTCTTTTTCAGGCATTGCAATTTCATCTTTTAATCCTCCAGCATAATTCATTTCAATTGCAGAATAAGGTCTAAAGTAAAAACTTCTTCCAAGTCCCCTATCTAAGCTTCCTTTATTGAGTATTAAAGCATCTTCCATATTATATCCTTCATATGCAAGTATAGCTACAACTAAGTTTTGTCCTGCAGGATAAGTGTCAAGAGTATTATACATAAAACTCCTTACTATTGGTTTTTGAGGATACTGTAAAATACTTACATCTGTATCTAATCTACATAAATAATTTGCAGCATATAATCCTAGAGCTTGTTTCTGAGTCTTTGAACCTCTGTTTAATCTTGAACTCTGGTCGTGGTTTCCATAAGGCACAAGACTTGTTACTGTTCCAAATAATGAAATAGGGTCAATTTCTAAATGAGTGTGCTCTGGAGTTAATTCTTCTTCACTAAGTGAAATTAAAGCATTTTCTTCCTCTGCAGCATCGATATATTCAATAATTCCTTTTTCAATTAAATCTTTCCAATCTAATTCTTCTTGCTCAATCTGAATTAAATGCTCGTTTTTAAGTTTAGAAACACCATTCTCAACAACTATTAAAGGTCTTAATACTCTTCCTGATTCTGCAGAAATATAAATTGTTTTTATTCCCTCATCTTCTCTGAAACTCATTTGCACTGGGAACCTGTTTTCTCTTCTTTTTTCTCTTGTTTGCTTTACAAAATTAGTTCCATCATCAACAGTTCCTATAAACATTCCATTAAAGAAAATATCATAATTTCCTATTGAATCTTTACTAAGCCCTAGTTCTTCAAGTTCTTTTACAAATTTAGATTCATCTAAATCAATTCTTGTTGAAACTCGTGCAAGTATTGCTAGATTTTTTCTAAGTCCAATTTCTGTACCTTCAGGAGTTTCAATAGGGCAGAATCTTCCATAATGAGTAGGATGAAGTGTTCTTGCCATGAAATTTTCTTGGTCTCCAGGAAGCATACTTGAGACTCTTTGCAATTGTGAAATAGTTGCAAGATAATTTGTTTTATCTATATTCTGAGTTATACCGCTTCTCTCTCCTGTCCAAGAGCCTGTTGCAATTGCAGATTCTATTCTGTGGGAGAATAAAGTTGATTTAGCAAGAACCTTTATTGAGAAATATTTTTTTCTTTTTGAAGACTTTTGAAGAGAATATTGTAAGTCTCTTACTAAAATTCCTAAATTTACTCTAAATAAAGTAGCAAGTAAATCACCTGAAAGTCTTACTCTCTTATTTGCATAGTGGTCTTTATCTGTTCTTAAACTAGGATTTTCTTTTGCAATTAAAAATTGTTTAATGAATTTGCAGAGAGTTATTGCTTTTTTCATTCTATCTTCTTTTTTTTGTCCAATGTGTGGGAAAAGATATGAGTCTATTCTTTGTTTAACTCTGTCTAAAATTTCTTTTTTTGTTCCTTGAAGATTTGCTTTTTCAGCAATAAACATCATAGCATCTTCTTTTTCAGCAAGATGAGCATACTCGTATAAATTAACAATTACACTGTCAGTTTCTTTTCCAATATATTTTGCAATTTCAGATTCTTTTGTTAATCCAAGTGCTTTAAGTAAAATTAATGCAGGGACATCTTTGAATCTACTAAAAGAAACATTAAATATACCTTCTTTGTTCTCTGATATTGTAACAGGTATTCTATAAGTCCCTTTTAATGAAAATAATTTAAGAATTAAATCTCCTTTTTTGTTATTTTCTATAAAAGCTTGGTTTTCAGCTAAATCTTCAGCCATAATCATAACTCTTTCATTTCCTTTAATTATGAAATATCCTCCAGGGTCTAAAGGGTCATTGTAATTTGCTATTAATTCTTCTTTTGACATCCCAGTTGTGTTGCAGTTTTTACTTCTTACCATAATAGGTATTCTTCCGATTTCAACTATTTCTGAATCTATTTGATTATCTTTTTTCACAGTTAATTCTAAAGTTATTGGTGCAGAATAAGTAAGGTTTCTTAACTCAGCGTCAGCAGGAGACATTAAAGAAGTGCTTCCATCAGCTTCAGTAACAACTGGTTTTCCAACTTCAATTTTTCCTAAAGTTATTTCAAATTCTTCATTTACAATTGTTTCAGAAATTTCATTAACTATTTCTTGAAGTTTTTTATCTATAAAATTATTAAATGAAGTTATGTTAGATTCAACTAGAGAGTGTCCTTTTAAGTAATTTTTAACGATTATGTGTCCCTTTTTTTCCATTTAATATCTATACTACAACCCTATAATACAAATTTACTTTTCCTTCTTTTACTCTTTCAATTTTTATTATGTCTCCAACTTCACAATCCATATTTTCAAGAGCAGCATCATTAAGGAATATTTTCGGTATTTGAGATTTAGAGATGTTGAGTTTTTCTAATAATTCTTGAGAATTTTTTTCATTGAGTTTAGTGTGTTTGGGCTGTAAAATGTGCATTTTATCGTGTATGTCATTTAATCCTCAGCACAATGGCCACAGGATAAATATTTAACAACTTTGTAATAATAAAAGAGAGCAAAAATTGGTTTTTAAACCTTTCGATTATATCATAAAAACTATATCACTTTAATGAAGAATAAGTTTACAGACTTCAAACCACCTTGTTTCAGAAAAAAGAAGCAGCAATCCAACAACGATTAGAAAAGATGCTATATAGATATACGCTTTTTTTCTTTTTTCCCAATTTGATAAATAAAATGCAACTCCAAATATAAGCGCAACAATAACTCCGAACACGCCTATGCTTGAACTGTAGTTATACATGTCAGGACATACCATCTAACATGGAACAATACATTCTTTAAAAGTTTATCTATCTATATCTTTTTACACAAAAAATAATTTAATTTTATACAATGCTTATTTTACTCTTTTTTGAGATGTTGCCCCTGGATTAAGATTAAATGGCCCCGATGGGATTTGAACCCACGACACCTGGATTAAAAGTCCAGTGCTCTAACCAGACTGAGCTACGGAGCCATTGT
>CAZSPD010000002.1:49552-115161 GCA_964608765.1 Candidatus Woesearchaeota archaeon
TTCTCAGGATGGTTTGTTCGTTAGAACTCTAACCAGACTGAGCTACGGAGCCATTGTTTCTCAGGATGGTTTGTTCGTTAGAACTCTAACCAGACTGAGCTACGGAGCCATTACTAAATTAAATATAAATGATTTATAAAATTAACCAATTCACTATAATTATATTTATAATCTGAATAAACTAGTTTCAATTATGAATTATGAAAATTCTCTCCAAAAACTATTTGGTGTTAATAAACCAATAATAGGAATGATACACTTAGCAGGAAAAGATGAAAAAGAAAGGAAAAGTAGAGCACTTGATGAATTAATTATTTATGAAGAAGAAAATGTTGATGGGGCAATAATTGAAGATTATCATGGGAAGGCATATGATGTTTATAATACATTAGAAGAAATTTCCAAATTAAATTTTAATCTTGTTTTAGGTGTTAATGTTCTCAGAGATCCTTATATTGGAGTGGTTTGGGCAAATAGGTTTAATGCAAAATTTACTCAATTTGATAGTATTCAGTCAAATAGCTTAAATTTAGAACACTATCAATTAACAAGAGAGACGTATCCAAATATATTTATTTTAGGGGGAGTAGGATTTAAATACACACTTCCTTCAAACAAAACTTTGGAAGAGGATTTGAGAGAAGGAACATCTAGATGCGATGCAATAGTCACAACAGGTGAAGGGACAGGTATAGAAACACCTATAGGAAAATTAAAACTGTTCAAAAGATATCTCAGAGAATTTCCTTTGATAGTAGGTGCAGGGCTTAATACTGAAAACGCATATGAACAATTACAAATTGCAGATGGGGCAATAGTTGGAAGCTATTTTAAACCAAACAAAAATACTTTTTTACCTGTTGACAAATATCTTGTAAAAGATTTAATAGATGTTGTAAAAGAAGTAAGAAAAATTAAATCTTAGAAAATAGTAAGTTTTTTATAATTAGTTTCAATTTTTAGATTATGAATAAAAAGAGGATTGCAGGATTTGCTTTTATATTTGTAGCAACAGGAATAATTTTCTCAAATACTAAATTAACAGGGGCAGCTATAGGTTCACCAATTTCAAACTCTTTTAATTTAGTAGCTGTGGTTTTATTAGTAATTGGATTGATTCTAGCCTCTCAAAAAGATAATCTGAAATATGGAAATTATGCTTATCAAATTTTAGAAAGTAAAAAGTATGTGGACAATGTAAATGAGTTAAAGAAAATTGCTAGAAGGTCTGGATACACTTTAAGAGAAGGATTTAGAGAGGGGACGAAAGTATATGATGATAATGAACAAATTATAACTGTTATTCCAAATCACAAAAGAATAGGTGGTAAAGGAACTTCAAAAAGTATTTTAGAAGCATTAGCATCAGGAGAATCAAATTATAGAGTTAATCAAAGAAATAGATAATTATTTTTTTAATCTTTCTAACATTTTTTGATAAACAACATATCTCCGAGCTTCATCTGGGTTATTTTCAGCTCCTAAAGCTAGAATCTGAGAGACGTCAATATGCCCTTTGCTGTTTTGGGGTAAATAAATGTTTTCAAATATATCATCATTGATTATAGCTTTTGATTCTAATCCTATTTGAATATTTTTTCCTCTCCTAGCTGCTTCTTCTACTCCTTCTTCTAGTAAAAACTTCCCGTATTTATCGATTTGGTATTTTAACCAGATTTTTTTGCAGATATCCATCTTATTTCTCCTACTCTTATTTTTAATCTAACATATTTAAATCTTTCTTTTGTTACTACTTAAAAATAACTTAGAAATATGTTTATTACATAAATTTATTTAATTTCTCAATGAGGTCATCTTCACTCATTGCACCAACAAAATTTGTTAAAACTTCACCGTCTTTAAAAAGAATGAAATTAGGAATTGATGAAATGCCAAATTTTTGTGCAATTTCTTGCTCATCTTCTACATTAACTTTTCCTACCTTAAGTTTGCCTTTGAATTTTTTAGAGACATCGTCTACAATAGGACCCATCATTACACAGGGCATACACCAGTCTGCATAAAAGTCAATTAACACTATTCCTTCTCTTATAAATTCATTAAATTTGCTGCTTGTTAGTTCTGTTGTCATGTTCCATATAGAAATATTGTATTTTTAAAAGTGTTGGTTTATTTAAACACACATTTTTCTTCTTATTGCAGGATGAGGTTCATATCCTTCAATAACAAAATCATCTATTGTTAATTCTTCAAAGGGTTTTTTAGCAATTAATAGTTTAGGTAATTCTTTTGGTTCTCTAGATAGTTGTTCGAGTATTGCTGTAACATGGTCGTATTTTTCCATGTTTCCATCTACTGGAGCACATTTATTAATTGATTCTAAAACTTCTAGATAACCTGATTTATCTCCTGTTCTTTTTTCTAAATCTTTAACACCTTTTATTTTTTTCTGGACATCTTCAAAATTTTCCTTATACCATTCAGTTCTTTTCCCAATTGAAGCATAAAAATGACTATCTCCAAATGTATGTACAAATGTTTTTGGTGTCATTCCTGTTTCTTGAGCAATTATTTGCGTGAGTAAAGAATAGCTTGCTTTATTAAAAGGAACACCTAAAAATTGGTCACAACTTCTTTGATATAGTTGTAATTCTAATTCTCCATTTTCATTTCCAGTAGCTTGATAAAGCACATGACAGGGAGGTAGAGACATGTAAGGAACATCTCCTGGTTGCCAAGCACTAACAATATGTTTTTTTCCAGTAGGTTTTTTCTTTAATCCTTCAATCATATTTCTTAATTGGTCTATCTCAATTATTTTATTTTGTTTTTTATCAAAATACTCCCATCTTCTCCATTGTTGCCCATAAATAGGACCTGCACTACCCCATTTTTCAGCAAAACCATCTTTATCTTCTCTTATCATTTTACTATACTCTTTCATTGCATCATCCCAATCTGAAGAGTATTTTTTTATTCCGGAAGGAAAGATTCCTTCTTTTACCATTTCTGGAAGATTGTGTTGAAATGCGTCAGGCCTCCAAATAGGACTTCTATTATCCTCGAGGTATTTTATGTTTGTGTCTCCTCTTAAAAACCAAATTGTTTCGTGAATCATTGAGTCTATTGCCATATCCTTTGTTGTTAAAAGAGGCCATCCTTCCCTCAAATCATGAACACTTTGATATCCAAATAAAGAAACAATTCCTGACTCTTTACTTCCTCCTTTAAAGTTTGAACGAGGAGAAGTTAGAATATCTAATGAATGTTCTAAATACTGTTGCACCATTTTTATTAGAAAATAAAATCAATTTCCTTTTATAAATACAATTAAACTCTAATATATACATAAAAGGGAAAGTTTATCCTCTTTTAAGTAATCCAAATCCACCGTCTTTTTCACGCATTTCATTCAATAAATCCTGCAAATTTTTTTTAATTATTTTTCCATCCTTTGGGTCTATTATCTCTAAATCAGGATCATTAAAATATTTTAAAACATACACGTGCTTGTTTATTCCGACAAACCCTTCATTTTCATTCATTTCTTTAAGTAAACTATCAGGTTCATGAAATGGAGTTTGATTCCAAAAATAATGAGTGTAACTAAAACCATTTGAGTGTAAAAAATCTTTTATACTTGCATCATTAACTAAATATCCTCCTTGAGTTCCAGGGTATAAATTTTTGGATATTTGTTCTTGAGAAAATTCTATATTATAGTTTTTGAGAATAGCTTGTAAAACAGAGCAAACACAAAAATCATATTTTTCTTGAATCTTAATATCAAAGTTTTTCATTTTAATTAGATAATCAATTATTTTCCTGTGCTCCCAAATCCTCCACTCCCTCTTGATGTGTCAGATAATTCTTCAGATTCTTCAAATTCAATTTTTGGATAAGGTAAAATAATTATCTGTCCTATTTTATCCCCTACTTCATACTCTTCATCACCTAATTTATTAAATCTCATAATTAATTCTCCTCTATATCCTGAATCTAAGACCCCAACAGAATTTTTTAAAATTAAATCTTTATTTGTTACACTGCTTCTTGGAAAAATAAGCATAACATAACCTTGAGGAACTTCAAAAGATAATCCTGTTCCATATTCTATGAATTTTCCAGTGTGTTTTTTAGAAACTGCAAAAACATCCATTCCAGCATCACCATCGTGAGCGTATTTAGGAAGAATTGCATCAGAACTTAGTTTTTTTATTTTTATTTTCATAATAATTCCCCTTATTTGAATAAACTATATAATAGTTTAATTGCATTTTCTTTTTCATGGGGAAAAGTACACCCGCTACAATCCCAAATTGTTCCATTAGGGGTTTTAATATATTTTCCACTAGGAGAATTTATTTTACATCCTCCTTCTTTTAAACTTCTATCATATTCAGGACAATAGCAAAAAAAGCAGTTTAAATTTTCAATATCGTGACATTTTTTATTTTCTTGATAACAGATGCATGATTCAGGATAAAGTTCTTTTCTTGTTTCAAAATCCCAAGCATTAATTGTTTCTTCAAGGTTGTCTTTTATTTTTTTGTCGATTATTTTATTCATCTGAAAACTTACCTCTCCTAAATTTTTTAACATCAGATAGGATGCCATTCCAGTATTTAACTTTAACTCCTACTTCTTGAAACATTTGTAATGATTTTTTTGAATTTTCTGAATCTTCTGGAGAATTCATTTTATCCCACTCTTTATCAACAATAACCTCTAATATTCCTGATTGAATTATTCCTCTTGCACAATCAGTGCATGGAACACCATTAGTGTACATTTTACATCCTTTTAATGAAACTCCAATTAAAGTAGCATTGTAGATGGAATTTCTTTCAGCATGCTCAAACCAATTATATTTTTCTGGTTTTTCTTGTCTTTCTGGAACATTGTCATTTAAACCTCTCACAAAACTATTATATCCTGTTGTTTTAATCTCATTATCTGGCCCTACAACAACTGCACCAATATGGGTTCTATTATCTTTACTTTTAGCTGCAACAAGATAAACCATAGACATAAAATAATCATCCCAAGTTAATTTTTTATTTTCCATTTTTAGATTTTTACCTGTTTAATTAGGTTGTCAATTTCATTATATAAGTATAATTATATCCTAAAATATATTCTAAATAATTTTATCCGCATCCTGCTCCATTATCATGCTCACAATTCTTACACTTAGGGGAGTGACATCCTGCTTCAAAATGATATTCAGTTGAACCGCATCTCTCACACACAAATTTTGAATCTAGTTTACCATTAGTCCCAGATATTTCTATTTCTTCATTATTTTCACATAAGCTTGCCTGAGAAATTATTTCTTTGTATTCAAGAGTACCTCTTTCAATTTTTCTTAAATCTTTTTTTCTAACAGCTTGAACTAGTTCTCCTGTAGGTTCATCTCTTTTAATAACTCCATTTCTTAAAAGATAGTCTTCAAATATTAAACCAGCAGCATGTTCAATTGATTTTATTCTTCTGGGTCCTATTCCTTCATCTTCATTTGAAAAAGGAGATTGTAATCTTTTAACAAATTCAGCATAGTCTGGATCAGGTCCTCTTAATATTTCTGTTCTATCCATTCCTGATTGAGCAAATGAAACACTTGTAGCTGAGCCTCCTGGAGCTCTAACTTGGAAATCCTCATCAGGTATAAAGTATGCTTTTTTATTTTCGTCATCAACATACAAGTCACTTGTTAAGATTACATGTAAACTATCACCTGCTCCTGCTCTCTTAATTCTATATTTTTTTGCTTGAGGTTTTATGTCTAGGAGTACATGGGGTTTAACATTATTTTGCACAAGTTTAATTTTTTCTGAAGATCCTTTTTTTAGTACCCCTTCTCTAGAACCGTCTCTATATATTGTAACTCCTTTGCATCCTTCTTTCCAAGCAGTTCTATACAATTCATTTACTAAACTTTCGTCAGTATCTTCTGGAAGGTTTATTGTGGCACTAATAGAATGGTCTACCCATTTTTGAATTGCCCCTTGCATTCTTACTTTTTCAACCCAGTCAATATCATTTGCAGTTGCGTTATAGTAAGGAGATTTTTCTAAAATTCCTTCTAATTCTCTTTCTTTTTGAGGGTTAGTTATGCTTTCATTAGCAATTTTCTTAACATCATCTACAGAATATCCATTTACTGAAAGCCAATCTTCAAATTTATGATGGAATACTTTATATTTTTGCCACTTATCTCCTTGTTCATCGGTTTCATCAACACGTGAGTCAAGATCATTTTGATTTATTTTCTTTTTTCTTTCATAGACAGGAGAAAATGTAGGTTCAATTCCTGAACTAGTTTGAGTCATTAAACTAGTTGTTCCTGTAGGGGCAATTGTAAGAAGAGAAATATTTCTTCTTCCGTGTTTAACCATCTCAGCATATAATTCAGGATCCTCTCCTTTTAATCTCTGTATAAATGGATTATCTTTTTCTCTATCTGAATTGTAAATTTCGAATTTTCCTCTTTCTTTTGCCATTTCAACTGAACTTCTATAAGCTTCAATTGCAAGTACTTTATGCACTTGAGTTGCAAATTCTGTAGCCTCTCCTGTACCATATCTTAATCCTAAAGCAGCAAGCATATCTCCTTCTCCAGTTATTCCTGTTCCTGTTCTTCTTCCTCTAATAGATTTGTCTTTTATTTTTTCCCACAATTTTTTTTCAATGTACTTTGTTTCACCATCTTCAGGATCACTTTCAATTTTCTTTAATATTCCATCAATTTTTTCAAGTTCCATATCAATTATATCATCATTCATCCTTTGCGCATACCCTATGTGTTTCTTAAACAAGTCAAAATCAAATTCTGCTTCTTTTGTAAATGGATTTTTAACATATCCAAATAAATTAACAGCCAATAATCTACACGAGTCATAAGGGCATAATGGAATTTCTCCACATGGGTTTGTTGAAACAGTGTTAAAACCCAAATCTGCATAGCAATCAGGAATAGACTCCCTTGTTATTGTGTCCCAGAATAAAACACCTGGTTCAGCAGATTTCCAAGCATTATGGATAATTTTATCCCATAACTTACCTGCATCTATTTCTTTAGAGTATTTAGGTTTATCTGAAGCTATAGGAAATTTTTGCTGAAACTTTTCTCCTGATTCAACAGCTTTCATGAATTCGTCAGTGACTTTAACAGAAATGTTTGCACCTGTAATTTTCCCTGTTTCTAATTTAGCATCAATAAATCTTTCTGCATCTGGATGCTTTACTGATAAACTTAACATCAATGCTCCTCTTCTCCCATCTTGAGCAACTTCTCTTGTTGAATTAGAATATCTTTCCATAAACGGAACAACCCCTGTAGAGGTTAGTGCACTATTAAGAACAGACATACCTTTAGGTCTAATGTATGATAAGTCATGCCCAACACCCCCTCTTCTTTTCATTAATTGAACTTGTTCTTGGTCAATTTTCATTATTGCTCCATAAGAGTCTGAAGATTTTTCATCATTCCCTATAACAAAACAATTAGATAATGAAACTATCTGATTAGTGTTACCTATTCCTGACATAGGGCTTCCTTGAGGAATAATGTAATTGAAGCGGTCCATTAGTGAGAAAAGCTCTTGGTAGCTTAAAGGATTTGGATATTTATTTTCAATTCTTGCAAATTCACTTGCTAATCTTTTATGCATGTCTTCAGGGTTTTTCTCATATAAAATTATATTAGCTAAATCTTTTCCATCAGTGTCTTTCAAAGCATATTTACTCAAAAATGCTCCAGCTGCAAGTTCATCTCCTAAAAAGTATTCTTTAGAACTTTCAAAAGATTCTTTGTAAGTGTACCCTTTTTTTTCAAGTGGATTGTAATTTGCTTTTTTTTCTAAATTTTCACCCATTTTTCTTTTTAAGTTTCCTCTTTATAACTCCTTCATTTCTTGTTTAAAATCATTTATATCCTGAAATTGTCTATATACAGATGCAAATCTCACATAAGCTATTTCATCTATTTTTCTTAGTTTCTTCATAACAAGTTCTCCAATAACAGAACTTTTTACTTCTTTTTTACCTGATTTTCTTATTTGTTCATCTATTTTACTTATCATTTTATTGACTATTTCTTGAGAGATTGGGCGTTTTTCAAGAGCCTTTTCAATTCCTGCTTCAAGTTTTTTAATATCAAATTTTTCTCTTCTTCCATCTTTTTTAATTACATACAAATCAGTTCTTTCAACCCTTTCGTATGTTGTAAACCTTTTTTTGCATTTTAAGCATTCTCTCCTTCTCCTTATTCCGTCAGGAGAACTTCTTTTATCTGTAACTTTTGAATTTTTATGACCGCAATAAGGACAATCCATTTTTACCTCTTATATTCTATTTATAAGTTATATACAATATGTTGTATATTTAACCTATTTAATTACTATAGGTTGTATTTATTGAAATATTCAGAAAATACCCATATTTAAACTTTAGTAATCACTAGTGTATTCAACACACCCATACAACTTTTTAGAGTGAAAATAAAATTTTCAATAGACACCCCTCTTAATCCTTTTGTTAATACACTCGATAATTGTACACTTACTAACATTTTTAAAGTTTATAATCATAAATATTTTAGGAGGTGGCGATGGACTATTTAAATGAACTTACAGCTCAATTGGGGATTTCTCTCTGGTTAATCATTATTATGATTATCTGGTCAAGTGTTTGGAAATTTTTAGCACTTTGGAAATCAGCAAGAAAGGGGCATGTTGCATGGTTTGTTGTATTTGCTTTAGTTAATACAATTGGAATTTTAGAGATATTGTATATTTACATTTTCTCTGACAAAACATGTTGTAAAGCAAATGTTAAGAAAAAACCTGTTAAACAGATAAAAAAGAAAAAATAAATTATTTTATTTTTATTTAATTTCCTTTTGATTTTATTGCAGTTGTAGAACCAAGAAGAAATCCTACAACTAGTGAAGCAATTATTACATTAGAAAGCTTTGAAAAAAATGTTTTTAGCTTAGTCACATCTAAGTTTCCTAACATTAATTTTACTTCTTCTGTGCTACCAGTCAATTTAACATAAACTAAAAAGTACATAGATAAAAATAGAATAAGTGAAAAAATAAATCCCCAGATTAACCAATTGAATTTTCCCATTTTGTTTTTTATTTTTTATTTTGTTTAGTTTCTTTTTTAAATAAAAACTCTTTTATTATAACAAATGTAAACCCACATACAAGGGATACAATTATTATTGATTTAATTGTAAACATTTCTAAATACCCTTCCCATAAATTAGGAAGAATTCTAAAATACACAAGAAGATATACTATTGAAAATATTATTGCAGAATAAATTATTGATCTTACTAACCATAAACCTCTCTTTTCCATTTAATACTTAAAGAAAGTATATTTTTAAATTTAATCAATAGGATTCATGAGTAGTTATTAGGCAAATATAAAGATATTAAAAGTTTGAATTCAAACAAATTAAAGTAAAAATGGATTTAACATTAATAATATTTATTTTAGTACTTTTGATAAGCATAGTTATATCTTATTTAGTTGGCAAAAAAACAGGGGCTTTCCAAAGAGATAAGCATTGGGAAAAAGAATTACCTGTTCAAAGAAAACAAGCAATAACTCAGTCAAGGGCAGTTCTTGGTGGACAATTTTCAGAACAGCTTTCACCTTATCTTCCTAATTTTAATTACTCTCCAACAGAATGCAAATTTATTGGAAAACCAATTGATTTTATTTGTTTCAAAGGAATGGATGAAAAAGAGATAAAAGAAGTTATTTTTGTTGAGGTAAAAAGCACTAAAAAATCAAGTCTCACTCCCCAAGAAAAAAATCTTAGAGAAGCAATAGAAAAGAAACAAGTAAAATGGGAAAGGTATGTTGTCCCAGAAGAAGTTACTAAAAAAAGAGAGTAATTAATCTCAATAATTCTTAAAAACCTATTTAGATGCTTTTTTCTATGGCAACTAAAAAACAAGAAAATGAATTAGAAAGATTAAGTGAAAAGTTTAAGGGAAAATTTAGAATTATAGATATAAGAGAAGATGGTGTTTATGGATATACTGAAAATTCTAAAAAATACTTGGGTTCTCTAGTAGAATACACTAAGTATAAAAGACTCCGAACACTTAATAAAAAACCTCTTTTAAGAGATGAATTTTATACAGGGCTTCCTTTTAATGAGTGACGAGTGGTTAGCAGTTGGTAGCAGGTTAAAGTTTAAAAAGTATTTTTACATTATTTAGATATTATGAACACTAAACCCACAAAAAAGAAAGTGATTGGAACTTTGGTTCTTGCTTTGATAATAAATGTTGCTGTACCTTTAATTAATTGGATTATAACTACAATAACTTGGCCATTAATAATGAAGTATATTGAAACTAATAAGGTTGAAGGACTTTTTCAGCCTCCTCTTCTTACAGTTTTAACCAGTTATCTTCTTTCAACTTGGAATATTGTAATCTTTATACTCGAGATAATAGTAATTTATTTTATATGGAGTTTATTCCAAAAGAAAAAACCCAAAAAAATGCCAGTTAAAACTAAAGAGTAAATTTAAAAACAAATATTTCTATTGGAAAACATGGCATCAAAATTAATGAAATATGCTGGTGAAGATGAAAATTACGGGAAAGTAGATTTTTTCTATAGTCCAGATATGAAAAAAGACATTGGTCTTAAAGATGATTTTGCTTTAGATATTTTGTCTTGGACAACACTCAATAAGTTTTTAGGCATGAACTTTGAATATGAAAAAGTAATAGAAGCAAATGCTAAAAAGAATAATCTTGAGAATATAGCAATATTAGCTGCACACGGTGCAGATAAAGATGGTAAGTGGTTTTATTTTGTTGATGAAAAAGAAAAGTCAATGCAGAGATGGATAAATAGTGTAGATGGAAAATATAAACTTATAATTTTATACTCGTGTAATCCTGGGGGAAATGAAGTATACACAAAAAAGACACCTATTATTGCTCCAAATGAAACCTTTTCCTATAAATTATATAATGAAGGAAAAGTTCAGGTTGAACTTATTATGCCTAATACAGGATATGTTGATTCATATATGATTGAAGAAGAATTAAAAAAAATAGAAGAAAAATAAAAGAATAAAAAGAAAAAATAAAATAATTTATTTCTAAATTTATTTTCCACAGCCACAAGAACCTGTTCCTGAAACTGCTCCGCAAGTTGCAAGTCCGCAATTACTTTCAGCACTGCATCCATTTCCACAACCAGAACAACTTATTGTTTTAGCCGGGGTTATAATGTTATCTGATTCTACATTATTGTCTGTACTATTTGAGATAGCACTAACAACTGCAAACCCTCCAATAACGAGGATTCCAAGCACTATTGAAGCGATTATCCATGTTTTCATTTTAAACCTCCCAGTTAATTTAATTAAAATTTACAAGAAAGTATCATATAATAGCGGTTTGGTGAAACTAGTTTCATTGATTAATTAATTGAATTAATGAAGAAGAAAGGAATCTGTGAAGAATTTTCAATGATAAATTTCATGAGCTTGCAGTCTAAATTCACAAAAGGGGAACCAACAGAAAAGTTTAAAGGTTAGAGATTTTTAGAGGATTATGGAAAATAATTCCAACATTGGTCTTGAGAGAAAACTTTGGGCAGCTGCAGATAAACTTAGGAGTAATATGGATGCTGCAGAGTATAAGCATGTTGTTTTAGGACTTATTTTCTTGAAATATATATCTGATTCTTTTGAAGATGCATATAAAGAGATTAAGGCTGATCCTGATGGAGATCCTGAAGATATTGATGAGTATAAAGCGAGGAATGTCTTTTGGGTTCCGCTTGAGAGTAGGTGGGGTTATTTACAGAAGAATGCAAGGCAACCAACAATTGGCAAACTTGTGGATAGTGCTATGGATGCTATTGAGCGTGAAAATACTTCATTGAAAGGAGTTTTACCAAAAGATTATGCAAGAGAAGCATTGGATAAAACCCGTTTGGGAGAGTTGATTGATTTAATTGGAACTATTGGTCTTGGAGATAAGGCAAGCAAGGGCAAAGATATGTTGGGTCAAGTTTATGAGTATTTTCTTGGACAATTTGCAGATGCTGAAGGAAAAAAGGGAGGTCAATTTTACACTCCAAAATGCATTGTTAAACTTCTTGTTGAAATGATTGAGCCATTCAGAGGAAGAATTTTTGACCCTTGCTGCGGTAGCGGGGGAATGTTTGTTCAATCAGAGAAGTTTGTTGAAGAGCATTCAGGAAGAAAAGGAGACATTTATGTTTATGGTCAAGAGTCAAATTCTACTACTTGGAAACTTTGTAAGATGAATATGGCGATTAGAGGCATAGATTCAAATATCCAATGGGGAGATAGTTTGCATGATAACAAGCACAAGGACTTGAAAGTTGATTATATTCTCGCGAATCCTCCTTTTAATGATTCTGACTGGAATGGGCATTTGTTGAAAGATGATGTTCGTTGGAAATATGGAGTTCCTCCTACAGGGAATGCGAACTTTGCGTGGGTTCAGCATTTTATTCATCACCTCTCTCATAGGGGAATTGCAGGGTTTGTTTTAGCTAATGGCTCTATGTCCTCAAATACTGGAGGTGAAGGAGAAATAAGAAAAAGAATAATTGAAGATGATTTAGTTGATTGTATGGTTGCTTTGCCTTCTCAGTTGTTTTACAATACAATGATTCCTGCATGTTTGTGGTTTCTAACTAGAGACAAGACCAATCATGGCAAGAGAAAAAGAACAAATGAGATTTTGTTTATTGATGCAAGGAACATGGGGACAATGATTGACAGAAGGCACAGAGAATTAACTGATGAAGATATAAAGAAAATAACTGACACTTATCATGCCTGGAGAGGAGAAGAAAAATCAGGAAAGTATGAAGATGTTGCGGGTTTTTGCAAATCAGCAACTCTTGAAGATGTTGAAAAGAATAATTTTATCCTCACACCCGGAAGATATGTTGGTGTTGCAGAGGAAGAAGACGATGGCGAGCCTTTTGAGGAGAAGATGAAGAGATTGACTGAAGAATTGAAGGGTCAGTTTGAAGAAGGGAAGAGGTTGGAGAAGGAGATAAAATTAAATTTGGAGAAGATTGGTTGGAGTATTAAATAAGTATTAAAACTTAACTAACTTGGAAGATATAATATGCTTACAAAAATTGATATAGAAAAATTGATTGTAAATCCTGAAAATTATAGGTTTGATCCAGTGGATACTCAAAATCAGGCAATTGAGTTAATGCTTGAAGAGAAAAATGAAGAAATTTTTAATTTAGCAAAACACATAATTGAAAATGGATTAGATAAAGCAAAAAATCTGAGAGTAGTGGAAATAAAAAAAGATTTATTTAAAATTCTTGAAGGAAATAGAAGAATAACTGCGATAAAATGTTTATTGGACCCATCAGTAATTAAAAGTGATTCTTTAAAAAATAAATTTAAAAAATTAATTGACGAATCAAAAAAAGAAAATAAGGTGATTCCAACCAAGATTAGTTGTTTTATTTATAAAAGCGAAGAAGAAGCAGCTAAATGGATTAAACTGGATCATACTGGAAAAAATAAGGGAGTAGGCCTTGATGAATGGGGCCCTGCAGAAAAAGAAAGATTTGCTTATAAGTTTGAGGGAAAGATAAGTCCTGCTATGCAAATTGTAAATTTATTTGAGGTAGAAACAAACTCTAAGATTGACAAAAATAAATTAAAAATTTCTACAATAAATCGTATACTTTCTAATTCCGAGTCTAGATCCTATTTAGGAGTAGACATAAAAAATGGAAATTTAGTATTAACGTCAAATAAAAAAGAGGTTTTGGGAAGGATAGACAAACTATTTAATAAAATGTTGACAGAAGATATTACAGTTTCTGAAGTTTATCATACAAGTGATTCTATTAAATTTATGAAAAATTTATTTGGAGAAAAACCTGTTGCATTAAAGAAAAAAACAGTAGTCCAATCCAAAATTTTGCAGGATAAAAAAATTAAGAAAGTAAATATTTTGCCTAAAACAAATGGTAGAGAAGTTTTAATTCCTTATTCGTGTGGATTGATTATTCATGAAAAAAAAATTAATAATATTTACCATGAATTAAGAAATCTTTCAATTTCAGAATATACAAATGCTGTAGCTGTTCTTTTTAGGGTATTTTTAGAGACTAGTTTAGATTGTTATGCTGAAAAATACGGGATGCAATTTAACAACCTTACTAAACTATCTGGTAAAATAACCAAAGTTGCCGACGAATTAGAAAAGGGAAAGACTGCCACAAATAATCAATTAAAAAACATTAGAAATGTTGCTACAAAAACAAATTCTATTTTATCAATAGGAAATTTTCATGAATATGTTCATTCCTTTAAAAGTCAACCAATACCCAGCGATTTAGTTTATTCATGGGATAATTTACAGGAATTCTTTGAAATTATCTGGGGAGAAATCTCAAGGAAAGAAGGTAAAACAAAATGACATTTTATTCACCATTAAGATATCCAGGCGGGAAAGGAAAATTAGTTAATTATTTTAAAAAAGTATTCAAAGAAAATTCTCTTGATAAGGGGATTTATGTTGAGCCTTACGTTGGAGGAGCATCAATTGCACTTTCACTTTTAATTGAAGGCTATGCATCAAAGATAATTATTAACGACAAAGATAAATCAATTTATGCTTTTTGGTATTCTGTTTTAAATTATCCAAATAAATTATGCAACTTGATAAAAAAAACTCCAGTCAATTTAAAAATAAGAGAAGAACAAAAAAAGATTCAAGAAAACAAAGAAAAAGAGAATTTACTGACAGTAGGTTTTTCCACTTTTTTCCTTAATAGAACAAATCATTCGGGAATAATCAAGGCAGGGGCAATAGGGGGATTGAGCCAAGAGGGGAAATGGAAGATTGATGCAAGATATAACAAAGAAGAATTGATTAAAAGAATAAGGCAAATCTCTAAATACAAAGATAAAATTGAACTTTATAATGAAGATGCAGTTGATTTAATAAAAAAACTCAAAAAAAAATTACCTTCAAAAACCTTAATCTATCTTGATCCTCCATATTATAACAAAGGAAAAGAACTCTACATGAATTATTATTCTGATGAAGACCATAAAAAAATAGCTAAAGAAATAAACAAGACAAAAAAACAAAAGTGGGTTATCACGTACGATAATGTTGAATTTATTAAAAAATTATACGAAAATAATAAACAAACAAAATATGATTTATATTATAGTGCAGGAAAACCGAAACAAGGAAAAGAATTAATTATCTTCTCTGATAATGTTAAAGAACTAAACCCGATGATGGTGAAATAAAATGAATAAGAGAGGACAATCAGTAGATGTAACTGGAATAATTGGAGTAATTCTTTCTTTGTTTTTTGTGATTATATTTATTTCTGCAATAATTCCGGTGTTTAATTCTATTAATGGAAATGATGATTTACAAAAAGAGATAAATAATAAAAATAATCAAATATCTAATTTAGAACTTGAAAATTCTAAATTACAAAATTCCATTGGAGAATTAAATTTAAGAATAGTTGAGAAAGATAATCTAATTTCAAATTTAAGTTGGCAGTTTAGTGAAAAGGAAAAAAATTTTACGGAATCATTTAATCAAATTATCACGGAAAAAGAAAAATCAATTTCTAATTTAGGTGAACAATTAATTGAAAAAGATAAACAAATTGAAAATTTAACAAACGAGCTTGAAAATTACAGAGAAAAAGATTATCTGCCATCAATAAATAATAATTATTACAATATCTTAAATTATATGGGAAGTATTGAAAACAAATTTTATACAATTAACCTTGCGGTTGGATTAATCTCTCTAACTCTTACAGGAATTGTAATAAAGTTATTTGGTTTGGATGTTAAAATTAAATTTCTATTTAGGAAACTTAAAAGGAAAAAGGAGAAAAAAGAAAATGTTTCCTAAAAAAAGGAGAGTTAGTTTTTGGGCAACTAAAAAAATTCCAAAAAAAGCTACTGTAAGCTTCAGAGATAGTTCTGGAAGAAGGGTTTCATTTACAGCTACAAAAAGGGTCCCGAAAAAAGTCAAAGTTAATTTTTGGGCTAGTAAATCCGGAAAGCCAATAAGGAGGAGGAGATGATGAAAATTTACATAGACTCAAATGTCTTTGTATCTTATGTTAAGAGAGATGAGGGTCAGAACCATAAAGATTCTAAATCTTTTTTAGAATTTATATTGAGAAACAATTTTGAAGATGTTACTTTCTTTACATCAAGGTTTACAGAAGTGGAAGTAGGTTCTGCAGTTTATAGAAGAAGTAAACAACAAAATCAAGCCAGAGCAACATTACATCGTCTAACTCGTGCATGGGCAAATAAAATTTTTCCCTTGCCAGAGAATCCATCGGAAAAAATTAAGATAGATAATTTAATAGTAAAATTGGTTGAAACTGCTCTAAATTATGGAACAACTTTTGGAGACACCATTCATGCAAACGATGTAGAGAGCTACGATGTAGATTATTTAGTTACATGGAATCTTAGAGATTTTAAAAAACTAGAAAAGAAGATAAAGAAGGTTAAGGTCCTAACTCCTACAGGTATGCGGGAAATATTAGAGATGGGAAAAAGAAATAAACTCAAACAATCTGCAATAGGAAAAATAAAATGAACCAAAAAAACAAAAAGCCAACTACAGCCAATTTGAAAAAGATACTTAAGAACCCTGATAAGATGACTGATTTTGTAAGAAAAAATCTACTTGGAAATAATCAATTTATCGACCTACTAACTAATTTTGATAATTATTTTAATGAGTTAAAAAAACAAGACCATATTTGGAAAGAGAATTTAGTAGAAAATGAAGAGCTTGAAAAAAAGTATGAAGAGTTAATTAACAAAATTGATAGCATAGATAAAATCAACCCGCCAAATATAACGCCTCAGGAAGCGACTTTTGAAATGAATAAATTTTCAGAGAATAATATGTTTATCTATATGGAACTAAGTAAATTTATTGGTAAAAAGGAAGAAGATCCCATACCTGGAGACATTTATATTTTGGCCAATCTTTATCGGACAGTCTTAGAATTATATAAAAAAAATATGAAAGTTTGGCTTCCGAGTTTTGGCCAGTCTTTAAATGTTGGAAAAGGAACGATGAAGAAGTTAAAAAAAGGTAAAATTGAAATTGGAACATTCTTAGAACTGATTAAACAATTTGATAAGAATTTTCAAACAGATTATTATCCGACTTTCGTAAAATATATAGATTCTGATTTAAGAAATAAAATTGCTCACGAACAATATTATATCGGAGAGATTTTGGTTAATATGCCTGATGGCTCCCAGGTAAGTAGCATTGGCTTTATAGGAGATGATAAAAAAATTTATTCTGCTGCAGATTTAATCAGTAAAATAAAAAGAGCTTACATATTTTTACTATTAACTATATTTAAGAATGGGTTTGGAAGATACGCATCATTATCGTCATCACAAAACGATCTTGAAGAAATAAAGAAGAATCCTAAATTATTTGAGCAGGTTTTAAAAAAACAAATAGGAAATATGGGGAGCAAATATGCAAAATAAACCTAAGAAAACTGAAATGGGGAACTCAGAGAGAACTCTAATTATCTTCGATACAAATAATCTACAAAATACTCTTGATGGAGAATCGGATTATTCTACTTTTGACCCAAAAGGAGATATAAAGAAATTAAGAGATTTTATATCAAAAAACAATTTACAAGATAATATAATAATAGGATTGTCTGAAATTGTTTTAAAAGAGTATTGCAACCATAGAAAAACTGATTTTATTAAAAAATTAGATCAATTTAAACAATTGCATTCAAAAATGAAAAATCTTAGTTGTATAAATTTTGACAACATTACATTTCCCCCAGACAATTTTGATTATGGAAATTATATTTATGACAAAATTAGAGAAATTGTTTCAAACGAAAATAGTATATTCATTTTAATTCCTATCGAAGAAGAAAAATGTGGCGAGATATTTAAGAAAATTTTATACAAATCAATAAATCATATTAAACCTTTTGATGAACGAGGTGATAAAGGTTTTAAAGATGCAATAATTTTTGAATCATTAATAAATTTTCAGATAAAGAATAACTACGCAAAAGTTATTTTATTTAGTAAGGATTTAGGATTTTCTGAAGAATTAAGATGGGAATTTTCACGATTAACTGGAAAATTTTTAGATATAGAATCAAATTATGAGCTCTTAGAGCAAAATTTAATGGGAGTTTATCATTTAATAGTCAAATATCCGGAACTTCTGAATCACTTGAAAACAGATTATTTCAAAGGACAATTAATGGACTATATGTCTGATTTTGAAGGACTCGGAATAAATAATTTTGAGATAATTAACTGCTGCTCAGGAATTGAAGATTGTAAAAAAGAAGATTTAGAAAAGTTTAGACAGGAAGAGTATTTAGAAGAGGTAATGGATAATTTTAAAATAGTTTCCTTAGAATTTGAAAATGATGGAAAAGAATATATTGCTGAAGTTTTATTTGATTTAAGCGTAAATGAGATTATTGGTGGAGGCTATGAAGGGAAACAGGAGGTTCAAGTAATATGAATGGGAAAATTAATCCTGACTGGGAAATTGCAAAAATAAAAGATATCGGAAAAGTTATAACTGGAAAAACTCCCCCCACTTCAAATAAAACTTTCTTCAATGGAAAATATCCTTTTATCAAAATTCCCGATATGAATAATTCTGTCTATTTGTCTTTTTCAGAGAGTTCTTTGTCTGAAGAAGGAGCAAGTCATATGAAAAATTTAATTCTTCCCCCGGACTCTGTAATGGTTTCTTGTTTGGCAACGATTGGGAAAGTGGGAATTACTACAAAAGAATCTTTTACAAATCAACAAATTAATTCAATTATTCCAAATAAAAAAATCATTTCTCCCTTGTGGATTTATTACTTTTTTAAGAATAATAAAAATTATTTAGAAAGTCTTGGTGGCGGAGGTTCAGTTTATATTAACATCTCTAAAACAAAATTTGAAAATGCAGTTATTCCGCTTCCCCCTCTCCCCGAACAACTTGCCATCGCCTCCATCCTCTCCTCCCTTGACGCAAAAATAGAACTCAACAATAAAATGAACAAAACCCTTGAAGCCATTGGGCAGGCATTGTTTAAGAAATGGTTTGTGGAAAATCCTGAGAAAGATAATTGGAAAGAGGGGAAATTAGGTGATATTGTGAAATTAAAAATGGGAATTTCTCCAAAGGGGGAAAGTTATAATGAAACAGAAACCGGTGTTCCATTACTTAATGGGGCGGCAGATTTTTCTGGGAAACTAATAATCCCAAAAAAGTTTACATCCGCTCCAATTAAAATGTGTGATGTCGGAGATTTAATTTTTTGTATTAGGGCAACAATCGGAAATATTACTTTTGCAGATAAAAAATATTGTCTAGGGCGAGGTGTTGCCGCATTAGAAATACAAAAGGGATATCGAGAATTTGTTTATTACCTATTAAATTCTTCATTAGAAGAAATGGTATCTGGGGCATATGGGAGTGTAATAAAAGGGCTATCAAAAATAGATATAGAAAATCTAAAAATTACAATTCCGGACAAAGAAACAATATTAAATTTTAATAAAATTTGTTTTCCTATTTTTGAAAAACAATTCTCACTAGATAAACAAAATCAAACTCTCTCTCAAATTCGGGATGCGTTGTTGCCTAAGTTGATGAGTGGAGAAGTGAGGGTTTCATTATGTGAGGAGAATATAAAATGAGTTTATTTGGCAATTTATTTAATTTTAATATAAAAAATTTAATTATTCAAGGAAGAGTGGATATTGCCTACGATAAAATATATAATATGGCAGAAAAAATAACGGTCCATGAGTTAAAATTGCATCAATCCAATTTAGTTCATAAATATGGAACCAAAGCAATACAAGGAAAAAATTATAATCTTTTGGAAGAGGTGAGTAAATTGGAAAATTGGAAATTTAAAAGAATTCAATATCACATAAACGAAATGAAAGAATTATTAAAATTAAGAGAAAAATTAAAGGAGAATAAAGGATAAACTTCTATGAAATTTTAATTTTAATTATCGCTGGAGCAGTAGCGATAAGATTTACTTTTAAATTTTATTTAAACAGATATTTAGAAAATAGAAGAAAAATAAAATTAGATCAACTAAAAAATATTTGTCCGCATTGTAAAATTGAATTTTTAGGCAACAAACAAATTAAAGTTGAATCTTATTTTTCATCACCAATTGGAACTACGCAATGGGTTTGTTCCAGATGTAATTGTATTGTAGAATCAGATCTTGGTATCTTGAGCCTTAAATTAGTATACTTTCAAGTATACTACTCTAGATTATACTAAATTTTCTGATTTAATATTTACTATTAATTTATTACTTTCTTTATCAAATATCCTAAAACAGTATTTGCCTAGGAAGAGATAATTTTATAAATACTATCAATTTACTATCAATTAATATTAAATACTATTAATAGTAAAATGGACATAGACCAAGTCTTAAGAGTCATAGAATCTGGAGAATCTCAAGAAGTTGAGTTTAAAGAATCATTTCATAGTTCTCAAGATTTTTCAAAAATAATGTGTGGATTTGCAAATACTTATGGAGGAGTTATTCTGATAGGGGTTAATAATAAAAAAGAGGTTGTAGGAGTAAAAGATAATTTAGACAGCCTTCAACAAAAAATATCTTCTTCAGCTCAAGCAGTTTCTCCTCCGATATTTCCATCAATAGAAACTCATAAAATTAAAGGAGCGGACGTAATATCTATAGTTATACAGCAAGCAATAGACAACACATTTCATAGTTTTCAAGGAGTTATCTATGTAAGGATTGGCAGTACTTTAAGAAAGATAGAAGGAAATCAAATAGTTGATTTCTTGCGTGGGAAACAAATTCTATGTTTTGATGAAACTATAAGTAACGCTAAACTTACAGATTTGGACCTTAATAAAATTAAAGAATATCTAAATATAAGGAAACAATCAGATTATTTTAAATCTCATTCCAGTGAGGATTTTTTGTTAAGCATGAAATTGGCTTCAAAAAACGGAGAGTTTAAAGTAAAAAACTCTGCCTTACTGTTTTTTGCTAAAGACCCAATCTTCTTTAATCCCCAAATAGAAATTAAAGCAGTTAGATTTGACGGCACAGAACCAGTTAAAATAATTTCCCATGAATTAATCCAATCAAATTTGACCGAATCAATTGAAAAGGCTTTATCTTTCGTAAAGAGTAATATTTCAAAGAGTATTAATATTAAGTCTGAGGCTAAACGAGAAGAGAAATATCAATATCCTTTGGATGTCATCAGAGAAGCAATAGTCAATGCAGCGGCTCACAGAGATTATTTTAGTAAAGATTCTATTCAAATTTATATCTTTTCAGATAGAATAGAAATGACTAATCCTGGGTCTTTACCTAAGGATTTGCCTAAGGAGTTATTTGGCACCCTTTCTGTTCAAAGAAATCCTCTGACCTATAGGATTTTAAGAGATTATGGATTTGTTGAAGGCTTGGGATCTGGAGTTCCTAGAATGATTAATAGTATGAGGGAACACGGCCTTTCTGATCCAGAATTTGGAATATATGAACATTTTTTCAGAACAATTTTGCGAAGCACACAAAGTGAACTAAAGCCCATTAAAAAATATCAAGACTTAAATGAAAGACAAATAAAAACCTTAGAATTTTTGAAGAAGAATAGATCCATAAAAACAAAAGCATATACAAAATTAAATAGAGTCTCTTTAGGTACTGCTAGGCTAGACATTAATGAGATGCTTAAATTTGGTTATATAAAAAAAGTAGGTGCTTTCAGGGGAGCCTATTATATACTAAATGAGGATAATAAAAAATGAAAATAACAGAAAACGAAGTTGAAGGATTAGCACTGGATATTTTTAGAGAAATGGATTATAAAGTCCTTAATGGACTTGAAATATCTCCTGGAGGAAGTAAACAAGAAAGAAACGATTTCAGAGAAGTTATCTTAAAAGAAAGATTATTGAATTCTATTGGAAGAATAAACCCCAACATGCCTAAAGACGCATTGGAAGATGCCATGAAAAAAGTTTCAAGAGTTTCCTCTCAAAACCAAGTTCTTGACAATCAACAATTTCACAAATTATTAACAGAAGGGGTTCCAGTATCTTTTAGAAAAGGGCAATCAACAAAACATGAGATTATAAATTTAGTTGATTTTGAAAATCCAAGCAAAAACGAATTTCTTGCAGTTAATCAATTTACTATAATTGAAGGTAAGTGTAACCGAAGGCCAGACATAATTCTTTTTGTAAATGGCTTGCCTTTGGCAGTAATAGAGCTAAAGAATCTTGCAGAAGAAAAAGCAACAATTGATGATGCATTCACACAACTTCAAAATTACAAGATGCAGATTCCTTCCTTGTTTAGATTTAATGAAATTCTTATGATAAGTGACGGAGCACTTGCACAGGCAGGGACAATTTCTTCAACAAGAGAGTGGTTTGTTGAATGGAAAACAATTGATGGTAAAATGCCAAAGAATAAGCTTAGTATGGATACATTACTAAGAGGAATGTTTAACAAAAAAACCTTTTTAGATTTAATCAAAAATTTTATTGTTTTTGAAAAAGATGAAGAAACAATAAAGAAAATTTCTACTTATGCCCAGTATAATGCTGTAAATAAAGCAATTGATTCAACAATAAAAGCAGTTAAAGGAAATAAAAAGGCAGGAGTTGTATGGCACACTCAGGGATCTGGAAAATCCCTTTCAATGGTTTTCTATTCTGGAAAACTCGCATTGGAAAAAGAGCTTGAAAATCCAACAATTGTTGTTTTAACAGATAGGAATGATTTAGATGATCAATTATTTAAAACATTTTCAAGATGTTCTGAGCTTTTAAGACAAGAGCCAAAAAATGCAGGATCAAGAAAACAAATTAAAGAGCTTTTGAAGAAATCCTCTGGAGGCATTATTTTTACTACAATTCAAAAATTTTCTCCAGAAAAAGATGAAAAATTTCCTGAGCTTTCAGATAGAAGAAATATAATTGTTATTGCAGATGAAGCGCACAGAACCCAATACGGTTTTTCAGCGCATGTTGTTCAAACGAAGGATGATGGAGCCCTCATAAGATATGGTTTTGCTAAATATTTAAGAGATGCCTTGCCAAATGCTTCATTTATCGGTTTTACTGGGACACCTATTGAAAAACAGGACAGGTCAACTCCTGCTGTCTTTGGAAATTATGTTGATAAGTATGATATACAACAAGCAGTTGAAGATAAAGCGACTGTTAAGCTTTTATATGAAAGTCGACTGGCTAAACTTGGGATAAAACCGGAAGAAAGAAGAAAAATTGATCCCTTTATTGAAGAATTAACAGAAGATCAGGAAGTAAAGAATAAACTAAAGAGCAAATGGGCTAAACTTGAAAAGGTTGTAGGTAGTCCCGAGAGAATAAGACGAGTGGCAAAGGACATTATTGAGCATTTTGAAGAGAGGTTGAAAGTCCTTGATGGAAAAGCCATGATTGTTTGCATGAGTAGAAGAATTTGTGTTGATTTGTACAATGAGATAATTTCTTTAAGACCAGAGTGGCACAACAAAGACGACAAAGAGGGAATAATAAAAGTAATCATGACTGGTTCTTCTTCTGATCCAACAGAATGGCAAGAACATATAAGAAACAAAAAGAGGAGAGAAAAAATTGGAGATATGTTTAAATCTCCTAAAGAAGAATTGAGAATCGTAATAGTTAGAGATATGTGGCTGACTGGTTTTGATGCTCCCTCTGTCCATACAATGTATATTGACAAACCAATGAAATCTCATGGACTAATGCAGACAATTGCAAGAGCAAACAGGAAATACAAAGACAAGGATGCGGGATTGATAGTTGACTATTTTGGAATTGGAAAAGAACTAAAAGATGCAGTCATGCAATATACTGCTAGTGGTGGAAAAGGCAAGCCTATTTTTGAACAAAGTGAAGCAGTCAAGAAAATGTTGGAAAAATATGAGGTTGTCAGAGATATGTTTTATGGATTTAATTATAAGAAATTCTTTACCTTAAATCCAAAAGAACGACTTTCAGTAATTCCAAATGCTGTGGAGCATATTTTGAAGGGAAAAGAAAAATTAAAAGAAAGATTTATCAGAGAAACAAGCGCTTTAATTAGGGCATTTGCTTTGTCTGTTCCAGATGAAAAAGCAATGCAAATAAAAGAAGAAGTAGGATTTTTCCAAGCAATAAAATCAACTATAGTCAAGAATACCATAATATCTTCAAAGGGCTCCATAGAATTTGATACAGCAATTAAGCAAATAATCTCCAAAGCAATCATCTCTGACAGAATAATTGATATTTTTGAAGCTGCAGGTGTCCAAAAACCAGACATCTCAATCCTATCAGATAAATTCTTAAGGGAAGTCAAAGAAATTCCTCAAAAGAATCTTGCTTTTGAAGCACTGAAAAAACTAATCAATGACGACATAAAGGTAAGGTTTAAGAAAAATATTGTTAAAGAAAAATCATTCATGGAAATGTTAGATAAAATAATAACAAGATATACAAACAAAAGCATTGAGGCGGCTGAAGCAATAGAAGAATTAATCGGATTAGCTAAGAAGTTTAGAGAAGAACAAAAAGAAGGAAAAGATCTTGGCCTAACTGAAGATGAAAAAGCTTTTTATGATGCTCTTGCAGACTGTAAAGAGGCAATAGATGTTTTGGGTGATGAAAAATTAAGAATAATTGCCCTTGAACTAGTTAATATGATAAGAAATAATGTAAAAGTGGATTGGACAATTAGAGAAAATGTTCAGTCAGATTTAAAATTAAAAGTTAAAAGGATTTTAAAGATTCACGGGTACCCTCCTATTGGGAGAGAAAAAGCAATAGATCTTGTTTTAAAACAAGCTGGTGTTGTGGCAGATGATTGGGCAGAAAAGAACCTTTATTTTGTTTAAATTTTTTCATCCTCAACCCAGCTCCAATAACTCTCTTTTCCAAGAATCACATGGTCAAGGACTTTTATGCCTATGAGCTCTCCGACTTCAATTAACTTTCCTGTTATATCCAAATCTTCTTTGCTTGGATTTGGATTCCCTGAAGGATGATTATGAACAATAATCATTTTTGATGCTGAATGTTTTATTGCAGGCTTGAATACTTCTCTTGGGTGCAAAATTGCTGCATCAAGAACTCCCTTTGAAATAAGCTCCTCTTTTAAAATATTGTTCTGGCTGTTCAACAAAACAACATAAAAATTCTCCTGTTTTTCATCTTTAAGCCTTTCACAAAACAGCTCAAAAACATCTTTGGCATTAGATATTTTCTTTACTGGTTTTTTTGACTGGGAATATCTCTTCCCAAGCTCTGCAATTGCCAGGATTTGCATTGCTTTGCTTGGACCTATCCCTTTTATTTTTTCAAGTTCTTTTAAAGAACAATCAAAAAGGTTTTCCAACCCATTTTCTTTTATCAGCCTGTTAGACATCTCAACAACATTCTCTCCTCTTGTTCCTGTTCTCAGGATAATAGCAAATAATTCAGCATCACTTAATGCTTCTTTTCCTTGTTTTAAGAATCTCTCCCTAGGTTTTGAAGAATTTGGGAGATCTTTTATTTTCATAATTTATCAAAAATGTATAATTATAAAAGCTTTTCACCCAACACTAACTGCCTTATATCCCGCCCCTTTCACCATTCTTTTTCAGCACAATCTTCCTCTTTTCAACTTCTTTTAAGATTACAGTTAAAATGGCATCATTTTATCACCGATTGAAACAGCATCATCAGAGTAAGATAAGCACAATCCCCCTTTTTACTTAATAACTACCCAAAAAATATCAAAAATCCCAAAATATGGTAAAAATACCATAATGTTATGGCAAATACACCATTAACATATATAAAAAGATCACACTCCCTTAACCATCTTCCTTACTTTATTCAGGTGTTTTTTAAATAGACATACAGTTTTTTGGGCATATTTGCTTTTCAATAGACATTATCCTCTTTTCAATTAATTTTTTCATATGCTTTCTGTCTTTTCCAATATGTTCTAACATGTGCTTAAATTAGATAACTATTATCTGCTCTTAATAGATAACTTTAAATATCAATTGATACTATATAATATCATATGACACGTAAGAATATCAAGCAGAATATTATAGAATATTTTTTTCTCAATCCGACAGCCAAGCTTAGGGTGAGGGAAATAGAAAGAACTCTAAAACTTCCTCTGCCTTCTGTAATAAGATATTGCAAAGAGCTTGAAAAAGAGGGCATCCTCTCAAATATTAAAACAGGGAGCATTTCGCTTTACACTGCAAATAAAATGGGTGAAAAATACCTGCTTGAAAAAAAGCTCTTTAACATAAAGCGGTTATACGAATCAGGAATCATTGAATATTTAAAAATAGAAATTAGCAATCCTGCAATAATCTTATTTGGTTCTTTTGCCAGAGGGGAAGACACAGAAGGAAGCGATATTGATTTATACATAGAAACTCCCTCAAATAAAGAATTGGATTTAGGAAAATTTGAAAAAATCCTAAAAAGAAAAATACAGGCATTAAAGCATAAAAGCCTTCATGATATACAGAACCTTCATTTGTCAAATAATATCATAAATGGCGTTCTATTAAATGGATTCGTGGAGGTTTTCAAATAATGCGGGAATCAAACTGGGAAGAGTGCTTATTATGCAATTCTGCTAAAAAAGTCTCTCCGGATCCAAATCGCGCAAAATCTCTAATTGAAACATCAAAAGAAAGGCTAAGTTTGATAAAAGAAATAACTGAAAAAAACTGCAACTTTGTATTTGAAGATTATTACACTTCCCTGATTGAGCTTCTCCAGGCATTAGCTTTCAAAAAAGGATTTAATATATTGAACCATGTTTGTCTTGGATATTATTTAAGAGATTTTATGAAAAGGGAAGAATTATACCGGACATTTGATGATTTAAGATATAAAAGAAATTCCCTTACTTATTACGGAACTAAAATGGATTTTGAAATTGCAAAGCAAGCAATTCAAAATTGCAAAAAATTAATAGAAGAGTTAAAATGAACATAACCAGATCAGCAGAGACGTTTCTTTCATTCAGCTTTCACTGCCTTAAATCCCGCCATTGAACCAGCCTTCTTTTTAACGTTGTAAGAATGAATGTATTAAGTATTAATCTTTAAAACTATTAAAACAAAGATTCCTATTAGTACTGCAGCAGCCAATACAGCTAAAACAATTAAAATTACTGACCTTTTTTCCATTTATATTTAAACAATCCCATTTAAATAAAATTAATCCTTCAAAACAACCAAATTATTCATCCCCCGTCTTTTTCTTTCAATTATCTGTTTTGATTCAAGTTTATCCAATAATCTTGTAGCTCCGACTTTTCCAATATTCAATTTCTCCATTAAATCAGCCTGAAACATTGCATTCCCCTCATTTAACAATAAATCTACAACCTCTTTTTCTTTTTTTTCAAGTCCTGAATAATCTTTCTTTTTCTTTTTCTCTTTTATTGTTTTTACAATTATTTTTTCTTTAGGCTTAACAAACATTAAAACAATCCCAATTATAAGAACAACTCCAACAATTGCTAAACTAACCCAGGTTTGAATTGCAATTGTATCATACATAGAACAAGAATCCCCGTGAGTGCATGTATCTCCAACTATCCTCTTTAAGGCATTATTAAATATCCAGACTATAACTGCCATTAAAACAGCAATTCCAGTTATTATCCAACCTACGGTTTTATTTTCCATGCTAAAAATTATCCTAAAATTATTGTTCTATAATTATCTTATTTTCATCTATTCCTAATTTTAATAGATTTTTCCTCACTATTTTAACAAATTTTTGAGGTCCGCAAATATAAAAATATTTATTTAAATCAGTTATTTCTTTTTTGAGTAGATTACTACTAAGTTTCTTTTTAAGATATCCTTTTCTTTTTTCATCTGTTAATAAAAAAAGTACATTTTCTCCAAGTATATCAGTTAATTCTCTTTCGCATATAATATCTTTATAGGCTTTATTAAAAAATAAAAGTTTGTTTTTCTTAGCTTCATCATTACTCATATTTCTAAGCATTGATAAAAACGGGGTTATTCCTGTTCCTCCTGCAATAAACATTCCTTCTCCTTTATATTCAAAATACCCAAATGTTTCTCCTATAATTAATTCATCTCCTGCTTTAAGATTATGAATTTTTTCAGTTATTCCATTAGAATATTTTTTTATTGTAAATTCTAAAACAGGATCATTGATTTTAGAAGTGAATGTAAAAGGCCTCTTTTCATTTTTTAAGTTTTCAGAATTAATTGAAATGTCTGTTGCTTGTCCTGGGATAAACTTATAATTAGATGGTTTTTCAAGTATAAACCTCTTAACATCATGAGTTACAAAATCTATTTTTAGTATTTTTACAGTGTATTCTTCAGACATTTTACTTATTCTTTTAGTTTACTTTAGTTTAATTATTTAATTGTTTGATTTATAGTCTTCAATAGCTTTTTTTAATGCTTGAGAAGCCATAGCTGAGCAATGAATTTTGATATTTGGAAGTCCTCCAAGTTCATTTACAATATCTTTGTAAGTTATTTTCTCAACATCTGCTAGTTTTTTTCCTTTTGCAAGTTTAGTAATCATAGAAGAAGTTGCAATAGCTGCTGCGCATCCAAAAGTTTTGAATTTAATATCCTTTAGTATTTCTTCTCCTTTCTCATTTTTCTCAATTTTAATATATGCCCATAAAATATCCCCGCAAGTAGGGTTTCCAATTTTTCCAATACCACTAGGATTTTTTATTTCACCCATATTTTTAGGATTCATAAATTCTTTCAAAACTTTTTTATTGTATTGTAAGGGCATTTTAAAAATAATTTAAATTAATTTTTCTCCTTTCAAAATATTCTTATGAGAGTAAGCTAATTTCATATTTTTTATCTCAGAAGGTTTAAACCATTTAACATCTTGAGTTTCATCTTTGGGTTTAGGTGTTCCACTAATTATTTTTGCATAAAAAGGAATATCAACACTATGGAATCTACAAATTTTAGAAGGGAAAGTCTCGTAGGTATTCTTAGATTTTTTAATTAATTTAATATTAATTCCTAATTCTTCTTTAACTTCTCTTTTAGCAGTGTCTTCAAGTTTCTCATTATATTCAGGCATTCCACCTGGGAGTCCCCAGTATCCTGGAAAACTAGAAAGATTTTTGCTCCTTTTTCCAAGCAATATTTCTTTTTTAGAATTTTGAATTATAACAGGAACTCCTACATAAACATATTTTTGTTTAATTAGTCTAGAAAATAAATTAATTAGCGAGTGAGTCATTTTTTTTATTTCCTCTTTTTAAATTTATTTTATTTTTAATTTTAGCCTTAGTTTTAGATTTGGGCTTAGGATTATCTTCCTGATTTAATCTTTCAACAAATTTACTAATTTCCTTATCATTCATTCCATGAGCCCTACATCCATCTTCAATTGTTTCCATTCTAGCCATAGGGCATCCCATACACCCCATTCCAGATGAAAGCAATATTCCAACTAATTCTGGTTTCTCAATAATCAGTTCATTCAAGTTTGTATTTTTAGTAATTGCAAGTTTTTTCATTTTAGTTTTCTTAAACTGATTAATAGTGGTCTTCTTCTTCATAAAAATCACTTTCTTCAGTTTTTAAATTAGCATCTTTTCCATCTAATTCTTCTTCGCATTCTGCTTCATTTTTAAATTCGCAAGAATGCTCTTCAAATTGATTTTTTCTTTTCATTTTACCTCCTTGTGTTATTTATTATTTTACAAATGAATATATTGTAATTCTATTCTAATTATTTTATAATTGGACTTATTCTTCTAAGTTTTTTTACAATTTTAGATATTTTTTCAAGGAAATAATCAATGTCTCCTTCTGTAGTGTATTTGCTTATTGAAATTCTTAGAGAACTATTTGATTCTAAAGAACTTAACCCTAATGCTTTTAGAACATGACTTGTTTGGAGAGTGTTTGACATACAGGCACTTCCTGTTGAAGTTAAAATTCCTTCATTTTCTAAATAACCTCCAATTGATTCTCCTTCAATATTATTAAATGAAACATTAATATTATTACACAATCTTTTATCTCCCCTAGGACCATTTAATTTAACATTTTCAATATCTAGAAGTCCTTCAATTAATTTATCTCTTAGTTTAGACATTTTCTTAACATCTTTTTCACTTGCAATCTCTACTGCTTTAGCAAATCCCACTACTCCTGGGATATTCTCTGTTCCACTTCTTAATTTTTTTTCATGTCCTCCTCCGTGAGAGAGAGGTGTTATTTTAATCCCTTCTTTAATATATAATGCTCCAATTCCTTTAGGGCCATAAATTTTATGTGCATTTAAAGTAACTAAATCTAAATTTTGTTTATTTACATTAATAAAAGATTTAGTATAACTCTGACATGCATCAGTGTGAAATAAAACATTTTTCTCCTTGCATAATTTTCCTATTTCTTCAATATCTTGTATTGTACCCACTTCATTATTCCCATGGATAATACTCACCAAAATTGTTTTATCTGTAATCTCTTTTCTAATATCTTCTAAATTAACAAATCCCTCTTTATTAACCTCTAAATAAGTTACTTTAGCTCCTTGAGTTTCTAACCATCTGCAAACATTTAACACAGAATCGTGTTCTATTTTAGTTGTTATTATGTGGTCTTTATTCGGATAATTTGAAAAAAACAATCCTTTTAGAGCAAGATTATTTGCTTCTGTTCCTCCAGATGTAAAGATTATTTCCCCTGTGTTTGCTTTAATTGATTTTGCAATTGCTCTTCTACTTCTTTCTAAAACTTCTTTAGCTTTAATCCCAACAGCATGCTGAGAAGAAGCATTTCCAAATCTTTCACTAAGGTAAGGAATCATTTCTTTTACAACTTTCTCGTCAACTTTTGTTGTTGCTGCATTGTCAAAATAAATTTGTTTAGCCATTTTGTTTAATTATATTATTTTCCTATGCTATACACCCTTTACACTCTTTGCATTTACAAAAAGATTTTGAATGTTCGTCAATCATCTTTAATAAAGGTAGTATGGTTCTTTTATTCAATGAATATACTCTCTCTTTTCCTCTCTTTTCAAATTCAACAATATTGCATCCTTTGAGTAACCTAAGTGCATGTGAAACTTTGCTTTGCTCAACTCCAAGTTTATGTACTATATCACTAACTGAACTTTCTCTTTCATTAAGTACAGAGATTATACTTATTTTAAGAGGGTTTGCAAGGTTCCTGAAAAAAATATGATATGTTAAAAAATTACCACGTTTTAAATATTCGCTCATATGAAATTAATTTCATAAGTATTTATAAATGTTTTGAAAAATAAAAATTTTAAAACTATCCTCTATCTGGAAATATTTTTCTGTATTTAAATTTAGTATAAGTTTCTCTTATACGCATTTTATATTCTCTGTAAGAGTATTCTCTTCTTAAATAAGCGATTCTTCCTAATCTGACTTTATTTAATTTTTCTTCTAAATAAATCCTTTCTTCTAAATCCCCTATGTCGTTGTCAAATATTTTATTTTTCATTTTTTAATTAAAATGGGCGCGGAGAGAATCGAACTCCCGAATGGCGGTCTGGAGCCGCCCAGTTTACCACTAGCCTACGCACCCTAAATATATACAGGTGTATATTTGATAATTCAAACTTCTAAGGGTTTTTATTAATTTCCTTTTTATATAGAATACTATCTTATCTTTTATTTTATTTTTTTAATCTCTTCGATTTCTTCATGAGAAATAGCACATCCTTTAGACTTTACTGCATATAAAAGTGCATCTAAAAGAAAAGTTCCATTTTTCAAATCAACTAATCCTTTTTTCCAGGCAACATAAATTAATTCTGCAGAGCGTATAACTTGAAAATCTTTAAAGTAATTGAAATTATTTTTAACTAATCTTATATTTGTGTGTAATTTCCTTATTAGTAATTCTCTGAGATTTTCAGGTTTTTCAATAAGCATCCTTGCTGTTCTCTCATCTATAACAATAACATTTTTTATATTTTTTTTATTTAAAATACTGCTAAGTGCTAAACAAGAAGCTTCTCCTATGTGAAGTAGTTTGACAGGCTCTTTTGGACTCATAAAAAAAGAATTTGCAATTTCCATGAGCTCCTCTGTTTTATTTGCTATACTATTATCATCTATCCCATAATCTTCTGCAAGTTCTATTATCTTATCCTCTAATAATTTCTTAGTTCTTAATGCTTCGAGTTCAAAGTTCTTTATAGTTAGAGGTTTATCTATTACTTCTTTTTTTACTTGTCTAGTAATTAAAAAAGCACCATCAAAAATATTTTTAAGTGCTCTTAATTCTTTATCTAAACCATTCATTGATATTGTTATTAGAGCACCTGCATCAAATATCATTGCTTTATTTAATTTTTTCATTTTATCCTCTTAAATCTTTATAGTCTGGTTTTGTTTTAAGGATTTTAATAATATGGGCAATTGAGACTCCAACAAAGATTAAAGAGAGTGTAAGTGCTGGCCAAGATTTAGTTACAAATGTGCTTATTGCTAATCCAATAAAACCAAATAAATTTATAAGATGATACAAAACATAATTCATCTTAAGTTTCTTTGTAGTGTATAGGATGTATGCTAATATAATAAATATTACTCCAATCCACCCAATTAAAGAAAATGCTAATAGTTCATCCATTATTCAAACATCTCCATAACTAATTTAATTCTAGATTTTGTATCTTTGGTTTTACTTTCACGAACATCAGGTATCCCTGTTTTTCCAGCATATTCTGCAAGCTCATATTGAGTTATTCCTAAAAGATTAGCTGTTTGCTCCATTGAAATCCCGTGTTCATAAATTCTAGATGCCTTACTTACTTCTGCTGTTCTTAAAACCTCTTTAATATATTTTTTTAATTTTCCAGAAAGATTTTCAATACTGCCCCTAATCATTTTAAAATCTTCTCTAAATTTTTTATAATCTTCTTCTTCAATGTCTTTTATTGACTTATCTAAATAAAGTAAAATATTTGAATAAAATTTTTTCCATCCTGGAAGTTGTCTGTAATCTATTCTTTCCATTATTTTACTTAAAGAATACACTATAACTGCAACAGCAATATTATCAATGTCTTGGCTAAGAGAAGCAGTGTTTATTGTTTGATTACTTAATCCTCTAATTTTGAATGTATCATTTGTTTCAAGAGCAGCACGTGTTTCTTTCAAGATTCTTAGGACATTATCTGGTTCTTGCATATTAATTACCTTCTTTTAAAGCTAAAAATAAATAGAAAGAGGATTATTTAAAGATTAGGATTGTGTGCCTAATGTGGTAGGTAATTTTCTTTTTGAAATTTAAATCCTGAAACATAATATTTTGTCCAATCAGCTACACAATTTCTGTCAGTTATAGAATCAAGAGGTTTAAATGGATATATTCCACCTTCAGGAATTTTTTCACAGTAATTCCTGTACAGATAATTGTTTAGGAGATTTAAATTAGATAGAAGCTTATTATGTGAGGAGTGTTGATTAGACCAAAATCTTTCCATTTCTTTTGTTGAATCCTCTGTCCATCTTTCACAGTCTCTAAGTCTCTTTAAATACGTTTCAAATTTAATAGAAGCATTAACATAATTTAAAGCAGAATAATCTAATTTTCTTAAAATTTTTAAACCTTCATCATCGTCTTTTAATATATTTTTTATTAAACTTCTTCTTTCTTTAGCCTTGATTATCTTGTCTTGCTTCACTTTATATTTATTATTTACTTCTTGGAGTGATTCTATTCTCATAAAGATATTTCATCAGTTCAATTGAAAAATCCATTGGATGAACTTTCCTAAATTCTTCGTGTTTTTTAAGGTAGTCATAAATTTTATGCAAAGTTGAAGAATAATTTGGATTGTACTTTTTGAAATTGTAAAGTGTTCTATGTACAAATCCAGAATAATACTCTGTACTTAATTTAGTTAAGTCTACAACTATACTTGCATTTTCTTTTTTAGATACAAAGTCTTTTATTAAATGTGTTAAGTCCATTTTATTTGAATTAATCCTCCTTATTTAAATTTAATTTCCACCTCCATTTTTAAGTCCAAACAAATAATACCCTGCCCAGTCAGCAACACAATGCCTATCTCTTATTGATTCTGGGGGTTCTAGAGAATATATTCCCCCTATTGGAGCATCTTCTCTATAATTATTAAATAAATATCTATTAAATGAATTTAACTTGGATAAAAGAGCTTCGTGGGCTATTCTTTTATTAAAATCTAATTCTGCCACAACCTCTACAGAATTGTCTATAAATCTTTCAGAGTCTTGAAGTTTTCTTCTGTGTGCTTCAAAATTAACAGTAGTATCAACATAATCTAGTGCAGAAAATGTTAATCCTCTTAAAAGCCCTAACCCCACTTCATCATTTTCCAATATTTTTTCTATTTTATTTCTCCTTTCTCTTGCTTTGTTTATTTCATTTTGATTCATTTTGATTCATTATAGTCTACTTGTTTATTTAAGTAAAAACCTAACAAATTTGTATAAAAGGATTGGAGGCAAAACTATTAGGAGTCCTAGGCCCATAAAAAATACCTCTGTTCCTGCCCAAAATTCAATCCATTCCATGTTATTTGCCAGAATTTCAGATATTTAAATCTTTCTAAATGTTACTATTATTTAGTGCTTACAATAGAAAAGATTTAAAAATAAGGGGCATTTGAGTAATTTATGAAAATTGTTAATGGAAAATATAAAGAATACCGATTAAACAATGGATTAGTAGTAGCTCTTCAAAACACTCCTACCAGAACAATATCAGGAAGATTAAGAGTGAATATAGGGTCTTATCATGAAAAGGAGGGTGAAGAAGGACTAGCGCACTTACTAGAACACTGTGTTGTTATGGGAGGAAGTAAAAAATACACTCCTCAGCAAGGAGATGAAATAGTAGACTCACTAGGCTATACTAACGCATCAACAGGTATTGATAAAACTTTTTTTAAAGGAGAAATGTTGAATGAAGATGTTAGTATTTGGTTAGATTATATTTCAGACCATGTGTTTAATCCTAGATTAGACTTAAAAAGGGTTAATGGAGAAAAGGAAAGAGTTCTTAGAGAAATATCTGATGAAAAAAGTCATTATTCATATTTAATTGAAAAAGAACTTGCAAAAACATTTTACAGAGGACATCCTCTTGAAAAGGAAATACTTGGAAAGGAAGAGGTTGTAAAAAACGCGAGCTTAGAAAAAATGTTAGAATTTCATTCTAGAGGATATCATCCAAATAACATGGAGCTGATTCTTGTAGGGGGTTTACCAGGAAATATTGATGAAATTATAGAAAATTACTTTGGAAAATATAAAAAAGGAAAAGAAACTAGAGTAAAATTCCCAAAACTAAAACCTTTAGAAGGTGTACGTAAATTACACTTCTCTGCTCCTAGTTTAATTAATCACGATAATCCAGAACAAAGTTCAGCAATTTTACTTTTAAACTATGCTGGACCTATAGGAGAAGGCATTGATGTATATTCAACTATTGCAATGAGCCACTTTCTTGGAGGAGACACTAGTTCTTACTTGCATAAAGAACTAGGATTAAAAAGAGGGTTAGCTTATGCTGTAAGTGCTAATTATAGGCAATCATCCAATGTAGGAAAAGGACTTGTTTCTGCAAAAGTCCCAATATATAGAGCAGAAGAAGCTATTTATTCAATTTTTGATGTTTTTAAAAAAATGAAAGACCAAGTCCTAGATTCAAAAAGAGTTAGTGATTTTAAGAAAAAAGTTAGATATTCTACAGCAAAAAATTTTGAATCTAATTCAGGGCATATTGAAGCTATTGAGTCCAAATTAGATTTTGGAATTTCCCCTGAAGAAAACTTTGAGAATTGGAATAAAGTAACTCCAAAAACAATACACGAAGCTGCAAATAAATATCTTCCTGAAGAAAGTGGGAATTATGTTTTATGTCTTGTAAATCCTCTTAAAGAAGAATGAGGGGAAATGAAGAAGAATAAACACAATTCTCCAGAGAATATTTAAAGATTGTTTAATAAATAAGAATATGGAACAGGTGCTTTTAGACACAAATTTTATTTTAACTTGTATAAAACAAAAAATAGACTTTTTTGAAGAATTTTATTTGGCTGGAATCCAGGTAATTATCCCTAAAGAGGTTGTAGGTGAACTTGAAAAATTAAAGAAAATTTCTGCACTGAAGCTTTTAGAAAAAAACAAGTATAAAACCCTTGAATTAGGTGGGAAAAATGTGGATAATGCAATAGTTAATTTTGCTAAAAAGAATCCAGATGTAATTATTGCAACATTAGATAGGGAAATTAGGAATAAAATTAAAAATAAAAAAGCATCTATAAGAGGTAAAAAGATAATTGAGATACACTAATAAAGTCTTTTAAATACTAACCGAAGAGCTTTTAAACCAATTTTTACTCTAATTTTCAATTAAAATGTTTTATTTAACTGAAGTCGAAGACTATGTAAGGGTTGAACCAAAATTATTTGGATTACCAACAGTAGAAGCTGTTGACCAGCAACTCAGAGAAATTTATTCTAATTATTATAATAAAGATTTAGGAAGGTCAGTTGCTGTTATAGAAGTTCTTGAAGTTGGAGAAGGGGTTATAATTCCTGGAGATGGTGCAACTTACTATAATTCAAAGTTTAAACTTCTTGTCTGGAAACCTGAATTACAAGAATTAGTTTATGGTGAAATTGCTGAAATAACAAAGTTTGGTGCATTTATTGACATGGGGTCTATGAAAGGAATGATTCATATAAGCCAGACAATGGATGATTTTGTAAGCTTTAGTAAAACTAATGTATTGTCAGGTAAAATGTCTAAGAGGAATTTGAAGCAAGGAGACATGTGCATGGCTAGAATAGTTGCAATTTCTCATAAAGGAGATGAGCCTAAAATAGGATTAACAATGAGGCAACCAGGTTTAGGAAAACTTGAATGGATTAAAGAAGATGCTATAAAGAAAGAGAAAGAAGCTGAAAAAGCAGAAAGATTAGCTGCAAAAGGTGAAACAAAAGAAAAGAAAGGAAAAGGAGATAAAAAGAAATAAAATGGCAAAAACAAAAGCATGTAAACTATGTTCAACAATTCTTGAAGAAGGAGGAGATAAGTGTCCTAACTGTGGTTCAAAGGAATTAACAGAAAACTTTAAAGGGCGCGCTGTTATTTTAGATCCTGAAAAATCTGAAATTGCAAATAAATTAAACTTAAAAGAAAAAGGAAATTTTGCAATAAAAGCTCGTTAAAATAAACTAATTCAAATGGAAATAAAAAATATTGAAGAAATAAAAAATCCTGTCTTTGAAAGGAAAGAAGTACAAGTACTAGTAGTTACTGAAATAACACCTTCTTATAAAGAAGCTTTAGGTGCACTTGCAAAAAAATTTTCTGTGTCAGAGGATTCAATAAAAATTAAAGGAATCTATGGTAAGTTTGGAATAAAAGAATTTGAAATAAAAGCACATGTTTACAAGTCTAAAGAAGAAAAAGATAAAATAGAAAAAAAGACTAAGAAAGAGATAGAGGAAGAAAAGAAAGCTGTTGAAGCAGCTAAAAAAGCAGCTCAAGAAGCTAAAAAAGCTGAGGAAGAAAAGAAACCTGAAGGAGAGAGTAAAGGAGAATAAATAAAATGGCAAAAAAGAAAGTTGTAAAAAAAGGAAAAAAGAAACACGTGAATAAACCTACAAGTAAAAAATATTCAAAATATAAAATAGAAGGAGATAAAGTTACACGAACTCATAAATTCTGTCCAAGATGTGGGCCTGGTGTATTTTTAATGAATTCTAAAGGAAGATTGTATTGTGGGAAGTGCCATTATACTGAGTTTACAGTTAAGAGTAATTAAATAAAATTCTTCCAAGCAAATTAGAATTAAAAGCTGCTAGTTAATCTCATTTTATTCAAACTCTTTGCAGTTTTCTAAGTTTTCTTTTTGATTTATTTTTTCCTGAATTAAATTTGAAAAATAAAAGGAATGCTCCTAAAAAAATTAAATAAATACCAATAAAACTTTTCCAAAATGACTCAGATGAATTAATCACATTGCCTGTAATTAGAGTGAAACCAGAAGAAGTAATTAAAATATATGAGCCTATTAAAAATAAACTAGTGATTCCTATTGAAAGGAGAGTGTCTATTGTTTTTGAAGATTTCTTTTTGAAAGCGTTTTTCTTAAAATCATACATCATTTCATCTTTTAAATCTTCAAATCTTTTGTATGGTTTGAATGTTTCTTTAGAAGTAGCAAGATATGTTCCTCCATCTATCTCTTCTCCAGAAAAATCTAATTTAGAATTGTTTTTTAAATTTTTAACTTTATCCCAAGGAACTAAAAACATTTTTACAAATGCCCAGTTATCAGGGTCTTCATTATATCCATAATCTCTTTGAGATAAAACTCTTAAACCAATTTCAGGATTTTCAGAAAGTCTGTAAATACTGTTTATCCCTGAGTCTCCTTTTGGTCCAATTCCTGCAAAATATCCTCCTATACTCCCGCGAAAATGCTTAACTTCTTTAGCAAATTTATTTTTTATAAACTGCTCGTCTAGATATTTTAAAAAATCATAGGCAAAATTACCTTGTAATTTTTCTCCTTTTTTCATACTATTTACTAATGAAGCATTGTTTAAAAATATATCAAAATGTTTTTGCTTCTTATAATTGTGATTTTCCACCTTCTAAAGTTTTCAAATTTCTTAGAATTAAATTTAATTTTTCTTCTACTTTTTCTTTTGGAAGAGACTAAAGATTAAGTAGACAAAAATTAGTTCTATTATAAAAAGAGGAATGTTTGAAAGAGGCTTTGATAGATTTATTAAATTTAGAAAATTTCTGACTAGTGATGGAAGTTCTGCATTTCCAACATTTATAAAAAAGAGTGGAACCCAGAAAACAACCAATGTAATAATTATGCTCAAAATCACCTTCCATTTAGTTGGTTTAAAGTTCATATAGTAATATTGTATTTAATGTTTATAAATCTTTTTGTGATTTAGTTGATATTTAATCTGTTTTACTAAAACTTTTTTTGGGAAAGGTTAATATAGTTGTTTTTAATCTTTTATATATGGATTTTGAATGGATAATAACTGAGGAAGATATAAAATTACTAAAGGATATTTACAAGAGTCCCATCCAGAAACACCACTTATTGAATCCTTAAAAGAGAATTTTGCAATAGATATTGAGAGGTTTTCACATCTGTATATTTTACCTGCAGTGTAATGTCCAAGTTCATGAATCACAATCCCTGCTGTTTGAAGAACTATTGAAAAAATCAATATCCAAACTAAAAGAACTAGCCAAGACTTTAAGAGTTTCTTAAGTTTTTTGTGTAGTTTAATATATTTCTTTTCCACATTATTTATTAGAAGAGAGTATATTTATTTCTTCTGTCTTCTAGACTTATACTATTTAAAGTGATATCTAAATAAGCTTAAAGCAAAATAAATTGATATAGAATACTTTCTTAATTCAATCTTCCAAAAGTTTTTTTAATCCACTCTGAAATTGCGTCGAAAAATCCTTTTTTACAAGAAAAATCATCAGCACATTCGCAATTTTTAGTTTCTGATTTTAACACTCCATTATCACAATAATATTCAGTTAAAACACCATTTGAGCAACTATCTGTTTTTGAGTTTTCAGTTCTTCCATCAATAGTTTCAAGATATTCTGTTGCAGTTCCTTTTTTATAATAATTTCTTCCCCATTTTCCAAGAGAAAGTTCTAACACAGTGTTTCCAACAGTGTAAGAATCTGTATCGATGCATGAAGAAAGGCTTCCCATAGAAACACTAGCTTGAACTATATTACTATCTCCTATTAAAGGATTAGCATAAAACCATACTCCAGAGTTGAATGTTCCTATCTCTTCTTTATCTAGATTAGTAACACTAGCTATAGAAGCTATTTGATTCTGGCTTACATCTGAATAATTAACTTCCCCTTTATATAAATAAATCCCAGCATCATTTCCTGTTTTTATCTCGCTCGGTCCTCCATACCAGCTTGCATTTTCATTGAAAATTAAGTATTTAACAATATATCCTCCTTCAAAGTGTACTTCATCTCCTGGAGAAAGAGAATAATTTCCTAGGCCTTGATATATTTTAAATTCTTTTTTATAACAGAAAAGGGGATAAGGGCATGCTAATGGTGAAGCTCTTAATCCGTAATTTAAAGGGCCTATTCCTTCAAATGAACTAAAATCAAAAACTGAACAAGTGTATCCTTCAGTGTTCTCACATGGGAACTCTCCAATAGGGGTGCAACAATAAGAATCAACAGGGTATCCGTCACAACTATAGGATTTAATACTATATGTTGCTGGACAACTCTTGACACAAATCCCTTTATTATCTGTACATTCGTTTGCAGAAATAAATCCAACACTTAAAGTTAAAGATAACATTAAGAATAATAACATCTCCTTTTTCATTATTTAAAGAGTAAATCAAGGTTTATAAATCTTTTATCTGGATTATTTTTTGTTTTTTATTTAACAAAGATATTCAAAAATTATGTAAGATATGTGTAGCATTTAATATTTCAGAACAGAACTCTTTTCTATTCATAAGTTATAGCAGGGCTTTTTTCAGTAATTCTGGGAATTATTATACTTGCAGATTCTCTTTCATTCCCGTCACCAACAACAAATCTCATAGTTGCTCTGTTATTCCTAAAATTAAATATCTCCACCTTAAATTCTGTTATTTTGGAGAGAACTATCATCTTGGAAAGTACTGCTTTAAATAATTCAGATGCATTAAATATTTCAATTGAGGTTAAATTACCTTTTTTATCAAAATCAAAGACAAAGTCTCCTATCTCAACAGCACCATTAGATTTAGATCCTTCTAAATAGACAAATAAGCTATCATTTTCTTTATCATAATCAAATTTAAATTCTTGCATTTTATACCCTTATTATCTTCTGCCAATCTCCATATTCTACTCTTAAAAAGTAATTAAAAAAAGATTGATTTAATACTCCCCTAGAGATTAAACAAACCCCTATTTTAGATATCTCCATTTATTCCTTCGATAAGTATATCATTTAGTTTCTTTATCTTTTCCCCAGACAATCCAATCAAGATTAACTTATTGGCTGTGGGGATATAAAAAGCATAACCTTTTGGAGGAGAACCCATTAAAGAAAAAACATAAGTGCCAATTTTTCCATAATCATTTTTTATCTTTGTTACTATTAATTCCCTCTCTAAATCCTCTTTTTTGACCCCGTTATATATCTTACATATCTCTCTTTTTATCCAGTCATAATTAACTCTCCAATAAATCCCTTTACGCAATTCTCTTCTTGGATTAAACTTATTGCTCTTCATAGTTTAATCTAAGCTGTGTAATATTTATACATTTATAATCATTTAAAGAGGGCAACTTGGACTCTAGTAATCCTTAAATAGTTTAGTAATCTCAAAATTTATGGACAAAAAAGATGAAAAAGATGTCTTACAAAAGATAGATATTTTAATAGAAGGTATGTACCCTCCTATAAAATCTGGGAGCAAATCTATGTGGGACAACAAAGCCCATGCTAAGAGAATTGTCTCTCTAAGAAAAGAGCTTGCAAAAAAAATTAAAGAGTCCACTAGACCAATTAAAGACTTTTTAGAATTAAACATCTTCGTATACATCCCTAAAAATAAAATAGATAGAAGAATAGACTTGGATAATCTTATAACAGGAGTATGTGATTCTTTACAAGATGCTAAAACAAAGGATTTTGATAAGATATTTGAAGAACCAGAAAATAAAGATGTAGATCCTAAAATAACTTTTATAGAAGATGATAAGCAAATAATTAAAATTATAGCTGAAAAAAGAGTGACCACTAAAGATAAGGAGTATTACAGAGTTATTTTAAAAAAAGCTGATTTAAAAGATTAATTTAGTAAAGTTTAAAGGCTTTGATTCCTTTCAAAGTTAATGGATAAATTCTGCAATGTGTGTAAAAAAGAAATTACTGAAGAAGTATATGCTTATTCTATGAAAAATTATTCAAGGGCATTATGTAGGGAGCATCAGCCTAATCAAATAAAAAAACAATATACTCCTAAAAGAAAGCCAGAGCCTACTCCAGAAGCATTAAGGTTAGGAAATTTATTGAAGAGTATGGGCTATAAAATCGAATTTGAGAAATATGATGGATTTAAGCATATTGATATTGCGATTGTTGATAAAAAAGTAAATATTGAAGTTGATGGAAGTCAACATCATGGAACCAAACAAGCTTTAAGAGATTTGAAAAGGACATACTATTCATGGAATAAGAATTTTGTGACATTAAGAATACCTAACTCACTTACTAAGGAAGGGACTATTGAAGAAACAGCAAAATATATTGACAAATTTCTAAAGAAAGACAGGGGACAATTAGAGAAAGAGATAAAAAAAGAATATATAGAAGAAGGAAATCCTTTTTGGGAAGATGTTAATAATTTTGTTAATGGAGTGAATAATATTATTAACAATGTAAGTGATGCTGTTAGTAGTGTGAGTAAGACATTTAGCAGTGCTTTAAAGAAATTTAAATAAAAAAGTTCGAACGCTTTGATATTCTGGGAATTTTATAAAGATAAGGAGGCTTTATCTTAGATAATTATAGTAAAAATGAAAATAGAGTTTCAGTAAAACCCTGATTGAATGACAGGTTTCACCTTTTGAAATGTATTTTATCATAAAGAATTGAAACTGATGATAAAACCCTGGGAGATTCTTCAAGCCAACAAAAAGCAGACCTGAAGCGTCTCCTGGGTAAAAAGAGGTGATAATAAATGCAATACTATTAACTATTTAAATCTTTCGTTTCTGTTACTCTTTAAAAATGACACTCAGTGTTAAACATAGAGTAGTAATTAAATTTTCATTAGTCATTTAATAATGCTAAACTCTTGTTGTCTTTTTAGTCACTACACATATTTATATTAAAATATTATGTTAGTGAATTAAGCCCAGGGTATTTAAAAACATTTATATCCTTGTTTAATTTAAGTATAAAATGGAAAAAAAAGAGGAGTTTTTTGATAATCCTTTGAGTTCTTTGAATGTAGTTGCTCAACCTGAGGTAGTTCAAACTCTAAGCCCTGTAAAAGTCAATGTAAAACAAGAAGAAATCCATGATTTATTATTTAGTAAAGAAATAGGATGGAGAGATATTATTTATGATTTAATAAATACAGAGCAATTAGATCCCTGGGATGTTGATTTAACTATACTTACTGAAAAATACTTTCAAAGAATACAGGAAATGGAAGAAAAAAGTTTTTTTATATCGAGTAAAGTCCTTTTAGCTGCTTCTTTATTACTTAGGATAAAGTCTGAAATTCTCTTAAATAAATACATAAAGAGTATAGATGAGATTTTATTTGGAAATAAAGAGGAAATAAAAAAGACAACTATTGAAAGAATAGAATTAGATGAGGAAATACCTGAATTAATTCCAAGAAGCCCTTTACCTAGATTTAGAAAAGTAACACTGAATGAATTATTAGAATCTTTAAATAAAGCAATAATAACTGAAAATAGAAGAATAAAAAGGGAAATTGTAAATAAAAATGCTTTAAGGGAAAGTTCAATTTCTCTTCCAAAAAGAAAATTTAGTATAAAAGATAAGATACTTGAGATAGTAACTAGACTTGAATTGCATTTTAATTCACAACAGGAAATAAAAAAGATAACTTATACTGAATTTGTAGGGCAAGAAAAAGAAAAGAGAATTGAGAATTTTTCACCTTTACTTCACCTTGAAAATCAAAAGAAAATATGGCTTGAACAAGAAAGTCATTTTGAGGAAATATATATTTGGGAAAAGAAAAATTATTGGGAGAAAAATGGAGATCCATTTAAAGATTTAATAACTGACTTAAAAAACGGAACATATCCTGAAGAACAAATATCTGACGAGGAGTTTAGTAAATTTGCAGAAAAAGATGAAATAGATGAAGAATTAGAACTTGAGAAAAAGACTAAAAAATATCAAGCTAAAGAAAGTAGGAAAAAGAAAGAAAGAGATGAAGAAGAGTTTTAATTAATCTTAAAAACAATAGTCACCTAATAAATACATGAAAATAGCATCACTTTTTTCAGGTGGAAAAGATTCTGTTTATGCAACTTACCTTGCAAAAAAACAAGGACATGAAATAGTCTGCCTTATAACACTTGATTCAAAAAATAAAGAATCTTATATGTTTCACACACCTAATATAAAAAGAGTAAGTGCTCAAGCAAAATCAATGGGTATTCCTTTAATAATGCATAAAACCCTTGGAAAAAAAGAAGAAGAGCTCAAAGATTTAGAAAATGCAGTAAAAAAAGCAATAAAAAAATACAATATTAAGGGTATTGTTGTAGGGACATTACACTCTAAATACCAAAACTCACGAATAGAAAAAATATGTGAAAATCTAGGTATAAAATGCATAAAACCTTTATGGGAAAAACAAGAGATACCTTATCTTGAAGAATTAGTAAAAAATAATTTTAAAGTTATGATAGTTGGAGTGTTTGCATATCCTTTAACTCAATTGTGGCTTGGAAAAGTTATTGATAAAAAGTTTATAGAAGAAGTTAAAACACTCAATAAAAAATATCAATTACACCCTGCAGGAGAGGGTGGAGAATTTGAGACATTTGTTTTAGAGTGTCCTCTTTTTAAAAAACCTCTTAAAGTAAAATCATTTAAAGATTTTAAAGAAGGTGAAAATTCTTGGAGGAGGGAAATTCTTTTAAGTAAGGAGAATTAAAGAATATTATGAAAATATTTAAATTTCTAAAGGATTTGTTTAAAGAAGAAGATGAAAAACCAATAGAAAATGAAAAAAAAGAAGTAAAATTCTCTGAATTAATGGGATTATTAGAAGATAAAATTAAAAGTATAAAGGAAAAAGAACAAAAATTAATTCTAGACATAAACTCAAAAATAGATGAATTTGTAGAAGAATTAAAAGAAAAAACAAAAAATGCTGAAAGTGTAGATGTAGAACAAAAAGAAAAAAACGAAAAAATTAAGTCTGTTGTATATGAAGGAAGAAAAAAATACATAGAGTTTATTGAAAGACTTATTGACAATTTAGAAGAACACAAAGATATTGAAGAGTTTAGTAAAAAAATAGAAAATATTAATTCTTCTTTTTCTAAATTTAATGAGAACTCTTTTAAGAGCTATGAAAGAGCAACAATCTTAATTGGAAAAGAAATGGGTCTAATAAAAGAATCTCTGAAAAAGTTTTCTAATGAAATTTTAAATATATTTAATGAAAATAAGCACATAATTACAGATTATGGAGCAATAAATACGATTCAAAATACTTATCATGAAATAAAAGATATAGAAGAAAAAATTGAAAATATGAATAAAGAAATAAAAGAACTAACTAATAAAATAAAATCAAGTGAACAAGAAAAACAGAAGATTGAAGATGAAATTGAAAAAGTGAAAGACAGTAAAGAGTATATTGAAAATATAAAAATACAAGAAGAAATAAAATCAAAGGAAGAAAAAATTAAACAACAAGTCTCAGAATTAAGGCAATTAATTGACTTTAAATCACTATCTAACTTTTTCCATATATTTGAGGATAAAATGGAGATTATAAAATCTTATAGAGATAATTTTAGCAGTGAGTTTAATTACAAGGAAGATAAGCTTGTTAAATTATTAAATGAATCTAATCTAAATAATCAAAACATAACTAACAAAATAAATGAAATAACTATCAATGAAAGCCAATTAAAGGAAAAAAGATTAAAAGTAAAAGAAGATGAAACAAAAGAACTTAATTCAAATGTAGATAGTGTAAGAGATAGAATAGAAAGCTTAAAGAAAGAAAAGGAATGGAAAACAAAAAATATTGAAAAACAAAAAGAGAGCTTGGAGATTAATTTTAAAAAAATAGAAAAAGAAGCTAAAATTATTAATATTAATTTAAATCTTAAAGATAATTAAAATAAAGAAAATTTATATATCCTTAAAATTTAATAAATGAATATGAAAAAAAGAGTGATGTCTAAACAGGAAAAGAGAAAAATAGGAAAGATAATAAATAAATTTATAGAATTTGGAAATAAAAAATCAGTTTTTTGGTCAATAATAATATCCACTATAATTTTAACACTATTAGCAATAATAATTAGTATTAAAGACAAAAATATTATTAGAATTTTAGGGGCTACTTGGATTATTGAATCAGTTTACATTTGGATATATCTTGAAACTAAAAAAAGATATAACTTCAAATAGAATTGAACCCTTCAAATAGTTTATAAATAAATTCCTTTTAATTTAATTATGGATGAAAACCATTTTATGTTAATTTCACTTGAAGATTCAAAATCAAAATCTATTTCTGAAGTACTAGGTAGCAAAACATGCAAAAAGATAATTGCTTATTTAAGTGATAAGAAAGAAGCAAGTCAAAAAGATTTATCTGATGCACTGAATATTCCATTAAATACACTTGATTATAATATTAAAAAACTTCTTAAGTCTGGTTTTGTCCAAAAGAAAAAAGAATTTTTTTGGAGTAAAAAAGGAAAGAAAATAATTATGTATGAATTATCAAATAAATCAATTGTAATTTCTCCAAAAAAACCAACTTCTCAAAAATTAAAATCAATTATTCCTGCATTTATTTTAACTGCTGTTGGAACATTTGCAGTTTGGACATATGAAAAAATAAGATATGCTGCAAACTATTCTATGGAAAATATTCAACAACCTGCTTTAGATTATGTTGCAAGAGAATCACCTGAAATACTTTCAAAAGGAGCAGGTGCTGCTTCCTCAACTGTATCCTCATCTAGTTATACCTCTTTAGCAGCATCTTCTCCCATATTAATTTGGCCTTGGTTTTTAATAGGTGCACTTCTTGTAACATTCATATTTTCAATTATAAATTGGAAAAAACTTTAATAAATAAAGCAAAGACAGATGAAAGGGGGTAAAAACAAAAAACAAATGGGAAAAAACAATGGAATAATAATAACATCTATAATTGGCGTAGTTGTGTTAATTGTATCTATTCTTGCTTTAACTACATTTAATTCTGCTATTCCTTCTGGAAAAGATAGTGTTACAGTTCAAGGAACTTCAACAATAAAAGCAATGCCAGACTTAGTTTCAGTGTATATAAATATACAAACAAATGGAACTACTAGTGCTAAAGCAACATCTGAAAATACTAAAATATACAATAAACTCTTAGAAGAATTAGTTGTTGCAGGGTTTAAAGAAGGGAGCTTAAAGACAGAAAGTTTCAGTGTATATGAAAATACTTACTGGGACTCTAAAGAAGATAAAAGCAAAAAAGATGGATATATTGCAAACCATTACTTAAAGGTTGAACTTGATGCAGATGAAATGAATAGAGTTTCAAATGTAATTGATGCTACAGTAAATGCAGGAGCAGGGATAAGTTACATTAATTTTGAACTTAGTAAAAAGTCTCAAAATGAGTATAAAGCACAAGCATTGAAAGAAGCTTCAAAAGATGCAAAAATAAAAGCAGAATCTATTGCCTCTGGGTTTGACTTGAAAATAGGAAAACTTCTTTCAGTTCAAACAAGTGACTTTGGATACTATCCTTGGAATGTTTACACTGCTAGAAGTGCAGGTGGAATGGATATGGCAGAAGATGCTGTAATGATGAAATCATCTGTAATGGGAATGGAGCCAGGTGAAGAAGAAGTTTATGCTTCAATAACTGCTACATTTAAGATGAAATAAATTTAATTTATTTTTTTTATTTTTTATTTACTTTATTAAGATTTATAAACAAAAATTTTCTAAAATATAGATGAAAGGTGAAAAAATAATAGAGGTAGAAAACCTAGTTAAAAAATTTGATAAGCTTGTTGCTGTAAACAATATTTCTTTTGATGTAAAAGAAGGAGAAACATTTGCATTTTTAGGACCAAATGGTGCAGGAAAAACAACTACTATAAAAATACTTACTACTCTTTTGCGTCAGACATCAGGAGAAGTAAAAATAAATAATTATCCTATTAAAGACACAAATAATATAAGAAAATCCTTTGGGATAGTTTTTCAAGATCCTAGTTTAGATGATGAATTAACTGCAATAGAAAATTTAGAGTTTCATTCTGCACTTTATAGAGTTCCAAAAAAAATAAGAAAAGAAAGAATATTGGAACTTCTTAAATTAGTTGATTTACATGAAAGAGGAAATGATTTAGTAAAAACATTTTCAGGTGGAATGAAGAGAAGACTTGAAATAGCACGTGGTCTAATACATCATCCAAAAATATTATTCTTAGATGAACCTACACTTGGATTAGATGCGCAAACAAGGAATTTTTTATGGGAATATATAAAAGAATTAAATAAAAAAGAAAATACAACTGTATTTCTAACAACTCACTATCTTGAAGAAGCTGAAAAAATAGCAGATAGAATAGCAATTATTGATCATGGTGAAATAATTAAAATTGGAAGTGCAAAGGAAATAAAAGAAGATACAAAATCAAAAGACCTTGAAGAAGCTTTTTTAAAACTTACAGGATATAAAATAAGAAGAGAAGAAGCAGACCCTAAACAAAGGTTAAGGATGAAGCATAAACGGAGGGTTAGATGAAAGGGCCAGTATACATAATGTGGATAAGGCAACTTAAAAGAACTTGGCGTTCTAAACCTCGTCTTATAGGTTCTCTTGCACAGCCTTTATTATTTTTAATTGCACTGGGTTTTGGATTTGGCCCAGTATTTGAAAAAGCAGGTGGTGGAAACTACATTGATTTTCTTTCTCCTGGAATAATTGGTATGACTATTCTTTTTAGTTCAATGTTTTCAGGGATGGAAGTTCTTTGGGATAAAGAATTTGGGTTTTTAAAAGAAACACTTGTAGCACCTGTCTCAAGATGGAAAATTATGTTAGGTAAAACTCTTGGAGGGGCAACTGTGTCATCGATACAAGGACTAACTGTATTTTTATTTGCATTAGCAATAGGATTTAGGCCATCAAGTATACCTTTTGTTTTTGTTTCATTTATTTTTATGTTCCTTCTTGCAATGCTTTTCACTTCTTTTGGTGTATCAATAGCATCTAAACTCGAAGATATGCAAGCATTTCCAATAATAATGAATTTTATAATAATGCCCTTATTCTTTTTATCTGGAGCCTTATTTCCTCTAGAAAATCTCTCAAAAGCACTTTCAATAGTAATAAAACTAAATCCACTTTCTTATGGTATTGATGCAATAAGGCAGACACTAACTGGAGTTGGAAGTTTCAATATATTTTTAGATTTAGGAGTAATGCTTGGAGCAACAATTATAATGTTGCTTATTGGGACAAGATTATTTAATAGAATAGAAGTTTAAAAATTATTAATTATTTAGTTATTATATAATAATACTGAAAAGGTTTATTCTCTAAGATATTGTTAGTTAATATAAGGCTAATAATATGAAGGCATATTAAAGGATTATCTCCCTCCGCCTCCACCACCACCTACTCCTCCGCCTCCTGCTCCGCTGAATCCTCCTCCACTTCCCCCGCTTCTTCCTGCTCCAGGAGAACTAAAAAAAGATGTTCCAAAAAATGAGCCCTTTGATATTCCAACATAAATTCTAGTCTGGTGTTCACTAATTAAGTTGTTTAATTTAAGTTCTTTGATTACTTTATCTGGGACACCTAGAGCAGTTGCATAAATAAGATATTGATTCCATATTATAACTGTCTTATGTGTAGCAGTCTTTATTGAAAATGAATTTTTAAGGTATCTCTTAAATGCTTCCCATTTTTGATATTCTATATAGTGTTCTCCTTTAAACCTTGAAAATATTGCATTATTAAAAGAAAAAACAAATATTATAAGCATCATAATAAAATAAGGAATAAAGATAAGATTTGGGAGTATTCCAGATTCAAGGATCCAAGATAATGGTAAAAAAACTAAAAATATAAGAAAAATGTATAAATACGTTTTATTAAGGCTATAAATATATTCTTTTCCTTTATTTTCAACCTTTTCTTTAAGATTTTTATAGCTATCTAATAAAGGCTTATTTAGAGTGTTTCTGTAGTAGAAACTATTTGTAAACCCTTTTAGATTAAAGTATTCTCCATCTAAATATTTTGCATCTTTATCTTTTCTTATACTTGATTGTGTAATCTTTAAAATTTCATAAATATTTTTTTCAACTTCATCTCCTTTAAATTCATTTAATTTTATGAACACTTCTTTTCCTTTTTCTTTTATTTCAATTACTTTTTCATTATAAAACTTCAAAAGCACAGAAGAAAAAACATTTTTATCTAATACAGCTAAAGGAAGGTTAAAATAAGTTGAAACTTCCCATGCACTTCTTTCACTAGGAAATACACTTATTTCTTTAGGAATATCTTCATAAGCTCTTTCTTTCCCAGTGAAAAACCACAATCCAAAAACTAAAAGTCCTGGTAAAATAGAGAAGAGTATTTTAAGAAATGAAAATCCAGAATCAAATTTAAAATTTGTTTGCTCAATAATATTAAATCCAGATATTCCTCTGTTATATGGAATGTACAAGATAACATCTTCATTTGAAACATATCTTTTCTTTTTTACAATATCTTGGTTAACTATAAAATTATTGGGGTTTAAATTTTTGTGATTATTTGAAGAGTAAGCTATAAATTTAATATAGTATTTTCCATTAATTAAAAATAAATTTTCTGGATACAAGACGTACTCTGAACTAACAGTGTAGTCTTCTCCCTTAAAGAATCCAAAAATACTCCCAAAAGAACACCCGTATTCATTTGAATCAGTGTAAGCGTAATTTTCAGGATAAGCTTTTCCGCGATAGTCTTTAAAATAATTATTTCCATGAGAGCAAGTTACACTTCTAATAAGAATGTAATTTTTTGAATTAATATTTGGTTCATTAAAGGAATATATTTGATTTTCAAAATTTCTATATAAAGTGTGGTAAGGTTTATTTGGTTTAAAGTGCAATTCTTCATGTATATTCATTCCATCAGCTGTAATCTTAGATGAATAAAAATTAAAACTAGTGTTTCCACCCCAAGTTAAAATAGCTAATCCTCCTAAAATAAGAATAAGTGTAATTGATAAAATAACAGGTAGTTCTGGATTTACAGTAATTCCTTCAAATTTAGACATTTGTTATTTTCACCTATTTTATTTTTATTTACTTATTTTCTCTAGTGAGAGTGTTTTTTCTTTTCCTGTAATCATATCTTTAATTTTAAATTTTCCACTTTTAACTTCTTTATCTCCTATAAAAATAACTTTATTTATTTTCCAAGAATTTGCATATTCTAATGCTTTAGAAGGTTTTCCATAATAAATAGAGACACTCTCTCCTTTTTTCCTCAATACATCTGCAATAGCAATTGTTTCTTTATCTTCATCTAAAGAAACTAAAAGAATACTATCTTTTGTATAATTAAAATTAGCTAACATAGAGAGCCTATCTAATCCAAAACTAATTCCTGTACACTGAATTCCATTAAATTCATAACTTCCACCTCCGCAAATAGTTTCTTTCATCTTACTTGTTTTTATTTCAAATACAGTTCCATTATAGTAGCTTAAACCTCTTGCAAGTGAAGGTAAAAATTCAGCTTTAATCTTGTACATTTTTAGATAATCACTAAATTCTTTAACCTCTTTATAAGATTCATATTTAGAAAAATAATTTTCAGGTTTCTTAAATATTTCTAATATTTCTTCAGCATTATATTTTTTTAAATTTTGTTTAACATCTGCTTCAGGAAGTTTGTCTAATTTATCTATTTCTTTAATAATTTTTATTTTATCTCCTTCTTTAATATCTTTTTTTTGGAGTATTTCATTAAGTAATTTCCTATTATTAAAATAAATAATTGGTTTTACACCTATTTTATCAAAGATTTCTTTTGTAAGTGCAATAATGTCTGCTTCATCTTTTATTTTGCTTCCAATAACATCAACATCACACTGAGTAAACTGCCTAAATCTATTTGCTGTAACTGGCTCATCTCTAAAAACTTCCCCAATCTGATATCTTCTATAAGGTAGTTTTTTACCTTTCATTAATCTCTTAATTTGAAAAGTAAATTCATATCTTAAAGCTAATTCTCTTTTACCTCTATCTTTTAATTTGAAAATATCTGAAACAGCTTCATCTTGTTTATTTTCTCCTTGAACAAATTCCCTATACTCTATTAAAGGAGTTTCAGCTGGTTCAAAACTATATCTTTCAAAGGTATCCACTAATATTTTCCTTATTTCTGCTCTCTTACAGGCTTCTTCTCCTGTATAATCTCTAAATCCTTTTACTGTTTCCATTTTCTATCTTTAGTAGCTTATTTTGAGTTCTCTAACTTTACTACAAGTTTTTCTATTTTTTTCTTTATTTTCTTAATTCTTTTTTCTATTAAAGCTTTGCTTGAGTCACTAAAAACATCTCTTATTTTCCAAACTATAATTTTTCCAGTATATCTTTCATAATTAAAGATATTTTTTGGTACATTATTTGCAACAATCACCACTAAATCAATTTTTCTTAGTAAATCAGTTGTTATTGTCTTAGGTTTTCCTTGTATATTTACTCCATTTGATTTTGCTATTTTAACTTCGCCCTTGTCTAAGGGGTAGTGTCCTTGAAGAATACCTCCACTAAAAACATTAATATTTTTATTTTTATTTAATTTTTTAAAATATGCTTCAGCAACTCTGCTTCTAAAACGATTGTATTTACACACAAAAAGTATATTCATTTTTCCCTCTTTTTCATAATTTAAATAAGAAAAACTCCTATAAAAACTTTACACTTGATTAAAATTACAAGATTCCTTCTTTTAGGAGGTCATCCCAAGATTTTTCTCCAAGGGCTACAAGTGCTTCCTTGAAGGTTATCAATGGTTTAGAATATCGTGCAAAATCATCTATTGCAATTCTTGGACAAGCTAATTCTACAAATGCATCTATATTAGAAAAATTAATTAGTTTATCAGGGGAAAATTCACTCATTGTTATTAAAACAATTTCTTTACCAGACTTTTCAAATTTATCTTTTAATATCTTATAATTTCCAAAGAAACTTTGTCCTTTTCTTGAACTTATAATTATTCCTATTTTTTTAGATTCTTTAAATTTCTCTAATGATAAAATTCTTTGTCTAATCATCTTATCTTTAAATTTTTCCATGTTTTTTATTTCATTATTATAAACATCAACTAAGAATACTGGTTTAGTAAGCGCAAGAGCTGCACCTGTAGAATGAAAATTATTCCCTAATATAATGAAACACTCTACATCTTTTTCAATTTCTTTTAATCCTAAGTATTGGCACCCTACAACTTGCCCTTCATAAAAAATATTCCCCTTTTTTTTAGAGAGAATTATTTTCTTACCATTATCTTCATAAAATTTAATTATTTCTTTAGTATCGTGAATATGCTGAACAGATAAACTTAATCCAATTTTTTTAAAATTCTTTAATTCTTTAATTGATTTTTTAAGTAATTGTTCTAAATTTAATTCATCTTTTATAGGAATATAAACAACAGGAAAATCTACTTTCATAAATTCTGAATGTCCAAAGTGAACAATTAAATCTGCTCCTACTGCTTTAGCTTCATTAACTTCAACTGAACATCCTCCCCAGCAAGTTTCACCAGAAAATAAAACTTCTATATTTAAATCATTAAATAATTTAGATAATTTAAGAGAGTGTTGTTTGATTCCTTCTGGAAGTTGAACTAAAACTCGTTTAGGCTTTAATTTCTTTAGTTCTTTAGTTAGTCTTTCAGTTTCAAAATCAAATACCATAAAATTAATTTTTGCTCATCCAATCGTAAGCTGATTTTGCTGCAATTGCTCCTTGAGAAGCAGCAACTACAACCTGTTTCAATTTAGTACTAGTAACATCTCCTGCAGCATACACTCCTTCTACAGAAGTTTGCATGTCTTCATCAACTGAAATGAATTTTTCATCATCCATTTTTAAATTAAGATTTTTTGTAAATTCTGCAAGAGGGGTAGAACCAATTTCAACAAAAAGTCCATCTATCTTAATATCTAATTTTTTTCCTTTCTCTAATATTTTAAGTCCTTCAACTTTATTTTCCCCCAATACTTCTATAGGAATAGTATTATAAAAATACTCTACATTTTTTCGCTCACTGAGTCTTTTCCCAGTTATTTTTTCACATCTGAGGTTTTCTCCTCTATAAATAACATAAACTTTTTTTGCTATATCTGAGAGTGCAAGAGCAGATGTTGCTGAACAATCACTTCCCCCTATTACTGCAACATCTTTATTCTTAAAGAAAAATGAATCGCATGTAGCACAATAACTTACTCCTCTTCCTAAAAATTTTTCTTCTCCAGGTATTTTTAATTTTCTTCTCTCTGTTCCTGTAGCAATTATTATGGATTTAGATTTAAATTCTTTATTTTTAGTTTTTACACTAAATAATGCTTCTTTATCAGAGATTTTATCTTTTTCAATTAAAAGAACTTCTTCTAAAATAAATTTTATAGGATATTTTGTTACTTGATTATAAAATTTTTTAACTAATTCAGGCCCTGAACCACAAAAACAAGGCCAATTTTCTATTCTAAGTATTGAGTTCACTGTTCCGCCTATATCCTTAGATAAAACACCTACCTTAAGCCCATTTCTTGCACTATATAATGCAGCAGTTAAACCAGCAGGCCCTGCTCCTAAGATGAGTACATCATAGAAATTATCTTTTTTTGAGTTTTCTATTTGCTTCTCTGTTTTTTTATTCATTTTTTTAGGTATTTTTATTGTTTTTTTTAATTTAGTTTAAACTTGGAACAAGGTTATGTTGAGTGTTTGAAGGGCGAATGGAGGCTGAAATCTTATTTCGCTAACCATTCTGTTGAGTGTTTGAAGGGCGAATGGAGGGAATCGAACCCTCTCTGCACGGACCACAACCGTGTGTACTACCGTTATACTACATCCGCCAGTATTTTATTAATTTAATGAATTTAGAAGACTTTTAATTCTTTTTGTTTGTATCTAAAGGATAAAAAACAGTTGGGCAAAAATGTTTATTTCTAGGACCATCTAAAAAATAAACAATAACTCCTACCTTATTAGGATTAGGAACATTAGAGGCTACTGTAACTTGCACAGTTTTAGAAGTGGATTGTACTATATCTCCTGAAAAGCTTGCAGTATAATTTTCATTCAAATATTTATCTTTAAAAATCAATTCAACTCCCCCCATTTCAGATGTTCCTTCTTCTCTTAAAAGAGTTATCTCAAACACATTTTTTTCTAATTCAAAAATGTCACTAACTAAAACCTTTGAAAAAAGACACCTTGAATCTACACTAAACCTTATTTCATTGTCCATAACCTTTAAAGTAGTTCTTGTAAATATCAAACTAGACCAAATAATGATAAGAAAGAATATTAATAAGAAGAATGCTGCTCCAAGAGTAACTGCTGCAATTGCTAATCCTTTTCCTTTTTCACCTTCTTTTTTAATTTGAGAGAGTGCTATTATTCCAAGGATAAATCCTGCAGGTGGAAAAATAAATGCAAAAATAAATCCTATTATGGATAATGTATTATATTTTCCCTCTTTTTTTCCTAGTGAATCACCCATGATAAAATATAAATAAAGATATTAATAAATCTTCTTAAAGAATAATAGATAGGTGTTATAATTTAAATCCTAAATCTTTTTTATTTTTTCCAAGAACAATACGTCTGTCTAATATCCCATCTAAATCAGTGTCAATAAATAATTCATCGTCAACTCCATCTTCATTTTTATCAAATATCAACATAAATGCTTTATCATCACTATAATAAAGTACGTCTTTATTAGGTAATTCTTTTTTTTCTCTTATTAAAAACACTCCCCTAGTATCCTTTTTACTATTTTGATTTAAATCATAGTCAATTACAACAACATCATATATTGAATCTCCACTAATATCTCCAAAATACTGAGATAAACTGTGCTCTGCATAATCCCGTTTAGAAAATGAATTGTACTGGGCATTTAAATTAAGTCCAATTAATCCTATTATCCCTGTTCCAATTATCTTTGATAAGTTTTTCATGAAGCTCTAAAAAATAAGCTCTTTTTAAGTATTTAGTAAATCAGATAGTCATTCTTAAAAACTCTTTTTTCTTTAAATTTAAATGGTAAAAAAGAAAATCGTATATGAACGATATGAACTCTTAGCACCTGCAGGAGATTTTTCAATGCTGCAAACAGCAGTTAATTCAGGGGCAGATGCAGTTTATTTTGGATTAAAAGATTTTTCTTTAAGAGCAAATGCTAGAAATTTTGAAATTAAGGATCTAGATAAAATAAATGAGATATGCAATAAAAATAAAAAACAAGGAAAAATAGTAAAAAAATATCTCACTCTAAACTCAATAATCTATTCAAATGAACTTTTAAAGATTGAAAAAATTCTAAAAAAAATAAAAGGAAAAGTAGATGCAGTAATATGTTGGGATTTGGGAGTTATTCAGCTTTGTAAAAAATATAATATTCCTTTTCATGTATCAACTCAGGCATCAATATCCAATGTAGAATCTGCAAAATTCTATAAAAAATTAGGAGCTGAAAGAATAATTCTTGCAAGGGAATTAGATCTTAAACAAATAAAAGAAATAATCCAAAAAGTAGATATACAAGTTGAAACTTTTGTGCACGGAGCAATGTGCTTGGCTGTGAGTGGAAGATGTTTAATGTCACAGTTTTTATTTAATAAATCTGCAAATAGAGGAGAGTGTATTCATCCGTGTAGAAGAAGTTACATAATTAAAGATACTCAAGAAGGGTATGAATTAGAAATTGAAAACAACCATGTCTTATCTGCAAAAGATTTGTGTACTCTTCCTTATATTGAACAATTAAAAAAAGTTGGAATAACTTGCTTTAAGATTGAAGGCAGAAATAGGGACCCAAGATATTTAGAGAGTGTCATAAAGGAGTATAGAAAAGCTTTAGATAAAAAACTTTCAAATAAAGAAATAAGGGAGAGCATGAATGAATTAGAGAAAGTGTATAATAAAGGATTTTCTTCTGGATTTTATTTGGGAAAACCAATGCCCTCTGATTTTTCATCAATAGAACACTCTAATGCCACAGAAAAAAAGCAATTTATTGGTAAGATAACAAAATACTATCCTAAAATGGGTGTGGCAACAATTAAGCTTGTTTCTAAAATTGAAGTTGGTGACAAAATAATTGTAATTGGAAAATCAACAGGTATAGTTAACTCAAAAGTAGAGAGGATTGAGATAAAAAACTCTCCTGTTGAAAAAGCAGAGAAAGGACAAGAAATAGGAATAAAACTTCCTTTAGTAAGGAAAAATGAAGAAGTCTATAAAATAGCTCCTTCAAAATAATTTCTTCAAAATAAATCTAAATAATTTAGTTTAATTAATTTTAAAAAAATAATAAAATATTTTAAAAAATAAAAATTAGGGAATTTCACCCTAACAAAATTAAAAAAAATAAAAAAATAAAAAAATTTACTTATGCTACTGGTTGGAATGTAAGTTGATTAGCAGTACTACAAAGTTGTTTCTTTCCTGAACTGTCAAGGAAGTAAACTACTACACTTACTTTGTTAGGTTTAAAAGAACCACTTAAATTACCAATTTGTGCAGGTCCAGCTTCAAATTCAACTGGTAGTGTTATTGTTCTAGATGCTAAAGCAACTAAAGGAGCATTGTCACCTGTTCCAGTTAATTCCCAATCTACAACTTGATTTTCTGAGCCTGTCTGATTACTGAAAACTAACTTGATTCCTCCTATAGGCTCGTCTCCGCCCATTCTAGTGAAAGTTACTGTATATACACTATCTGTAGCCTTAACACTTGTAGCTTCAACACTTGCACGTAAACACATAGAGTCTATATCTACTTGTTGTGTTGAATCTTGAACAACATTTCGTATAACAATCCAAATTATACCTACAGCAACAAGTGTAAGCAAAATTATCAACAAAGTAGCGACAATCGCTGACAAACCCTTTTTACTTTTTCTCATGTTCACCTCCTTTCAACCATTTAAAATGACCATCAAGGTCTATATAGTAAGAAAATACTCCTATAAAAACCTTTTTATTTTTTAAAAGTGTCAATAATTTTAAAAAATTCCTTGCTGTCAATTACTTTATCCACTTCTGTAAGTCCTCTCTGCTCTACAAATCCTGCAAATGCTCCTGAACTATATCCTCTTTTTCTAAGAGAAATTATTGTAGGTAATCTTTCATCATCATCTCCTGAGAACTCTCCTGAATCAATCATTGAATTTAATTTTCTTTTTGATAAAATTAAATCACTAAATTTAATTCTTCCCATAAAATACACCCAAGGTGATTTTTTATTAAAGACATCAAAAATCATTTTTTGTCTCTTAGCATTATCCATGTGGTCTTTTCCTCTAATTATATGAGTCATTCCAAATTCAATATCATCTACAGAAACTACTAAATTCATTAAAGGCCAAACTCTATATTTTCTTTTTTGTTTTGGATGTTCGTGTTCATCAATTCTTGCTAGAGGAAAGTCTCTCATAGCAGGATTAGAATCTTGCATTCCAAATTTAGATTTAAATCTTATCACAGCTTTTCCTTGAGGGTATCCCTTTTTTTCATTTAACATTAGCTTCCACCTATAAAGATTTTCTTTTAAATCATTATTTCTACACGGGCAGTTTTCTTTTAATTCTGAAAACCCCTTAAATTTTTCAGGAGAACAAGTACAAACATATGCAACATTTTTAGTTATCATTTTTTCAATATAATCATAATAAATCTCCATTCTGTCTGAGGAGTTAATATACTCTGTTACATTTCCAAATGCCCAGTCGCAATCTCGTTTAATGTTTTTATAAGCTTCTTTACGTGTTGTCTTTGGGTCAGTATCATCAACAATAATGTAAAATTTACCCCCATATTTTTTAACATACAATGAAGAAATCATTCCTGATATTATGTGTCCTACATGCATTGGTCCAGACGGTGCAGGTCTAAATCTCATTACAACTCCTTTTTTTGGAACATCAGGTAATTCATCTAATCCTTCTCTTATTTCTCTTTCTGAAACAAATTTTTTAAGTTTTTCATATTCTTTTTTTTGTTTCTCTAAAGGTAATTTATTTACAGAATTAACAATCTCATTTACTTCTTTAGAATATTCTTTAACTTCTTCTCTTTTCAGTCCTTCTGCAAATAGTCCAGATATAACTGCTCCTGGATTAGCCTTGCCATTATAATTTATTGCATTTTTTAAAGCATATGCTCTTGCCTTTTTATTAAAATCTTTCATGTTATCTATACTCTCCAATGCTTAATTTTTTTTCAATAACTTCCATTTTTTGTTGTAGTGAATACATTTGGTTAGACAATTCCTCTATTTTATCAGTCATGTTTTTAAGTCTTAGTGCAAGTCTTCTTCTTTTTTCTTCAGAATCTAAACCAGACTCTGAATTAGATTGTTGAATTAAATTAGTTGATTGAGTTAAAACGGAAGTTGATTCAAAAGTATTAAAAAATCCTCCAAAGGAACCTGAATTTTCTGAAGAAGATGTTGAAGTTTCTTCTTTATTTTCTGGTAAATTACTTCCTTTATCTGATTTTAGTTTTCTTTGGTTATAATTATAATCTTCAGTCAAATCAATAACTTTTTTCCTCTTAAAAATTCCCATAATTAATGAAGTCTATGAATATTTTTAAATCTAGCTATCAAACATTTTTTAAATGTGAAATTCTTTAAATTTACATGGGTTCAACAATATCAGATATAATTGGAAAAATAAATCCCAAATATATTGAAGAGCCTGCTGCAATACATACTTTAGGGTATGATTCTGCTGCTGAAACACTAGAACCAGTTTATTTTTTCATACTTGACTTAATGAATGATTTTGGATTAAGAACTGAAAAATTAATTGATAATTTCTCATCGTCACCTGGTTCAGGACACTTTGCTGAGTTAGGAGGTAGAGCAACAGTAATGCAAAACCAAGCAAGCAAAGTTATGGGTGATATTAATACTGTGTTGAGAAGTGTCCTTAATTTAATATATGATTTAAAAGAATTTAGAATGAGGATTCAAAGTTATGAGGATTTAAAAAATCCTTCAAAAAAAGAGGGTGCAATTCTTTCACTTAAACAAGTATGGATGGATAAAGTAGATATCCTAAAAGGAAACTCAAGTTTAAAGGCAATGGCATTAGGACAAAGTGGGTTTGTAACTCTTTTAGATGCATTCCTTGCTTCAAAAGATGAAGGACATGCAAAATCACTTGACTTAAATGAGAGAGTAAAAAGAATTTTAATTCCAAGAATAGCTGAATTTAATATTTGGTTAAAACAATCAGAACAAGAATTAAGAAAAAGATATGAACTTGAAAAAACTTATCTTAAAAGTCAAGTTAATAGTCTTAAACTATATTCTAGATGGGCTAAACCCTATCTTAAGGCAGCATATGATTTAGAAAGTAAAGATAGTGGAAGAGACCCTGCACTTGTAAAGACATTTAATACTATTGTATTAAATTTAGTTTTAGTAGGAAAAAAGGAAATAAAAGTAAAAGATGCTGCAATGGAGGGTATACTTCCAAAAGAATTTGCAAAAGATAATTTTATTAAAAAACTTAGAAAATATTATAGTTGTGTTGTAGTTGAATTATTATTTAGGGGAATACCTCAAAGAATCTCCCAGCAATCCCATTATACATTTGGTGGAAAAGCAGAAGTCACATTTAAAGCATATGCACTTAATGAAGATGAACTTAATAAACTTAATAAAGAATTAGAAAAGTCTGATATAGGAGATGCACTAACATTAATAGAAGGAACAACTGAAGAAAGTTTAGGGCAAATACAAGATGAGATAAATTTCTTTTTAGAAGAAAAAGACAAAGAAGAGAAGGAAAAAAAAGTTAAAGACACTTCAAACCCTTTTTTAGCATTGTTTGGGTATTATGATAAAAAAGAAAGCAAAGGTGAAGCTCCAAAAAAGAAAGAAGATGATTCAGATAAACCAATAAGAAAAGACGACTGGATAGAAAAAACACATTTAAGACCATTAGCAGAAGAAGGTGCAATAGCAACTGCAATGAGTTTATTTGATATATATAAGAAATCTCATCAAATGGCAAGTTTTACTTAAACTTTATATAATTTATACTCTTTGACATAGTATGGTAAAAAAGTCAAAAACAAAGAAAAAACAGCCTATTAAAAAAAATCAAGAAAAGAAAAAAGAAACTAAAGATTTAAATTCAATTCTCAATCAAGAAGAAATAAATTCTTTAAAAAAAATAGTTAAACAAGAAGATAGAGGTTTAAACCCCATTAATATACAAGACATTTTAAAAAATCAGGAAATAAAATCTTCTCCTTCTTTAGAAAAAATAAATTCACTTCAAGAAATTCCAATTAGGATAGATAGGAATATTATAACAGGAAATATGTCTGTGGATGTAAAAGATAATAAGATGTACGGGGATAAAAAAGAATCAGGATACTCTCAAAAAGATTCTGAGCAAGAAGATAAAAAATATACCTCTATTTATGGAGAAAATATAGTAAAATTAGTTAGTAAAAATGATACTAGAATATCTGGACCAATAGGTGGAACAGAACCAAGAAAGATAATATTTAATCAACAAAGTGAAGTTAAAAGTAAAGGACAAGATAATTTTGAAAAATATTCTACATTTCTTCCTATGGAAAGAGCTGACACAATTGGAAAAAAGAAAAAAAATATTTTTGGGATAGAGAATAGTTTTGAAGTAACTGAAATAAAATATGAGGGGAGTGGGTACTGATTAGAATTAATACATTCTAATATATATCATAAACCATTAAATTAATAAATTAAATAATCTAAAATATAATATGGTAAAAGGGGGAGGATATACAATTGAAAATGTTTATCAAGGAGGATATAATACATTAGATCCAAATAAAGCTTATTCTAATTCTTTTACAGGGTATAGGGCAAGTGTAGGTTCATTAGGATTAACTACAAACCCAAATACAGTTCATCAATTAAAAGAAGTTTCTGATAAACTCTCTTCTGGTTTAAAAAATGTAGAAATTGAACTTATTTTTCCAAATATAACTGATGCTATACCTAAGCAGCACTTTACAGAAATGAGACAATTAAGTAAACTTGTTGGTGGAGAACTTTCTGTGCATGGGCCAGTAATAGATACTACTGGAATGTCTCGTGAGGGATATAGTGAATTAAATAGACAATTATCTGAAAGAAGAATAACAGATACACTCTTAAAAAGTCATGAATTAAATCCTGATGGTACTCTCACTGTAAATTTTCATTCTGCTGACGGACTTCCTAGTTCAACTTGGAAAACATTAGGAAGTTTAGATGGAAAAACATCTAGAGAAGCAAAAAAGATTATTGCAATAAATAGAGAAAATGGAAGTGTGGCTAACCTAGAAGAAGAAAAAAAATATTATCCTGGAACAGACCTTTCTAAACCAAAAACATACACTCCTGAAAAAAATTTAGAAATATTAAATGAAAGCAAATGGGACAGTGATATAAATCAATTATTTTTTATTAAAGAAAGAGCAGACCAAATTCTTGGGGAAAACACTGTTCAAATACAACATTTATTTGAAGGATTAAAAAAAGGAGAAATAAATCCTAATGATTTAACTCCTACACAACAAGTAATCCTTTCAAAATATAATGATGCATCTCACTATCTTCAAGATATTCACAGAAGCGTTAAAGCACTGTTTAGTAAAGGATATGAATATGGAGATGAAAAACAAAGAGAAGCACTATCTAAATTATCTGAACAATATAAAAGAGATATTGATGTAAAAAATGGTGGGGACAATATTTTGGTTCAATCAGGAGCAATGAAAAACCTTTTATTTGAGCTACAAAATTCAAAAACTTCTCTTGCTCCTAAAATTTATATCCCAATAGATGATTTTGCTCTTGAAAAATCTTCACAAACTTATGGAAATGCTATTTTTAATGCATTTGATAAATTTAAAGATGTAAATAAAACCCCAATAATGCTTATTGAAAACCCTCCTGCTGGAGTAGCACTTTCAACAGGAGAAGATTTGAAAAACTTAATTATAAAATCTAGGGAACAATTTGTGAAAAGAGCAGTTGAAGAGAAAAATATGAAACCTAGAGAAGCAGAAAAAATAGCTGAAAAATTAATTGGTGCTACTTGGGATGTTGGGCATATTAACATGTTAAGAAAAGGAGGATTTAAAGATGAAGACATAATAAAAGAAACTGAAAAAATAGCACCCTATGTAAGGCACGTGCATCTTTCAGATAATTTTGGATTAGAACATACTGAATTACCTATGGGGATGGGAAATGTTCCACTAAAAGAAATGATGTCTAAACTTGGTGAAAAAGGATTTGAAGCTAAAAAAATAATTGAAGCAGGAGATTGGTGGGCTCAGTTCAAAACATCTCCAATAAAAGAATCACTTGAAGGATTAGGCTCTCCAATGTATTTTAGTGGACAAGGGCCATACTGGAACCAGTCATTAGGTTTACAGCAAAATTATTTTTCAGGTTATGGTATGATACTTCCTTCTAATAACTACCAAACATTTGGAGCAGGATTTTCTCAACTTCCTCAAGAACTTGGAGGAGAGATGAGGGGATCTGGAGGAAGATTCAGCCAGAGAGGAATGGAATAGCTAAAATAAAATAACAATATATTTATTAATTAAAAAAGACTAGTAAAATAATGGCTAAGCAGAGAAAGAAAAAATCAATAAAACCAGAAACATTCTATAAAATTAGTTCAGCTGTAATTGGATTTATTGGAACATTTTTAATTTTATTTAATTTGAATATTACTGGTGCAGTTATAAGTGATGAAAGTACAGTAACAAGCGGAATTATTGGAGTGTTTATGGTGTTTTTAGCATTACTATTATATTTAAGACCTTTAAAAAAAAGTTTTAAAAAGCAATAAAACCTATAAAGAATATAAAAGATGGTGAAAAAGAAAGTAAAAACAAAGCAAAAGCAACCTGTTAAAAAAAAGCTGAGTGTTAAGCAAAAGCAAGAAAAGAAAAAAGAAGAGATCATAAAAGAGATTCCTACATTTAAATTAAGAACAGAGGATGATATTGCAATGGACTTTGCAATAAAAGTTTATAAAAAATTTAATAAGATAGTTAAGTCAATAGTTCTATTTGGTTCAACAACTAAGCAAAGTGCAACACCTAGTTCTGATATTGACATTATGATTATTATAGACGATGCTTCAATAAAATGGGATCAGAAATTAATTTTATGGTATAGAGAAGAGCTTGAAAAAATTATTAAAGAAAGTCCGTATAGAAGAGAACTTCATGTTAATACAATGAAGTTAACAACATGGTGGGATGATTTAATTAGAGGAGACCCAACAGTTACAAACATTATAAGACATGGTGAACCTCTTATAGATGCAGGAGGATTTTTTATACCTCTTAAACAATTGCTTGCTCAAGGAAAAATTAAACCTACACCTGAAGCAATTTATTCTTGTTTACAAAGAGCTCCAATACATTTTGCTAGAAGTAAAGAAGCAGAGTTAAATGCAATAGAAGGATTATATTGGGCAATGGTTGATTCTTCTCATGCTGTATTAATAGCAGCAGGGATTTCACCGCCTTCACCTGAACACATTCCTATAGAATTAAAAACTAATTTTGTAGATAATAAAAAATTAAAAATGAAATATGTAGAGTGGTATAGAGAAATAAATGCACTCCATAAAAAAATATCACATAGAGAAATAACTGATTTAAAGGGTGTTGAAATTGATTTGTGGCAAGCAAGAACAGATGATTTTATGAGAACAATGGCTCAATTAGTGAGTAGACTAATTGAATAAATATTTTTTGTTTTATTTAGAATGTGCTTTAATTCCAAAATATTTTTTAGTTAAATCAAGTGCTTTGTCTCCTAATTCTGGTTTATAAGAAAAAATTTCTTCAAGTTTACTCTTTTGATTATTTGTTGGAAATAATCTATTATTAAATCTTGAATAAATATTTTTTACATTATAAAAAGATAATTCATTTTCAATAGAAAAACTATTAAGTTTGTAAAGTCTTTCTTCTTCATCTAATTCTTTAATTCTCTTATTATCTAGATAATCTTCTGTTAATTTGAATACTTTATCTCTCAGCTGAAAATAGTTTATATCTAGCTTTCCATTCATGATATTGTGTATTGCTTCTTTAAGAACAACTTTTCTACAATGATTATATGCTTCTTTTGCTTCTCGCACTGGAACCTCGTTTCTTACAGCTATTTCCTCACTAGTAGATAAATCATACTTAAGTTTAATTTTTCTTTTTTTTGAATTTTTTGCCATTTTAATGAATAAGTAACAAACTATTATGAAATTAGTTTATTAATTTATCTACTCTAAATCAGATTTAGAAGTTTTTCTTAGTGTTTCCTATTATTTTTAGACCTTATTTTTTAGGTTCAGGTTTTTCAGGTTCAGCTAATATTTT
>CAZSPD010000003.1:0-75565 GCA_964608765.1 Candidatus Woesearchaeota archaeon
GTTACTGTTTCCCCTGAACCTCTGTTGGAATTGTTCCTGTAAATTCTGTACTGAATATCTGAATCTCCTGGGTTAGATTCTGTGTAAGATATTGTGGTAGGTGTTGGATAAGTTAATTCCCATCCTGATGAACTTTCTAGTGATGCTAATATATTATTTGATTTATCTATTGTGAAATCTTTTTCATCATAAGTGTTTGTGTAATTTTCTATATCTAATCTTTCTAAAGATAAATTGTAATATCCTGCACCTCTAATTATTGTATTGTTTGAAATGATTGTATTGTTTCTTCTTAGTGTGTATGATGATGTACAATCAGTGTAAACTGTAAATGTATTTGGATAAGTTATTGGAGATGAAGTGTTGAAATAGATATTGCAGTTAAGAGATTCTGATTTTTTTACTTTTACTTGATATATTGTCCAATTAATATTTTCAGATACATCGCTTATTGAAATATTCAAAACATACTCTCCTACACCTAATCTAGTATTATTCGAAAGCCAACCTGTTTGGTTTATCCTAAATCTGGTGTCGTTTAAACTATATTCTCCAAAAGCAATGTAATCGTCTGCTTTAAATTGAATGTTTAATGATTCATTTTCATAAAAAATAGATATATTTTCTGGAATGTGCACAAAATAAGGAGGAGTTATGTCCGGAGTCTCTTGATAAATTATCTGTACAAAACCTTGTGCTCCTGTTCCACCAATTCTATTTCCAGAAGTTCTTCTTAATCCTGCACCACCACCTCCATAATTACTTCCATTTCCTGAAGTTCCTGCAGGATTCTGTGCTCCTGTTCCTCCATTCCCTCCATATAATGGAGTTCCTGTTGCTCCTGTTGAAGATGTAGCACTTACTCCTGCTCCTGTTGTTCCTGCTCCCCCGCCTCCGCCTCCACCGTTCCCTGAATTTGAAACATAATATCCATCTCCTCCTGCATATCTTATTGTACCCAAACTATTTGCAACTGTTCCTCCTGTTCCTCTTGCATTCGTTGCCCCTCCGTTTCCTCCAGCAGCACGAACTGCAACAGTATTATTTTGCCACGAGACATTACTTTGAATTCCATTTGCACCATTTCCAGTTCCTCCTGCAACAGAACCTCCAACTCTTATTGTTAAGTTTTCTCCCGGAGTTACAGTTATATCAGAAGATGCAAATGCTCCTCCCCCACCTCCTCCTGTTCTTAAATTAGATGTTGCACCTGCTCCAGCCCCACCCCCTCCCCAAACTCTTATTATAATATTATTGTTTAGGACATTATTTGGTACTTGCCATGTTTCACTTACGGTAAAATTATAAATCAAAGTAGGTAAAGGTTCTAAAGTAGTTAAAGTATAAATTGGAGTTGAGGCAGTATTTCCTGAAGAATCATTAAAATACCACCTGTACCCTATGGCTGTTCCGGGATTTGAATTAAGTAGTTTTGTTACATTTGCCCATGAAGGAGTTTCAGTTAAAATAACAAATGTATCATTAACCCATGAGCCTGAATTATTTGTTGAAAATATGTATCCTCCTGTTGGATGAATATCTGAATTATCTAAAACATTAATTGAAAATGTTGCTTGTGATTCTGAATAAATATTATCTACTGAAACACTATTATAAGTTGGAGGAGTTGTATCTGGAATTTCTTGATAAATTATTTGTACAAAACCTTGTGCTCCTGTTCCCCCAATTCTATTTCCAGAAGTTCTTCTCAATCCTGCTCCACCTCCTCCATAATTGCTCCCATTTCCTGAAGTTCCTGCAGGATTTTGTACTCCTGTTCCTCCACTTCCTCCGTACAATGAAGCTCCTGTTGCTCCTGTTGAAGATGTAGCACTTGCTCCTGCACCAGTTGTTCCTGCTCCACCTCCACCTCCACCTCCATTCCCAGAATTTACATAATATCCATTTCCACCAGCATATCTAATTGTACCTATACTATTTGCAACTGTTCCGCCTGCACCTGCTGAAGTTGTTGTTCCTCCATTTCCACCAGCAGCACGAACTGCAAGAGTATTATTTTGCAATGAAACATTGCTTTGAATTCCATTTGCACCATTTCCAGTTCCTCCTGCTACAGAACTTCCAACTCTTATTGTTAAGTTTTCTCCGGGGGTTACAATTATATTAGAAGATGCAAATGCACCTCCACCTCCACCTCCTGATCTCCCATTAGATGTTCTTCCTGCACCTGCTCCACCGCCTCCCCAAGCCCTTATTGTAATATTATTATTTAGAACATTATTTGGAACTTGCCAAGTTTCACTATATGTGAAATTGTAAGTACAAATTCCATTTACACACCCACCTGTAGGATCTATGATGTGGTCAAATTGTAAACTCCCTCCTGCAATCTTTAAATCAAAAGTGTCTTGAGTTTCTGAGATTAAGTTTTCAAGATAAATTTTATTATACTCTTCTGAAATTAAATTTGAAAATTCAGCTATTTTTTCATCTGAATCTACTTCATAAACTTCCACAACTGGATTCCCTGAAATAATTTTTGGAAAGATAGTAATGTCTTTTAAGTTACTTAAAGGAATTTCAAACACAACTCTTACATACTCTCCATCATTTATTTCTTCTGACCAAATATTATCAAGAGTTCTAACTTCATTATAAATATCTGAAATAAATACTTTATTTGAGTCAAGATGATCTGCTTTGGTTATAATTATTATTTCAAATGTTTGTGTGGATAAATGCGGGACAATCCATTCAATGTGGTCATATAATCCATTATTGTCAATATCTAAAAGATTAAAATCTAAATAAGTATCACCTTCTTTCCAATAAATTTGAACTAAAGAGATTGTGGAAATTTCTCTTGGAAGACTCGTATAAGAAAGAACATCTTTATAACTAATTCCTTCTGGAGAAGATACAGACACTTCTTTAACTGTCTCTGATATTTTTTTTTCTTCTGATTTAGGAGATTCTGTAAAATATTCTAAGATAATTTCTCCTGAAACATTTTCCAATGATTCTTCAAATATGTTAACAAATTTTTTCCCTTCTACTTCTACTATTTCATAATCTACATTTTTTCCAGACTCATCAATTAAAGAGATTTCTAAAACAGGAGGTATCTCAATTAAATTAGTTAAATTCTCTTCTGAAATTTTCTTAGTCCATTCTACTGGTTTATTTATTTCTGCTTTTTTTTGGATTGGTTCTTCTGGATTGGGCTCTGGTTCTTCAGGTAATTCTGGTTCAGGTTCTTCTGGATTTGATTCATAGGGGATAACACTAATGTGATATTGCTTCTTCCCATTACCTCTCTTAACCTCTAATCCATATTCACCTTCTTGATCTAGTTCAAATAAAAAATAATCATTTGATGAAACTCTAGAAATTTTTGTGTTTAAGGGATCGATTATAGTTAATTCATAATTTCCATGTTCTGAAAAGTCAAATAAAATAAAAGTATTTACTATGAAAGATTGATTTTCATCAAAATTAAACAAAGTGTACTCTTCATTCTCTTCTCCTTTAGAAATGTGCGCTGATGAAAACAATGAAAATAAAACAATTCCAAGAAGGACTAAGATTAAAAAACTAACTGCACCTGCTTTGATAATCCCCTTTTTCATTGTGTTACTTGAAATTAAATATTTTTATATATTATTATGATGCAAACTCCTTAATAACAATAAGATTTAAATACTTTTAAAAGTATCTTATTAGGATTAAAAGAGGTTATATGAATACTATTCATATACTTTTAAAAGTACATGGTAGAAATAACGTTCAAAGATAATAAAATTCAAAAGGGACATAGGATAAAAATACCCAAGGCAATTGTGGATACTCTTAATCTGAAAGAAGGTTCAAAAATAGTTCTGAAATTTGACCCGGTTAATAAAAAAATAATTATCGTGGAGGATAAAAAATGAAAAAAATATTTTTAATTGTGATGATGTTTGTATTTTCTTTGGGAATAAATGGAATTATTTTTGCTAATGAATTTATGTTAGAGGGAGGAATTGTAATCTCTGAAGGAAAGAATATTATAAACACTAGTTTAGAATTCTCTCCTATTTATGTTGAAGATTTAATAAAATTATTTCCAGATATTACAACTGTAAGCTATACTGAAAAAGAAAGAGAAGTAGGATATGTAAACGTATTTGGGGGAATAGGTGAAAATTTTATAATTTTACCAAATAAAACTTATGAAATTACATCTCAAAAAGGAGGAATAATAAATTTAGGATGAGAAAAATAATAATATTAAATATAATTGTGCTAATATTCTTTATAAGAATTATTTCAGCAGCCCACTATATTGTAGGATATGTTGAAAATGCTAAAGATGGTACAAGTCCTAATGGCCACACAATTGTTCTTTGGAATCCTGAATTTGGAACAGAAGACAATGTGAGTGATATAATTGGTCCTAGTGGAAATTCTAGAACAAATGAAATATACATGATTGATTGTGAACTTCTAAAAAATGGATGTAATGTTACAAATGTATTAACACTAAAGGTAATTAATAATGGAGATAATTATATTTCTGAGGAAAAAAATGTAATTTCGGGAGGGTTTGGGTATACTCTTGTAGAAAATATTACATTAAATTCTCCTCCAAATATAACTCGTTTAGAAGTTGAAGATGATTTAATCTTCCCAGAAAATGAAATTGATTTAGTTCCTGCTAAAACAAAAGAGATTCAATGTACAGCTAGAATTACAGAGTATGATGGGAAATTTTCATTAGTAAATGCAAGTGCAGTATTTTTTGATAGTGTTAATTCACATATTAATGATTTTGATGATAACAACCTCCATTATACAAACCAGAGTTGTGAAATAGATTACACTTATGGTAATCAAAATGAAGCGAGAGTAATTTGTAAATTTGATATTTGGTACTATGCTAATTCTGAGAATTGGAATTGTGTATTGTCTGTCCAAGATAATCACTCTATAATATCTAAAAAAGAACAAACAACGTTCATAAATCCTCTTCTGGCATTAGGAGTAGATTCTGCTATCAGGTTTGAACTTTTAGGGGGTGATGTTACTAGAGAAAGTAAAGTAAATGTCACAAATTATGGAAATGTTAAAATTAACTTATCTTTAAGTGGATATGCTTCTCAAGAAGATGACGGATATTCTATGGGCTGTAATGTTGAAGGAGAAGAAGTAGAATACATTCCAGTAGAATATACCAAATATAATCTTACTCAATCTAATGAAGGAGAAATGAATTTAAGTGAATTTGAGAAAATATATACTAACTTAACTTCTTACCCTGTTGTTAAAAAATTCAACTTAGACTATAGGAAAAATGATTATCAAAATGAGGCTGTAAATGATACTTATTGGAGAGTGTATGTTCCTCAAGGAGTATCTGGGACATGTGAAGGGAATATAATCTTTGGAGCTGTTCGTTCACCTGAAATTTAAAATGAATAAGAATATAATGAAATTAGGAATTGGAATGTTGATTATAGTTGTACTTTCCTCATTCATTTCATCTGCAAGTATAGGAATAAGCCCAGCAGATGTTTATTTTAAAAATGTACTAAGGGGAGGATACTCTGAAAGAACACTCACAATAACAATAGATTCTGATAAACCTATAAAAATGAGTGCTTCTCCAAGAGGAGAAATTGAGGATTGGATTTCATTTGAGGAAGAATTTGAAGTTTCAAAAAACAACCCTTATTATCTAAAGATGTCTATCCAACCTCCAATAGATATGCCAAATGGAAATTATTCAGGATTTTTAAGAATCACTGCTTCAGGAGATTCTAAGACTGCCCCGGGAAAAGCAACAGGAATTGTTAATGCTGCACTGGATTTATATGTAGAAGTTGAAGTAACTGATACAGAATATACTTTATGTAGGGCATGGGACTTTAATGTTGAATCTGCTGAAAAAGGAGATGATATTTTATTTAATTTAAGGATATACAATCAAGGGAATGTTAGGTTGTACCCAACAATTAAAATTAGTATTTGGGATAGAGATAGAATAAATAAAGTAAAGGAAGTAGAATTCTCAAATGAGATGATTATTCCTACAACAGAAAAAGAAATAATTATTCCTGTTGAATCTCATGATTTAGATATAGGCCAATATTGGGCAGAAGTCTCTTCAATAGAATGTTATTCTTCTGAAACTCTAACATTTGATGCATTAGAAGAAGGTGCATTAAAATCCCATGGAGCTCTTTTAAGTGTAAGTTCTCCACCTTGGATAAATGTGGGTGAAACAACTCTTATTGAAGCTATATTTGAAAACACTGGAGAAAAAACCGTAAGCGCTAGATTTAGAGGAGAAATAACACTTGGAAATAAAATAGTCCAGATACTAGAAAGTGAAACTAGTTCTGTTAAAATAGGTGAAAGGGAAACATTCAAGTTTTACTTTACTCCTACTTCTGAAGGAAAATATATAGTTAATGGATTTGTATTTTATGATGGGAAAAAAACTTTTGAAAAAGGAACTGTTATTAATGTTAACAGAACGGGTATAAATTGGAATAAAATAAAAATATACATAGTGTATCTTGTATTGATTGTGGCTATATCTTATCTAGGATACAGAATAAATAAAGAGAGATTAAAAAATAAAAAAAGGGGGAAGAAAATAAAATGAATAATAGATTAATTAAAATTGTTTTATCTGGAATAATATTCTTTTTAATTATGAATTTTGTGTCGTCTGCATCTGAAGTTATTATTTCTGTGGAGTATGATGATTCCCCAGGAGCTTCTTATATAGATGATACTAGAGTGTATCAGACAGATTCAATTATCTTAAGAGTATATACTAATTACATGGCAGAGTGTTTCTATGGTGAATCTGAATTCACGCTTTATGGATTTGAAGGAGAATATGGATTTGTCCACGATGCGTATTTAGAAAATTTAGAGGAAGGGTCCCATGAATATTATATTAAATGTAGCGGGAGTTCTGAATCTGCAATGGAAATTAGGTTTGCTACAAAAGTACCTATTTATGCTACACTCGTTCTATCTGAAAGCCCTCCCCTTAAAGAAGGCAAATACAAAATTAATCTAAAAACTTCTAAAACTAGTTTAGAAACACCTCGTTTAGAGTACACTTTCGATGGAATAATCTACAAAGAAATTTATCTAAGAGGAGGTGAAGATAGATGGGAGGGGGATTTGATTGTTCCTGCATCTGTAGGAGAAACCGTGTGCTCGTTTAAATTCAAAGCAAGGGATTTAACCGGAGGAGAAGGAACAAAAATTATCGGGGATAGCTCTTTTATTGTAGATACTGTAAAACCTGCTGTAATAAACACTATAACTGCTACAGGATATCTTGGGCAAATAAAATTAAACTGGTTCTCTTATGAGAATATTAAAGAATTTAATATATACAGGTCTGAAAGTTCTCCTTTAGATTATACTGACTTTTATAAAACATCTTCAAAAGAATCTTTTTATGATAATGATGTTGAAAAAGGAAAAACCTATTACTATAGAATTGCAGGAGTTGATGAGGCAGGAAATATAGGTGACCTTTCACGGGAAGTATTTGCTACAGCATTATTAACTAACTTTTCTAATGCAAATGAACTTAACCCCAGTTTAATTGGAAAAGTAGACAATCAAATATCTGAAATAAACCTAATTATAAATAATGCAAGAGGTATTTCCTCTTCTATGGAATCAAACAATGGAAAAGAAAAAGAAATATTCAAAGAAATTAAATTAGATAAAGAAATAGAGAACTCTCTAGCTGAATTAAATTCTCTTAAAAGAGATGTTGAAGGATATAAACTTCAGGATTTAAGTTTAGATGGTTTAAATAAAAAATTAGACTCTGCAGCTCTTAGATTAAATATAATTAAGAAAAAAATTCCTGAAAACATTATTATTAAAGAAGAGCGGGAAGTAACAAGAGAATTGGGTGAAGGAAATATTCAAAGAACAATTTTAGAATATTCTTCTAACCTCGAATTAGATAATAAAAAAAAGATTAGCGAATCTTTAAAGACAATTAAAGAAAAAAATGTCAGGATAAAAGGAGAGGTATATATTATTGAAGTGCTGTATCTCGATGGAGCTAAAAAAATACTTACATTATTCAGAGAAGATATCTCGTCTGATATTGGAAAAGATGAAAATTTAAAGCTTATTTTAGTTGTTCCAAAAAGTATAGCTGAAAAATCCTCTGAAATGAAAATAATTAATTTAGAGTATGATGTTGTTAAAGATGATCCTGTATTAGCATTTAACTCAGATACAAAAAAGATAGTGTATTATTTAAGTAAAGAAATTTCACCTTCATTATTAGATGATATTTTAATTGCCCCAATAAATGTGAGAGAGGTAGAGGAGCCTTCAAAAATAACAGGAAAATTCATACTTGAATTTGGGCAAGGAGGTTCAACTGGAATAATTGTTTTATCGGTACTTGCGTTAATTCTTATGGTTTATTTCTTAAAGATAAAGAGAGAACCTTCTTTAAAGCACGTATTAGAAATAATAGAAGATATAAAAAGGTCAAAAGACCTTTTAAAAGAAGGAAAAGAGGAAGAAGCATTGAAATTATATGCTGATGCTAAAAGGAGATATAGATTACTTGATAAAAAAGAAAAAGATGCTGTAATGGAAAGTATAAAAAGTAGAGGGTGACAAATGCAAATAAAAAAAGGATATTATGTTTTTTTAAGTATTATATTGTTTGTAACTTTAATTAAAGGAGCTTCTGCAGCCCACTATATTACTGGAAGTGTTGAAGATGCTCTGGATTTTACTCTCGCTGAAAATCGTACAATTATGCTTTGGAACCCAGATAACGGGGTAGCAGATAATTTAACAGATATAATTGGATTTTTTGGAAATTCTGGGCAAGACAATGATTATAGTATAGATTGTGAATTATTAAATAATCCTTGTGTAGAAGGAGATATATTAAGCTTGAAAGTAATTAATAATGGAGATAATTATATTTCTGAAGAAAAAAATGTAAGTGTAAGTTCTTTAGGATTCAGTGTTGTAGAAGATATTCGTTTAAACTCTCCTCCGATAGTTTACCTTGTTTCTCCAGAAAATAATTCAAATTTTTCTAATGACATTATCAGTTTTAATTGCTCGTTTGAAGACCTTGACCATAATCTAAAAGAAGTGAGTTTATATGGGGATTGGGGAGAAGAATGGGAACTAAATGAAACTAAAGAAGTCTCCTTTGGTGAAAAATTTAAGACATTTACTAAAAAAATAATAGAAGGAGTTTATTTTTATTCATGTCAAATAACAGATAGTTTAGGTATTTCTAAATTTGCAGAAGTGAATAACACATTTACAATTGATTTGACTCCTCCCAAAATAGAGTCTATTCTCTTTAATATTACTCACTCGTGTGGATACCCCAATCTAATCCAAGTAAATTGCAATACATATGATGGCTTGTCTGGAATAAATAATGTAACAATACAATCTATTTCTCCATCTAATGAAATAGTTAATTATAGTGCAGAGTATTTTTCTGAAAATAGATATTATTCAGATGTTGTTGTTGATGAACTTGGGTTATGGATATTTAGTTGTGTTGTTTATGACAATGCAGGAAATAATAATAAAGAATATTCAGAAGGTTTCCAAGTCTATTCTTCTTTACCTGAATTAGTTATAAAAGGAGAAAATATTGAATTAGAGAAATCTTTTCCAATAGAATATGAAAATGTATCTTTAAATGCTATTATTGAAAATAAAGGGTGTTCTGATGCTGAGAATGTAACTGTAAAGTTTTTTGAAGGAGACCCTAATGATGGGGGGAGTGAAATCAGAAGTATTCTTATAAATGTGAGTGCAAATTCAAATGAAAGTGTTGATTTTTATTGGATAACCCAAATTGGTTTGACACAAATATTTGTGGTTGTAGATTATGATGAGATTATTGTTGAAGAAGATGAATCTAATAATAAAGCCCACACAAATATTTCTATAACTGCTTGGCAAGACATTTATGGTAACATTGAATTAGATAAAGTAATTGGGGATGAAGAATTAAATATAAGAAAATGGTATAATCAAAGTAAAATAGAGGGCCATGTATTTATAACTGATTCTGAGTGTGAAGTTAATTGGATGGCATTAGCTGCAATAGGGAAAACTAAATCTGGAAAAAATAGTTCAAATGACTTTTTAGAAATAGATGAAATTTTAGGCATGGATTATTTTGAAGATTCAATATCTAATCTTTTTTCAAATTTCCAAATACCAAAAGAGACTGTAGATATGATTATCTACCAAAGAGAAATAAAAGATGTCCCAATAATAAAGTCTTCAGCTAATTCTAGTTTTATTACAGGAATTCTGTGGGATACCTCAGATGATAGTGGAGGGGAAGAAGGAGAATATGATAAATTAGATAAAGAAGATTTAATATTTGTTACAGAAGCCAATAAACTTTCTGAAGGAGAATACGGAGTTTATGACTATGAAATAAAAATACCCTCAAGATTAAGAGAATATTTTAATTTAGATAAAGAAGAAATTTACTTGTACTATAATTTAGATTAAGATTCTTTTGGACTGCTTTCTTTTAAGAATTGGTCCAATAAAGCAGTTATTTTAAGTTTATCTTTTTCTGCAGATATTTTTTTTGATAAATCTGTAGAGACTTGTTCAGTCCATTTTGCAATGTCATTCTTATCATCATTTACATGTAATAAGAAGATATCTCTATCGATTCCAGGCAAAGTTTCTTTTAACTCTTTAATTGTTGAGATCATAATTCCATTGTCAAATGTTAGAGGCTTAAGAATTTTTGTTCCAATATTTTCTACTTCTGCTTTTTTCTCTTCTTTTTTTTGTTTCTTCTGTTCTTCTTTTTCATAAACAGCTCTTGCTTTTTTAGCCTCCTCAACAGACTTTTGAATTTCAGATTCATCTAATAATTTTCTCTCAAGCTTCTTAGGTGTCTTTCCTATTTTTTCCCATTGTTTTTGAAGTCTTGGTCCAAGTCCCTCTACATATATATCTACAACAGAAAAATTTCCAGTCATTAATTTGTCTTTAATTAGCTTTAATTCCATCTTTAAATCAAATATATCTACTTTCTCTTTTTCTAATTGGTTTATTTGATTTTCAAAGTCATCAATAATATCATTATATTTGTTATATTTTTCAAGTTCTTCATCTGAAAGCCTTCGCGTGTTATGGAGGATTGGTCTAAAATTTATAAAATAAGGTTTACCGCGATTATAAGATGTGTTTACAAACATCCCAACTCCTACAGATGCTTTAACCAGAGATTGTAAAAATTGTTCTCCATACTTAAAATTGATTCTCCCCAAATCCCCTTCATCTCTTGTCCTCATTTGTACCTCTGTATTAATATTTGCTTTTATTTCCCCCACAAAATCATTCAATACTTGAGAGACTAACATAACCCCCATTCCCCATTTTCTAAATTCTCTGCATGCTCTTTCAATTTGTAAGAATCCTTCTCCACTTCCACCAAATTTAGAAAGCAATCTATGAACTTCATCAAATACTAGAATTAGTTTTAAATCAGGAGTTTCTTGAGGATCAGATCTAAAAATTTGTCTTATAACACTTGCAACAAATGTATCCATATCTCCTGGATCTAATTTATTGAGTGCAAATATTTGAATTTGTCCTGGATTAATGTATTTTTCTATTTCAATTACTTCTCTTGCGTGATGTATCTGGCGAATATTTCCAAAAAATGCTCTTGAATCTGATTGTTTTAACCCAAAATTAGGATAATAAGAAAGCATTTTTTTGTCTTCGCATTTTCTAAGCATACCTGACCATTGGGCTGTTGGATCAAACACAATTACTGCTACATTTTTCATTAAAGCTTCTTCAATTATTACTTGGGCTGCTATACTCTTTCCCCCTCCTGTTGCTCCTGCAACAATGGTATGTGTTTTTAGTTTGTCAGGTTCTAAGCAAGCTTTAATTTTAGTTTCAGCAACTTTCCCCAATACAAAAACTTCTTTACTTGGAAGAGGGAGTTTTTTTGTATCTAACTCCATTCTGTATTTTTTAGAACGTTTTATACGTCTCCTAATTAAGAAATAGATAAGTAAAAGCAATAGAATAATTCCAATTCCTAAAAACAACATCCAAAGAGGTAAAAATCCGAAAAGGGTTCTAGTAAAAAAAGATTGTTTTAAAACAATGGGGCTTAATGAATCAATTGTTTCTTCAGAGTAAGTAGCAAATGTTTGCAAAATATATTCTCCTTTATCTACTCCTCCTGGAATTTCAAATTTCCTAACTAAATAAAATGAATTAGTAAAGTTAAAGGACTCTTCTCCTAAAAAGTAGGACTTTCCTTTGGAATCATTTAGGTAATACTCTAATGTAATATTTTCAAGAGGCCCAGATTTTATTTTATTCAAATATATTTTAAATTTTAGTTCTTCAGTTAACCTAAATATTTTTTTAAACGGCTCTGAATCTACAAAGAAAAGAGGATTTAAATCAGAATCAATCACTCTAATTGTTACTGGAATTTTATTTGTAACTCCTCCTGAAAGAGATAATTCTCCTGTGTAATTTCCAATCTCAGACCCTTTAATATAAAAATAAAAGGAAGATTCATTTTTAGGAAATATCTCTATTCCAGAATAATCAAATTCAATTAATTCTGCTGCTGCTCCTGAAATTGAAAAACTAACTGAAATTGAATTTGTGTTAAAATTTTCTATTGTTATAAAATCTTGGAACAATGTTCCCAGAGAGATAGTTCTATCCACCTTGCTTCTTGAAATAGAGTAGTGCTCTTTTATTATCTCTTCTCCAAATGCAGATTCTTTAGATGAAATCAAAAGAGTCAAAGAGATTAATATAAAAATAAATAGGAAAACCCCAAATATCTTCTTTTTTAAAAAATTCATTTTCAAAATATTACTCCTTTTTCTTTGCACCTGTTTTTTTATTTTTATTTTGACTATCTAAAATATTAAATGAATCATTTATATCTTTTTCAGGCAATTTTTTACTAAGGAGAGATTTTTTTATAAATGCATCTGAAAGTCCTTTTTCTCTTGCTTCTTGTATATAAGAAATATATTTCTTCAAAATAGGTTTTTGTTGAAGTTCTTTTTCTTGCTCTGTTGAAAATTTAGGGGGAATAATTGGTTTTTCAGATTGTATACCCATTCTTTTACTGTCTTTTGAAAAGTGGCTATACAAATCAGAAATCTCTTTTCTTAGTCTATCCTTATCATCAAAAACTTCCTTGGGTATAGGTTCTCTGTATAATTTTTTTATTTTTATGAACAATTCCAATGCTTCCTCTTCTTTGTTTTCTTGAATTAATTTTTTCAGTTTATTTAACATAATATACAACTCTAATAATCTCTCTTTCTCTTTGTCTCTCCTATATTTAACCATGAAAACTGCAAGTGAAATTGCAAAAATAATTATTAAGAGGAATATTGAGCCCCACTTTACAAAAGAAGAAAAATTAAACTTAGATCCTACTTCAAATTCAAGTGAGTCTATTGTAACATTTTTATTATTAGATGCTCTTGCATAAAATAAATATTTTCCAGTTGGGGTTGTTTCAGGAACTTGCAAACTCCTTTCTAAAACTAGTGAAGAAAAAAAGCTTGCTTCTTCTTCAGAGAAATTATAAACTACTCCAGTATAATCTTTAATAGCATAATAAAGTGAGACATCTGTATCTTTTAGATCTTTTAAATTAGTTAAAGTAATATTTACCTTAATTTCTTTTCCAGGTTTAACTATTTTATATTCATCAGAAGTGTTTAAGCCCAGCTCAAATTCTAGATTAATCCCTTGGATATCCAATACTGTTGGGATAGATTTGCTCACATTAAGTGAGTTTAGTTCTATGTATCCAAAATATTGCCCGGGAACTGCTCTCTCTGGGGCATGGAAATCAATTGTTATTTCTCTAGATTTTCCAGGGAGTAAAGAAAATTCAGTAGAACTAAAAAAGGTAAAATCTTTCAGTTTAGGAGATGAAATATTAATTGTGATGTTTTCAAGGCCAACATTAATTACTTTCAACACTCTTGTTTTAGTTTCACCTTGTTTTAATGGAACTCTAAGCTCATAAAATCCTAGCTGAAAATCTTCTATGTGTCTTATTTGTAACACTTTAATTCTATCAAATAATTTAGATGCTCCTGTTTTTGAACCTCCTTTACCACTTCCCCCTCCACCTCCCCCACTAGGAGGAGAAATTTTCTGAGGAGAAACTGTAAAATTCTGGATATCTGTAACATTCATATTTCCAGATGTGTCAAATCCATAATACCTCCAATAAACAACATTGTGTGCGGGTGCTCTAATTTGGGCTTTAGATGAAGAAGTATTTTCACTTCCTGAAAATTCTATTTCAGAATAATTTTCCCACCCTGCTCCCTGATTTATTGAGAAAATGAATTTTTGTAGTGAGCGATCATCTGTCCAATTTGTTAAAAATGTTACCATATCATTTTGGTAGATTACTGTTTTATCAATACTTGGAAAAAACCATTTTGGAGGTTCCATATCTAAACCTACTGAAAGGGTAACTACATTACTTAAGCCATCATATCCGCTTATATCTGATGCGTAAAATGTGACGTTTTTTTGGCCTACAAATCCAGGTGTTGGAAAAAAAGAAACCATGTGGGTAATTGGATCTATTGAAACATAAATATCATCAATAGAAGAGTTATAATAGCTTAGAGGATATCCTTCTGGGTCTTCAAAATAATCATCTAGATTAAATGCATCAATTAAACTTTCATTTTCTGGCCAGCTAAAATCTGGAATTTCTTTTATTAAACGAGGAGGGGAATTAGGAACAAATAAGTTAGTTTCTGTTTCAGCAGGAATATTGTTTAAAAATATTGTAATTGCAAATAAAAATACTAATAAAACAATCCCTCCTTTTGATAAAGACCTGAATTTCACGTTCTTTTTTCTAATGAACCTCTCTAATATGAAGTTGCTCTCTATTTATTTAAATCTTCTTAAAAAATCTCTCTTAAAACAAAAACCTTTATAAAGTACTATATAATCATATTATAATGCCTAAAAAAGACTTAAATGAGACTAAATCTAAAAGTGCTACAATTAAAGGAACTATCCCGCTAAATCAAAAAGAAATAATAAGGAAATTAATTGGAGTAATTGGGAGCAATGAACAAGATGTTGTTGGAAAAATAATAACTCTTTGGTTATATAATGAAGGATATTTATCTAAAAAAATAAAAAAAGGGGAAACAAAATGAATAAAAAAATATTGAATCTTATTTTAGTGTTTTCTTTAATGATTGCAGTAGTATTTATTATAACTGCTCAAGAAAATCAGACAACTGGTGAAAATTTAAACATAATAAATTCTGAGAGCATAATTCCAAATTCAGATACCTACACTGATTTAGAAGACGAAATAGAAAATACTCCAACAGTAGATCTTGTAAAAAATACATTAGAAGAAAGTGTAAATGAAAGTGAAGAAGAAAATGCAACAGAAATAGAAGACGATTTACAAGATAATTCAATTTATATTCCTATAGAAAGTGTCTGGGATGAAGGGGAGATTATTCTAAAAGAAGAGGGCATGACTGTAATACAAAAAGAAACCGAGAGAAATGAGTTTAAAAAAGAGGTGATTCTCTCGAGCCTTGAAGGGCACTTAGACAGACCCATCAAAGTAAATGCTAGCCTCACTAAAGAAGTTTCTGATAAAAAAGAAATAAAAATATATTGGGAAAATAATGGAAATCTAGAGATTACCTGTCTTGATGAATTTGGAGTAGAATATTATGATGATAATAAAAATGGGTTAATTGATAGAGTATCTTGGATTGTTCCTCATTTGAGCACTCAGATTTTTAGAATAGTTATTGAATTTGAAGTAGGTGATTTGGAAGAAGGTAAAGAAGAAATGGAATTAGAAGTTATTGGGCCTTCTGGAGAAGTAAGAAATCCAATTAACTTTAATATTAGTGTTAATTATTCTGGGGAAGTTAAGTGTAAATTAGAAATTAAAGACTTGGTTGGGAGAGAAATGGCGCATGAATCCTGGAATTCAGGAGAAGGAGAGTATGAAGGAGAATTACCTAATGGAGAATATACTTGGGATGTTATGTGTTTTAACTCATCAAATTATGGGGTATATAAGGTTCAGTCCGGGCATTTCTCAATTAACGAACAATTCTATTCTTCTCTTGAAGAAGGAAAACTATATTTTTTAGATTTAGTTCAAAATAGAATATTAAATTATGAAACCATTAAAATAAATTCAACGCAGTCTTCTAATTTTACTGTTCAGATAATTAATAGTTCAGAGAAGATAATTTATCAAAAAAACTATTCAAATTCTACTGAAATTAAACTGAATGAGTCTATCTTAAAAAAAGATGGAAACTATACTTTAAATGTCACATTTGGAGAACCTTCGTCTACCCACACTATCTTAACAAATTTCTCAGTTGCAAGTGCAAATATTAGTTTAAACACCACTTCTATTAAAGAAGGAGAGTCCATAAAAATAACAATAAATGTGACATCTCCCTTTAAAAAAATAACCTCTGTTGTTTTGAATTATAGTGATGGGAATCTAAATATTGATAACTTTAATATTTCAACATTGCGATTTGATAAGCTATTTACAAAAAAATATACTGAAAAAGGAAAATATCCCCTCACATTAAAATTGTTTATTGGAGGAGAATATTTTGAAGTTATAAAAAATGGACTAACCGTTACAGAAACTCAAAATCCTAAGGAGAATACAGTAGATGAAGATGGTCCTTCAATAACATTAATTTTCCCTGGAAATAAAGAAGTTATATATGATAATCATGTAAATTTTTCTTATAGAGCAAATGATGATTCTAAAATACAAAACTGTACATTCAAATTGTATGAGAACTGTGTATCTCTAAATAATTGTAATGAAAAGGGATCGGATCTTATTTTTCCTACAAGCAGCTCACTGGATAAAGGCATTGCAAATATCAACAATGTACAAAAAGATAAAAAAATCTCAGTTGATTTAAAAAATTTCAATGAGGGATTTTACAAATGGGTAGTTGAGTGTTATGATAATTATTCTAATTCAAATATCAAATATGGAATTTTCCAAATTGATTTAAATGGGTCTAAATCGAATATTGGTGAAGAATATATGTATAAAGGGAGGATAGAAAGGTTAAAAGAAATTGCAGATGAATTCATAATTTCAGATTTTAGTTTAGATGAAAAAATTGTTTTAGAAGAGATGAAATTACTTGATGATATTAAATATTATAAAAAAAGGTTATTAACTATCCAAGAATTTTTCAAAGAAAATTACAAGTATGCATCTGATGAATCAAAAGAAAAAAAGATAAGCGATTATTTAGATGAACTTGAAGGGATTGAATCTAGTCTTCCTATAAATATCTCAATAAAAGAAAAATATGAATATGTAAAAAATAGTATTAATGAAGATTTTAGAAAAATAGTCGAGGATTATTTTTATGGTTCAGATATTTATATTAGTAAATCGTCTTTAAGAAAATTAGAAGAAGCAAATAGAAAAATTCAAAGTGATATCTCTGTTTCAACTAGTGTAAAACTTGTTAAGATGGAATATTTAGATAATGAAGAAGAAATAAGGTTTGTTGAAAAGAAAGTTGTAATTGAAAAGGGGTTTTCTGGAAAAATTTTAGAAATTATTCCTGAAAATATTGTTAAAGATAAGAAAGATATAGCTTTTATCACAAAGAATAAGCCTGTTGGAGATGAAAATATCTATGAATTAGATTATGATGATTTAGAAGATGGGAGGATAATCTACTACATCACTGATTCTATAAAGTTAAAGGATCTTGAAAAAACTGAAACAGTTTTATTTGAAGAAGATTTGTCTAATGTTAAGGTGAGAGTTACAGGATTTTTTGTGTTTGGAGATCTTTCTTCAGGAATTGCTCTTTACATTATAATTGGGTTTGTATTATTAATAATTTTATTCACATTAGTTCCAGTGGTTTTAAGGAAATTTAGAATGATTGCTTGGAAAAGAGAACCAAATGTTGTAAGAGTAATCCATCTTCTTGAAGAAATAGATAAAATGTTAAAAGAAAAGGAAGTTGAGAAAGCTAGAGAAAAATACTATAAACTTCAGGAGATTTATCCTGTCTTGCCTTCTAAAACAAAGCCTCACTTTTATAAGAAAATATCTGAAATGTTAGTAAAAATAGATAAAAAGGATATTTTTGGATTAGTTAAAGAATATCAAGAAGCAAAAAAGAGATGGGACAAAGAAAATGTAATGAGATTATATGAAGACATAAAGAAGATTTACAAAAGGTTGCCTGATAAAGACAGAAAAAAAGTATATGATATTATTAATGATTATTAAAACACAATAAATCTTAAAAAAAGGGAATTCTCAACTTAGATATGGAAAGCAATAAAGGAAGATATTTGTTTTATTTTGGAGCCTTAATTATCTTCATTTGTTTAATTGGGGGGGTTTCAGCTATCCCTAATTACGATTCAAATGTCTATAAAGTAAATTCTATTCAACTTGGTAGTAAAAGTAATGTAAAATCCTGTGATTGTGTTAATTATATTAGCTATTATGATAAGTGCTGTAATTATAACTACAATTCTTATTATACACTACCTTTGCAAAATGATTATAATGGAAAAGATTTGTCAGTAAAACCAGGATATAGTGAAAGAAGTTATCAAATAAATGAAAGAGGATTTTTAGGTACATATGTTAAAGAGTACACTGTTGAGATAACTAACAATAAAAAGACAGGAAATTATTTTAGTGTAAAATTTAATCTTAAAGATAAATACGGATATGAAAGGGCTGAAGTGGTGACTCATTATATTAGAACAGGTGAAACTCAAAAATTTGTATATAAGAGTGTGCAGTTTGAAAAAAATGAAATCCTGGATTGGAGATATACTATTCTCTAGATTTACTTAAAAAAGCGCTCTAAATGGCTTAAAAAAGGGTATTTTTTGGGTTCGCACAATATATCTTGTACGAACTTTTAGGTGTTTTTTGTTGTTTTAGGTAATTTTTGAGAGGATCAGACCAATTTAAGGGGAATTTACTGGGGTTATAGTGAATTTAAGATGCTGTTTCCAATTATCCTAAAATTAAATTATTGTTACTTGCACTTAGGTTAGCTTAGTTATTTTTAAAAAAATAATGTTTTCTTTAATTATAATTAGGGATATGAAGACAGTATATATAGAATCTAATGTGAATGGTTGTTTTCTAAAAAAGAAAGTGCTTACTTTATTGGGTGTGAAGCAATATTTATTAAAATTAAATGTTGATATGTGGGTTCAGATTAAAAAATTAAACATGTATGCACTAAGAAAAATGGATTTTAGAAAGAGGGTGGGGTGTAGGTGGGCATCTGTTCAATTTTGTTAAAAAATATGGGTGGAATTTGGGAGGGAATTTGCCAGAAAATTTAAGCATTTAACTTGGTTTTTCCCGGGATTTTGCACTTAGGTTAGCTTAGTTATTTTAAAGACAAACCTGAAAAGAGTGAACAAAGGGTATTAAGATAATAAAAACTCTTGGGAAATACTTGGAATAATAAAATGTAAAAAATAGTGTAAATTTGGAAATCCTAAAAAGAAGATTATAATCAAGTGATCTACGATTCAACCTTGTTTAAAAAAGCACAAAATTATTAGATTAGATTAAATCTGATGAAGGCTGTTAAATTGAATTAGGTTAAAATAGGGAAAAGTGGATTGTTGAAGGAGGTTAAAAAAGCACAAAATTATTAGATTAGATTAAATCTGATGAAGGCTGTTAAATTGAATTAGGTTAAAATAGGGAAAAGTGGATTGTTGAAGGAGGTTAAAAAAGCATGTTTAATTTAATTTAGAGGAATTTACCTGTTAAAGAAATGCTAGATAAATTGTGTGTATATATATATATATCTGAAGGGAAAAAAAGAGAATAGGAGGTAATATGAAGTAATTTAAAAAAGAATACTTAGATAATAATATCTGAGTTGGGGGTTTAATTTAGAAAATCGGGTGTAAAAAAATTGGCTAAATTTATCAAAAATTCATAGTTTTTTAAAAAGAATTAAAAATATTTAGTGCACTTAGGTTAGCTTAATTAAAACAGAGGTATCCAAATAAAAATGTGTTGGATGGTGTGTTGAAAATGTGCTGGAATAGACATCTGGAAGGGTGTTTAGGGGTGTTTAAACAGCTGTTTAGTGGTTTTATCGACGGAAGAAAAAAATAAAAAGAATCTGTACAAATTCAAAATAGATGATTAAAAACACTTGTTTGATGTTGTCCAAAGCTGTTTAAGGGTGTTTAGAGGTGTTTAAACAGCCTGTTTTCAAGTTTTTTTAAAGACAAACACCCTTTTTTTGGGAACAAATCAAAAGTTAAATTAAATTATTTTTCACGATTTTAGAAGATAAAATAAAACAAAAAAAATTATTATCGCCTCGACAAAAGCAAAACATTTTTAAACAACCTTTTTCAATATATTATATGTTTAAGTGGTTTTCTTGGAAAAAAGAGAGTAAAAAAATAAAAGAGGAAACAAAAACCGGATTTGAATTGGTTAAAAAAGATATAGCGTCTGTAACAGGATGGATTAAACACCTTGATTCTGAAAAAAATATTCATAAACGAGATATAGATCAGATAAAAGAGGATTTATCGTATATAAAAAATGAGATAGAATCTATGAAAAGTATAATATCTATTGTTAGTGAAGTTAGGCCCAAACAGGTGTTTAAAACACAGAGGGCGTTGTTGGATAAACAAACACCTGTTTATAGTGTTCAAACAGGTGTCCAAACAGGTGTCCAAACACCTAATTTAGAGCAATTTTCAATAACAGAAAGAGCAATATTGTGGATTCTTCTAAACGCAGAAATAAAATTAGGATATGATGATCTATCAGCAATACTTGGAAAAGAGAAGAGTACTATTAGGGGCCAAATAAATACTATAAAATCTAAAAGTGAGGGTTTAATAGAAGAGGCTATTGAAAAAAATGGCAAGAAAAGGATATATATTCCTGAGGAAATAAAAGAAAAAATGCTAAAAAAGTCAAAAGTGAGAGTTGGAGTATCTAAAAACAAGAAAAAACAGGGGCAAAATGATGAAAAATAGGGTAAAAAAGCAGAAAGTGAGAGTTAAGTTCAATGAATTTTAAAGGAAAACCACTGCTTAAAGTCTAAAAGTGAGGCTAATATTAATAAAAATTTGAAAAGTTAAAAAAGGAGAGATAAAAAGAATCAAATAAATCAATAAAATAGGGGTAGGAAAGCCAAAAATGAGGCTTATTTGAAGGAAAATGAATTAATCGAAGATAGAGATAAAGTTATCCTTTATACCGAATAACTATATTGTCCTTAATTGAAGGATTGTTGATAGTGAAGCTACTTTTTTCAATGAAGAAGAGATTGAAAGATGGATTGTTTTGTTGTTTATGCGGGTTTTCTCGAGGGGGATCCCTTTTTTAAGGAGCCTGCCAACATAATCTCTAATTGAACTTTGGGTTAAATTCAACTTGGTTGAAAGTGCTTTATAGTCTGTATAACCTTCTTCTTCTGATAGCTGATATATTGTCGAAAAAACTAAGAATTCTTGATCTGTTAGTTTCTTAAATTTTAACCTCACTTCTTTTTTTATATTATCCAATGAATCCAGTATCTTTGCTGCATCATCTATAGAGTTTTGATGTAAATTAACCTGGGAAAAAAATATGGGGTTATGCGAACCCTTATCTGTCTGTTGGTTTGTCTGTTGGTTTGTCTGTCTGTCTGTTGGAACCCCTTCATTTCCTATGGAAACTACCTGATTTTTGCCTTTTAAGGCGTTATAAGGAGCATTATATGCTGGGTTTGTTGGAATTTCCTGTCTGTTTGTCGAATTATTTTCAGGATGTGTTGGATGTGTTGGATGTGTGGGGGGCTGATAAAATGGAACATTTTGGGGGGATAAATCAGTATATAAGTTAGAATTATTTAAATTAGATGAAGGAATAATTGTCTCAGGCAAAAGAGGTTTATTTAATTGCGATTGAACTGGCTGGTCAAAGGTATTTTGTCTTGATAAAAGTTCTTCGTTTTTTTTAAGTACTTCTTTAAGAATATCACATATTTCAATTAATCTCTGCTTTGTTTCTTTTAGTTCTTCCTGGGATTTTTTAAATTGGTCGTCTAATGAACTTAATCCTTTATTTAGAAAAGATATTTCTCGTTTTAAGACATTTATATCTTGTTTAACCTTAAAAAACGCCTCTTTTATGTGTTCCATTTAAGTTGAAGATTATGGAACTATAAAAAGATTAAGATTAATTAAAATATATTTAATTTAAAATATATAGAAAACAATGTTTTAAACTAGTTTATTTGTTGTTTTTGTTTATATGCTAAATATGCTTTTTCACTTAATTTCCACCTGCTTCTTTTAGTATATTCTTTTCCTTCAGGATTCTTTTTTATTTCAATGACTAATTCTTTCTTTTTTAATTCCTTAAGTAATTTTTTAACAAATTCCTCATCTCTTGCTATTTCTTTAGCTATATGGAATGTAAAAATAGGTTTGGGGTTCTTAAGGTAAAGGTGGGCTAAAATTTGCTCTGAAATTTTTTCTTTTTTTTCTTTAGATATATACATCTATCAACAAAGAATGAATATTTTTTAAAGTTAACCTGTAAAAAGAACTATTCTTTTTTAGATTTCATCTTAATTGAAGGGGTTGGAGTATGTAAAGGTAAATTTAATTGATCCTCCACTAATAAAGCTTTAATCCCTGCTCTTTGAAAAATGATGTTTATAATTGTAACCTGAAAGTTTTCTGGAAGTTTCTTTTTATTCCATGAATCTATTACTTCTTTAAATAAAGGAGATTCAAGGGAGATAATTAAATAACCTTGAATATTAATAAAGGCAACCTCTTTACCATAATCTAAAAGGTAATCAAATTTAATTTTTAAAGAATTTTCTGTGTTTTTTAGTTGTTTGATTTCTATGGGAGAAATATCTAAAATATTCATTTTTGTTTCTATTTTCACTTCTTTTATACTTTCTATTCTCTTTTCAGCACTTATTTTAGTAATATTAAAACCCAAAATCTCCATAAAATATCTTGTTTAAGTTTGTTTTTAAATATTTTTGTTTAATATATTAATTAATATTTATAATAAGGGTAATAACAAATAAAAGGAATCAGAATTAAATCAAATCTTCTTCAGAAACTATCATAAAGTCTCCAACTGCTATAATAGAATTATAAGGTATTAAGAATTCGCCTGAAGAAGTTTTTTCTAGGTTTAAATTTCTTGCATAAGGTGTAGAGTCTTTAATCACAATGCCTATTAGTTCTCCAGATCTTGTTTCAAAAGTAATATCTTTAACAAAACCTAATCTTTTACCTTCTTTTGTAACAATCATTTTCCCCAATAAAGCATTGAAAGGATTCTTTTCGCTTTGCATATGAAAAATAAATGAAAACAATTTATAAATGTTTCTGTGAATTATTATAGTTATCTAAAAATAATCTAAGCACTCTCCATCCCCTTTATTTCTTATGGAAACATTTAAAAAGAAATTTTTTATTTTTTATTTTTTTATTTATTTTATAAAATTATATATACTATACTATACTATACTAAATTATAATTATAATCTAACTATTTTATATTTTATTTTAATTAAATTATAATTTTATTATTTTATTATTGTAGTTGCTATTATTGTTATCATTATTATCATTATTATTATGATTCTTATTATTCACAAAATTATTTTAACATACTCTGTTGAATATGTTTTCCATAGGAAACACAGGTGTTTCTCTTAATCAGTAGTTATAATCATTTATATATTAATTTAATTTTTTTCATCGGTGATTGAAGTAATAACTCCTTTTCCATAGGAAATACACGTGTCATACTCACATTAAAATAATTATATTCAAATGAAAATAGATGTTGGTAAAATTTTTGATAGTTTTGATGAAAATAGCATCTTTAAAGATAAGTCTATTTTACAATCTAATTACTCTCCTAATGAGATTCCACATAGAGAAGAACAAATAAAACAAATAGCTTCTATTTTAGCACCTGTATTAAGAGGTGAGAAAACAAGTAATCTTTTTTTATATGGTAAAACAGGTACAGGTAAGACACTTACTATTGAATTTATTCGTGATGAATTATACAAAAGAGTCAAAAAAGATTCTGATTTTAATCTCAAGATTGAATATTTAAATTGTAAAATGAAAAAAGTATCTGATACAGAGTATAGAATATTAGCAGAATTAGTTAAAAAAATGGGAGGAGAGGTACCCTTGACTGGTTTACCCACACAAGCAATATACAATAAATTTATAGATACAATTGATAATGAAAAGAATTTAGTTGTTTTGATTTTAGATGAAATAGATCAAACTGTTAAAAAAATATCTAGTGATTTTTTATATAGCCTTGTTAGATTAAATTCTGAATTATCAAAGTCTCAAATATGTCTTGTTGGAATAAGTAATGATTTAAGGTTTTTAGAAGAATTAGACCCTCGTGTAAGAAGTTCTTTATCTGAAGAAGAAATTCTTTTTCATCCTTATAATGCACTTCAAATTCAAGACATACTTAATCAAAGGTCTGAATTGGCGTTTAGGAGTGGAGTTTTACAAGAAGGGGTTATTAATAAGTGTGCTGCGCTTGCTGCAAAGGAACATGGTGATGCTAGGAGAGCATTAGATTTATTAAGAGTAGCAGGGGAATTAGCAGAAAGAGATAATTCAAAAAAGATTTTATTAAAATACATCGATTATGCAAATGAAAAGATAGAGAAAGATAAGGTGTTAGAAACTATTTCCTCTGAATCAAAGCAATTTAAGCTTGTTTTAGGCTCAATAATATACCGCTTAGAATTACAGAAAAATGACCTTCCTGTTTTTACAGGTGAAGTTTATGATTTTTATCAACAATTATGTACAAAAAATAAATTGGATATTTTAACTCAAAGAAGAGTGGGGGAGATAATACAGGAATTAGATATGTTAGGTATAATTAATGTTAGAGTTATTTCAAAAGGGAGAGGAGGAAGAATGAGAGAGATAAAGATGGCCATTCCAAAAGAAGTTACTAGTAAGGCTAAAGATATAATAGAAAAATCACTTAATTATGTTTAAAATTATATTTAAAAATGAACTCGAAACAACTATTGAAGTTTTGCCTAGAGAATGGTTTACTAGTTGATAAAGAAGTTTTAAGCCTCTTTGACGAGACAGGAGATCTTGATTTCGCTAAATTAATTATAAAATCCATAAAAAATTATACCTCTCATAATATTATAACTAAGAGTGTCTTTTACGAGAATAAAGATAAATTTAATGAACTTTTTTATAATTTACCTAAAGGTTCCCAAGAAGAATTAGAAAAGATTAAGATAAAATTGGGGCTAAGCATTGAAATCTCTAAAGAAAAAAGTATTGATTTTCAGGGATATTCTGATGAGGTTGTAGTCCATAAAAAAGAAGATTTTTCTAAGGATAAAGAAAGCCAAAATTCGGTTGAGATTTTATCTTCTTTTCCAGATATAAATAAAAAATTAGAAGTTCAAGATTTTGTTAATTATTTTAGAGGGAGATTTAGCGAATTTAAATCTATTTTGCAATCTCATTCAGAGTTAGATAATTTAATCTCAATAGGAAAAATTTTTGGAAATAGACATAAGATTTCAATAATAGGTATAATTTCAAATAAATCATTTACTAAAAATAGAAATATTATCTTGGAAGTTGAGGACAATACCGGAAAGCTTAAAATAATTGTGAACAAGGATAAAAAAGAGTTATTTGAAAAAGCAGAGAATCTTGCTTTAGACTCTGTCATTGGTTTTAAAGGTTCGGGCAATGAGGAAAGGTTTTTTGCAGAAGAAATAGTTTATCCTGATTCTAGTCTTCCTGAACGAAAATTTTCTAAAGTAGACGAATCTGTTGCATTTGTAGGCGATTTACATTTCGGGAGTAAACGTTTTATGGAAGATAATTTTCTTAGGTTTATAGACTATTTGAACGGAGACTTAGGTGATGAAGAAGATTCTAGAAAAATAAAATATCTTTTTTTAGTAGGGGATCTTATAACTGGTATTGGGAATTATCCTGACCAAGAAAAAGATTTAGAGATATTTGATTTAGAAGAGCAATTTATTGGCTTAGCAGGAATTTTAAGTAAAATAAGAAAAGATGTTAAAATAATAATTTCTCCTGGAAATCATGATGGTGTTAGATTAATGGAACCTCAACCCGCATTAGACCAAAAATATGCTTGGCCGCTATATGAATTAGGCAATGTATACATGACTCAAAACCCAGGGCATGTGAATATTGGAAAGAGAGAAGGTTTTTCGGGGTTTAATGTACTCACTTACCACGGTTTTTCTTATCCCTATTATGCTAACAACATTCCCCACCTTATTAAAAAGAGGGCAATGAATTGTCCAGAGGAGATAATGAAATATCTTCTTAAAAACAGGCACCTTGCTCCCTCACACACTTCCACACAATACTTTCCTTCTGAAAAAGATGGTTTATTAATTAGTGAGGTTCCAGATATTTTTGTTTCAGCACACACTCACAAATGTGGAGTTGCATATTATAATAATATTTTAATTGTTTCTACTTCATGTTGGGAAGAAATGACTCCTTACCAAGAGAAATTTGGAAATACCCCTGATCATTGCAAAGTCCCTATTTTTAATTTAAAGACAAGAAAAATTAAAATTTTAGATTTTGAAGAGAAAGGAGAGAGTAAACTAAATCAAGAGAATGTAATTCAGGAGAATAAGATAAAATGAAATTCGGTACAGGAAAAATAGGTATAGATATAGACGAGGTTATTGCTAAGTTTGTTGAAAACTATTTATCTTTTCATAATACTAAATACTCAACAAATTTTAAACCCAAAAATATTACAAATTATCATTTATGGGAGTGTGGAATTCATAATTCGAAAGAAGAAAGCACTAGAGAAGTTTCAGAGTTTCAAAATTCACCTTATTTTGATAGGATAGGTTTAATACCTGGAGCAAAATGTGCAATTGAAAGATTATCTAAGCAATATAATCTTTATTTTATTACTGCTAGGCCAAAGGAGTTAAAACAAAAAACTACTGACTTTTTTTATTCTCATTTTCCAAAAAATGGATTTGAATTTATTTTTTCAGGGGAGATTTATGGTGGAGAAAAAAAATCAGAGATTTGTAAAAATTTAGGGATAAATTTAATCATTGAGGATAATCCTCATTATGCCTTAGACTGTGCTAATAAGGGTATTTTGTCTTTACTCTTAAAAAAACCTTGGAATGAGAAACATACTCCCCATGAAAATATAATATTTGTTAAAAATTGGAAAGAGATAATGGAGATACTAACATGACTTTAGAAATATATTTTAAAAATTTAAAAAATGAAATAGATAAGGTATATTCTATTGCTAATTCAGCTAGAGCTAAGGGCTATGACCCTGTGAATGAAGTTGAAATACCTTTAGCTATGAGTATGGCTGAAAAAGTAGTTGGACTTATTTCAACAATATACCCCCAGGTAAAAGATTCTGGAATAGCTGAAAGGATTTTAGAATTAGAAAAAGAATATGGGAAATTGGATCCAACTATTTTATTTAAAATTTCAGAAGAGGTTGCTAAGCAAAAATTTTGTAAATTTGAAAATTTAATTCAATCAATGGATGCAGGAATAAGGATTGCATTTGCGTATACTACTCTAGGGGTGGTATCTAGTCCAATAGAAGGATTTACAGGAATTAAAACTAGGAAAACAAGAGATGGAAAAGAGTACATAGAAGCAAGTTTTTCTGGACCTATTAGAAGCGCAGGGACAACAGCAAGTTGTATCATTTTAATAGTGATTGATTATTTGAGAGAGATATTTGGATTTGCAAAATATGATCCTACCCCTGACGAAATAAAAAGACTTTATACAGAGTTAGAGCATTTTCATGAGAGAGTTAATAATTTACAATATATGCCTACTGAACAAGAAGCCCTTTTTTTAGCAGAGCATTTACCAATACAAATTGCAGGAGATGCCTCTGAAACAATCGAAGTTCCAAATTATAAAAACTTAGAAAGAGTAGACACAAATTTTTTGAGAAGTGGATTTTGTTTGGTTATTGGAGAAGGGTTAGCACAAAAAGCTGCTAAAGGATTTAGGTTATTAAATAGGGCAAAGAAAAATGGAATAGTCTCAAATGGTTTTGATTTTCTTGAAGAGTATATAAAAATACATGAAAAAAGAGATAGAGGAAAAGCAGATGCTTCTCCTGTTTATATTAAGGATTTGGTTGCTGGGAGACCAATATTTGGGCACCCCTCGAGGTCAGGAGGATTTAGATTTAGATATGGAAGGGGAAGAGTTTCTGGATTTAGTGCAGCTTCATTACACCCTGCAACAATGGCTATATCAGATAATTTTATTGCAATAGGGACTCAATTGAAAATAGAAAAACCTACAAAGGGGTGTGCTGTTACTGTATGCGATTCAATAGAAGGACCAATAGTAAAGATGTTTAATGGGAGTGTAAAGAAAATAACTTCAATTGAAGAAGCTAAGAAAATTTATCCAGATGTGGACGAGATTATTTATTTTGGGGATATTTTATTTCCATTTAGTGATTTAGCCAATAGAAATGCAAATTTAATTAAACCAGGATATGTTGAGGAATGGTGGCATTTAGAAGCTATAGAAAAAGATTCTTCATTAGAATCACTTTCACCTTCTTCAGTTTCATTAGATAAAGCAATTGAGATCAGTAAAAATTGTTCTATTCCTATGCACCCTGAATTTATTTTTTATTGGACTCAGATTTCAAAGGATTCTTTTTTAGATTTATTAAAATGGATTGAAAATTCTAAAGTAGATAAAAAAATTATTTTTCCATTCAATAAAGCTGAAAAAGAAAAATTTTCTCTTGGAAAAAGAGCCTTAGAAATCTTAGGTGTAGAACACCAAGTTACACTGGAAAACGTTGTATTAACAGAAGAAATTAGTACAGTGCTTTTACTCAATTTAGGAATAGATAAAAATAATTGGGAAGAGGAAAAATCTAAACTGAAAAGAATAATTGATTATTATAATACTAATTCTGATAAATCTGTTTTAGAAATTGTTAATTATTTTTCTGAATACGCTATTAAAGATAAAGCCGGAGAGTTTATAGGTTCCCGTATGGGGCGGCCTGAGAAAGCTAAATTAAGAAAATTAGTTGGAAGTCCAAATGTTTTATTTCCAGTTGGAAAAGAAGGTGGAAGATTAAGGAGTTTACAATCTGCATGTAAAGAAGGAAGAGTTTTTAGTAGTTTTCCACTTTACCATTGTGAAAAATGTGAGAGTGAAACAATTTACCCTACATGTGAAAAATGTAGTTCAACAACAAAACAGATGTATTATTTTCCAGATACTAAAGAAAAACTTTTTACTAAACTTAATGAGACTTCTTCTAAAGAAGGGATAAGGTACACTAACAAGCCAATTGACATAAATCATTATTATGAATATGCATTAAAAAATCTAGGATATTCTAAAGATGAGGCCCCCCTTTTAATAAAAGGGGTTAGAGGTACTTCATCTGCAAATCACGCAGTTGAAAACCTTTCTAAAGGTATTTTAAGATCAAAATATAATTTACAAGTGAATAAAGATGGGACAATACGTTTTGATGCAACTGAATTGCCTTTATTATATTTTAAACCTAAAGAAGTGTATGTAAGTATTGAAAAACTTCGCGAGATAGGTTACACTAAAGATATTTTTGGAAAGAGTTTAGAGAGAGATGATCAAATTTTAGAGTTGATGCCTCACGACATTTTGCTTCCTAGCTCTTTTGAATCTTTAGATGAAAAAGCAGATGAAGTTTTTTTTAGAGTATCTCAATTTGTGGATGAGGAGTTAGAAGGTATTTATGGATTAGAAAAATTGTATAACCTACAAAAGAAAGAAGATTTAATCGGTAAACTTGGAGTTTGTATGGCCCCCCATAATTGTGCAGGGGTCATTTGTAGGTTTGTGGGATTTTCAAATACCCAAGGATTATTTGCAAGTCCATATATGCATGCAGCTGTAAGAAGAGATTGTGATGGAGATGAAGCAGCAATTATGCTTTTAGGAGATGTTTTACTTAACTTTTCAAGGGAGTTTTTACCTAGTCATAGGGGAGGCACTCAAGATGCCCCTTTAGTTTTAAATGCAAAAATAGATGCAGGAGAAGTAGACGATCAAATTTTAGATTTTGAATTTGTAAGTAAATATCCTTTAGAGTTATATAAACTTGCAGAAAGGGGAGTTCATTCCTCTGAGGTTAAGATCAATACAGTTAAAGAGGTTTTGAAGAGAGGAGACAACCCGTTTATAAATGCAGGATTTACCCACGACACAGAAAATTTTAATGAGGGTGTTTTATGTTCTTCATATAAATTATTGTTAACCATGAAGGATAAAGTAAATCATCAAATGAATTTAGTCGAGAAACTAAGAGCTGTAGATACTTCTGATACTGCTAGGTTAATTATTGATAGACATTTTATTAGAGATATGAGGGGTAATCTTAGAAAGTTTTCTATGCAAGAGTTTAGATGTGTTGGGTGTAACGAAATTATTAGAAGAGTCCCTTTAAACGGGGTTTGTCCTATCTGTAAGGGGAAACTTATTTTTACTATTCATGAAGGTGGAATAAAAAAATATCTTGAACCCGCATTAGGTTTAGCTAAAAAATATAATCTTCCAAATTATGTACAACAAAATTTGGAACTAGTTAAAAGATATGTTGAAAGTATTTTTGGTAAAGAGATTGAAAAACAAGAGAGTATTAGTAAATGGTTTTAAATTTTTTAAATAAAATATAATAAAATTGTGGGTATAAGAAGACACCCCATCATTTGAGTTTTTCGGATTTTAAGTTGTATACAATAAAACCCTACTGCAGTAGATATTATAAAAATTAATAGTCCCTCAATACCTGATATTAAAAATATTAATGTTAAGAGAAATACAAGAATAATTTTAGATAATTTTTTGTAATTTGTTTTTTCGATTTTTTTTAGAAAAAAGATTGTTAATTTTTTTACTAGGAAAAAAGAGATTATTCCAGACACAAAACAGACAAAAAGAATTAATGTTAAAGTAGATATAGTTATTTGCCCCAATAATGATTGAATTGCAACTGCAGCTCCTGTACGTGTCCTTGATATGCTGTACAATGAAACAAATGAGAGCCCCATTACTAATGTATTTACTGCCCCCAAAAGAATTAGAAATTCTTTTTCAGTTGTTCTTGAAATTTGACTTCCAATTACTGCGGCTTGTCCACTCCCTAAACCCGGTAAAAATCCACAAAGGGGAGATGCAATTGTTGTTCCAGCGAGAGGGCGTATCATTTGTCTAAACTTTATTTTATCTGTTTTTATTTTTTGAGGAGGTATTTTTGTATTTTGTTTTATACTTAGTATTAACATTGAACTTCCAAACAATCCGCTTAGAAGAGGCAGAAGGGGTTCTTTTAAATCAAGATTTAAAACTAGTGTCCCTAAAACTCCTGTTAATACTAAGACTAGAAACGCTTGAAGTTTATTTTTTTCTGTGGCAAGCATAATGATACAAATCATAATTAAAATATATGGAATTATTTTTTGCACTGTAGGGTAAATTTTAGATAGAATAAATGAAAGGGGAAATGCTAGAATAACTAAAATGAATATTGCAGCAATCCCTCCATATGCTGTTCTCATAATCGCTTCATACCCCCTTCCTTTTTTTAACATCTCATGCCCTGGAAGAATTGACAATTCAGTATCTGTGTCAGGACACCCTAAAAACACACTTGGTATAAAATCTGTAAATGTGTGTGTTATTGCAAGCGCAGAAATAACAACTACAAAATATATTGGATGGATGCTTCCAGAAGTTTTAAACGCAAGGGTAATTAAGAAAGCCCCTACAAGATTTATGTGGATTCCAGGAAATAAACCAGTTATTACTCCCCCAAAGATACCCAGAATAATTGAAATAAGTAATCCAATTATCATCTGGATTTGAGCAAGCCTTTATTTTTAAGAATTTGAGTAGTTTAAAAGTAGTTTTAGAGACTTTATTTTGATTTTTTAGCCTCTTTAAAAGCAGGTTGAATTTATTTTGTTTTAAATTCTACAACATCTAGATCTTTTAGTTTGTAGTTTAACCCTACGATTTGCCCAGGAAACTTACTAGAAGGACCCCAAATTTTTGTTACTTTAATTTTTTCTGAAAATCCTGTTAGAATTTTTTCCGCAACATCTCTTGTTGTTGCTCCTGGTTCAAGAACTATTGGCTTTTTGCTTTTTTCTTTTCCGGGTTCTTTAGTAAACACCCTTATTTTATCAAAAGAAAGGAATATTTTCTCTTTTAATTCTTTGACTCCCTCTTTAGTTAGTGAAGAGAATAAAATGAAATTGTATTTTTTTGACTGGAGCGTCGAAGAGATTTTTCTTTTTTCTTCTTTGTTTAATAAATCAGATTTATTGAACACTATTATCTTTTTTTTAGAAATTTCTTTAATAGTATTTTCAATTTCTCCTAAATCTACTATAGAATTTATTGCAATTATTAAAGTGTCTGAAGTGTTGGTTAATCCCTTATCATAGTACTCTGAATCTATTGCAGGATTTTCAACTATTTGGATATTTACTTCATTATATTTTAGAGTTCCGATTTCAGGAGAAGTGGTTAAGAAAGGAATTTGAGAAATTTCAGGCTTTGCGTTGGTTAATTCATTTAAAATTGAGGATTTCCCTGAATTTGATTTTCCAATTAATATTGCTTGCAATTCACCCTTTTTTAGACCTGCTTTTGAAGATTTACCTCTTGATTTAATTTTTTCTTTTTCTTCTAGGAATTTTTTCAACCTTGTTCTTAATTGCGCTCTCAGATTTTCTCCCCCTTTATGTGAAGGGGCATGAGAAATCATTTTTTTTAGCTTTTCAATTTTCTCTTCTAAAGATTTTGCATTCAAATATTCTTTTTCTGCTGAAATATACTCTGGATGTGCATTTGTAGTCATATAGGTTTTTAAGTTCTTATTACTTAAATAATTTATGAATAGGGACGAATTAATAAAAAAAATAATCGAGAAGAAGGACTTCTCACAGCTTCCTGAAAAAGATATTGGATTAGCATTAGATAGATTTGATAAGCCTCATTATTTAGATGAAGAAAAAGTAAAACTTACACGAGATCTATTGAGAAAAACATTTAGTGTCTTTACTAGTAATAAGTTATTAAATATTAAGGATAAAGATTCAGAATGGATATTAAATAAACATATCTCAACCCGTGAAAGACTAAAACACTATCCAGAAGTATATAAAAAAATATTTTCGTATATCAAGTTAGAAAACCAATCAAACCTCTTTGTTTTTGATCTTGGAGCAGGAATAAATGGATTTAGTTATAGATATTTTCCAACTAAATTGAGTTATATTGGAATAGAGGGGATGAATCAACTAGTTAGTTTAACAAATTATTATTTTAACAAAAAAGGATTAAATGGAGAAGCGATACACGATAGCTTATTTAATTTAGATAAAATTAAAAAAATTATTTTTGAAAAGAAAGGTAAGAAGATTTTGTTTTTGTTTAAAGTTATAGATTCGCTGGAGATGCTTCAAGAAAACTATTCTAAATTATTGCTCAGGGAATTAACCCCCTTAGTTGATTTTGTGGTTGTTAGTTTTGCAACAAGAAGTTTAGTTAGTAAGAAAAAATTTAAGGTAAATAGAAATTGGATTTTTAATTTTATTAGAGAAAACTTTGAATTAATCGAGGATTTTGAAACAGGAAATGAAAAATATATTATATTTCAATTAAAAGATAAGCCTAAATTTAAATAGCCTGTTTTCTTTTTTAGATTATGAAGACCTCTTTTCATAGAAAAGTGCTTAAAAATGGGATGACTTTAATTTTAGAAAAAAGAGATTTACCTGTTGTTAGTGCAGCATTTGCTGTTAGGAGCGGAGGAGTAAACGAGAAACCAAGTGAGAAGGGAATATCTCATTTTATTGAACATATGCTTTATAAGGGAACTCCCTCAAGAAACGCTAAGAAGATAGCAGAAGAAATTGAAAAAAAAGGGGGAGAGTTAAATGGGTTTACTTCTGAAGAGATTACAGCCTATTGGTGTAAAGTTCCTTCAAAGTATTTGTATGATGCTTTGAATGTGTTGTCAGATATGATTAAGAATCCTCTGTTTGATGAGGTTGATTTTGAAAAAGAGAGAAAAGTTATTTTTGAAGAAATTAAAATGTATAAAGACAATCCTAGGTTACATTCTGTTGATGAAATTCAAAAGCTGATGTATGATGGAACAATGGAGATTAATTTAGCAGGAACATTTGATACTATGAACTCAATTTCTAGAGAAAAAATGATTAAAAGATTTAAAGAAACGTACACTCCGAATAATCTTATTTTATGCGTTGTTGGAGATGCAGATTTTGATAAATTGACAAAGTTTGTTGAAAAAAATTTTGATAATTCAAATTCTAAAATTTTTACTGAAAAGTTTGACACTAAGCGAGGATTTAAAATTGAGAAAAGAGAAGGAATTGACCAAGCAAATTTAGTTTTTGCATACCCTGTTCCTTTAGCACGAGATAAAAAAAGGTACTCTGCAGTTGTTTTAAACACTTTAATGACAGGAGGAATGTCTTCAAGACTGTTCCATGAGATAAGGGAGAAGAGGAATTTAGCATATGCAGTTAAAGGAGATGCAAATATCAATAAAAATTTTTCATATAATATTATTTATGTTGGAACAATGAAAGAAAATATAGAAAAAGTAAAAAAATTAATTTTACAAGAACTTAAAAAAATTGCAGATTCTTTAGCTAAGGAGGAGATGGATCAAATTAAAGAACAGTTAATTGGAAATTATTATCTTTCTATGGAGGATTCTCAAGAGCAGATGGTAAATCTTTTAGCTTATGAAATACAAGGGAACGCAAAGGAGTTTTATAACTTCAAAAAAGAAATTTTAGGGGTTAAATTGGAAGACGTTAAATATCTTGCAAAAAGTGCATTAAAAAATTATAGTTTTTTTGCATTGGTTCCTAAGTAAACTGAGATAATCTTAAAAAGGCAAAATATTCTTTATCTTTATGTTTGTAGTTAAAGTTCCTGGAGTGAATAATAAATCTAATACTCGCGGATGTGAGAAAGCTGGAAATGAAATTCTTAAAATAATTAAAGAAGAAATTAAATTAAATGAATCTGGAAAATCCGTTGAGATTGGAAGATTAGATTTAGAAGAGATACATTTAGATAACTCTGATTTAAAATTAACTAATGCTCTTATTTATAAAAATGCTTTAAAATCTTTTGAATCTAAACCCAAGAGCATTTTTTTAGGAGGGGATCATTCAATAAGTTACCCTCTTTGCAAAGCCTTTTTAGATTATTTTAATGAAATCGGGAAGGAACCTTGTTTAATTATTTTTGATGCTCGTCCTAATTGTAAACTTCCCGAAGATAAAGATTTTACTTACCCTAAAAATGAAGAATGGCTAAGAAAAATTGTTGATGAAGGGTTCCCAGGACAAAATATACTCCTTGTAGGTAATAGGAATTTAGATACGAATGAAAAGGAATTTTTAAAAACCCATTCTATAAGATCCCTTTCTTTAAATTTTCTTTTAGAACAAATTGAAGAGGCGTGCGAATTTATTATGGAATTTTCAAATAAAAAAGAATTGTATTTATCTTTAAATGTAAATGTTCTTGACCCTGTTTTTGCTCCTGGAGCAGAACATCCTGAAGTAGGAGGTTTAACCAGTAGGGAATTTATTTATCTAATACAGAGATTAAATAAAATTAAAACTTTTAGAGCAGCTGAATTGGTAGAGATAAATCCCCTGAAAGATACGGACAAGTTAACTTTAAAGATAGGGGCAAAAATAATTTCAGAATTAATCTAATATGAGAGTATTTATTTCATTAAAATTTTCAGAGAGAATATCTGAAGAGGTTAAAAAAATACAAAGTTCTCTTCCAAGATTTAAAGGAAAGAAAACAAATATGGAAAACTTGCATTTAACTTTAAAGTTTTTAGATGAAATTTCTTTAGATAAATTAGATGAGGTTAAGTCTAAACTCGAGAAAGTTGATTTTCCAATATTTAAATCAAAATTAGGAGAGATTGGATTTTTTGATAATGGTAGAAAGGGTATTATTTGGGTTAGCATATCTAATTGCGAATCTCTTCAAAAAGAAATTGACAGTGTTTTGTGGCCAATGTTTGCAAAGGAGAGAAGATTTATGGGGCATCTTACAATAGCAAGGGTTAAAAAAATAAGAGATAAAAAGGTTTTTTTAGAAAAATTGAAAAATATTATTTTTGAAAAATTATCTTTTACAGTAGATAAGTTTTATATTGCGGAATCTAAATTAAATAATAAATGCCCGGAGCATTTTACATTGGGAGAATACAACCTAATTTAATTCAATTAAGAGTAATCTAATACTTTCTTTCGATTATTTCCCTTATTTTATTAGCATTTAATCCTATAATCTTTTCTAACTCTTCTGTGGGTGCAAGAATAATGTTTTGTATTGAACCGAATTTTTCTAATAATGCCTTTGCCTTTTTAGGGCCTATTCCGGGAAACCCTTCAATTATAAACTGCAATTGTTCTTTTTTATCGAGTGTTTTCTTTTTTGCATTGAGATTTATTTCTTTATCTCTTTTTTTAAATAAAACATTAATGAATTTTGCAGTATCTTCTTGATTCTTTGAAAAAATCACAGGTATTTTATGTTTTAATGCTATTGAGAGTAGAAAACCCCTTATTGCATTGGAGTTTACTCCAGGATCTTCATCTTTGTATAATTCTTTTTCAGAAATGCCTTCTATAACAAGCAGTTTATGTTTGTATTGTTTTAATTCTTCTATTTGCCTTAATAATCTTTGATTAATCATAGAAGATATAAAATCGGTAGTTGTTTTTCTTTCAATTATTGTGTCTTTTACAATATAGTCTCCTACTTTTAGTTCTTTAAATTCTACATTTAACCCTTCTTTAATTAAATAAGATGCTACTAGTGAATTTTTTTCTCTGTAATCAACGCTTATAATTCCATTTTTCTTTTCTTTTTTCTTGGGTTTATCCTTTTTTTTAGAGAAAATATCAAAAAATTGGGGTGAACTTATTGTTTTCATTCTAATTTTTTCTGAATTTCATTTTTAACTAGATTAGTACTTTGATTATTTGAGAGATCTTTTTTTATACTTTCTATTGCACTCTTCATTTTTTTCTCCCTTGATTTAGCAACATAAAAAAATGTCTCGTCTCTTGTTTTCTTGGTTATAAGGATTATTAGTTTTCCTTTCATAAGTCTTGCGGTTCTCCCTGCTCTTTGGATCATCCTTATTGCTGAAGGTATTGGCTCATAAAACATAACTAAATTAACTTCAGGAATGTCTAATCCTTCTTCAGCTATGCAAGTTGCACAAAGAACATTTATTTTCCCATCTGAGAATTCATCGATTATCTTTTTTTGCTGTTTTTGGTTTAATCCTTCAGTGTTCCCTTTTTTAGCTTGCCCAATAAATATTTTAGACTTAATACCTTCTATTTCATTTATTTTTTTTGAAATATTTGAGGCAGTTTCTCTAAATTGAGTAAAGATTATTGCCTTTAAATTTTTATTTAATCTTTTTTCTTCTTGGATTATATTTATTGCTTCTTGTATTTTAGGATGTTCAAACTTTTTTATTAATAATTCATTTGCTTGAGAAAAGACAAAATTAAACTCTTGTTTTGCCACTAATTTGATAACCCCCTTGCTTTGCTTTTTTGAAGCTTGATCAAAAAGAGTTTTAAGATATTTGTAAAATCCTTCTAGTGTTTGGGTTTCAAGAAGTTCTAGGGCATGTTGTATTTTTATTGTTTGTGCACACGCGCTTGCAGCCTGCATGTAATTGAAATTCTGGTGGTTCCTTGAAATTGTAGCGGAAATCTTTTTTTGGAGTTGAATTAATTCTGTTTTAGATCCTGGCCCGAATAGAACCTTTCTCTCTCTTAATTCAGAAACATAGTCATTAAACAATTTTAACAGTACTTGTCGTATTTCTTCGAGTTCTGGAGGAAAATCAACTAGCCTTTTTTCAAATTCTAGTTTTTGGAGATGTTCTTTTACATCTGGACTTTCTCTTGTTCTTATTTCTACTTCTTCTATTGAGAGGTTCTTACAGATTTCTTTTATTTTTGATTTCTCACTTCCAGGAGAAGCAGTTAGTCCTACAATTCTAGGGTGATTTGCTTGATTTTTATATTCTTCTGCAATGTATCTATAGTCATAATTTTTTATACATCTGTGGGCTTCATCTTCTATTAGGAGACATACATTCTTTAAAGAGTACATTCTTTTTCTTAAATCATTTGCAATGCATTGGGGGGTAGAGAAAATTATGTCTGCTGTCATCCAAATTTCTTTTCTTTTTTCAGCATTTACATTTCCAGTAAATAATTGTATTTCTCCAAATAATTCTGGAAGATTTTTTTTAAAGTATGCTAAGTGTTGTTCTGCAAGAGGTTTTGTTGGAGCAAGGAACAAAACCTTTTCTCCTGGAAACATCTTCATTCTTTCAATAGTTAACATTAATCCGATAAGAGTTTTTCCTACTCCTGTAGGTAGAACTACTAAACAATTTTTTTCTATACAAGTTTTAAATATCTCCTCTTGATACTTCCGGGGAGTTATATTTTTTAAAAATTCCATTTAATTTTTTAAATACTTTTATTTTTATAGATTATCCTCTTTTTAATCTGGATAAATTATTAGATAAGTAAGAAAGTGTATCCTAATCCTATTAAGGTAATCACTGCAAGGAAACTCCAAAGCACTAAATTTCCGAAAAAGATTTTATTACCATCTAAATCTGAAATAGGAATCATGTTGAAGAAAGCAAACCAAATATTTAGTTTTGCAAAAACTATTCCAAATTCTCCTCCGATTATATAAAATATAAATGCTAGGAAGAGATTAATTAGTATTCCTGCAGCAGCTATTCTTCCTACGTGCTCTTCAGTCATCTCTGAGAATGAGTATATTCCGTGTCTTTTTGCTGCACGGTAAGATTTTGCTTTAACATCAAAAACAAGTGAAGCCATCCATACAAATCCGTTTAATGCAAAGAAAAATACTTTTGAAATTAAAGGTAAGATTGCGCCTATTGGAAACGCATTCTTGAATTTATCACCTGTTTTAAACCCGTATCTTTTTATTTCCCAAAGTTTTATTTCAATTTCAGATTCTAAGAAGTATGCTGTTGCTTTTTTTACGAGAGTGTTAATTACTAAAATTAAGAATACACTGATTAATGCTATTAGAAAAAATCTTAAATTTAGGGATAGTGAAGATGTTAGTGCAATTGAAAATGCAGTTATAATGGTTACCAAAACAATTATTGCAATTTCTTTACCCTTAGCCATCTTTTAAACAGGATATTTTTTTTTATAAATCTTGTGTATATCCTATTTTACAAATGTTTTGTATATCATGGAAAAGTATTTAAATAAAGTATTGCATTTCCTAATATGAAAATTAAAAAAATTTCAGAAGTTTTAGGTAAGAGGGTGTTTACTGATTCAGGAGAATTTTTTGGTGAAGTAGAAGAGGCAAACCTTTTTGAAAATAGGATAGATGGGTGGAGAATCCGAGTTGGAGGAAACATTCTTTCATTAATGGGGGGCGCAAGAGGGGTAATAATACCTCACCAATTTGTAAAGTCCATTAGTGATGTTTTCATAATAAGTAAATCCGCTTTACCAAGCCAAGATACAGGGTTTGAGGAAATTGTGGATTAAACAGGAGTAAAAAGAGGGATGGCAGATGAAGTAACAATCTTACAGAATCCGGTTTTAACTAATTTCGTATATCCTTTTTTGTTGATATTTTTTATTTTGTTTGCAGTTCTTGAAAAATCAAAATTATTTGGAGACAAAAAAACTCAAATTAATGCATTGATTTCGTTTGTAATTAGTTTTATTTTTGTTACAGCGGTGTTTCCAAAACAAGTTGTTGGTAACTTGATGCTCTTTTTAGGAATAGGTTTAGTTGTAATCTTTGTAGTATTAATGTTGTGGGGATTTATAATGGGTGAAGGTGGATTGAAAATCTTTGAACAGGCACCTAAGGGATTAAAATTTGCTATTGGAATTTTTATTATAATCGCTGTGTTTTTTGCGGTTCTTTGGGCTGCAGGAATTGATACCTCTTCATATTTTGATAAGCTGTTTGCTTCTTCATGGAGTTCAAAGTTTTGGAATAATTTTGTGTTTATAGTTTTGGTTGTTGTTGCTTTAGCAGTTATGATTGCTACAGGCAAATCAAAATGAGGTAGAAACATATTTAAATAAAAAAAGGTTGAGATATATAATTTAACATGGCAGGTGATTTACTAGGACAGATGGAGGCAATGGGTGTATTTGAATATATGTTGCCTTTTCTTTTAATTTTTGCAATAGTGTATGCTATTATGTCTTTTGTTAAAATATTTAAAGATAATAAAGCAGTAAATGTAATTATCTCTTTAGCAGTGGCATTAATGGCTTTACAATTTAATTTAGTCTCGTATTTTTTTGCAGATATATTCCCGAGATTAGGTGTTGCTCTTTCAATAATCTTAGTTTTGTTGATTTTAGGAGGAATATTTATTGATTGGAGCAACCAGGGTGTGAAATGGTTTGCATTTATAGTTGTTCTAGTAGCTATAATTGCAGTTGTGTGGGGACCTTTAAGAAATATCGGATTTTTGAGTGGACTAAATTTCTATTTCTTAGGAGGAAATCTTACAGGTTTAATTGCAGTTGTGGTTGTGGTTGGATTAATTATTTGGGTGGTTTCAGGAGGCAAAACTACTAAACCTAAATTGGGAAATGCTCCGGTGTTAGTGCCTTATCAATAATAAAATAAGATTATAGAATAAATACAAAAAATTCTAAAAATTATTTTTATTTTTAGTTTACTTTCTTGGTTTTGGTTTAGGTTTTTCTTCTGCTCTTTCGTGAAGTATTGGGACCATTTTTTCAAATGATTCTTGCATCATTCCCATTTCGTTTTTTATAGATTGAATATCTTTTCCGTAACTTCCTATTTTTTCAAGAATTGCTATTTGTAATTTATCAATTATAGATTCCATCCTCTTTATTCTTTCATGATCATTTGTTATTCTTGCTTCTATAAGTGTTGCAAATTCATTTAATGTTTGTATTTGTTTTTGTTCTTTTTTTATTTTTTCAGAGAAAACTTGTTCTGCTATTTCTATTACTCCGTCTATTTCATATGTTCCCCCTGTTTGAGGTTCAAAATATCCTTCTTGAGGAATGTATTGGTTCTGATTATATATATCATACATTTGGTTTTGTGCGTTTTCATTAAACTGAGGAGCTTGGGGATTGACTGGTTGGGGCGAATAAAATTCTCCTGGATCATGCTCAGCTATTTCTTGAGTTTTTGGAACATATAATGGAGCAGATTGAGGTGTTGGAGGATTTTTCATAATTGAAGGTTCCATTCCATCTTCTTCTGAGTATTCTGCAGAGATGGCATTTTTTATTCTAAGCTGATTAAATGCATCTTCTATTTCTTTAGGAGATAACCCTGTTTCTCTCAGAGATTTAGTTATTTCTTTATCTTGCATACCTTGGCTACGCATATTGTTTATTTCTTCTATTGCACCCATTTTTATTGGAGTTATTAGTTGTTTTTTAATTTTTCTAAATCTGCTTTAGTCACAAACTCTAAAGGTTGAAACATTTTTGCTTGTTTAGAAAGGATTTGCACATCTTCTTTTCTTGCAAATGTTGAAAATTCAGAAGATACACTTTCAAAAAAAGATTTTAATCTTTCAGTGTCTCTTTTTAAAATTTCCATGTCTCTTTTTATTCCTAAAAAAATGTTGTGTGCTTCTTCTTTTAAATCAATTAAGTTTTGTCCAATCAAAAAAACTCTATCTTTCATTATTCTTTGTTTATCTTCCAAATCCCTTATCTTAGTTATAATCTCTGTAAAATATTGATTTTCTAATCCCTCTTCAGCCATATCCTTTAAATGCAAAGCTGGTTTAAATTTGTTTGGATTATACAAAATAATTTAAACTATAAACTATTTTTTGAACTATGCAGTTTCAAAAAGAGGATACTCTTTATTCATATGAGGTTAAAAGAGAAGGGGGGGAAGATGTATTGTATGTTAATTACCTTGGAGCCCCTTATGTTCCTAGTTTAGCAGAACATCCTGAAGTCATGGAAAGAACAATAGATTCTTTAATAGAAAATCCAAATGTTTCTAGAATTGTATTTGTTCAACAGAAGAATTATAATTATGATTTGAGTGAAACAATTTCTCTTCTTGAAATAGCTCAAATGTATGTTTATTTGATTAAACAAGAAAAAATATTGACCCAAGAGAAACTTGTAACTTCTAACGCTGACTTTTTTCCTAAAAGGTACAATGAACTTTTTTCTTTTTTATATCTTCTTAAAAAAGACCCATTTGCAGCATACTTTCAACTTAAAAAAATTTTGCTTGAATCTAAAATACTTGCAGATAAATTTACTGGGATTCTTAGACTGGACCAAAAAAATTATATCTCTATACTTGAAAAAATTATGGAATTGTTTTCAAAGACAAGAATAATTCAAGATTTCCAACAGTTTTCTGAAGAGTATGAACGGGGGAGTAGAGAAATTTACCACAAATTATTCAAACCAGATGTTATTGCAAATTTTACATTTACTAGGTTAGTTTCAGATATTCCTCTGGATGCAGAAATAATTTCACAATATAAAATTTCTGGAGGAGAAAACGATGAATCTATTGTTACTATTATGAAAAAAAAGGACGAATCAAAATTGATTTATCATATTGTTCCTCCTGAAAACACTTTAACAGAAGATCAAACAATGTTGTTGAATTTAGCAAGGAGTGTTTTGATAGAACATCAACCTCAGGCAGAAGAATTTACAGACACAGAGAGAATAAGGCAGGTGTTTATGAATATTTCTAGAGATTTAATACGAGATTTAGCCCAGTCTAAAGGAGTTAAGCTAGATTACTCTTCACTAGAAACACTGTCTGCAATTTTAGTTAGGCACACTATTGGATTTGGAATTATAGAGATCTTACTTCAAGATAAAAACCTTCAAGATATTTCATTAAATGCCCCTATTCCTCAAATACCTATTTTTGTAAGGCATCAAGAATATGATGAATGTATAACTAATATTCTTCCGAGCCAGGAAGATGCAGATTCGTGGGCAGCTAAATTTAGAATGATTTCTGGAAGGCCTTTAGATGAAGCAAACCCGATTTTAGATACACAACTTGAAATAGGGATGCTTAGAGCGAGAATCGCAATTGTACAACAACCCCTTTCGTGCGATGGGTTAGCTTATTCAATAAGGAGGCACAGAGAAAGTCCTTGGACACTTCCTCTTTTTGTAAACAATAAAATGATTAATCCTTTTGCAGCAGGTCTTTTAAGTTTTTTAATAGACGGTGCAAGGACATTACTTGTTGCAGGAACAAGAAGTTCAGGAAAAACATCTCTTCTTGGAAGTTTGATGCTTGAGATAGTTCCGAAACACCGAATAATTGTAATTGAAGATTCTTTAGAATTGCCAGTTGACTCTTTAAGAAAATTAGGATATAATATTCTGAGAATGAAAGTGCGTTCAGCTCTTTTAAAGTCAACTACAGAAGTTTCTGCTGATGATGGGATAAGGACTAGTCTTAGATTGGGTGATAGCTGTTTAATAATTGGAGAGGTAAGGAGTGTAGAAGCTAAAGCACTTTATGAAGCGATGAGAGTTGGTGCTCTTGCAAATGTGGTTGCAGGTACAATTCACGGTGCATCTCCTTATGGGGTTTTTGATAGGGTAGTTAATGATTTAGAGGTTCCTATAACTAGTTTTAAGGCGACTGATTCAATAGCTGTTTGTAATCCAATTAAATCTCCAGATGGGTTGTACTCTTGGAAAAGATTGATTCAACTTTCTGAAGTGAGAAAACATTGGACAAAAGACCCTCTTTTAGAAAAAGGATTTGTAGATTTAATGAAGTACAATATTGAAAAAGACGAAGTCGAGCCAACAGAAGATTTGATTAATGGAGATAGTGAAATAATAAAGGATGTTGCTTCAGGTGTTAGAGGATGGGCTGGAAACTGGGATGCTGTTTATGATAATATTCTTCTTAGAGCTAAAATTAAGAAGGAGATAGTTGACTGTTCTAAGAAAATAGGAAATACAGACATTCTTGAATCTAAATTTAATACTTTGTCAAATCATACTTTTCATAAAATTTCTGATGAAATTATCCAAGAAATCGGATTACCTTCAGGAGAGAGAGTATTCCCAAGGTGGCAAGAATGGTTAAATAAAGAAGTTAGAAAGAGAGTAATTTAAATTTAATAAAAATAGCAGATTAGACGATTGAATTACTTTTCTCCAAAGATTTATTAATTCTTTTTAATTAGTGGAATTAAAATAAAGGGTGAAGATGCCTCCATATAAAAAACCAAGTGTTGACGAGATTCTTGCAAAATATAGTAAGAAGATAGAAGGACAAATAAATACTTCTGAAGTTGGTGCAGTAAAGGATAGCAGAGCATACACTAAATTTAAAGAGGATTCTAAAAAAGAGCTTACAAATTATGAAAGATGGTGTAATACTCTCGGAAATGTGATTAAAATGAAGGTGTCTAAAAAAGACGAGGAGAAGATAAAAAAAGACATTGAATTAGCGCACATGAGTATTGAACCGTGGCAATCAATGACTTTAAGTGTTATTGTGTTTATTCTTGTTTTTTTTGTAGGATTACTTTCTTCTTTAGCGTATATGTTTCTAAATAAAAACGGTTCGTTTCCAATATTATTTTTTATGCTTGTTTTATTTCTTTCTTTATTTTTATTTTATTACTTTAGTGGCTATCCTTCAAGATATGCAAATAAGTGGAGATTAAAGGCATCTTCTCAAATGGTTCCCGCAATACTTTATGTAGTAATTTATATGAAGCACACTTCAAATTTAGAAAAGGCAATTGCATTTGCTTCAAAACATTTACAATACCCTCTAGCATTAGATTTTAAAAAAATATTTTATGATGTTGAAGTTGGAAAATTTCCTACAATCAAAGAGAGTTTAGATAATTATCTTGAAAATTGGAGAGAGTATTCAACTGAGTTTATAGAAGCTTTTCATTTGATTGAAAGTAGTTTATATGAGCCAGATGAAGTAAGGAGAACAACTATTTTGGAAAAAGCAATACAAGTTGTTTTGGATGGAGTTTATGATAAGATGCTTAAGTTTACACATAATGTAAAAGCCCCTCTTACTAATGTGTACATGCTTGCAGTGATGATGCCCATCTTGGGTATTGCATTAATCCCTTTAGCCTCTGCAATGGTACAAGGAATGATAAAATGGTCTCATGTGTTTATCTTATATACATTGATAATACCTTTTTTAGCTTTTTTTATGTTAGACAAAATTTTAATTTTAAGGCCAGGAGGGCATGGAGAGACTTCTTATATTAAATCTAATCCTCTTTATCCACAATATAAATCAAGAGGGCCTTACATTTATGCGTTTTTAATTTGCTTACCCTTCCTTATTTTAGGATTACTTCCTTTAATTTTTCAGTATACCCCTATTCCTGAACTTTTAGGATTGCAAAAAGATTATTCTTTCGCTGATTTAAAAATTCCAATTGAGGGAGCAGGACAAATTATGCTTTTTGATTTTAAGAAAACAGAAAATGGAGTTGCTGGTCCTTTTGGGGCTGTTGCTCTTTTTTTAAGTTTATTTTTTCCTTTGGGAATTGCCTTGTTTTTTTCAATAGCATATAAAGATAAAACAGAGAATATTATTGTTGAGAGGGGTAAGACCAATCAATTGGAGAGAGAATTTAACAATTCTTTATTTCATTTAGGGAATAGGTTGGGTGATGGGACTCCTCCTGAACTTGTTTTTGGAAAAGTTGCAGAATCATCAAAGGTACTTGTTACAGGGGAGTTTTTTAGAAAAGTTAATTATAATATCCAACAGATGGGGATGAGTGTTGAGAAAGCAATTTTTGATTCAAGAAGAGGTGTAATTTTATTTTATCCTTCTGATTTAATTGCAACAAGTATGAGGGTTCTTGTAGAATCTTCTAAAAAAGGACTTAGAATTGCTGCGACTAGTTTGATGAGTATTTCAGAATATGTTAAAAATATACAAAAAATTACTGAACGTCTTAAGGATATTTTAACAGAGATAGTTTCAGAGATGAAAAGTAATATGACTTTTTTAGCCCCTTTACTTTCAGGGATTGTAATTGGGTTAGCTTTGATGATTACTTCCATACTTAATGTTTTGACAACTCTTATGGAGACTGCTGGAGTGGATGTTTCATTATCTTCACAAGTTACTCAAGTTTTATCTATGTTTAATGTTGTAGATATGATACCTCCTTATTATTTACAGATAGCTATAGGAATATATCTTATTGAAGTTATTTTTATCTTAACCGGGACATTGGTTACAATAGATTCTGGGGAAGATGAATTGGAAAAAACAAGTAAGATAGGTAAAAATCTTAAGAAAGGAATTACTTTTTATTTTTTAACAGCATTTTTTTCTTCTTTGGCTCTTTTTGTATTATCTATTGTTGTAATCAAAGGAATGAGTTAGTAAATTGTTATAAGTAAATTTTATTAACTCTGTTTTTTTAGATTATTTATGGTGAAGAAAAATAAAAGAGGGGTTGTTTCAGAGTATCTTCCTTGGATATTAATTGCATTGGTTCTTTTGGCAATTGTAATGGTTTCAATATTCCTTCTTAAGAAGGAAGGTGTTTCATTAATAAGCCAAATTAAAAATTTGTTTAGGAGAAGCTAATGGAGCTTACTATTGAAAATTTGATAAAGATAATTATAGGGGTTTTAGTAGTTGTTGCTGTTTCATATGGGTTATATCATTTTTTTAGTAATAATTTTTTTGGTTTGTTTGGGAATACAGAGCCAGAATCTATAGGTAAATTAATTATTGCTTTATTGAAATGAATAAGATAAATCAAAATAAAAGAGGATTTCTTTTAGCAGAAGAAACTTTGAAAATCATAATTGCAGTCATATGCATAATTTTTTTAGTTTATTTATTATTTTCATTGTATAATTCTAATTCAAAAGAGAATAAAATTAATCAGGCAAAAGAAAATCTTTTGGGGATAGAAGGAGATTCTAAAAGTATTGAAAGAATAGTTCGTTCTCTACAAGAGGGAGAAGATGATATTAAAGATATTTCTAGTCCTTCTGGTTGGCATGTATATAGTTTTACTGAGACAACAAAACCAAATTCTTGTTTAACTCAAAGATGTTTGTGTATTTGTGAAAAGGCTCTTGTGAAACAAATAAACTCTCAGGAAGAGAAATGTGATAAAAGTGGAGTTTGTTTGATTATTCCTGGGCTTGTAGCTGATTTAGATTTAAAAATAGGTTCAGGAACAAAAACCTTATTTTTAGATATTAAAAAATATAATGGAAAAATATTTATTGAGGAGGAGGTATGACTTTTGACCAAGTAATAAAGTATTTAATATGGATAATCTTTTTTGGAATTGCGATTATAGGAGTTACAGTTTTACTTAAAAAGCTGGGGATTACTTAAAATGGTTTCAAAAAAAGGTGAATTAACTACACAACAGATTGTAATTTTAATAATATTAATAGTTAGTTTTATTGTAATTTTATTTTTGTTATTTGGACTTGATCTTTTTACTCAATCAGATAAAGAAATTTGTCATAATTCAGTTGTTATGAGAACTACAGGAGTGTCTAAAACAGCTGTTCCATTAAAATGTTCTAGGAATTATATTTGCTTGAGTAAAGATGGGACTTGTGAAAGGATGAGTAATCCTAAAATCATTAAAGTTAAAAGTGAAGAAGAAATTTATTCTATACTGGCAGATGAAATGGCTGACTGTTGGTGGATGTTTGGTGAAGGAAAAGTGGATTATGTTGGAAAGGATTTTTTCTTTAAGGACAATTATTGCTCAATATGTTCTCAGATAGGTTTTGATAATAGTGTTAAAGAAATTGAAGGTATTTCAAATGAATTAAGTAAAGATAATCTTTACACTTATTTGGCTAGAACTAAGATGCCTGATAAGGAGGTTAATTATGCAGAATATTTTTTTGGTACAAACGATGTTAATAATTTAAAAAGAGTGTCTTTAAGAACAGAAGATGGAGATGTTATTTCAGCAAGTACTTTTGGAACAATAAATTTAGACAGACAGCACTTTGTTATGATGGGGATTACAAGTGAAGTTTCTGGAAGAGTTTGGAAGATGATAGTTGGGGGAGTTGTTGGAGTAGCAGGGCTTGTTGCAGGATATGGGTGGGTTGGACTTATTAGTGGAGCAATTATTGTGGGCGCAGGAGAAGTAACTCAAGGAATCACTCCTGAGATAGGAGCAATCATTGTAGAGGGGGATGGAGTTAAAAATAAATTTATGGCTCCTACGATTCAGGAAGCAAATCAGAATTCTCTTCAGAAATTAAATTGCTATGATATTATTACTAGCTCTTAGTTAATTTTATTAAGAATGTTTTCGTATTATTATAATGGGGAAAAGAGGGGCTATTCTTGTAGAGAACATTGTTTTCTTAATTCTTAATCTCCTTTTTCTTTCTTTGTTGGTTTTATTTTTATTAAAACAAGGAGAAGGTGCAATTATTTTAGAAGAATCTTATTCTAAACAAATAGCAATGGTGATTAATTCAGCAACTCCTGGAATGGTAATTCAAATTGATTTAGAAAAAGGAAAAAAAATTGCAGAATCAAAAGGACTTGATTTTGGAGAGGTTGTTAAAATTAATAGAAATGTAGTTAGAGTTAAATTAACTAAAGAGGGAGGATATTCTTATTCTTTTTTTAATAAGGTGAGAGTGTCTCCAAAAGCAATTAAAGATAGTAAAGGAGAGTATACTGGGATGTATTTATTTGTTGTTGAAGGAGGAGAGAAAGCAAATGGATAAGAGAGGTACAGATAAGATGCTTTCAATATACTGGTTTTTGATATTGACTATAGTTGCAGGAGGGATTTTTGCAATGGTGTATATTTTTTATGGGGCACCTTATGATGTTAGAGAAATAGAATCAGATTTACTTGCTCAAAAAATAGCTAATTGTATTTCCAAAAATGGTATGATAGATAGTAATTTTTTTCTAGAAGATGAATTTGATCCCGAAATAGTGATTCGTTTTACAGATAGGTGTGGGATTATTTTTGATGTTGAATCAGATTATAGTGATGTAAATGCAATACAGTATTTTTATAAAGCTGAATTTTATAAGATAAATAATTTTGTTGAGCCTGAATTTATAATAAGAGATGGAAATCTTAATTGGGAAGGAGAGTGTTATATTAAAAAAAGTAATTCAAAGGATTATTTGAGGTTAGCTAAATGCACAGAGCGAAGATTTTATGCTGTTGGTAATGGAGAGAATCAGTATTTAATTAAAATATTGTCTGCAGTAGGTAAATCAGATAAAAATGTTAAACAATAAATTAATTAATAAGAAGGCACAAGTTGGAGAAACAACAACATGGATAGTGGCTACAATTGTTTTAATACTAATATTGTTAGTGTTTACATTTGTCTCTGTTGCTTTATCAAAGACAAAGCATTATAATTCAGATATTAAAGCAAACTCTGCAGAATCAACTGATTGGATAAAACTAAAATCTCAATTAGCATATTCTATTAACTCAGAAAATAAAAATAGAATTGAAATGTGGCTTTCAAAGGAGGGAGTGTATGAAGAAGAATAAGAGAGGAGATATTCCTTTGACTGTTTTAATTATAGGGGTTTTTGCAGTTTCTATTTTAGCAGTACTTAGTTTTACATATTCTACATATAAAATGAATAAATCTTTTGTTGGGATAGAGATTATGGAGAATGCAAACTTTCAATTAGAAAAAAATAATTTTGAGCATGTGTATTTAGATAAAAAAATTACTAAATTTTCTCTTGAATGGGGAAATTGGCTTAAAGAAAAAATAATTTTTTCTGTAGAGTATATGCCCTAATTTTAAACTAATTCATTAAAAATACTAAAAGAAAGATTTTTAAATAAACATTGAGTTAATAAATAAGTAGTTAACAAAAAGAAGATGATAAATAAAAAAGGTCAGGGGATGAGTATTAATGCAGTTGTTTTAATTGTTTTAGCTGTAATTATTCTTGTGGTTTTAGTTTTGGGATTTATTGTAGGATGGAATAAAATCCTTCCTTGGTTAGGAGAATCTAATAATTTAGAGTCTTTATCAACTACTTGTTCTAATGCATGTGCTATGGGCTCTACATACAATTACTGTTCTGTAGAGAGAGATGTTAAAGACGGGGTTACTCCTAAATTTAAAGCAACATGCCAGGATTTAGCTACAAAACAACAATATATTTCTAGAGGGTATGGAATTGCCACTTGTGAAAGTATAGCCTGTCCAAATTAAATTTTTTTACTTAAAAATGTCTAAACATGTTTCTTCTGAAAAAAGAAATAAAAGAAAAGATAAACGTAAAGAAAAGAAAAAACACCCTTATAAGAAAGGAGGGAAATTTCGCTCTTCAAATATTAAATAGGTTTTAATTCATTAGTTTTATAAATTAAATTTACTATTTTTATCCATGTTAGGCGGAGAGGTGTTTTTAATAATCTTAGGTTTGATATGGATTGTGTTTGCTGTTGTACAGGATATTAAAAAAAGAGAGATAGCTAATTGGCTTAATTTTTCTCTTATAATATTTGCTTTGGGGTTTAGATTTTTCTTTTCATTATTTAGTAAAGAAGGAGGGTTTAATTTCTTTTATCAAGGGCTTTTAGGACTTCTAATATTTTTTGTTATTGGAAATATTTTTTATTATGGGAGAATTTTTGCTGGAGGAGATGCTAAGTTAATGATTGCTATGGGGACAATTCTTCCAATCTCAGGAAGCTTTACTCCTAACTTACATTTATTTTTAGAATTTCTTTTATTCTTTTTAATTTCTGGAGCAGTTTATGGAATTGTTTTTGGAGGTGCTTTAGCTGTAAAAAAAAGGAAATATTTTACAAAAGAATTTTCTAAGCAGATAAAAAAGAATAAATGGGTTTTATACTCTCTTTTGTTTTCTGGAATTTTACTCCTTTTTTTAGCGTTTATTAATCCTCTTTTCTTTTACTTCTCAGTTTTACTTTTTATTTCACCTTACATTTATTTTTCAGCAAAAGCAATTGATGAGTCTTGTATGGTTAAAGAGATTAGCACAAAACTATTAACAGAAGGGGATTGGCTTTACTTAGATATTAAAATTGGGAAGAAGACTATTAAGTCAAAGTGGGGTGGACTAAGTTATGATGAAATACTTTTTTTAAGGAAACATAAAAAGAAAGTTAAGATAAGGGAAGGAATTCCGTTTAGTCCTGTTTTTTTAATAAGTTATTCTTTGGTTTTAGTTTTTTATTTTTTATTTGGAGGAATTAAGGTATTCTTCTAGGTATAATAATATTTTCAGAGGATTTTTTTTCTTTAAGTATTTTATTTTTTTCTTTATTTTTTGTTTCAGGAAGCGGGGATTGGAGTGTTTTTTTTAATTCAGCTAGTTCATTTTCAGATATTTTTTTCCTTGGAGAATCAATAGTTTCATTATTGTAGATTGGGATTATGTCAATTATTATCTCATTAAGTATTTTGGATGTGTTTATAATTACATTTTTAGGTGAGAGTATTGAGTTTATTTTCTTAGATATTTTTTCTGCAAAAGCATTTATGTTCTTTGTTATTTTTTTTGGATCTGAAATTGCTTTTTTAGGGATTATTAGTGTGTGTCCTATTGAGACAGGGTTTATTTCTAGGACAGCCAATGCATAAGAGCTTTCTTCTATAATATAAGAGGGTATTTTATTTTCTACTATGAGTCTAAAAGGGGTTATTTGGGGTTTTTTAGCAAGACTTTTATTAGAATTTAATTCTTCTTCAGGGGTGGTTTTTATTAAGTCATTGCTTCTTAAAAAATCAATGAATTCCTCTTGGGTCATCTCTTTTATTTTTTCTATAGCATATTTTTTTCTTTCTTCAGGAAAATTAGACTCTATGTTTGAGATTATTTGTTGTTTTAACACAATAAGTTTTTCTTCATCAATATCCATTTTCTTATTAAAATATGAGAATTAATAAGGTTTATGCAATTTTTCTCATATCAACTAACTGAACAGAAGCCACATCAGAGATTTTTGAAAGCATTTCTTCCATAGAATCGATATTTTTATCATCAGAATAAAAGAAAAATACAATTACTGCTTTTAATCCAAAAGCTATATCTTCTATAGAGTATTCTTTATTTTCCCCTCCAAATTCTTCAACAATCTTTTTTGCTGACTCTTGAATTTTGATTAAATCTACACTAGGAGATTCAGGCATTAATTTATACTTTACACCGTTTATTCCGACCATATTTTACTTTAATTGAAGAGGTTTATAAATATTTTGAAAGTGTTGTTTTTATTTTTAGTATCAAAATACTTATAAAATAAACTGATTTTTTTTATATATGATGTTTGGTAATTATGAGCGGGTTGTTGAGAAGATTGCAAACCATTCTGGACTTAGCAGTGAAGAAGTTATAAGGAAAATAGAAGCTAAAAGAGCTAAACTTTCTGGATTAATAAGTCAAGAGGGTGCTGCTCAAATAGTTGCAGCTGAATTAGGAATAAATTTTGAGAATGAAAAACTCAAAATAGAGGAGCTTCTTCCTGGAATGAGAAAAGTAAATATTTATGGAAAGATAATTACACTTTTTCCAGTTAGGACATTTAAAACTCAAAAAGGTGAAGAAGGAAAAGTCCTTAATTTTATATTGGCAGACGAAACTTCGAATATTAAAGTGGTTTTGTGGGATACTAATCATATTGCATTAATTGAGAGAAATGAGGTTTCTGAAGGAGATGTTGTTGAAATTTCTAATGGCTCTATGAGGGAGAATGAAATGCATTTAGGGAGTTTTTCTGAATTTAAAAAAAGCACAAAACAGATTAAAGAGGTTAGAACAGAAAGAATCGTGCGCGAAAAAAATATAAGTGATTTTAAATTAGGTGAGCAGTTAACTACTAGAGCATTTATTGTTCAAACATTTCAACCTAAATTTTTTGAAGTTAATAAAGAAACAGGAAAAAAATTTACTGAAGAAGATAAGTCAAAAGGGGCTATTGCAGAAAAAAGAGCATTAATTAATATAATTTTAGATGATGGAACAGGGACAATTAGAGCAGTTTTGTTTGGAGAGACTCTTTTTTCAATAGGATTAAAAGATTTCGAAAATCCAGAAAGATTATCTTATCAAGTTGAATCTCTTTTAGGTAAAGAAATGGTATTTTTAGGAAATGTTAGGAAAAATAGTTTTTTTAACAATGAAGAATTTATTGTTGAATCTGCTCAAGAAATAAATCTTGATGAACTACTTCTTAAATTAGAGAAAAACTAACAAATTTTCAATATATATTTATTAAACAAATAATCTTTATAAACTGGTTGAGGTTTGAGTGCTTATGGCTATTAAAAAAGAAGATGTTGAAGAAGAAGAAAAAGAGGCAAAAAAGACTAAGAAGAAAACAGATAAGGAACCTGGATTAATGGATTTACCTGGAATAGGGCCTGCTGTTGCAGCTAAACTTGAAGGTGCAGGGATATTTGATTTAATGTCTTTAGCTGTGTCTAGTCCTGCTACAATTTCTGATGTTTCTGGAGTGAGCCCTGCTGTTGCTAGAAAAGCAATACATGCTGCAAGAGAAATGCTTGAATTGGGATTTCAAGACGGAGTAGAATATGCTCAAAGAAGATCTAATGTTTTATATATCACTACAGGAAGTAAAAATTTTGATGAACTTTTGGGAGGAAGAGGAATTGAAAGCAGATCCATTACAGAAGCTTTTGGAGCATATGGTTCTGGAAAGACTCAGCTGGGCCTGACTTTAGCAGTAAGGGTTCAGTTGCCAGTTGAGCAAGGGGGTGCAAATGGGAAGTGTGTTTTTATAGACACTGAAGGAACTTTTAGACCTGCAAGAATAAAACAAATTTCTGATGCTTTAGGAACAAATCCAGAAAAGGTTTTGAAAAATATCCTTGTTGCTAGGGCATTTAATTCTGATCATCAAATGTTATTGTTAGAAAAAGTAAGTGAGATGGTCAAATCAGGTGAACCAATAAAACTTCTTATAATAGATTCTTTGACAGCACACTTTAGAGCTGAGTTTTCTGGAAGAGGACAATTAGCAGATAGGCAACAAAAATTAAATAGATATTTACATGATTTAATGAAATTAGCTGAAACGTATAATTTAGCAGTGTATGTTACAAATCAAGTCATGTCTAACCCTGCACAAATGTTTGGGGACCCTACAACTGCAATTGGAGGGAATATTGTTGGACATGCATCTACTTATAGGTTGTATTTGAGAAGAGGCAAAGCAGGAAGTAGAGTTGCAAAACTTATTGATAGTCCTAATTTACCTGACAATGAATGTGTTTACTATGTAAATGCAGGTGGAATAAGTGATAAGGAATAATAAAAAACTTCTTAGAGAATTTTTTATGTGAAGAGTTTTTTTAAATATTTATTAGTTAGATAAGTCTACCAATTCTTCTTTTGAAAACCAAATAGATATTTCTTTTTCACCGTTTTCAGGGGAGTCTGAAATATGTGTTACATTATCAAAATTATTTGTTTTTGAATTAACTTTTCCATATCTCCCTCTTAAAGTGTAGGGTTCTGCATCATCAGGATTTGTTTTTCCTGCATATTCTCTTAATCTTTGTATTGCATTTTCTCCTTCATAGGCTATTGCAATAATTGAATGGACATTGTGATATTCTCCCATTAGATATTTGATGAGGTCATTGTAGAAAGGTTTTTCTTTATGCACTTCATAGTGCTTCTCTGCTAAATGTTTTTGGACACTTACTAATTTTAAACCAATCATCTTTAAGTTTAATTGGTCTAAATCATAAATTACTATTCCTGTTAATTTTCTTGAGATTGTATCTGGTTTTATTAGTACTAATGCTCTTTCTTTTGAATTTGGCATGTATATATTTCTACGATACAATTTAAAAAGCTTTGTCTATATTTTCTAAAATGGAAGAAGGTATTAAAGGGGTATTTGCAGACTTACATATTCATTCTAGATTCTCAAGAGCGTGTAGTAAGGACATTACTTTGGATAATTTGGAAAAATGGGCAAGGGTAAAAGGAATAGATTTGTTAGGCACAGGAGATTTTACACACCCTGTCTGGATTGAAGAATTGAAAAGTAATTTGATTGAAAAAAAAGGAATTTTATACTCTAAAACAGGATTTAAATTTTTAATTACAGGAGAAATAAGTTTAATGTATACTCAAGGAAGAGGAAGAAGAATACATTTAGTTTTACTTGTTCCAGGATTTGAAGTCGCAGATAAAATAAACTCTTATTTAGATAGTAAAGGAAGAAGAGATTATGATGGGAGACCTATTTTTAAGATATCTTGTGAAGATTTTGTGAAAGACATGAGATCTATTTCAGAGAGCATAGAGATAATCCCAGCTCATATTTGGACACCTTATTTTGGGGTTTTTGGGAGTAAATCAGGATTTGATAGTTTAAAAGAAGCTTTTGGAGAACAAGAAAAAAACATTCATGCAATTGAAACAGGGATGAGCTCAAACCCTGAAATGAATTGGAGGCTGTCTGAATTAAATAATAAAACAATTGTAAGTTTTTCAGATGCTCATAGCTTTTGGCCTTGGAGAATAGGGAGAGAAGCAACTATTTTTGAAAAAGCTGAGAGCTACCAAGATATTATAGATAGCATAAGGAATAATGCTATTTTAGGGACAATAGAAACTGATCCAGGTTATGGAATTTATCATCATGATGGACATAGAGATTGTAATTTTTCAAGTTCTCCTGAAGAATCAATTAAATTAGATGGAATTTGTCCAATATGCAAAAAACCTTTAACAATTGGTGTTGCAAGTAGAATTGAAGAGTTACAAGACCAGATAATTGAAGAGAATAGGAAGAGAAAAAAATATTATACTATGTTGCCATTACATGAACTAATTTCTTTTAGCATAGGTTCTTCAATTGAGAGCAAGAGAACATGGTTAATTTATAATAAACTTATAGAGACATTCAAAAATGAATTTAATATTTTATTGAATGTTCCTAAGGAAGAATTAATGAGAGAATTAAATGAAAAATTAGTTAGATTGATTTTAGATAATAGAAAAGGAAATATTAAAGTTAAACCAGGATATGATGGTAAGTATGGTGAACTTGTAGAAGAGCAGGCACAATCTACTTTATTTTAGATTTATTTTTCTTCTTTTTTAAATCCTTTTTCTAATAACATTTTTTCTATTTTAGATTCTTTTGACACATCTGGGCCTATTTTTTCCACGATAATTTTAGCAATGTTACGTTTACTATAATTGTTTTTATTTAAACTGAATGAAACTTTTAATAAAAAGTCTCCATCAAAACTAAGGTATTCTCTTTCTGGGCAGATATCTTCAAAAGATAAACTTTTTATTTTTTTAATTAAACTGTAATATCCCTCTGTTTTTGATAAATAATAGTCTTTTCTATAAACCTCTTTTATTTTCATTAAAGAAGCATTGTTAATTAGATTTATAAAAATTATTGCTCTTTAGAAGATAAATTGAACTTTTTTTGAGAAATTTTAATATTTTGCTTAGGCGCGTCTCTTATTTTTATAAACTTATAATGAGCATTTTGAGTTTCTTTATTATCTATATTTTCTTCCAAAGTGTATATTTTTTCTTTATTTAAATTAATGTAGAATTTTAGTTTCATCCTAGTGAAAAGATATATTCTCTAAGCCTTGTAGGAAGCTTCTTTTTTAATTTTTTTTCAATATCTTTTGGATTTATCCAAATTAATTCTTCTACTTTTTTCCCAGGTTTCTCTATTCCTTCTGTAACTTCACAAAGGAAAAAAAGTTGTAATTCATCTTTTTTGCTTAATTTATTTCTAGCATACACTGCACCTAAATTATGTGCAATATACCCTGTTTTTTCAGTTATTACTCTTTTTAATCCAATATCTAACTCTTCATTATATTTTAAATCACCTTCTAAAAAACTTAGGTGAGTGTCCCCTTTATTTTTTCCTATTAGAATTTTCCTTGCCCTTGGGCTAAATAATATTCCTATTATTTTTACATTAAATTTATCAGTCATTTTATTTTTCTTTTACCTCAAAGACAATTTCTGAGTCTTTTGATTTTTTTTCCATGTTGTCTAATATCTCTTTCATTCTTTGCTCTCCTTTTTTTCCATCATCTGTTTCTAGTATTAGAGAGTATTTTCCTGCAGAGATATACTTTGCATCTATTTCCTCTGGTAGGTCTAATATTTTCTTTATCTGATATAATCCTTCAGAATTTAGTGTTTTTAAGTGTATTGTTTTCTTTATCTTTATCTTTTTTTTCTTTTGCTCTAAGATTATTTCTAAGATTTTTTTTGAATTTTCTTTTCCAACTACTTTTTCAAGGAGAGGGGGATTAGTTTTTACATCTTCAAAAAATGAATAAAGTCTCCTTTCACGAGTTATTTTTGAGATTATTTCTTCTGATTGGTCTTTTAAGATTGTTTTTAAAATACTGATATAGCTTTTTTCTTGATTATATTCATCTAAGACCTCTTTTCTTTCTTTTTGGTTTACTCTTCTTAAAGATAGACTTATTGTTTCTTCATTATTTCTTAAGACTTTACAAACTATTTTTTTCTTAGGGACTACGTGTTCTCTTAGGTTTCTTATTCTTCCAGGAGCTATTTCACTTAGTATTATGCTGCCTTCTTTTTCTTCACCCTCTATTTTTACAAATACAACTGTCCCTGCAATTCTATCTACTGTGCAAAGCACAAGGTCTCCTTCTTCTAGCATAATTCTTAGAAAGATAAAGGGGTTTTAAAGGTTATTATTCAAATTTTAGATTAGATATTTAAGAATGTAAATTTGGATTAAATTTTGATTTGCTCTATTTCTAAATTCTTTTTTAGTGTTTCTATAAATTCTCTTTCTTTTTTCTTATTAATTATACATCCTGCAGCGTGTTCATGGCCTCCAACTTCTCCTCCTGTTAAGTTTATCACCCCTTCTAAAAGTTTTTTAAGATTTCTCCCTTTTTTTCCAACTCCCCTTGCAGATACTTTAATTTTATCTTCATAATATGCCATAGTTACTATGGATGTTCCTTCTTCATATCTTGAAGAATTTGAAATTATGCTTGCAATTGTTCCTATCATAGTGTCCTTTACATTATTTTGGGCATTTATTATTACAAACCCTTTTCCTTCTATTTTATCTATTTCTTGGACAAAATTAAGCCCTGTTAAAATGTTTTGTTTATATTTAATATGGGTTAGTTCAGTGCTTTTTTTTGAGGAGGAGACTTCTAAACAATATTGTAATGCTAACTCCGGTTTACCTGATCTTGAACAAGCATTAATTACTGCACTAAGGTCTCTAGCATCTTCTAATTTATTAAACATTTTTATTAGGAATATATCTCCAACTAAATTTTTTGCTTTTATTTTAGGATTTCTTAAGAGTATCGAGGTTGTGAGATTTTTCATTTCTTTTTCATTTAATTCTAATATGCTTTTATACCTCCCTTTCTCAGGTGCTATTCCTGCTTCTCTAAGCAACTCTAAAACACCTCTCATGTTTCCTGTAACTTCAGGGATATATGGATTTGAGGAGTATTCTAAAACTCTGTTTACTGGACGTGTTGAAGGGTAAATTAGAATTCCTCTTTTTCTTTGAACTTCACTTTCTTCAAGTATTCCATTATTTAAAGAATCAATTTCTTTTTCAAGGCAATCTCCTATCATTCCAAGTATTGCTAATTTAGATAAATCTTTTACATCAGAATGTAATTGTTTGCAAAAAAGATAGGTTAATCCAGAGCTGCTTATTTTTTGTTTGTCTAAAAGATGAGGGTTTATTATTTTTATATTTTCTGGAATGTCTTTGCTTACTTCGTGATGGTCTATAATAAAAACCTCGTTTATTCCTGCATCCTTAATTTTGTCTAGGCTCCCTGAGCCTAAATCTAGGAAAAGTATTACTTTGTTTTTAGGAAGGTTTTTTATTGTTTTTTCTTCGAGACTTTTTAGTATTCTTACTGAGAATTTTTTATCTAATTTTTTAAATACATTTATTATCATTGCTGCAGATGTTATTCCGTCTGTGTCAAAATGACTTATAACTAAAACTTCTTTATCTTTAGTATTTGTGATAAATTCTTCAGCAAATAATTTTATTTCTTTTTCTAATATTTCATCCTCTTTTCTCATTTTATTTTTAGAAAATTTATATTAATTTTAGATATTTCTTAATTTTTCTGACTTTTGAAAAGATTCTGCTTCTTTCTCTTTTAGCTCTTTTATCTTGAGGGTTTTTCTTTAAGTGTTCTTCTATTTTCTTTAATTTTATTTCTGTATTTTCTAGTTCTATGTTTTTGTGTTTTTCTTTGAGTACCCTCGAAATCTTTTTTCCATATTCTTTTGGATGAATGTTGTTTTTTCTAAGTTCTTCACCTATTTTTTCAGCACTAAGGCCCTTATCTGCTAGTTCTATTACTTTCTTCTCATACTCTTCAGGAGAAACTTTTTTTGGTTTTTCTTGTTCTTCCCCTAAATTGTCTTTTGTTTTTTTAATCATCTTAGTATTTCGTAAAGGGGTTTTTTAAAGCTTATTGTTATATTAGATGCCTTATATGTTATTTTAAATTATCTGCTCAAAAACCTATTTTTTTACATATTTATTATGGGAATTATACAGAATAGAATAATTTAAAAGGAATTAAGAGATTTAAAATATATTCAGCCCCATAGTACAGCGGTCAAGTATACGGCCCTTTGGAATTTTAAGAGAATGAAGAGAGGCCGTGACCCAGGTTCGAATCCTGGTGGGGCTATTTAATTTCTATATCTTCCTCTTCTTTCTACAGCAACCATTCTTTCAAATATTTTTTTAGATTCTAGATAGTCCTTAGAATAAGATTTTTTAAATTCTTCAAATAATTCTTTCCAGTATTTAAAGTGCTTTGCTTCTAAAGCTTGTTTTAGAAGGTGAATATCTACAGCTTTATCTTCAATTTTTTTAGAAATATATCCTAATCCAAAGTCTATTAAAAATACTTTATTGTTTTTTAATATCATGTTACTTGTTGTTAAATCTCCATGAATTATATCTGACTTATGCAATTTTGAAATTGATTCTCCCACTTCACTCAGAATATTTTTTTGTTTTAGTAATGTAAGTGTTGGAAGATATTCTGAGAGTTTATCTCCCTCAATATACTCCATTATTATTTTATTGTGTTCTTTTAGGGGCTCGCTTTTTGGACAAGAGATGATTTTATTTGCTTTTTCAAGTAACTTTATTTCTGCTTTAGTTCTTTGTTTAATTATTTTTTTATCAAGTTCAGGTATTCTGTAGGTTTTAGTTATTCTGTGCTTAATTACCTTATTTTCGGGTTTATCTAAAAATATTTTTGCTTCTGCTCCTTGTTGAATTATTTTCATTAAATACTTAATTTTTTAGATGTTTTAAGGTTTATCTAAATATTTTTATACTCTCTTTTAATTTCTTTTTAATGAAGTTTAAGGAGATTTTCCTTGCAGGAGCACTTCTTTTTTCAAGTGCATTGGCTTCCTCTCAAGATAAGCTCAATTATGAAGTGCGTACAGAAGGAGGAGGATTTCCATCTACAACTAGTTCTATTAATTTGGATCCTAAAGAAATTAACTTTTCTTTTTTATGTGGGTTGTATTCTATGAAATTTAATCAAATTAATGATTCAACTTATAGGGAAACTAAACATTTTTTGTTTAAAAAAGAGTTTTTTGATTACTCTAAAGGTTCTGGATATGAATTTTCAAATTATTCTGTTGAAAGAGGAAAAAAAAGAGAAGAAAAAAAAGCTTTAGAGAAAACTATTTTTAATGAAAAATACAGGACTTTCCCTGAATTATTAAATAGCTTTGAGAATAAAGGGTTTGAAGGAAGAGATAGTTTACATTTTTTCTTAATGGGAGTTCCTTACTCTATTAAGATTGAGAGGAGTGAAAAGGGGGATAGTATTATTTATTCTTCAACATTAAACGGAGCAATTAAATTTGAGCAAGGAGATGATTTTCATTTTTCATATCCTATTGAACTTGTTGCAAAAGAAGAGGATTCTAAAGAAGTTATATTAAATTTCTCAACTAATTTTTTAAATGTAAAGAAAGGAAAAAAAGGCTCTTTAGAGGGGAAATTAAAAAAGTAGGTGTATTATTTTTATCCTGGGTTACTTATCTTTCCAAAATATAATTATTCCAAAGTTAGTTAGCATCCCAATATCAATTACCATACAATATCTACACAAAGCATCTAATACAAAAAACTGAAGATATAAGAAATACAATGCAAATAATGAACCTCCAACAATTCCAATGTATAACAAGAGTTTTTTTATTTTAGAAGGTTTCCTTAATTGCAGGAATGTTAGAACAGATATTATTGGAAATATTACTAATCCTGCATGAGCATTTTTTATTCCAAATGTAGATTCGTATTTGGATGTTTGAACTGCATAACAAGTTGTTTGAGTTCCTCCGCAAGCTTGTTCGAGGGACATAAATGATAATATCCCAGAGGTTATTATTGCTAGTAAAAAGATTATTAAAATTATAATATACTTTGCCTTGTTTTTCATTAGATTAATTAAAATGGGGCATATAAAAGCCTTTCTTATTTGAGTTAATCACCTTCTTTTTCCAAATTTCTTCATCATCTTTTGCATTTGTTTTTGTGAGAAACCTTTAGACATATCTAGATTGTCTATTTCCCCTTTAACCATATCTTGGAGCATTTTATATTGTTTAAGAAGAGCTCTAACATCGCTGTTATTGACTCCTGCACCCCTAGCAACTCTTCCTATTCTTGAAGTTTGCTTTTCAAATAATTCTGGATTTTCTCTTTCTTCTTTTGTCATTGACTTAAGAATGTGTTCCCATTTTGTAATTTTCTCTTGTTGAGATTCAAGCATCCCTTCAGGTATCTTTGCTTTTCCTAATCCTGGAATCATACCTTTTATTTTATCAAATCCTCCTATCTGATTCATTGATTTTACTTGTTCTATAACATCTTCAAGAGAGAGCTTTCCCTCTTCAAGTTTTTTTTGCATTTTTTCTTGTTGAGATTCATCAGTTACAGAGCGTATCTTTTCAATTAATGCTTTTAAATCTCCCATTCCTAAAAGTCTTGAAAGGAAACTTTCTGGATTAAATTCTTCTATGTCATTAATTTTTTCACCAGTAGTTATGTAGTAAACTCCTGCTTTTGTTTCTGCACACGCTGTTAGTGCTCCTCCCCCTTTTGCTGTAGAGTCCATTCTTGTAATTATTACTCCTGAAATTTTTAGAGAATCTTGGAATTCACTTGCTTGTTTTTTTGCAGCTTGCCCTATATCTGCAGGCATAACTAATATACTCTCAGTGGGTTTTATTTCTTTACCCAGCTCTTTTATTTCTTTTATTAGTTCTTTATCTAAAGTATGTCTTCCTGCAGTGTCTATTAGAATTAAATCATATTTTTTTAGATTGTGCTTTTTCTCAAAGTTTTTCCAGGTTTTAACTGCATCTGTCTCATTAAAATCTACAAAACAAGGGACATTATTTTTTTTACCTAATTGCTCTAGTTGCTCTTTAGCAGCAGGTCTATGAACATCAAGCCCAACCATTATAACTTTTTTACCTCTTTTAGAATACCAATTTCCTAATTTAGCAATAGTTGTTGTTTTTCCTGCACCATAAAGTCCTAAAAACATTAATCTAGATTGTTTTCCTGAGGGTAATTCCAGTGCATTATATTCTCCAAGTATTTTTACAAGTTCATCATGTAGAAGTTTTATTATATGTTCTTTTTTTTCAATATCTTTGATTCTTTCATCGTAAGCTGCTTTTTTTATTTTATCTGATATTTCTTTTACAAGGATAATGTTTACATCTGCCTCTATTAGTGCTCTTTGTAGTTCTTTAACTACGCTTTCGACTAAATTTGTATCTAAGAATAACGCATTCGCTAGTTTATCTCTTGCTTTTCTTAATGCATCTCCTAATCTTTCTAACATTTTAATACTAAGACGAGTTTAATTAGGGTTAATAAATTTGCGGTTTTAGAATTTTAAAAGCTTTTAATACATATCTTATTAGAAATATCTATGCTGGTATGGGACAATGGTACTCCGCATGCTTGGAGAGCGTGTTTCTGAAAAGATTTTCAGGTTCGATTTCTGGTGTCGACGTTTATTTATTTTTAGAATTTTATAATCCTAAACTCTCTACAAATTTGTTTTTATCAAACTTTTGTAAGTCTTTGTATTCTTGGCCTATCCCTAAATAAAGAATCGGTTTTTCTGTGGTATAACCTACACTGAGGGCTGTTCCACCTTTTTCATCTATGTCTGCTTTACTTAAAATGATTCCATCAATTCCTATTGATTGATTAAATGTTTTTATTTGTTCAATTATATCGTTTCCAGTTATGCTTTCACCTACAAATATTTTTGTGTCAGGGTTGCACACTCTTGTTATTTTTTCTATTTGAGCCATTAGGTTTTTTTCAGTGTGCATTCTTCCAGCAGTGTCTATTAATACCGCATCTATCTTATTTTTTTCAGCGTATTTTATTGCATCAAAACCTACAGAGGCAGGATCCGAGCCATACTCGTGGGATACCACATTTATATTTAAGCTAGTTCCGTGTTTTTTTAGTTGTTCGATTGAAGCTGCTCTAAATGTATCTCCAGCAGCAAAAACACTTGATATTTTTTTGTCTTTCAACAAGTTTCCTAATTTTGCAATAGTTGTTGTTTTTCCTGTTCCATTTATTCCGCAAAATAATATGATATAGGGCTTGTTTTCTTCTGCTTTTTTACTCTTTATTTTTTCAATTAGGTCAAATGGTTCTATTAATATTTGATAGATTATGTCTTTGAGAGATTCTTTTATTTGTCCTTCTATTTCTTTTTTTAAAAATTCTTTTCCAACAATGTTTTCTTTTAGTTGACTAATTATTTTTTCAGAAACTTCTAATGCAACATTATTTTCTAATAAAATCATTTCTAGTTCTTCAGAATATCCTTCAAAATCTTCTTCAGATATTTTTAATTTATTTATTCCAGAGAATATTTTTTTAAAGAAACCCTTCTTTTCTTCTTCTGATTTTATATCTTGGATTATCTTTTCACTTATTTCTCTTTCTTTTTTATCAAACGTCTTTTTTCGAGGTTCAGTATACTCGTGTTTTTCTATGGGTTTTATTTGTTCTTTTAATTCCTCTTTTTTTTCTTCTATTTCTTTAATCTCTTCTACTATTTTTTCAGCATCTTTTTCTTTTTTCTTTTTTTCTTTAGATTTTTCTTTGGAGAGAACTTCTTTTTTTTCTTTAACTTGCTTTTCAGACTTTTCCTTTATTTTTTTAGGTTCTTTTTTTACTTCTTCTTCTGTTTTTTTGATTATGCCCTGAGTCCAGCTTTTTAATTTTTCTTTTAGTTTTCCAAACATGTTTTTTAAAAGTAACTAATTAGTTATTAAGGTTTTGGTTTAAAAACAGAGTATTTTATTTTGTGGTTTAAAGGGTATAAGCAAAATATACCTAATCTAAATTTTTATAAAGAAAGAGTGCCTAAATATTTTATAATGAAAGGGATATTTATCATATTGGATGGGTTAGGTGATTTGCCCCATAAATTGTTAGATGAAAAAACTCCTTTGGAAGCTGCGCAAACCCCTAATTTAGATTTTTTAGCTTCTAGAAGCCAACTAGGTTATGTGTATACTGTAAAACCGGGGTTTATTCCAGAATCAGATGAGGCAATAGTTTCTCTTTTTGGTAATGAGTTAATTTCTAGTACAAGAGGGCAATTAGAGGCTAGAGGAAGTGATTTAAAATTAACTCGTGGGGATTTGGCATTTAGAGTTAATTTTGGGACTATTGATTCTTTAGAAGAGGGGAATATTTTAGATAGAAGGGCTGGAAGAACACTTACAAACAATGAGGCAAATCAACTTGCAAAAGCACTTAATAAAATAAAATTACCTTGCCAGTTTGTATTTAAACCTACAATTCAGCACCGTGCTGCACTTGTATTTAGAGGAGGATTTTCAGATAATCTTTCTGGGAATGATTCTACATATACAGATGGAGTAAATCTTGTTTCAAATAAGATTGGAAAATGTAAACCTTTAGATGATGATGAAAATTCTCAATATACTTCAAATATTGTAAATGAATTTTTAGAGAAATCTTTTGAAGTTTTAAATAATCATCCTGTTAACTTAAGCAGGGTTAAGAGAGGATTATTGCCTGCAAATTTTTTGCTTGTAAGAGGAGCAGGAATTGAACCTCCTAAACTTAAACAATATAAAAAATGGGTATCTGCTAATTACATGCCTTTAGAAATTGGTTTTGCGAATGCGTGTGGAATGAAAAATTATTCTTTTGAATATCCTGAATTAACTGGAATAGATGCTTATGAGAATTTATGGAAAGGACTTAGAAAAGCATGCAAACACTCTATAAATGTAATTAAAAAAAATATTAAGAAAGCAGATTATACTTACATCCATATTAAAGAGACAGATTTGCCTGGGCATGATAATAAGCCTATAGAAAAGAAATTAATGATTGAATATATTGACATTACATTATTTAAATATTTGAGAAAAATAGTTCCACAACATAAAATTAAACTTCTTGTTACAGGAGATCATTCGACCCCTTGTAAATTGAAAGCACATTCAGCAGATCCTGTGCCTGTTTTATTTTATAATTTTAATGAAAAAATAATACCTAAAAAATTTTGTGAGAGGGAGTGTAGAGAAGGAGAACTTGGGAAAATTATTGGGCCAGAGATTCTTAAAAGAATAGGGTTTGTAAGATAAACTTTTAGTATATAGTCTTGATTGTATAAATCTATAAAAATAGAAATTAATCTTTTAAGATATGATTATTTTAGATATTGAGACAACTGGGCTAACAGACGAGTATGGTATCTGTGAAATAGGTGCAATGGACTTTAATAATCCTTCAAATTTTTTTGTTCAAGATTGCAGGATTGATGACTCGGATAAGATTTCAAAAGGAGCTTTAGCAGTGAATGGGAGAACCTTTAAGGAATTATTTGATAATTCTAAACAATCTCAGAAAGAACTAATATTCAATTATTTAAATTGGATTGAAAAACAACCCTTTAAATTATTTTATGGGCAAAATGTTTCATGGGATATAACAATGATTCAATCTAAATGTTTGAAGTATGGTTTAGAAGAATTATTTTTAGATATTCACGGACAGAGAGGAATGGATTTACACACTATTGCACAAGAAAAATATTTTGATGTTTGTGGAAAATATTTTTTAAAAAAAACAGGTCAAAGTGCATTTAATCTAAGTAGAATACTAGAATTTAGTGGATTAAAAGATAATCGGGTAGGTGTTAGGGGAAACAGTGTTGTGAAAGAAGGAAATTATCATAGTGCATTTGAAGATTGTAAATTAGAAGGAGAGGCATTAAGTAGGATAAAATATGGGAAAGGATTATTTGAGGAATTTAAAAAATTTAAGATTCCAGAGTATCTAGAGAAGTGATTTTTAAAATACATTTATGCTTACCGTTAGTGTGTAAACTAAACAAAGTGTAAGGGTTCTTAGTTACTTTAAAAATTAAAATTAACCGAATAGTGCACTAAGACCCTCTGCTGCAGCTTCGTGTTTCTCTTCTTTTGGAGCTTCTTCTTCTTTTTTCTCAGCACCAGAAGGGCTGCTTCCTGCGGGAGCAGCAGCGATTAGACTAGCATTAGCCAATTCATTTGCTATGTCTACATCTTTTAAACTAGCGACAAGCGATTTGATTTTTGATTCATCTGCTTGTACACCTGTAGCTACAACAACACTTTTTATGTTAGATTCACTAACTTCTTTTCCAAGTTTGTGCAACAAAAGTGCCGCATATATGTATTCCATTTTAGTTTCCTTCTCCTGTAGAATTTGTTTTAGGAGTATTTGTGACTTCTTGTTCTTTTCCTTGTAATTTCTCAAGTGCAATATATTGTTTTCCTGCCTTGCTTATTAAAAATGTTATTGTTTCAGGAGTTGCATATCCTATATTTACTGAAAATGAAAGTGCTTTTTGATAATCTTCTTTGAGTTTTTCAAGTGTTACTTCAGGGTCAATGTTTATTGCAGGGTAAAATGTTTTTGTTAAATTATCAAATGCGGATAAAGGTGTGAACCCTATGCTAAATGGTTTTATATCTAGTTTACCCATCATATCTGCAGCACCTTGAGATATTTTATTTCCTTTTTTTGCAACTACCTTTGAGGATTTTATTGTTATTTTTCCTCCCTCAATTTGTATTTGAATACCTAGTGCACCCAATTCACTTATTGCAGGTCCTGGAACTAAATCTGTTGGTCCAGCAGGAATTTCAATATCATCTGGAGCTATTTGTCCTGCTTTTGCTTTAGAAGGGCTTTTACTTTTTACTAAATCTATTGCCAAATCAAATGCATCCAAATCTGAGAACAAAACCGCGAAATCACTATCAATGCTTTCTTTTATTCTTTTAATTTCCTCTTCTTTTGAAGAGTTTAGTGCTTTGATTATTAGGCTTTTTTTAGGAACCTTAACTATTGCTTTGTTCCTTAATTTTTTAACGATTTCTTGGAATTGTGTTCCAGGGATGTTTTTTATAGACACTATTAAAACTGTGTTTTTTTCTTGAACTAATTTAGAAAGTTCTAAAACAGCTTTTTTTTTCTTTTCAGGAACCTTAGTCGTTTTTGTTTGTTTAGTTGTTTTTTTAGTGTTCATTTTATTTTAAAGATATTTTATAGGGTTTAGTCATTGTGAATTTTATTTCAATATTTTTTATATTCTCTTTATTTCGGGGTAGAGTCTTAAGAAGCAAATTATAAACAGCCATTATATTTTCTATAATGTCTTTGTCTTCCATATTTTGTTTTCCGATTGGGATTTTTACACTTGGTTCTTTTATTCTTATTTTTATGCTTGTATTTATTTTATTTTTTAATTCTTTGATTGTTTTTTCATCAGCATTTAAGATTATTCCTAATTGGGGTGAAGGCATTTTTCCTGTTGGACCTAGTGCTCTTCCGAAATGTGTAGCAACACTTGGCATAAGACTTGCTTGAGATATGAAAAAATCATATGAAGATATAAGGTGCCTCAGTTTAGATTTGTCAGAATATGCTTTAAATTCATCTGGAGTTATTGCATCAACATCTTTATTTTTAATTTCTAAAAATCCTGCAACTTTTTTTTCTTTTACTTTGTGAGGTATAGTTGCAAATATATTAACATTGCTTTTTTTAACATCAAACTTTTGTAAATTTACAATTAAATCTACTGTTTGATTAAATTTTCTTTCTTTAGATTTTCTTAGTTCATCTAAGGCTTTTTTTAATTCAGTTTCTAATTCTGCCATCTTACTTTTAACCTCCCACATTATTCGTGCCAGACATAGAAAGTATTCTGACTCGATATGGTTCGAACGGTTGATTTTTAATGTTTTTTTGAGTTTTTAAGCTTTCTGGTAGATTTTTAATTAACAATCAGTATTTTTTTGGGTTTGGGAGCTCTTATTTTATAATGCAATAATGCTTAAAAACAAATGATTTCATTTTCTGCTATGGAAGAAGGATATTATGGATTGAAGTATAAGTCATCACCTGAAAAATTTTCTTATGTATTGTATGTTTCAGATAAAAAACCCAATCTTTTAGGTACTTCTTTAACACTTAAACAAATGGGGATTAAATCAGGTAAACAAGGAAGAATTTTTCTACCTCCCTATTTTTTTCCGCTTATAAAAATAAGCAAAAATACTGCTTTTGAAATTATCTCTAGAAACACTGGAGAATCAATGGAAAATTTGGAGGACAGGGTAAGTAAAATATAATGGAATTAATAGCATTACTTTCATCTGGAAAAGGAACCTGGGGGCAAGTCTCTGGACTAATGAAACACGGAGAGTGGGATAAGATAATTGTTATTGGAGACGAGTTTGGAACTGGATTCACACACGAGAAGAAATTTGAATTTATTAAGATTAATTTGAACTTAAAAATTAAAGAATTAAAAGAAGAGCTTTTAAAAAAATTAAAGGGAAAAATAGATGGAACAGAAGTCGCACTTTCAATTGCAAGCGGGGATGGTAAAGAGCACATGGCTTTAATATCTGCATTAATTAATCTTCCTGTTGGAATAAGATTCGCTGCCCTAACAAAAGATGGAGTCATTGATTTGTAATTCATTTAAGATGGAAAAAGAAAAAAATAATTTAGTAAAAAAGATATCTTGGACTAAGGGTGTTGAAGACGTCTTGGAGAAGGATGATTATTTTAAATTGGTTTATAGATGTAAAGAATTGGAAAAAGAAGGGTTTGGCATGCTTGCTTCTGAGTGTGATTCTTCTGTTATTGACAAATCTTATTCAGTAGTTTGTCCTGATGGAGAGGTTTTTACTCCTCAGGATATTAGAGATTACTGGGAAAGGAGAAAAGGGAGATATAGTTCTAGGAACCCTCATGACTTTAAAATGCATAAGGTAAGAGTGTATTATTTAGGTCTTCGGGAAAAATAATTTAGGTTCATTTATTTGCCAATATTTAGAATACAATAATTATTAAAAGCACACGTTTGTTTTTTATCTTATGATTACCTATAATGATATTTATGAAGCAGCAAGAAAGGAGAGGTATTCTGAACAATTACAGCAAATTCCCAAAAATTTTGTTTTAGAATTTTCAAAATATCTCAAAGAAAAAAGAGAGAGTTTGTCAAAGGAAGGAGGAGACTTTTCAGATTCTGTAGTAAAAATAAAAAAACAATTGGAGAATGCAACTACTTTGTTTAAGGAATTGATAATTAGGAGAAGAAAAAAAATATTAAACCTTGTTCTTATTGCAACAGAAACTGGTATTTCTAAACAAGATTTTGAAAATATGCTTGCAATTGAAAAGGAGCTTTTTGAAGGATTGATGTCTTGTATGGATTCTTCTGAAAAAAAAATGAGTGAGATTATTAATGGGCAAGGCAAAGCAGAACCAGTTAAAAGTAATGACTTGGTTGTTTTTTTAGAGGATGTTGAGGAATTTTTGAATTTAGATGGAGATAAAATGGGCCCTTATAAAAAAGGGGATATTGCGAATCTACCTCGGGAAATAGCAAAAATTCTTTCTGAAGGAAATAAAGCGCAATTAATAGATAGATAGAATTAACAATTATTCTTTTTTTTGTTTGCAAAAAATATTCCCAATAACCCTGCTAAGAAAAGTACAGCCCCATACATGATATGATTATTGACAGCAGTTGAAATAACATTACCTGTCATTATAGAATATCCTATTGAGACTCCAGATATAACTGATAAAAGCGAAACAGCTGTGATTGACTTTTCTAATCTAGTTTCTATATTTCCAATGTGCTTATCATAATATTTTAGCATTTCATAATCTCCATTCTTATAATCTTGTTTTAGATGGGATTTTTCTACAAGTACTCCTCCTCTTAAAGCAAGAGCTTGCTTATACATGTCTATTTCTTTAGATAAGATAATCTTACTTTCTTTTTTTGAGAGAGTGTCTCTCATGTAATAGTATATTTCTCTTCCTCTTTCAAAATCTTCTTTGTATATTTTTTCCTCTAGTAAGATTAACCCGTATTTTAGTAAGAGTTTAACTGATTCAGGTTTTGTAGATTGTTTTTTAGGGTTTTTTTGAATGTGGTTGTAACTAGAGCCTATTGCATCCTCTAAATTTTTTTTCCAAGATTCAATATTCTTGCCATATTTTTGTCTAGCTTCCAGAATAGCTTTTTTTTCAAAGGCAGATTCCTCTTTTTCTATCATGTATTAATTTAAGATGGATTTATTTATAAATATTATTGAGTTGATGGATTTTTAGAAAAAGCCTGTAGAGGGAATTTATTTTTTGTTGCGAAAAAGTGGGGCTTTTTGTTTAATTATTTATTTTTATCTTCGTTATTTTGACTAATCTTGTTTATTTTATTTTTAAGGTCTTTTTGGATAAAAAATTTCTTTCCCTCTGGCGTTATCTCATAAGTTTCTTTAATAAGACCTCTATTTCTTAACCAACTTAAAGAACTCAATATCGGAGCAATAAAATTTCCCTCTTGATGATTCTTTTTAATCTCATCAAAAATTTGTTCTGTTGTCTGTTTCTCCTTGTTAAGTATCATTAAAATATCAAGAGTGATTGGATTTTCTTCTTGCTTTTTTGAATATTCCTCGGCTTTTTTTCTGAATTCTAATTCCTCTTTTTCAAGTTTAACTTTGTTGAGAAAAATCTTTGTTGGTCGTCCCGGGAGAGATTGCATTCTTTGAGAATAAATTTTATTTTCAGATTGTAAGAGCGAAAGATAATATCTTAATGTGCTCCGATTAACTCCAATCGTTCTTGAAAGTTCAGCGATTGATTTTTCTCCGTCGGAAAGAGCTTTTAAAATTTTAAGAGTTATTTGAAACTTATCAACTTCTTGTTTTAATTCCTTATCCCCAATTGCCATAAATAACACACAAAAATAGATTTTATAAATGTTTTGGTTAGTTGGCTTAACTTTGTTATTACTATATGGTTAAATGGCTATACCAAAAGGTTTATAAAGATGTGGATTCTTAAATAATTGTGTTTGGTTAGATGACCAAACCAAGAGGAAATAAAATGCCAACAAAACAAAACAACATCACAATCTATTTGACACCAGAGGACGAGATTCTTGTTGAAAAAGCGTCAAAAGAACTCGCCTTGCATAAGTCAGCTTTTTGCAGAACTTTTGCAGTTCAAAAAGCAAAACAAATTTTAAATAAAAATGGGGGCGAGTCAAAGGAGTGATTCTTTGAGGGGTGTTAAAAATGGGGTTAAGGGAAGATTTCTTAATATATTTGAATGATGATGACCGACAAGTTTCCGCTTATGTTGAAATTCTTGAATTGAATTCGGGTTTTGTAAAATTCAAAACCGGAACAAATATTCTCGTGATTCCAATTTCAAGAATTATAAAAATTAAACAGAGAGGGGCGGACAATGGAAATTAAAGCTCTTTTAATAAATAGGTTGCCAAGTTATGAAGTTGGTCTTTTGAATCCAAGTTCAATTGTCTTGTGCAAGTTCTTGAATAAAGTTGATAGTTTCAAAGAGGGTTGTTGTTATGCTCTACCTTTGGAATTAGTTTTGAAATATCAAAATCAAGGGGATTGTTATTTCGTTGAAAAAATCGGGGGTGTTGATTATGGAAATTGAAAAGGCAAGCCCGGAGCAACTCTTAATGGTTGCGGAAGAATCTCAAAAAGATGAGAAACTTCAAAACGAGGTTTTAAAATTAATCGCTATAAGACAAGAGGACAGAGCAACGGAACTTGTTGCAGACTTGATAAAAGAAACAAATTATATTGATTCAATTAAACAAGACAAGGGCTCGGAGATTTGGTTTTATGAAAACGGAGTAAGAATGCCAAACGGAGAGGCACACATAAAGGAAATTTGCCGGAGAATCTTTGGAGAGGCATACACTCCACAGAGAGCAAATAAAGTCATTGCAAAAATTGAGGCAGATTCATTTATTCCAGCAGAGGATTTTTTTAGAAAAGAGCAAAACAATGTTGGAGAGATTGCTTGTGAAAATGGAATCTTAAACACTATAACAAAAGAATTGAATCCTTTTTCTCCGGAAAAATATTTTTTCAACAAAATAAATGCAAGTTTCAATCCGAGTGCAGAATGTCCAGCAATAAAAAAATTCTTATCCGAAGTTTTAAGGAATCCGGAAGATGTCAAGGTCTTTTTTGAAATTGCGGGCTTTACTCTCTATAAAAGATATTTCTTGCAAACCGCAATTATGTTTGTTGGAGAGGGAGAGAATGGAAAAGGAATCACACAATCTTTATTGAGAACTTTTTTAGGAGTTCAAAATTGTTCTTCTGTTCCTTTGAATCAATTAACCCCGGAAAGTTTCTCTTGCTCTGAACTTTTCGGAAAGTTGGTTAATTTAGCCGGAGATATTTCAAACACAGATTTAAAAGACTCTGGGAGATTCAAAGAATTGACTTCGGGCACGGATTTAGTTGCAACAAAGAGAAAGTTCTTGCGTGATTTATTTTTTGTGAATTATTCAAAGCTTATCTTTTCTTGCAATGAATTGCCAAGAGTTTATGACTTCTCTCACGGATTTTGGAGAAGATGGCTTATTTTAGAATTTCCTTATAAATTCTTAAAGAGAATGGAATTTGACCTTTGTCAAGACAAGACAAACATCAAGCTTGCAGACCCGGACATAATCAATAAAATAACAACCCCGGAAGAAATGTCCGGTTTCTTAAATGAGGCATTGCTTGGTTTGGAAAGGTTGCTAAATAATAAGCAGTTTTCTTATACAAAATCAACCGCAGAAGTCAAAGACTTTTGGATAAGAAAATCAGACTCATTCACAGCATTTTGTTTTGATTGCTTGGAAGAAGATTCAGAGGGATATATTTCAAAGAAAGAATTGAGAAAATCATTCAATAATTATTGCAAAAAATACAAAGTCAAGGGAGCGTCAGATAAGAACATTAAAGTTGTTTTAGAAGACTTGTTCGGAGTTGTTGAATCAAGAAGAACAATCTTAAATGATTTTGACAGAGTTTGGGAAGGAGTCAAGTTTAAAGAAACTATCCACGATATCCATAGTTTTACACCTTATAGTCAAATTGGGAATTCACATATAGGGTCAAATACTATGGATATGCTGGATACTTCAAATAAACAAGCTACTTTTAAGGGGGATTTAAAATGAATCAATATAAAATCCCACACATAAAGCATTGGCTTGATTATCTTTATTATGAAATCGGCAAAGGAGAATTTGACTTTTATTTACAGTATTCAGAAAAAGACGGAGTGATGACCAAGTGGAAAAAATATTCAGAGGTTTGCTTTGATTTTGAGAATCCAAAGAATCAATGGTTTTTATCAAAAGTGAATCAACGCCAAATCTTGCCTTGTGAGGTTGTTTTGGATTTGGAGAGCCAAGAGGAGCTCCAACCAGCTTTAGGCAAGCTACGACCCTTTAAAGTGCCTTTCTATGCGTTCTCAACCGGGAGCAGAGGTTTTCATATTCACATATTCTTTAAGAGAAAATTAACCAGCGAAGAAAAACACACAATTATCAAATATTTTGGAGCGGACACAATGAAAGCCGGAGACAAATGCTTAATCGCTTTGGAATTTACTCCGCATTGGAAATCCGGAAAAATAAAAGAGCTTGTCTCGGGAGATGTTCAAAATGCCAACTTGGTATGAATATGAAAGGGAATGCGATGAGATTGATGATTATTTAATTTCAGAGCAAAAGAAAGCTCAAAAGACATTGCAAAACACTTTGAGGCAAAGAGAGAGACGGGCAAGATTAAAACAGAAACAAAATCCCCTCTCAAATTTCAAATGTGATTTGTGCGGGAAAAAAGCAAGTGCAATCATCAATGGCAAGACTCTTTGCAAATCTCACTTAATACAGCTGAAAGGGGGGACAAAAGAAAATGGAAAGCACAGAACAGAAACAGAAAAGTCTTGATTCTTGGGACGGATTCACGGGCTCTCAAAACTTTCTCAAAGCGGATATGATTGAATCAGATTCGCAAGGGTTAGAATGCCGAGAGGTTGAGCTTGATGAGGACGCAGAGAGACCGAGATTGATTCTTGCTCTTGGAGATGAAGAATTGCTTTTTGATTTGAATGTCACAAATGCAATTTATCTTAAAGAGAATGGAATCAATAAACCAAGCGAGCTTAAGGGAAAAAAGATATATTTCCGGAAAGTGAGCGTTATCTCTCCAAAGACAAAGAAAGAAGTTGAATCTTTGAGAATCAAAAAGGTTGAATAAACCACACAATTTTATTTTTTATTTTTTTTGTTTAAAAAAATAAGTCAGTAAGCGGACTTTGAAACGCTTGCAATCACAAAGGAGAAAATAAACAATGGAAGAACAAAAGCAAATGGGCGATGAAATTGCAGAGGCAAGACTTTATGCAATCCGTGTTGAGTATGGACAAGCATTTGAGAGAACATCTCTTGAACAAGTCAAGAAAGACGGAGCGGAGCTTATAAGGTTAGGACAAAGCATATTGGACAATGCAAACAAGGGCTTTGAACGGCACAACAATCCAAACGATGAGGCATTTGTTAAAGACTTATTTGGGTTTAAGAATTGAATGCAAAGCAGTTCGTCAAACAGACAAATAGCGAGAACTTAATTAATGTATTGTAGATTTGGAGAAATATTTTCAATCCAAATCGGGCTTAAAGTCTAATGACTATTAGATTGTGAGGCATTGGATTTTGAAATCTCCCGA
>CAZSPD010000004.1:0-73931 GCA_964608765.1 Candidatus Woesearchaeota archaeon
GGAGGAGGTACAGCAAATGTGTGTGGATGTACTGTTTCAAGTTATTCTCCTGCATTAAATACATTCTGTGGTTCAAGAAATGTTACAACAAATTGTGGAACAACAGTTACTAGAAATGGGACATTAACATGTCAAACAGGATATTCTTGTGCAGCTAATGGAACATGTGTAAAGAGTGGAGGAGGATCAACGCCTGCTGGAGCAATTATAATTGACCATACTACTACAAACATAAGTAAGATACCTACTAGTTGTATAAATAAAGTTAAGAGTACATTACATATTGCATATTCACATACTTCTCATGGAAGTCAAATTTACTCTGGAATGCAAGCATTACAGTCAAAAAATTCTTTATATAGTATGAGTTTTAGTGTAAGCAGTGGAAAATTGCATTTTGAAGATTATTATGGGTATGGAGACCAAAGTGGATTTGCAACAGGGGGGTGCTATGATTTGAGTGCTTGTGATAATGGTGGAACAGGACTTTTAGGACCAACAAGACAATTTTTAAACAGTGCTCGTGGAAGTGGAATTAATGTTATTATGTGGAGTTGGTGTAGTATTGCAGGACACAATATTCCATTTTATCTTAATACTATGCAAACAGCGATTACAGAATATCCTAATGTGAAGTTTGTTTTTATAACAGGACACGCTGAAGGTGGAGGAGTCGGCGATTCTTCAGATAGCAGAAATGAACAAATAAGAAATTTTGTAAAGACAAATACATTTTGTTCAACACGTCAGTGTATATTATATGATTTTGCAGATATTGAAAACTATGACCCTGATGGAAATTATTTTTTAAACAAAAGAGTGTGGGATAATTTAGATTATAATTCAGGTAATTGGGCAGTAGAGTATCTTGCAAGACACCCTACTGGATTGAATTTAGAATTAACAAATCTTGTTAAAGGTTATGGATGTGCTCATTCAGATACTCCTTCTGGAGCACAATTAAACTGTGCACTTAAAGGGCAAGCTGCGTGGTATATGTTTGCTCGTATGGTTGGTTGGGATGGAGTTGAAGGACACGAGTGTAATTAATTATAATTTTTTTAAACATTAAGTAGAGATATTATTTTATTCTTTTTTAGCAAAGAGTCTCATTATTCCTATAAGAACTCCTAATAAGGTTGTTGCAACAACAATCCATCCAAATATAATCATAACTAATTTGGGTATGAATTTTATTGAGAGTGTTCCGTCAATCATCCCAAATGCAACAGCTAGTGAAACAACAACTCCTGTTAACCATCCAATAAATCCAAAGAATTTTCCAAAAAAACTTTTTTCTGCCATTTTACTTAATCACATTTTTTCCATAGGCTGAATTCCCATAAGTAAAAGAGAATCTCCTAATATTTTTTTAAATGAAGTTACTAAACTTACTCTAAAAGATTGTTTTTCTGAACCTACTACAGGACAGGTGTGGTAGAATTCATTAAATATTTTAGATAGTTGGTAAGAGTAATTTGCAATTATAGATGGATTAAGTTCATCAAATGCTTTTTTTACTATTGTTTTAAAATCAGAAAGTTTTTTTGCTAGTTCAACTTCTTTAATCTCAACTTCTTTTAGTTCTTGATTTGAAGAGATGTCTGTATTTTTTAATTTAGAAAGAATACTGCATGCTCGTGCATAACTGTATAATAAATAAGGTCCTGTTTCTCCTTCAAAATCTATTGATTCTTTAGGATTAAATGTCATGTCTTTTTTTGTGTCTACTCTTAGAAGGATGTATTTTATTGCAGCAAGAGTTATGTTGAGGCTTTTTTCTTCAAGTTGTTTTTCTGATAATTTACCTCGAGATTTTAATTCTTTTTTAACTAGCTTTTGTATTTCTTCAATTAAATCATCTGCATCTACAATTGTTCCTTCTCTTGATTTCATTCTTCCTTCAGGAAGGTTTACTAAACCATACGAGAGATGCTTTAAGTCATTTGTATTAAATCCTAATTTATTTAAAAGAGTAAATAAAATTTGAAAGTGATGATTTTGTTCATTGCCTACAACATAAATTGATTTATCTACTTTGTAAGATTTCTTTTTTAATTTAGCTAAGTATAAATCCTGAGTCATATAAATTGAAGTTCCGTCGCTTCTTAAGAGGACTTTTTCTCCAAATCCTTGTTCTTTTAAATCTGCTATTATTGAACCATCTTCTTTTTTTGTGAAAATTTTGTCTTTAACACCTTGAAGTACAATATCTTTTCCATTTTTGTAAATTTCACTTTCAAAGAATTCTACATCGTGTTTTACTTGGAATTTTTTGTAAGTTTCTTTAAACCCATCTAAAGCCCACTTATTCATTTTTTTCCAAAGTGCTAGAGTTTTTTTATCGCCTTCTTCCCATTTTTGTAATAGTTTTTGAGATTCTAATTCTAATCCAGGATTTTTCTCCAGGTTTTTATTGAACATAACATAAAAATCACCTACAAAATGGTCAGACTTTTGTTTTTTAGTGTCTGGTTTTTTATCTTTTCCAAAAAAACTGTAAGCAGCCATTGACTTACATATGTGTATTCCTCTATCATTGTTTAAATTAGCTCTAATTACATGTTCTCCTGCAAATTCAGATATTCTTGAGATACTTTCTCCAATAGTTATGTTTCTTAGATGTCCAAGGTGTAAAGGTTTGTTTGTATTTGGAGAAGGAAATTCAACCATTGTTGTTTTTCCTGCATAATCAGAATTAAACTTTCCATAAGGTTCTTTAGAGAAGAGTATATCGCTTACAATGCTTAATACTTCTTTTTTCCTATTTAAGAAGAAATTTAGATAGGGTCCTTGTGTCTGAATATCTTCAAATTCTTCAGGTATTTTTTTTATATCTGCTCTTAAATTAAGTGCAACTTCACTTGGGTTTAGTTTTATTTTAGAGGCTATGTAAAAACATGGGAAAGCATAATCACCCATATCTACAGATGGGGGTGTTTCAATTAATTGTTCTATTTCTTCTTTTTTTATAGATAATCCTTGTTTTTTAATTAGAGGCATCAATATTTCTGAAATCACTTCTTTCATATGAGACAAAGAAATCTTAAATTAATAAATCTTTTTAAACGCTAAATCCTTAAACTATTCATGCAAAAAAAAGGTGAGACGTCAAGATTAACCATTAATCTTTTAATTGGATTTTTAATTTTGGCTTTAGCAGTTATTATTTTTATTATAGTTAGAGGATATATGAATGATTCTAAACAAGAAGTATTGAGTGAAGAAAATCTTGATTTTAAAATCTCTCAAGTAAAACAAATTGATGAGGATACTTTAATTGTTACTGTTATAAGAAATACAGGTGAAGGAAATTTTGAGGGTTTAAGTTTTTTAATTAGTGATGGAAATATGACTGAAATAATAAAAGTTAATACTTCTATGCAAGAAAATGAATCTGAAGAATTTTCAATTGGTGTTACTCAAATGAATGTTTCAAAAATAAAGATTATCTCTATTTCACCTGTTTATATTGATGAAGAAGGTTTGAAAGTTACTGGAGGTGTTAAAGATGAATATATTACACCTAATGTTTGTTCAACTTACTGTCCTCCTGATGCACAGTGTGGAGTTAGTGGATGTGGATTACCTTGTGGAAATGGGTGTGCTAAAGGATATTTTTGTTTAAATTATAAATGTATTAGGGAGAAAACTTCTTCAGGTGGAGGTGGAGGAGGAAGTGGTGGAAGTGGAGGTTCAACTTGTACTGATACATGTTCTTCTTTAAAATACAATTGTGGAACTCATACAATATGTGGAAAAAGTGTAAGTTGTGGAACATGTCAATCAGGTTATAATTGTGAAACAAATGGAACTTGTGTGAAAGACACTACATGTGTTCCTAAAACTTGCCAGGGATTAGGAAGGGTGTGTGGAGAAGCTCCTGATGAATGTGGCGGAACATTAGATTGTGGAATATGTCAAACAGGATATAATTGTAATTCAAATGGAAGTTGTACACAAATACCTTGTACTGATACATGCTCTTCATTGAAGTATGTTTGTGGTAATCAAAGTATTTGCGGTATAATTCAAAATTGTGGAACATGTCAAACAGGTTATACTTGTAATTCAAGTGGAATGTGTGAATGTAAACCTGAATCTAATAGCGAATTTTGTTCGAGATTAGGTAAAAATTGTGGAAGAGTTACAGGAACAGATAATTGCGGAAAATCTAAAACAGTTCAAAATTGTGGAACATGTACTACTCCTGAAACATGTGGAGGAGGAGGTACAGCAAATGTGTGTGGGTGTACTCCTACAACATGTTCAGAATTAGGTAGAAATTGTGGAACAGTTTCAAATGGGTGTGGTGGAACATTAACTTGTGGGAGTTATGGAGGTGGATGTCAAACTGGTTATTCTTGTGCAGCAAATGGAACGTGTGTGAAAGATTGTGTTCCAAATTGTGCAGGTAAACAATGTGGAGATAATGGATGTGGTGGGAGTTGTGGAATATGTTCATCAGGATATTCTTGTGCAGCTAATGGAACATGTGTAAAGAGTGGAGGAGGATCAACGCCTACTGGAGCAATTATTGCAGACCACAATGCAGCTAATGATTTTGATATAATTCCTGCTTGTTGGATAACTGAGGCAAAGAGATTATTTAAGATAACATACCATCATACTTCTCATGGTTCACAAATACCTTCTGGAATGGAATATTTAGTAGAAAGTGTGAATCCAACATTATATTCTTACAGCTCACTCCTTACTGATAACTATGATACTGATTTGGGGAATGGAAATTGGAAATCAATTACAATTTCTGATTTAAATAATAAACCTTCTCTTAACACTGCAATGTGGTCGTGGTGTGGACAAGCTGGAGGATATACTACAAATTCTTCAATGTACAGTCATTATCTTGGACCTGCAGAAAATTTAGTGAGTACTAGAGGTATATACTTTATTTATATGACAGGACATCTTGAGGGAACAGGGCCTTCAGGTGATTTATACAAGGCAAATAACATAATAAGACAGCATGTTCAGAATATAGGGGGAGTGTTATTTGATTTTGCAGATATAGAAAGTTATGACCCTGCTGGAAATTATGATCCAAATGGAAGCGATGAATGTGAGTGGTGTTATACTTGGTGTAGTAATCATCCTTCAGACTGTTATAATTTAAATATTGGGTGTGCACACTCTCATCCATTTAATTGTGTCAGAAAAGGAAAAGCATTTTGGTGGATGATGGCTAGAATGGCTGGGTGGGACGGAACAGCAGGTGCGTCTTGTCCTTAAACGAATCTTAAAATAATTTTATCTAATGATAATTCTTTTAAACACTAAATTCTTATATTGTTTATGCAAAAAAAGGGTGAAATGTCAAGATTAACAATTAATCTTTTAATTGGATTTTTAATTTTGGCTTTAGCAGTTATTATTTTTATTATAGTTAGGGGTTATACTCAGGAAACTAAGCATGAGGTGCTTAGTGATGATGATATTGATTTGAAAATTTCACAAGTAAAGCAAATTGATGATAGTAATTTAGGTTTAACATTGAGGAGAAACTTTGGAGAAGGGAGTTTTAGTGGTTTAAGTTTTATAGTTTATGATGGTGTAAATCTTGAAATAATAAAATTAGATGCATTTATTGAAGAGAATGATTCTGAAGAATTATCACTTTATTTTAATCAGGTTAATGCTTCGAGAATAAAAAGTATTTCTGTTTCTACAATTTATACTAATGAAGAAGGTTTGAAAGTTACTGGAGGTGTTAAAGATGAATACATTACACCTGACACTTGTTCAAATTACTGTCCTCCTAATGCACAGTGTGGAATTACTGGATGTGGATTATTTTGTGGGAGTGAAGATGGAAAATGTAAAAGCGGTTATTCGTGTGTGAATTATAAATGTGTTAAAGATAAATCATCTTCAGGAAGTGGAGATAGTGGTGGAGGTTCAACTACTCCTTGTACTGATACATGTAATTCACTAGGATATAGGTGTGGAACTTATACAATTTGTGAAAAAAGTGTAAAATGTGGAGAGTGTGGTAATGGTTATACTTGTAATGATAAGGGAGTGTGTGTTGAAATACCGATAAATTGTGAGGATAGTTGTTCTTCATTAGGTTATGAATGTGGATTCCATGATGTTTGTGGAATTTCAACTAATTGTAATGAGTGTTCAGTAGGATATGAATGTAATTCAACTGGTAAGTGCGTATGTAAATCTGAATCTAATAGTGAATTTTGTACAAGATTAGCAAGACAGTGTGGAAGTGTTACAGCTAATGATAATTGTGGCACCTCAAGAACAGTAAATTGTGGAACATGTCAATCAGGTTATAATTGTGATAGTAGTGGGCTTTGTATAGCTGAACAGTGTGTTCCTGAATCTAATAGTGCATTTTGTTTGAGATTAGGTAAAAATTGTGGAAGTGTTACAGCTTTGAATAATTGCGGTAATTCAAAAACAGTAAATTGCGGGTCTTGTTCTTCACCTCTAACTTGCGGGGGAGGTGGAACAGCAAATGTGTGTGGATGTACTGTTTCAAGTTATACTCCTGCATTAAATACATTCTGTGGTTCAAGAAGTGTTACAACAAATTGTGGAACAACAATTACTATGCCAGGAACACTAACATGTCAAACAGGATATTCTTGCGCAGCAAATGGGTCTTGTGTAAAAGATAGTGCTGATTGTATTGCTTCAACATCTTGTAGTTCTTTTGGAAAAAATTGTGGGACAATTTCAAATGGGTGTTCAGGAACATTAAATTGTGGAACATGTTCAACAGGAAAAACTTGTTTTAATAATGTGTGTGTTAATAGTAATGAGGTAGGGGATTTAAATGTTCAACAGCAAAATTCAGATTGTGGGGATATTTTAGATTATCAGTGTGGTATAAGAACAATATGTGATAAAAATGTTGATTTTGGAAATTGCCCTTCTGGATATATTTGTAATAATAATTTATGTATTGCATCTGATTCTAAGAGTTGTAATGGTGTTGTTTGTCCTTCTGGAGAGTATTGTTCTCATGGAGTGTGTTTGTTGAGTGTTTCAGGCAATACTTATTTTGTTGCAACTTGGGGTAAAGATAGTAATTCAGGAACATTTGAGCAACCTTTCTATAGTTGGCAGAAAGTAGTTAGTGTGTTAAAAGCAGGTGATATAGCTTACTTTAGAGGCGGAATTTGGCAACCTATAATACCTGAAGGAACTCATGGAAGTAATCTTGTTATGAGTATTTGGGGGCCTAGAGGATATAATAATGGTAAGAGTGGGACTGCTAGTAAGCCAATAAGATATTATAATTATCCTGGAGAAAGACCAATATATGATGGACAGTTTGTTGGAATTGATAGTGCAGGTTGGGGTGGAGGAATTAGTATGGGAGATATACAGTATGTGTATCTTAGAGGTTTAACAGTAAGGAATGTGCATCAAAGTCCACCTAATCCTGCAAGAACAGGGAAACCTAATTCAGAAGTTAGTGGAATTAGTTGTGCTCAGTGTGCAAATATGATATATGAAAACCTTGTTGTACATGATATTGATGGAAGAGGGTTCCAACACTGGAGTGGAGCATGGGCAGAGTATGATGCCCAGTATGCTGTGAGTCTTGGATATGGCTATACAGCTCCTTATTATGAATCAGATAATACTGTTTGGATAAATTGTGATGCATATAATCTGTATGATAGATATTCACTTGAACCTGGAAATGCTGCAGATGGATGGAAAGTTGAAACTTATTATGTTGGGAACTTTAATTGGATAAATTGTAGAGCATTTAATTATTCTGATGATGGATTTGATCCTCATGGTTCAGGAAAAAGAGTGTTTGATGGGTGCTGGGCAATACCTAATACAAGGTATGATGAGATATCTAGCTCGTGGAATAATGAATTAAATGGATTTAAAATGACTGGTGTAATTCCAGAGACTGTTCCAAATTACAGAGTGGGTGGGGAAAATTTAGTTATTGTAAAGAATTCTATAGCTGCTGAGTGTGGATGGACTGGAATTTTGAATAATATTTTAGTCAATTATGTTGATCAGTGGCCAAATAATGGATTACTTTATAATAATTTTGTATATAGAAGTGGAATAGGATATTCTGACTCTAATGCTTCTGTTTATTATAATAATATTGTTTATGATAGTCAGTTAAGAGATCCTACTGGGAAAAAATATGAGGTTTCATTGTATAATGCGTGGATTCAAGGAAGCCATAATACTTGGATATTTCATCCTTATTCAGGTGATTGGTGGTGGAATTATAATCCAACATATACTGTAAACAATGCTGATTTTGTAAGTTTAGATATTTATGAATTAATGAAACCAAGAAAAGCAGATTTCAGTTTACCTGATGTGAATTTTGGTAAATTAAAACAAGGAAGTGATTTAATTAATGCAGGAACTGTTGTGCAAGGATATCACTGTGCAACTTCAGGAGCACATCCAGGACAAAACTGTAGAGAATGGTATGGTTCAGCACCTGATTTAGGTCCTTTTGAAAGTAATTATTGAGAAGCGTAATCTTATTTTGAAAAACATGCATTTATAATAGCTTTATATTTGAATAAATGATGGCAGAAGAAAAAAAGAAATCTCCAGGAATTTCTAAAGATATTGAAATTGGGTTTCATCAGGGTTCTTTAAATACCTTGATAAATGAAAGAAATGAGCTGATTAAAATGATTCAGCAGACTGAGAAAGTTATGCAGGCTCATATAAAAAGATTAGAAGAGCTTGGAGTAAAAGTTAAGACAAAGAAAGACGAATAAATCAATTGTTAAATTCTTAAGGAGTAGGTGCTGCTGCTGGGCTTCCAAGGATAATGTTTGCTCCTGCAGATACTACGAATGAGATTAACATTAATGCGAAAGAGTGTTTTATTCCTGATTTAATTCCTCCTTCTCCTAATTTACCAACAGTTAATCCTGTGAAGAAACCTTGTATTAATAATAAATAGAAGAATGAATCAGAGATATCTCCTTCATCTACTGAACCTGCAGAAACACCTATATTTCCAATTCCACCTCCTATACCTGCACTTCCTAAATCAGACATTCCAGATACCATTGGAATGATTTGATATTGCATTATTAAGATGATTATCATAAATACAAAGAAGATTATGTATCCTTGAACAACAAGTGCTGAGATTGCAGCTTTTCTTTCTTTCTTTAGTTTGTCTGAGATATTAACTGCTTCTGCTACTGCTTCAAGTATTTCTCCTATATCTCCTCCAGCCCTCTCAGCTTGTCCTATTAAGATAATTGTTCTTGAGACTGTTTGATTATTTACATCTTTAGCAAATGTTTGAAGTGCTATATTTAGTGGAATTCCAAGAGAAATCTGGTTAGCGAGTTTTTTTACATATACTCCTAGTGCTCCAAATGATTTATCTTTAAGATTAATTATACTTTTACTGATAGGTGTTCCTGTTTTAACACTCTCTACTAAATTTCTTGTAAACTCTAGGAACATTTCTTCTTTTTCAGTTTCTTCTCTAGTTTCATTTATAAGAGAAATTACAAATGGAAGAATACCTGAAATAACACCTATACCTATAATGAGGAAAAATAATTTAGTATCTTTGAATAAGAATGAAAGTCCAACTATTAATATTGCTGCTGCAAGTCCAATGTAGTGTGTTTTCTTTATTTCCATTTTATTTCCTTGCTTGTAATACTCCTAAAAATACAATATTTATTAGAGTTACTGCTCCTACCATTACTATTGTTATCATTTTAGTACTCATTGAAAGCCCTAATCCACTTATCTTCATCATCATTAATAATATCATAAGTATCATAGGTGCTGCAATTACTAAACTTATATACATGTCCATAAATGTTTCAGCTGATTTTGTTTTCTTTTCTTGGTCAAGTCTGTTTTCAAATAATAGTGTTTGAGATCTTTTGTCAAAGAAATCAGAAAGATTTCCTCCTGAATTGATTGTTGTTGCAAGTCCATTAAATAATTCTGCAAGTTTTTTACTTGGGCTATTGTATGCAACATTTCTAAGTGCACTTACTAAATCATATCCATATAAGTTGATTTCATTTGTTATTTTATTGAATTCTTTTTCAAGGTAAGGATATTCTTTTGTTACAACCATAATTGAGAATATCTTACTTGGGTCAACCATTGAACCAGATATTGCTGACATGTGTATTGTAGCAAAGGGAAGTTCATCATTTATTCTTGATTCACTCACACCTTTTTCTAGACTTGGATAAAAGAACATAAAAATAAATGTTAGAACTGGGGAAAGTATTAAGATAAGAACAGAGATAAGAAGCCTCGAGCCAATTGTACCAGTTGCTTTGAAAATTATTGGTAAATCTGCACTTATTCTAAAAAAGAAGAAAAATATTGCAATTAAAAGTCCTACTCCTAAAGCAACAAGTGTTGAAAGGAAAATTGTTGAGATATATGCTTTAGAAGTGAATTGAAGATTTGCTTTAACTAAGTCTCTCTCCATTGTATAGAATGTTTTTTCATCCATTATCTTCCTTGAAAGGTTTCCAAACATTTTATTTGCTGTTTGAACATATATACTCCCTTTTTTCTCTACTTTTTTCTCTACTTTTTTGTCTTTTGTCTTCATTCTTTGAATAGTTAATTTTTCTAATTTTGTGGGTTTAAGGTCTTTAAGTGTGTATGCTTCTTTTTTAGGACCTGTATGGTATTTTTCTAAATTTTGAAGGCTCTTTTCAAGTGCAATTTTTTCTTCCATTCTTTTTGCAGCTTCTGTGAAATCTTCTTTTACACTTGCTATATTTTCCTTTGGTTCAATTCCTCTAGAACCTGGAACTCTTAGAAGGTTTATTTTCTCGAGTATAGGAGGTACTTCTTCATTTATTTTTTTGAGATTTTGTTGTAATAATGCAATTTGAGAATCAATTATTCTTTGCTCTGCAACATCTGCATTTCTCATATAATTTCCAAGAGCTGTAATTTCTTTGCAAATCTTCTTTTCTTTAACAATTATTTCTTTAAGTTTTTGAAATTCTTCTGCATTTAAACTCATGAGGTTTCCTCCTCTATTTTTTGATGTAATTTTAATAGATATTCTTTTAGTGCTTTAACTTGTTCAGGGTTATTTCTTTTGTAAGCTTCTTCTAGTTTTTTTACACCTTCTTCGAATGCAATTATCACTTTATTTAGAAACACAAAACTTCCAGATTGATCACCTTTTTTTTCTTCATCACCCATCTAAGATTGATGTAAATTGCATTATTAAATATTTTGATTACTCTATTTCGAATCTTTTTAGAATTTCTTGAGGTTTCTTATAATACTCGTTGATTATATCTTGAACCTCTTCGAACTTGAAGATTCCTTGTTGATATATTTTGTATAGCAATTGAACTCTCCTTTTATATTCTAATTCTAATTCTTCGATTCTAATTCCATATCTTTTTCTTATTTTTTCAAATATTTTACTATTCTTTTTAGAGTAAAATTCATTTTCTAGAGCATTCCAGACAAAAGGAGTATTAGTTAGTGCAATACCGTCGAGAGTTACATTGATTATTTCAACTACTTCTTTTAGTTTTCTTGTTTCTTCTTTATTTACAATAGCGTGAGTCATAATACAGACACAGTCAAGAACATTAAGTAGTGTTGGAGATAATTCAATTGGAGGTGTTTCTAGTCTTTTGATGAGGGTATCTACAGAATCTGCGTGAATTGTACTTATAGATGAGTGTCCTGAAGCCATTCCCTGGAATAGTACTGATGCTTCTGCACCTCTAACTTCACCTACTATTACATAGTCTGGGTTTTGTCTGAATGAGCTTCTAAGTAAGTCAAATAAGCTTATTTCTCCAGTGTTTCCAACTCCTGTTGCACTTCTTGCAACACTAGGAAGCCAGTTATCTCTAGGTAGATTAAGTTCTCTTGTATCTTCAATTGAAACTACTCTTGATTCTGGAGGAACAAAAAATGCTATTGCATTAAGTAAAGTTGTCTTACCTGAAGATGTTCCACCTGCTATAAGTATATTCATTTGATATTGGACAAGCAACCATAAATATGCTAAGATTTCAGGGCTTAGTGTTCCAAATGCAATTAATTGAGGAGGAGTCCAAGGTGTTTTAGTGAACTTTCTTATTGTGTATGTTGGACCTTTACTTGTAATATCTTTTGTATAAGTAGCATTAACTCTCGAACCATCAGGAAGACTTGCATCTAAGATAGGTCTTGAATATGAAATGTATTTTCCACATCTTTGAGCAAGTTTTTCAACGAAACTTTGTAGGTTATCAATATCTCTGTATACTAAATTTGTTCTCATGTTTCTATATACTCTATGAACAAGATATACTGAAGAGTTTGCTCCATTACACTCAATATCTTCAACAAAATAGTCTCTAAGTAAAGGTTCTACTTCATTAAATCCAATAAAGTCCCTGCATAAGTAGTAGAATATTTTTTTGTAGCTTTCATAAGATAATTCTATTCCTAATTCTATTGCTAAAATTTTTAATCTTTTATCTATATATTCTAAAAGCTTTGTTTTTTCTTTATCAACAACTGTTTCAAAATCAATTAAATTATTCATAGCTGTGATTATTTCTTCTTTTTTCTTTTCTTCTTCTGCAGTTAATAGAGGTTCTTCAATATCATATACTACTTCGTATAGTTCAGGGTCCCAGTGTATATGTACAAATGTAAAAGGAGCAATTAAACAATATCTTACATCTACTTTTGTTTTATCTTTGATTCTTTTTAGAGGAGGAATTATAGGATTAAAGTTTATAGGGGGCATTGGATAATCTTTTATATAAGTTGTATTTGGTTTTTTCTCATCTTTACTTTTAACTCTCACTTCTGTTTTTTTTATCTCTGCTTTTTTTACTTCTGCCATTTTATCCTAAATAAAAGTTTATTACCTCTTTTCCTTGTTGTGTTCCTTCTCCTTTATTTTCTATAAAGAGTTTGTAAGCACTTGATGCCATTGTTAGTGTTTTACCCTCGTTTTTTTCTTGATATATTAAATCATAATCTTCAGAGAAATCTCTTTCAAGAATAACTTTACTGTATTGGTGTTCACCTTCAGTTAATATTTTTATGTTTCCGTCAGAGATTGCTTCTCCTGGTTCTGAGTATTTATATTCTGTTTGTATTTCAAACCTTATCTTATCGTTTTCTGAATCGATTATGAATTCTCCTTTTTTAATTCCAACTTCAATTAATCTTTTGTTTCCAACACTTCCTATTGTGGTTATTGAACTATCAATTTCTTTTATTATTTCTAGTGATTGTTTTATTGTTGATTGGTCTCTCATCTCTTCTATTTTTGGTTTTACATAGGACAATACAAGTCCTATCATAATGAATGCAATTAAAAGATAAACAACAGTTTCAATCCACACTTGTGCCTTGTGGTTTTTTAAAACTGTATTTTTCTTTACTGCCCCCTTTTTTTTCATGTTTATTTAACTGAAATTTAGTTTATAATGTTTTCTTTTTTATCCCAGTAATGCACAATTAGGAATATCATTTATTTGAGAGGTTATTCCACATTGGTGCGTGTTTACTACTGGGGCTATTCTTATCCAGTCTACATTATTTATTGTGCCTGAAAATCCACTTACAATATATGTTTTTCCTTCATTTTTTCCTGGAAGAGTTAGGTGCGTTTCTTCTTCATTATCATAGTATTTAATGTCGTCGTAAGTTCTTTCAACATTTGTTAAAGTTACTACCTTTGAATTTCCTCCAACCATTATTGATATTACAACAGCATCAACTTCCACATCAGCAATATTTAGAGAAACTTGTACACTGTCTTCAGTGTAGCAGGTGTATAATTCATTTAGTGTGACTTTTTCTCCTGTTTCAACATTGAAGCATGAATCAACTTGGTTTTGGTTTTCATTAATCACTTTTTTGACAAATGTCCAGACAATTGTTATTGCAGCCATTGTAAGAAGTATTATTACTACTGTGGCAACAACAGCTGAGAGAGCTTTTTTATTTTTCATTTTATTATTTTGCTGAAAGCCTTACTCCATATCTATTTTCATTGCACGCATAAGTTCTTCTTCCGTGATTTGACTCTCCCAATAGTACTGGAATTAATATAATTTCTTTTGCAGCATCTCCAGCTTTGAATTCTGGGTATGCAAACATACCTCCTTGTATTAATCCTTCTTGTGGCCAATCTGCATTTGGGTCTGCAGTTAAATCTGTTTTTTTATGAGAGCCTTCTCCTACTATTTTAACATCTATGCCGTAAATAGGAACATTTCCAAAATTAGTAATATATAATCCAGTAAATTTAGTGTAGCTTGCATCAAAATCAACATCATCACAAACTAATTCTATATTTCGATTATCAAATTTTGTTATTGCTTCTTGAGTCATTCCTTTAATCCAGAAAAATACTATTAAGGCTATTACAACAACTAATACTATTAGAAGAACAGTAGCAACAACAGGGGAAAGAGCCTTTTTTTCTTTTTTCACTTTCTTTTTTATACCTCTTTATGTTTATACTATCATTTTAGTATTTTTAAATTCTTTGATTAGGTGTTTGGGCTTAATTACATGAAATTTCTTTTACTGTTTTTTGTTCTGCACAACTTACTACCATCATTTTTCCATTTTCACTCTGCCATCTCATTGGAACAATTATAAGATAGTGCGCATTTCCACTTATTCCTGTTAAGTCATAGTTATTTTCTTCTAGTGAGCCTGGTTTAAATGTACTACTTAGTGTTGGACCTTCAAGTTCTACTCCTAGTTTTATTCCCTCTACTTTTGAATCTTTAAGTTTTGGTGAAAATCCCCCTCTATAATCTGTATTATTCTCTGCAATATTCAGTGTTGCAGATTCTATTTCTGAAGAATTAGATATATACACAAAATAACCTGTTAAATTAAATCTCCCATCATTTTCTAAAGTAAAAGTTAATTTTTGGTCAGTACAGTCGTAATTGTAATTTTTAATTAAGAGAGAGGCTCCTTCTGGACAGGTTATTTTATCTTTTGGAGTATATGTTCTAAGAACAGCGTATACAATGAGTGCAATTACAACTAATAAAGCAATTAAGATAACATATTCTAACATAATGCTTATGGCTTTCTTGTTTTTTGTTAGTTTCATTTTAGGATAATTAAGTAGTGTGTGTTATTAATTAAGGCATTGCCTCAACACATTTTCCATTTGAGTCGCAAAATTCATTAGTTTCACAAGGTCCACAATCAATATTTTCATAACAATTATCTAAAATTATTCCACAATCTCTTTCTGCACATAAAATATTTTTGCCTAAACTGACACATTCTTCAGTACATCCATTACTAAATTCTTCTTTTATTCTTTGATTTCTACAACTTGCTAAAACTTCTCTTCTTCCTTCTTTTTGCCATCTTATTGGAACTATTTCTATTCCATAAATTTCAATGTCAGGACTTCCTAGAATATATTCGTGTTTTTCTGGTCCATCTCCTGGATTAAATGTATTTTTTTTAAGCTTACTTGAATCTAAGGGGTCTCCTCCAAGTTTTACTCCATTTATATTGAGTAGTTCACTTAGGTTGTTAGAGTAATTTGTTTGATATTTTGAAGCTTCAAGTGTAGCCATTGTTTTTTTAGAGTCATCTATTAGGTAAATAAAATATCCTCCAACAGAGAATTGACCTGTATTTTTTATTTCTAGTGTAAGTGTTCCAGTTGTGCAATCATAACTTCTACTTATTATTGAGAGTGAGACTCCTTCAGGACACTCAGCATAAGAGTCTTTAGGAACATAGGTTTTTTGCCATTGATATACTATTACACCTATTACTGTAACAAGTACAACAATAAGAAGATATCCTATTACTACACTTAGTGCTTTTTTAGATCGTATATACATATCTTTCACCTCCTTTGTCATAAATAATTATAGAATAAAAATTTTTCCCTTTTTCAAGAGGGAATGTGTAATAATTTTTATCTTTTTCAAATCTTATTTCATTGTTTCCAACATTCAAATTTCCAACAGATATTTTTTCTGATTCAGTGTATTGGTAGCTTTCTTTAATACCTTTGTCTACATCAACAACTATAAAATAAATTTCTTTATCTTTTGTATAATCAGAGAATTTCATAGAGAAATCTTGGAATTCATTTAAAGGAGTTCCGGGGTTGTTTAGTTCATAGTCTAAAACTCTTTCAGCTTCTATTTTAAGTTCTTCTGCAGTGTATAATCCTTCATAAGTTATTTTTTTTGTATAGTAGTTTGAAGAGTAAGTTAGTGCTATTAGTGCTCCTACTATTATTATTGATGCAATTAAGTAGAATTGTCCTTTTTTATCACCTTTTTTCATTTTATTTAGTATGATTTTATTAATAATCTTTGTTTTTTATACTTTTAGGATATATTGGGGTATTAGTTTTTTTGCGTTTTTTCTTCTTTTTTGATGTTCTTCTAAGAATTTACTTATTTTTTCAATAGTGTATTTTTTTAATTCACCTGTAGATAGTTTTCCAGATTTGTAATCTTTTTCAATTTGTCCAAGTATTTTATCATCTTCTTCAAAAAAGTATTTTAAATACTGGAATGAAACATCTACTTCTGTGTTTCCACCTAATTTTCTATGTTCTTCAATTGTCTCTCTTCCTCCTGAGAATGCGTATTTGTTTATTTTGTTTTTTACTTCAGAAGGAGAGTCTGTTGATAAGATGCTTTTAATTGATTCAGTGCTACTCATTTTACCTGTGTGCCCTGTTAGAGGAGGAAGAAATGAGCACTGGATACTTGCTGGTTTATAATATCCTAGTTTTGGTAGAATATCCCTTGTTATTCTAAAGTGGGGGTCTTGGTCAATAGCATGGGGTATTAAACAAGGTATTTTTTTCTTTTTTAATATTGAGGGTAAAAATGCTGGGACAGCTTGCATTGCAGTGTAAAAGATGCTTCCAACATTATTTGTATCTGTGAACCCAAAACTTGATTTTATTGTAGAGAAAGTTATTTTTTTTGCAACTTTTATTGCTTCAGGATACATTATTCCTGAGTGTGTTGTGTCAATTATAAAATGGGTTTTTTTAGGGTTGAATCCTACAGCAATTACATCAAGCATGTTTTCTTCAGTCCACTTTTGTATTTCTTCATAACTTAAATTTTTGTATAAGAATTTTTCATCGTCTGTGAATTGAAAATATAATTCACAATTAAATTTGTCTTGTAACCATTTTGCAAAATACCAGACTATTAAGTGTCCAATATGTATTGGTCCAGAAGGGCCACATCCAGTATAAAGGAAAAATTTATTGCCTTTTTCATATTCTTTAAGTATCCAATTTAAGTCTCTTCCAGCAAAAAAAATCTCTCTTCTTAACATTGGGTGAAGTTCACCTTTTGTGTGTTTTTTTATTTTTTTTAGAATTTCTTCATCTATTTTTTCAAGTCCAAATTCTTTAATCAATCTTTCATAATTTACTTCACCTTTAACTTCGTAAGGATTAACAATCATCTCTTTATCCATGATAATAAAAGAGCCTTAAGTAATTTATTAATGTTTTCATTATTATATAGAAAGTGAAAATAATAAAAATTTAGAACCTTGAAAATTGAAAATCCTAAAATTGAAAACCACAGAATTCAGTGTAGAGCAAATTTTTCAAATTTTCACTACCCTATTTATTTCATAAATAGTGTAGACAAGTGGTTTGCTACTAAGCACCTCAGAGAACTGCCTTTATTCTTCCTCAACTCTGCGACCCGCTAAGCATTCCAATAGGTGTTTAGGGCTGCTCCGATCAAGGTCTGACCCGATTCGCATCTACGAAATCAAAACGGACAAAGCGTCAACGTTGGAACAAAGATTCCCTGACACACTTATCACGCCCCACTCGTAGTTTGCCATAAAGCCCGTTTGCAAGTAGCGGAGGGCTAACCCGCTAACGTAGTCTACAATAAAACAATAGAATTACTCTTTTTAAATCTACTCTCTGATAGATACTTTTAGTTTCATTTTATTTGCGCCAAAAAACTCTTTACAGAATTTTGCTGCTTTTTTTTCATCAAAATCTTTACAACTAAATATGTCTATGAATGCTTTTTTTGGATTTTGTTGTTCTTCAAAGTGCGCAGTTATAGAAGATGTTTCAATGAATTGCATGAATGAGTATCCTTCTAGTTTTCCAACACCAAATTTCTTAAGATAAGTTGGGCCGTATTTTTTCATCTTTATTTTTTTACAGAGTTCATCACAGAAGGATTTAATTTCTTTAGGTTTAGTTATTTTATCATTACACCCTACTAAATCTATGCTTGCTAATTTACCCCAAAACTTTTTATTACTCTTAGCCTCGTTGGTATTTTTATTTTTTTTCATAACACCATTAAAAAATTATTTATTTTTAAACTTAATCCTTTTTTATTTTTTCAGAAAAATAGTTTTTTAGTAAAATATTTTTTATCCGAGGTGTGGAGGAGGGAGAAAATAGAACTCAAATGCTTGATAGTATCTTTTATATTCACTTTCATAGTGGATGAGAAATTCTTTTATTGTTTTTTTCATAGAATCTTTTTCTTTTTCAGGTAAATCAAGATTATTTATTTTCTTAACATATATCCTGGCAAGTTTATATTCAATATCTCTTCTACCAGGTGAGAAATCCATTTTCCTCTTGAAGGTGTTTTCATTTTCTTCAGGAATATTTTTTGTCATTTGAGATACCTTTATCTTAAATTAATTAATATTTTTTGTATTTAAATTTAACTTAAGAGTAATTTTACTAGAATAAATATTAGGATAATTAAAATTATTATTTGAGCTAGTATCCAGAATTTTTTAAATGTGGTTTCTTCTGAATATGTATAATTTAAAATTTCTTTTTGACAGTAGTTAGTTTCAAGTGGTTTATTATATGAGAAAGAGCACTGGTTTTTATCAACACAACTTCTGGTCATTACTCCATTATTACACTCCCCCCATCCAGTACATTTCCAATTTGGTTCACAAGGTTTTACATAATAATTATTGAGTTCTACTTTTTCTTCTTTGTATTCAATACGACAGGTTTTAGAACACCCATCAAAATTATTTAAATTTCCATCATCGCACTCTTCACCTTCATCTAATATTCCATTTCCACATTTTTCATTTAAATTACAATCTAGAGGACAACTATAACAATATCCATGAGGTGTTGTACAATTATTAACTGGACACTCTCCGCAATCTTCTGGGCAAGTTTCACAAGTTTCATTTCCATTACATATTCCATCTCCGCAAAATTCAATTGAAGGACAGTTATCACAATCACACGGGCAAGTTAAATAAGTTTCATAATTATTACATATCATATCTCCGCAAAATTCAATTATGCAATTAGCAGAGCATCCATCTCCATTTAGAGTATTTCCATCATCACACTGTTCTCCTGTTTCTTTAATTCCATTTCCACATACTGGAGAAGCATTAATTACTCCTATTAAGAATATTAATAGTATAAATGAAGGTAGTGTTAATAGTATCTTTATTTCTCTTTTTCTCACCATTAATCTTTATAGTTAAAACTACTTAAAAGCATATATGTTGTTTAAAAGATAAGTTGTTTTAGATATGATTGACTAGTGTTTTTTAGGTGTTATTACAGTGTTATTGGGTTGTTATTAGTAAGGATTTCTCTTAATATAAACAACTATTGCAATTATTATTAAGATTGTTAATCCTAAGATAACTGCGAGAATTATCCACTGTAATTTACTAGCATTAAGAGGAGTTTTTTTAGTGTTTTCTTCAAACATTACTTTAACATTTGGAAGAGTTTCTTTTACAGATTTTTCATTAACACCTAAATTAACTGAATTTGAAGTGAATGATAGTTTCTTTGTTTTTGAAGTTTCTTTACTTGAACCTGAAGAAAGTACAATAGGTTCCTTAGTATCTGAAGGGTTTTTAGTTTCTGAGTCTCCTAAGATTATTACACTTCCAGAATCTTTGTTTAACACTATTGTATTTCCTGGTATTACAATTTCTGTTTCTTTATTTGAACCTGATACTATTAAATCAATTAATTTAGAATCTGATTTATCTCTATAGTCAATACTTACTTTTAAATCATAAAGTCCGTATTGTGCATTATCAGGTAATTTTAGATTAAAGAGTTTTGATTCTTTATCTTTGCCTCCGTATTTTTCTATTTTGATTTCTTCACTTCTTTCATGTATTCCTAGTGAAGGGATTTCAAGTGTTATAAACACATTTTCATTTGATTTCCCTATATTTTCTATTTTTACTTTAACACCTAATTCTTCCCCTGGAGAAACCTCCTTTTTCCCTGCAACTATATCTGAAATTATTACTTTGTGTTTTTCTCTTTCTATTTTTGTTTCAATATAATTTGTATTGCACCATCCATCTTCACTTTCTACATGAACATAAATTACAAATTCATTGTTTTCAATATCTGAAGGTATTTTTATAGTAAAGTCAACATCTTCATATCCATTTTCTTTTATGAATACGCTTTCTTTTATTATTTCAATACTTTCTTCTTCTTTAATGTCATATAAGTAGATTTCAATATCAAAATCACTATCATCATTAAGTTTGTTTTTTAATCTTATATTTCCATTAATTGTTTCACCTACTTCAAAGCTGTCTTTTTTTCCTGGTTTCTTTATAGTTATTTGAATTGAATCACTTTTATCTTCTAAAGAACATTTTTCAGCATCAGTAAATTTAGGAGGTTCTTTTGCATCTTTAACTGTTATTGTTATTTCTTCAGAGTCTTTTAATCCTGTGTTATCTTCTACTATAAATGTTAATTTGTATGTTCCAGATTGAGTGTAGTCTGGTGTCCAGGCAAATGTTCCTCTACCTTTTCCATTGTCTGTGAATGTTGCACCTTCTGGTAAATTTTCAACAGATAGTGTAAGTGGGTCTCTATCTTGGTCTGTTGCACTTATAGTGAATTTTAATTCAGTATTTTCACTTACTTCTTTATTTCCTATTTTACTAAGTATTGGGTTATCTGGAGCATCTATATTAATTTCCCAGTTTTCTAGTGCTTTATTTTTGTTTGAGCCGTCATTACATTCAATATTCCAGGTGTGTATACCATCTTTAAGATAATCAATATAAAAGCTTCCTATAGTATTATTTTCAAATTTAGATGTTTCAAGAACAATATTATTTATTATAATACTACATTCAATTTCTTCAGCTAGATTATCTTTTACATAAAATTCAAATAATACTTCTCTATCTATATTAAAGATAGTATTATTGTAGGGAGTTTCAAGTTCTACTTCTGGTTTTGTAACATCATCTGTGTTTGATACACCTTTTGTTGGATAGTCGAGTATTTCCCACTTATTTGATGCATCTGGAATTCTAGCAAGAGAATTATATTTCTCATTGAATTCTTGATATTCCATTGTGTTTATTATTATTCTATTACAAGATAATTCTAAATATCCGCTTTTTTTGAGTGCATTCCATCCAAATACAGAAAATCCTTTTTTATCTAGTATTCCATAGAGCATTATTTCTTCAGTTCCATTTGAAATTACACACCCTTCTAGTATAAATTCTGATTCTTCAGGATTATATAATTCAATCCATCCTTCACTTCCTGTAACAATTTCATTTATGAATATTTTTTGCATTACACTAACTTGCACTATTGTTTGACTGTAATCTTGTCCATCATATGCTTTAATAATGAATTTATATTCTCCAAAATCACTTTCAGTTGTTTGCCATTCAAAATTGTTATTATCTTGAGTGAATCTTGAATCATTTATTGACAATTCAATTTCATCTCCTTCAATATCACTTGCAATTACACTAAATTCAATTAATCCTCCTGCAAGAATAAATTGTTTTTCTATTTCTTGGATTCTAGGAGCATCATTAACAGAGTTAACTGTTATTGGAATTATTTCAATTATTTCCAATTCTCCATCACTTATTTTTATTCTTATTTCTCCTTCACCATACCAGTCTTCTTTAGGAGTTATTAATATTGAAGTATTGTATTCATTTAATTCAACAGTTATTTGTGGAGATGTTGACTCAAAAGAATAACTTAATTCACTGTCAGGGTCATAAACCCAGTTTTCTAAAATTATTTCATATATATTGTCTTCATCTATTTCAATGTATTCTATTTTATTTATTATTTTAGGAGCATCATTAATAGGAAGAACTCTTAATGAGATGTTGTTTGTGTATGCTGTATTTATTCCATCACTTGCTTTAAAGATTATCCAGTCTTCTCCATACCAGTCTTTTTGAGATTTAAAGTGTGCAATACCGTTTTCTATTTTTTGAAGGATAATATTTGATTCATCTGAGCTTTCAGAGAAAAGATAGTAAAGTGTATCTCCATCTAAATCATAGAAATATTGAGTTAAATCTAGTGTGTGAGTTGTATCTTCATTCCATTCTTGTGTTGGGATTTCCATTAATAATTCTGGAGCTTTATTTTTGTTCCAGACTTTTACACTGAATTTTTTAGTTGAACTTAATTCTTTATCACTTGCTGTTATAAAGAAATTATAATCTCCTTCATCTTCATATCCTGTTTGCCAAGTAAAGTGAGTTGGGTCTTCGGGGTCTTGTGTGAATCTTGAGTCATTTAGTGCATAGGATATTTTATCATCTTCAGAGTCATATGCTATAACATACACTTCAACTAATTCAGTTTCATGAACAGATATTTTTGAAATGTCTTGTATTTCAGGAGGGTGATTTCCATCTCTTTCTAGTGCCCAGATAATTGAATTTGAAATTAATTTTTTAGAGTGTTCTGTTAGAGAACCCATTTCAACAAAGCCAATAAATACTCCTCTTGCATTGGATATTTTTCCTCCTCTTAGTACTGCTCCTTTATTGAGTGTTGTGACAATTCCTCCATTGTAATTATTTGCTCCATCTGCAACTATTATATTCATTCCTGGAGCAGTGTAGAATTTTGAAATATATCTTAAATTATAAGAGATTAATACTTTGTCTGTTGTGTAGGGAATAAAACTTGAAGGAATATCTCTTGCTACAAAACTTTCAGTATTTTGAACATAAATTGTGCTAGGATAATTTGAAGATTTTATAGAGACTGTTCTTCCTGTCCATCCCCATTCTTCTAGATGGTGTGTATTAAATATGACTGAGTTTTTTTGATTTACAGGAATAAGTGAAGGATTAGTGAATACACCTTCTCCTACAACTATCATTTTATAATTTGAAAAGTCTGTTGTTCCAAGAGAATTTTGATAGATAACATCATAATCATATCCCAGTGTATTAAAGATTTGTATTAGTGAGTTTTCAGTGTAAGCTTCATTTTTAGTTACGTATGCAATGTCTTTTGCACTTACACTTCCTACTAGTGTTAAGATAGTTAGTACTAGTGTGAGGCTTAAAAGGAATTTACTTTTTTTATTATTCATTTTTTATTTTCTTTTACTTTTACTCTTAGTTTTCTTTTTCTTCCTCTTTTTACCCCAAATATAAATTAAGATTAATAATATAATAGCGAGTATGAATGTGCTTATTCCCCAAATTTTAATTAAACTTGAAGAGTTTTCTGTTTTTCCTGAATTATTTGAACTGCCTGAGTTGCCTTCTTCGGTATTTGAATTATCTTCCTCTTCTTCATAGTCTCCTTGTTTTTTTGCAATAACTATTATTGTTGAAGAGAGTACAACTCCTGCTTCTTTTCCGTCAATTGAATTAAAAAATACATTTACTCTTCCTTCGTAAGTTCCTACTTTTTTTACTTTTATTTTAATTTCAGCTTTTTTATTTTCATCTGGTTCTAAGATAAAAGTTTCATCAATTAATTCAATAAATTTTGATGCATTTGAATCTAGTTGAAGTGTTATATTTACTGGAACATCATTAACATTATTTACAAGTATTGTTTTTTGGACAATTGTGTTTGACCATCCATTAACTTCTGGATATAAAATCATTCTTCCATTTCCTATAGAACCAGTGATTGCTGAAACAACTAGGGTTCCTGAGATTAGGAACATAAATGCGAATAGTATCAGTATCTTTTTGTCTTTCATGTGACACTCTAGAATGAAGACACTATTTAAAGATTATTGTCGTCGAGAAACTTATTATTTGTTATTACTTTTATTTAATGAATTTATTTTGTTTTGGGTTTTAGAGGGTTTTTAATTGTCTTTTTCATTTCAAAATAGAAGTTTTTGAAAAATAAAATTGAAAATGGAACTAATATGATATTTACTATAAGTAGGTAGAGTGTTTCTAGTGCTTTAGTTGCAATAAGAAGAGATAAAGAAACATCCCACTGCTGAAGGAGTGTTTTTTTAAGATTTATCATAGTAACAGGAGCTTTAACAAGTGAGATAACAGCAATTACTAAAAATACTATTAATACAAATAGTATAATATATCCAAAAGTTTTCCACCATCTACCTTTCACTATTTTTCTACTTTTTTTAAGAGATTCTATTATTCCTTTATCTTCTTCAAAGAATACATAGGCTGCAAAAATCCAAAATACTCCAAATATTATTCCAGGTATTAAAAATACTAGGCTAAGAAGAACGAGGAATATCCAGGATACAATTGAAAACCCTAGGAATTTCCAGTATTTTTCCTTACCTTTTTTAATAATTCCTTTAAATGAAAATTTTGAGTTTTTAATTGAACTATTAATTAGTCCTGCACTTACAAATATTGAGAGTAAAAAGCTTATTATTCCTAGTATGGAGGTTATTATAAGATAGTATGAAGGTATTTGAATAGTATTTTCAATTAAAGAATTAATTAGTTCAGGATTAGAGAGTATTTCTAGTATTTTTTTGTCAAAGGACATTGTAAGTATCTGGAAGAGTGCACTTGCAACTAAAATTATTCCAGAGAATATTAGCATGAATTTGAGTATTCCCTTGAAATTAGATTTATACTCCTCAATACTTTTTGAGAATATTTTGCTAAAAGTAAATTCTTTTTCTGGCTTTGATTCTTTTTTAGTTTGTTTTTTCATTTTCCCCTTTTTTATTAAAACTTGATGAAAAATATATTGTATTAATATAAATTGTTTATATAAACTTTATTATTTAAGAGAAAGGAGTTTATTTTTTAAATAATTTAAATTAAAGTTAAAGTGCTTCACCCCAGAAGTAAATACTTCCACTATCAAAGTTTCCATTACATGGTTCAGGCATATTTAGTTTAAATATTAAACTCATTTTTGAGCCTGGAGCAAGAATATTTGCAAGGTAATATCCATTGTAGTTATTTGCTTGGATTATCTCGTGTCTATCATAGAATCTATTAGGATTATTAAATCCAATACCGTAGTTAATTGATAAATACCCTTCAGCATCTTTAGTTCTTCCTATTTGCATATCTTGTTTTGTTGAGTAGGCTCCATTTGTTGCATAATATGCAAAGTTGCTTAAACTTAATTGATTTGTAGTCGGGCATTTAGCTCCTGAGCTTGAAGAGTCGTAAAAGTTTGTTCCTGATATGAACATGTCAAGTAAAACTCCTGAACCAAAGTCAGCATCATTTCCAATTAATACTCTTCTAGAGTATGAACTAGTTCCTGGTCTTACTTCATCAAAGTTTATTTCTCCGTCAATTGATAATTGTATTAGAGGGTTAAAGAACCAGTATTCCATTTCAGCCATTTCACCTATAATTCCATCTAAATCTTCAGCTTCAACAGTTACTTCATATTCTCCGTACATTGAATCAAAAGTTTCTACAGTTAAAGTACATTCATAGTATGCCATTGTTTCTGGATTGAATGTTGTTAATTTTTCTTCTAATATTCTAGCATTACATGAAGGGTCTATTGCATTTGGATCTGTTTGTTCAGGGACTTCAGTATTTGTTTTGTTTTCATTATTTTCATTACCATTATTGTTTCCACTCTCTCCATTATCTCCTCCTCCAATTCCTATTGAACCTCCTCCGAAATTAAATAATTGAATTCCACCAGGTGTTTGAAGAGGGTTATTATTTTGAGGTACTTTGTAGTTGATTATTCTTTTACAATTAGCTTCAATACTTCCATCAAGACTTACATAAACATCTTTAACTTTGTCGATTCCGTTTTTATCCATTACAAGAACAGTCCATTTGATTTGCTCACCTTCAAAAGCATAATTGTTTATTCTTTCAACTAGTACTTGATTAGCAGCACTTACTCTTCCAGGTTCAGTTGAATCATCATATACAACTCTATCATGACACTGCCAAACTAGTGGTGCAAAATCTTCAACTGTTACACTGAATGGTTTTCTACAATTATTATTACATTTATCATTATTTATTCTATTACCATCATCACACTGTTCATGAGAAGCTTGAAGTATTCCATCTCCGCAAAATCCTCCATTTAATTTTATTGTTTTACATTCACTTGAACAGTAGTTGCATGAAGAACCATATTCAGGAGTACATTTTATTCCATTGTTTTCTCCATTATCGCACTCTTCTCCTGCTTCTTTGATTCCATTTCCACAAAATCCTTGTCCATTTCCACTTCCATTATTGTTTCCGTTTCCTTCACTTCCATTGTTTCCAGTTCCTCCATTATTTCCATTGTTACCATTATTTCCTGCATTTGGATCATCATTGTAAACATATAAATCCTTGAATGAGGTTTGTTGACTTAAATTAATTGATACTCCTTTTACATATTTGTCATAGTTTGCATTCTCAAATGTGAATATGTTCCAGGTGTCTCCATTAACTGCTTTTTGAGGAGTAGTGTAGGATGTTCCATCAGTATAAAAGAAAGTTGATTCAGCATAAAGCCCATTGTCTATTCCTTTTATTGATATTTTAAAGAATCCTACTTTTGCATTAGAAATATAGATTGGATAGTATTTTGAAGTTGTTTTATATTCAGCATTAGTGTTTGTTATCATAGATGCACTTGCAAATGAGAGTAAAATTAAAGTTAGTGCTAGTATTGCGAATGTTATTCCAAATGTTTTTTTGCTTGTTTTCATTTTGTTTTTGTGTTTTTTTATTTATGTTTTATTTTATTTGTTTTTTATTTATACTGCTTCAGCCCAGAACCTAATGTGTCCTGAGTTAAATGTCCCAACGCACGGTTCAGGTACATTTAATCTGAATATAAGTGTCATGTCTGCTCCAGGAGAAAGTAAATTTCCTGTGTAATATGGTCCTGCTTTTTGCACCTGTAGTACTTCGTGAGAATTGTAGAATTTATAAGGATTATTGAATTCTAATCCATAGTTTACACTACAATATCCTTCACTATCACAAGTTCTTCCTACTTGCATATCTTGTTTTGTTGAGTGTGCTCCATTTGTTGCATAATATGCGAAGTTGCTTAAACTTAATTGATTTGTAGTCGGGCATTTAGCTCCTGAGCTTGAAGAGTCGTAAAAGTTTGTTCCTGACACAAATACATCTAATAAAACTCCTGAACCAGAATCTGCATTATTTGTAAGAATAACTGGTGAAGAGTATTCCAGTGTTCCTGGCCTGAGTATACTACTGAAACTAATGCCTCCTTGAACATTTAGAGATACAATTGGATTAAGGAACCAGACTTCTGTTTCATCCATTATTCCTATTTCTCCATATAAATCTTCAGCTTCAATTGTTATTTCTGATTTTCCATACATTGAGTCTGAAGTTTCAACAGTTAAGATACATTCATAGTATGCCATTGTTTCTGGATTAAATGTTGTTAATTTTTCTTCTAAGATTCTAGCATTACATGAAGGATCCATTTTATTGTCTCTAAGTATTCTACAATTAGCTTCAATAATTCCATCTAGTGTTACATAAACATCTTTAACTTTGTCAATTCCATTTTTATCCATTACAAGGACTTTCCATCTTATTTGTTCTCCTTCAAATGCATAATTGTTTATTCTTTCAATTAGAGGTTCACCACCTTGAGATATTCTTCCTGGGCGTGTGAAATCATCGTACACTAATCTTTCATCACACTGCCAGACTAAGGGGGTAAATTCTTCAATAGTCATATTTGGAACACAAATTCCATTAGGGCATTCATTTTTACATAGTGAAGAACATCCATCTCCATTCTTAGTGTTTCCATCATCACACTGTTCATTAGGTGTTTGAAGTATTCCATCTCCACAAAATCCTCCAGAGAGTGTAAGTAATTTACAAGTGCTTGAGCAATAAGCACAAGTTTTTCCGTATTTAGCTACACATAATTTCCCATTGTTTATTCCTGAATCACACTCTTCTCCTAATTCTAAAATTCCATTTCCACATTCTGGAAGTTTATATTCAATTTTACAATCATGAGAACATCCATCTCCATCGATATTATTTCCATCATCGCACTCTTCATTATTTTGTTTTATTCCATCTCCGCAAAATTCAATTTTACATAGTGAGGAGCATCCATCATTATCATCAGTGTTTCCATCATCACATTCTTCTCCTGTTTCTAGTATTCCATTTCCACATAGTGGTTCAGGTCCATCACAAAGAACATAAAAGCTTCTAGTTGCTTTATTATCTGATTCATCATCTTCAATACAAAGTGGATTGTGTTGACTTATGATATTTAATGAGAGAGTGTATTTTGTATTGCACTCTAAATTATTTGTGTTTAGTGTGAGTGTTTTAGAGTGGAATTTAGTTATTGTGTAATTATAATTTGCAAGAGTATTTGAATTTACTTTGAAAATCATATTAGCATTATTTGTTGTGTCTGGGATATTATTGTTAATGTAGTATCTTACTTTGTAGGTTCCTTTTGGAATTGAAGGTGTTACTTGAGAAATCCAAGTTCCATTTTCATAACTTAGTGCTATGCCTGTTCCAAAAGAATTTGCATAAGAGTATCTTACTGATAAATCTTCAATACACTGTTCTTCTTCAGGTATTTCTATTTTACATTTAGAAGAACATCCATCATTATCATCAGTGTTTCCATCATCACACTCTTCACCTTCTTCTAATATTCCATTTCCACATAGTGGTTCAGGTTCATCATCTTCACAAGTTAAATAAAAACTTCTAGTTGCTTTATTATCTGAATCATCATCTTCAATGCAAAGTGGATTGTGCTGGCTTACTACATTTAATGAAATAGTGTATTCTTTATCACACTCTAGATTATTGGTATTTAGTGTGAGTGTTTTATAGTGGAATTGTTTTATTGTGTTATTATATTCTTCAAAAATATTTGAATTTAATTTAAGTGTTATTAGTGCATTATTTGTTGTATTTTGGATATTATTATCAATGTAGTATCTTATAGTGTAAGTTCCTTTTGGAATTGAAGGTGTTATTTGAGAAATAAAAGTTCCATTTTCATAACTTATTGCTATGCCTGTTCCAAAAGAATTTGCATAAGAGTATCTTACTGATAAATCTTCAATACACTGTTCTTCTTCAGGTATTTCTATTTTACATTTAGAAGAACATCCATCATTATCATCAGTGTTTCCATCATCACACTCTTCACCTTCTTCTAATATTCCATTTCCACATTTTGGAAGGCAATCATATTTAACATATAATTTATGGGTATTGCTTTGTTTCCAATCTTCTTGGTCACTCCAAGCTTTAAAGTGATTAGGTATTTCAAAATCTCCACACTCTTCTGGTTCAAGAACCTCCACTCTAATAAGAATTCTTCCAACTTCTCCTGGAGAAACAACATGGGCATTCCAGGTTAAAGTGTTTGTTAATTTATTGAATCCAGGCTGTGAGTGAGCAGAATGTCCAAAACTTATTCCTTCTTTATCACTATCTCTTTCTAGGTAAGTTGTGTAATTTAAGTATTTTAAATTTGAATCAAGTTTTTCTTGTATTTCAACTCCTCCACCAGTGCAAGGTTTATTTCCTTTATTTTCGTATTTTAGTGTGTAAAGAATAATATCTCCTGGTTTTACATTTGTTTTATCTGCACATTTAACTATTTCAAGGCAACATCCTGTACATGCACTTGCAAAACTTAAAAATAAAATTAAAGTAATTGCACTAGCTAAGAGTAGTTTTGAGGTTTTCTCTTTTTTTCTTTCTCTTTTTTGGTTCTCTTTTTGCACCATTTTTTATTCATTTTTCACCTCTCTCTAAACTCTTTTTTATAATCTAATTAGTAATCTATTGTAAATGTTGCAGGAACAGCAATTATGTTCCCTGCTTTATCTGATATTTCTATTGATAATGAATAATCTCCTTTTGTAAATGCAACTTTTTTGTAACAGTAACCATTTGTTAGTTTTGTACATAGAGTTGTTGTAGGTGAGCGAGGATTAAGTGTATTTTTAGAGGTTATTCTATAGAGATTGTCTTCACTTATACTTAAATTAAATTCAATATATCTTTTATTTACTATTTTGAAAAATGAATCGGGATTGTTTAGTACAGGTGGTTTAGTGTCTACTTTTATTTGAGTGCTTCGTGAAGAAACACTTGTTCCTGCAATATCTTCAACTTCAAAATAATATCCTATTGTTTGTCCTGTGTATTTATTTAGGTTTACATCAATTGTACATAAGTATTGATTTGAAGCATAAGTACATTTACTTAAATCTAGGTTTGTTTTATCTGTTCCATAATATAGTGTGACTCTTTTAGGATTTAATTCTCTGAATTTGATTTCAAATGAACCATCTGCAAAACTATTTGCTCGTGGAAGTGCTGTTGAGAGTGTAGGTTTTATACTGTCTACAAAGAAATTAACTTCTACTTCAGTAGGGTTTCCATTTAAGTCTGTTGCTTTGAATAGTAAACTGTTTTGACCTTCTTTGAATGTTATTGATTTTGAGTATGGATTAGATGAAGTAGAAACTGGACATTTAGGGCAGATTCTCATCCAAGAAATTGAGCCTGGTTTATTTAAGTCTCTGTATTGAATTTCTGCAATTTCATTAAGAGTTAATTTAAGATCAATTCTTCTAGAATTTTGAATACTATTATTTAGAGGATTTAGTATTTTTAATTCAGGAGGTTCTCCATCAGATACAACTCCTCCACCAGGTACATCACCTGAACAGTCTGTAGGCATCTTTAAACACACAGCAGAATTTCCACCAACATAACACTCTCTTACTGGATCATAAGATTTGAAACACGGAGTACATAAAGTGTATTGACAAGTGCAGTATTTTGAATTACAATTTGAAAGTGTTATTTTATCTTGATTAGTACAATAAGTGTATTTATCCCCTTTAGTGAAACATGCTTTAAATTCTGCACTTGCAAATGAAAGCATTGTTAGAGTTAATACTAACATTATGAATGTTATTCCGAGTGTTTTTTTTGATGTTTTCATTTTGTTTTTGTGTTTTTATGTAGTGTGTTTTACTTTGTTTGTTTATGTGAATTTGAGAGTTTACTCTTAGTGAGTACCCTGTTTCTTGAGGGTGTTTGAGTATAATAAAATAAAAAATAAAAAAATAAAAAATGGATTTAGATTGCTTCACCCCAGAAGTAAATCTTTCCACTATCAAAGTTACCATTACATGGTTCTGGAAGATTAAGTCTGAAGATTAGCGACATTTCTGCTCCAGGTGCTAGGATGTTTCCAAGGTAGTATGGACCTTGTTTCATAGTTGATTGAAGAATTTCATGTCTATCATAGAATGGGTTTGGATCATTAAATCCTGTACCATAGTTGATTGATAGATATCCTTCAGCATCTTTATTTCTTCCTACTTGTAAATCCTGTTTTGTAGAATATGCTCCGTTTGTAGCATAGTATCTGAAATTTTCTAATTTAAGAACATTGCTTGTTCCACATTTAGCTCCTGAACTTGATGAATCATAGAAGTCTGTTCCTGATATGAACATATCAAGTAAAACTCCTGAACCGAGGTCAGCTTCATTTCCAACTAATACTCTTCTAGAGTATGAGCTAGTTCCTGGTCTTACTTCATCAAAGCTTATTTCTCCATCAATTGATAATTCAATTATTGGATTAAGGAACCAGTATTCCATTTCAGCCATCTCAGAAGTTAATCCATTTAAATCTTCAGCTTCAACAGTTATTTCATATTCTCCATACATAGATTCGAAAGTTTCTACAGTAAGAGTACATGTGTAATAAGCCATTACTTCTGGATTAAATGTTGTTAATTTTTCTTCTAAGATTCTAGCATTACAAGATTCTGGTATTTCTCCTGGTTTAGGTTTAGGTTTCCCTAAAACTTCTACATCGTATGTGCTATAGTGAACTGGGAATATATTCCCAACTTCTCTTTTACAGTTTGCTTCAATGTCTCCACCAACTGTTACATACACATCTTTAACTTTGTCGATTCCGTTTTTATCCATTACAAGAACAGTCCATTGGATTTGTTCACCTTCGAAAGCATAGTTGTTTATTCTTTCGACCATAACTTGTCCAGGTCCTGTTATTCTTCCGGGTTCAGTTGCATCATCATATACAACTCTATCATAACATTGCCATACAATTGGTTCAAATTCTTCTGTTATGATACTAACACCCATCCCTGAACCAACACTAACAGCTAAAACTCCAGGTAATACTGAAAGCACTAACGCAGAAATTACTAATACGCTTAATAATGTCTTTTTCATATTTTATAACCTCCTTTCAACTGTATGTAATATCCTCTGTTAGACAGATTCGTTATCGCAACTTTATCCGGATAACTATGAAATGATGTTAATTTATATAATTCTATTTTGATTTTCTCTTTTTGTGCCTCTTTTGCACATCTTTTTTTGAACATTGTAGATTTTCTAAATGCAATTTCTTTTTAAGCATTATTGTCGTCGAAGTAATAGGTTTTTGTTGTTACCTTATTTAGATGAACTAATTTATTTTTTTGACTTTATCGAATACAAAAGGCTAATTTTAATACTGAGTTATATCTATTCTAATATGCATATTATTTGGATATAAACTGAAAATTGCTTTTTGAGAGTAACAGCAAGCATTATTGTTTTTAGAGTAGCAAAAGAAAAAAGGTATTTTTGAATTACTATTCTATTATTGGATGTAAGTTATTATTTTAATTTAGAAATTAATAGGGTGTTAGTTTATTTTTTCTTTTTTGCAGGTGTTTTTTTCTTTGCAGGTTTTTTAGAAGTTGTAGTTTTCTTTTTAGTAGGAGTTTTCTTTTTTGTTGTTTTAGGAGTGCCTGGTTTTTTGTAAGTTTTTTTAGCTGCTTTCATTGCATCTTGGAAAGTAGCATCAGGGTCTTTTTCTTTCATTGCTCTGTAAGTGTCACTTAAATGAACTTGCCAGGTTGTTAGTTTTTTTCTATCATCATATATTGTTCTATCTCCTGAAGGAGTTTCTTGTTTTGGGGTGATTTGAATAGGTGTAAATCTTGTTTCTTGAATTTTTGCTTCTTTTGCTTCCATTTCTTCTCCTACTAGATTCACACGTGAGATTGCAGCAGCCATTTTTCTCATTCTTTTTACTTGATTTTCCATTTTTTTTATTCTTCTTCTTTCATTTATTGAAATTGCAATTATTCCAATTAAAACTAATAATATTAGAATAAATAGTAAAATAGGTACAATCATGCTTGGTTGAAAAAATAAAAATGACATTTTGTTACTTTAAAATGTTGTCAACATGGTTTTTATAGATATTTGTGTTTAAATTTGCTATTTTTTGTTGTTACTTTTTATTGATGATTATTTATAATCAAGAGATAATAAGAAAGATATTTCTGCAACTTAAGAATAATCCTTATGTGGGATCAAATAAGGTATAAATTTTTCAGAGAAAAAAGAATAAAAGAGAAAAGAATTTACTATTTGGTTTATGATGATTTAATGTTAGTGTTGATTGTTGCTATAAGTGATAAGAAAACTCAAGAAGAAACAATAAATAAGATTGTAGAATATTTTAAAGAATATAGGGAGCATTCAGAAAAATTAAGCAACTCTTTTGACTTTTTCTAATTTTAAATCTTTTAAGCTTTCTTCGAATTGTTTAATTAAGTCTTCATCTATTTTTTTTATTATTATCATATCTTCTATTTTATCTAGTGCAATTATAGACCCTTCTTTTAAATTTAGTTCATTCCTTATTTTATTTGGGATTACAATTTGGCCTTTTGAGCTTATTTTTGTTATTTCCATAGTGTAAGAAAGTAAGAATGTAGTCTTCATAAATTTTCCTATTATTTTTCTTCAATCCAGAAGTGAATGTCAATATTCATAGGATAATTAGGGTCAGGCCACCATAATTTGTCTTTGAATTTAGGGTTTTCCAAACTTAAGTCTTTTGTTATATTTATTATTATTTTAGTTCTATTAAATTCTTCAATTAATTTGAAGGATTCATCAATAGTTATGTATTCATCTATTTCTAATATGAATTCTCCTGAATCCATATTATCTAGGAGTGTTCCATTTTCAGCAAACATATCTATTGTGTAAGTGTATCTCATTTTTTGATGTTCTAAGTTGTGAATTGTGAATGAGTAGTTGTAGATTTCATTTAATTTAACTGAAGAAGGTAATTCAGTGTGGTTTTCAAAGTACATTTCAGTTAAAGGTTCTATTCCTAAAGGAATAAATGAAAGTACAACTAAAAATATTCCAAGCAAGATTATTCCAGCAATAAATACTTTTTTCATTGTTTGTTTTCTCCTAATAGATACTTTAGTTTACTTCTTATTAAATCTATAGATTTCATGATTTTTTAGGTTTTTTAGTGGAGTTTTTAATAATTTATAGAGTGTTTAAAATATCTTTAAAAAATTCAGTTTGTCTTATTAAAGTGTATCTTTTTTCTCCTGTGCTTAAAGGTAATTCATTATAGCACTGGTGTAAGCAAGATGTAAAGTATATTTTATCTACTGTTTTTCTTGATTTTAAAGAACCTATTTTTCTTCCTCTCCCTATTATATTTGATATTTCTTCAGGGATGTACATGTTTCCAACAACATCGCTTTTTTCAACTCTTGCTTTAAATTCAGGAACACCTTTAGATTCAAGAGCATAATTTACTAGTTTTAGGGATTTTCTAGCATAACTTGCAGGAACTCTAATTATTCTATTTTCATTTGATTTTAGATTATATTCAATATTTCCAAGATCATCTATTTTTCCTACAAATTTTGAGTAAAATTCTTTGCTTTTTCCATCAATGTATTTTTCATTAGAAAGTGTTCCGCCTCCATTTTCGCGAATACTTTCATTTAAGATTATGTTTTTTTCTAGATTATTGAATATGCTTACCATGATTTAATAGATAAATTATTTATTTATAAAGTTTTCTATATATAACTACTATATAGTTACATAAATAATATTTAGAAGTAAATTATTCTTTAGTTTTTAGTTTTTCTTCTAAATTATTTGTGTTTGGGGTGTGAGTGTCTTTATCTTGATTAGTTAAATAGCAATTATTGTGTTTTGCTCTTTTAAAACACAAATAAACATAACTTGCTGCAGAGATTCCAAATCCTACTCCAACTAAGCTTCTTTCTTTATCACTTGGTTCTTCGTGTTTATAGGCTTTGTATCCAACATAGGAAATGCTCCCAAATGTTGAACATACCAGTGTTGCAAGAATAAGATAATCTTTTATATTTTTAGTTTGTTTTTTCACTTTAATTTCTTTTTTTAGTTTTTTGGTTTTTCTTGTATTTTTTGTGCTTTTTTTGCATTGTATTTGTATTCTTCTATTTCTTTTATTTTATTAGATAAGTAATTATATCTTCCTTCAAATTGTTTGTAAATTCCAGTATCTTTTGAACTGTAATTAACCTTGTTTATATTGACTTTTTCCATACCTTTTTTTAGAAAAGGGTTCTCAATGTATTTTATTTTTCCTTTTTCTTTGTATTCAATAATTTTATTGTGTGTGAGTCCATAAGAATAAACTACTTTGTTTCCATCAATATTATATTTTTGATTAGCTAGTTTAGGTATATTTACTGCAATAGTGAGTGCAATTGCAAGTACTCCTCCACTCGCTACAAGACTTGCAAGTGTTTTTTTAGCTAATTCTTTTTCTGTTTCAGAATGTAGATTGTGCTGTGTAAATTTCTTACTATCAAAATGACTGTAGTGTTTAGTTCTTTCTTTATTATTAGATTTGTTTTCTAAATTCATTGTAAAGTATATGTTTTGAAATGTGATTTAAAAAGTTTGTGTAGATTTAGATGTAAGTTTTAGTGTATTGGTTTTATTCTCTTAAGAAATTAAGTATATCTTGCCATCTTTCTTCAATTAATCCTAAATTTCTTGCATCGTGTCCTTTAGAGTGTTTTATTAATTTAATCCAAGGGTGTTTTTCAATAATATTTAGAGTGTGGTTAATTGAAGTTGTTTTATCTTCAGAATCATGAAATACTAAAATACCTGTTTCATTTCCAGCTAATCTATTAAGATAAAAATCAGGTGAAGCTTCTGGGACCTGATTTATTTTTTCAATTAAACTTTCATTTTTAAATTTGATTCTGTATAGGTTTCTGTAAGCTCTTCTAATAAATTCTAAATGTTTTTCAATGTCTTGCTCATCTCCATCTTGATTGTGTTTTTTAAAATCCCAGACAGGAGAAAATAATATTATTTTTCTAATATCTTTATCAAGTGCTCCAGCACCACAAGAGAGTGCTCCACTAAAGCTTCCACCTAAAAGAATTATATTTCCAACAGAAAATTTAATGATGTTATTGTCCCATAGGTTTTTTGCTTTTCCTTTTTTTAGTTCTTTTAAGAATTCTGTTATTTCTTTAACAATATTTTCTTCAAGGAATCCTTTACCTTTGCTTTGATAAGTTCCAGTGTATTTTGGGAAAAATACATTGAATCCTCTATTATATAGGAATTTTATTAAATTATTATATTCTGCAGCACCTGGAAAACCTGGGAGAATAATGATTGCATCTCTTTTCCATCCTTCTTCATATCCATGAACTAAAAACTCAAAGAAAACATCTTTGTAATATGATTTTAAGATATAATTTTCTATCATAATTTACTAAAGGTTTTATTCCTTTTATGTTTTATGTTTTGGGTTTTATGTCTTGGGTTTTGGGCTTCTCTTTAAAAGATGTTTAAGTTAATAGTGCAGTAATGGGGTATTGATTTCTTAAAAATATTCTATTTTGTATATTTAGTCAAAGAAAATGTAACTTTTAGTACAAAATACAAAAGATATAACTGATTTATTATTCTATTTTGTATATTTAGTCAAAGAAAATGTAACTTTTAGTACAAAATAGGAATATTTTTAAACTTTAAATCCTTATAAATATCATGGTAACTAAATATGATGTCTTTGAATTTGTTTATAAAAATCAAGTTCCTTTAAAGCCAATAGATGTAGTAAGAAATTTTCATAAGGATGAAAGAGAGTATCATGCTATTTATAAGATGCTAAGAGAACTTCAAAAAGAAAAACTTTTGGAAAAAACAGATAATGGATTTCAGATTAAGTTAAGTGAAAAATCAGAGCTTCTTTATGAAATTATTAAATATTCTCTTAATAATAATCTAAATTACAATGAACTCTTAGATAGAAATTTCTCTGATTTTATAAGTATTGGGTTGCAAAAACAAGAATTAACTTCTTTGGATATAAAAATAAATCCTCGGACTATAAAAAAGTATATAGACATTTTATCTAAATATGGATTAACTCTTGTTTTATCTGAAAAACCTCTTAGAATAAAAATATTTTACAATACTCTTATGAATAATTTGTTGATTTATTTTAATCATAGTTCTAAATTAATAAGTGAAGATAAGAAGCAATATATTCAAGAAATAGAAAAAGAGCTTTTAAAATATAGAAAATTAAAAAGAAAGAATGAATTAGGATACAGAAAAATAATGGATGAATTTGAGATTCATTTTATTCATCATAGTTTATCTCTGGAGGGAAATCCAATAACTCTTCCAGAGACTATAAAAATTTTAAAAGAAAATATAATCCCCTCTAATTTGAAGATAAATGATGTAGAAGAAGTAAAAAATTATCAAAAAGCACTTATTCAGATGCTTAAAGATGCATCTGAAAGAAAACCATTAAGTTTAGCCAGTGTACTAAATTATCATAAGCAGGCAATGTTTCACCTTCAGAAACTTGCAGGAAATATACGGGATTTTGAAGTATTTATACAAGGAAATCCTGACTTTAAAATCGTAAAATCTAGAGAAATACAAGAAGAGCTTGGAAAATTATTTGAAAAATACAATGAATTTATTAAAAGAAAAAAAGTTCTATTGAAAGACATTTTCTCATTTGCAGTTTATTTTCATAATGAATTTCAACACATTCATCCATTTGCAGATGGAAATAGCAGGACAACAAGGTTAATTACTTTTCATCTTCTTCAGTCAATGGATATTCCAATTTTTGATATACCGCTTGGTTTATTGGATGAATATTTGAATTGCACAAAAGCATCAAAAAAAAGAGAAGATTCCAGACTTATTTTGACTTTACAAAAAATAACTTTGTTTAATCTTAAGAAGATAAATGAAAAATTGAAATAAAAATTATAAAACCACCGGAACAATTAGTCCAAAAAGTGTAAAGTTAAGATAAAACTTCTTCTATCTTAGAAATAAATTCATCTGCATTGCTTAAAGCTGTTTTAGCCATTTCTTTTGTAATAGCAGGAGTAGCATCATATTGAGCTGTTTCTCTGTTTGTTTTTGTTTGTATGAGTTTTGTTATCAATTGTTCGCTTATAAGATAAGCTTTTGCAAGTTTATGAATATCCTTTGCTTCTAAGTTCTTGTTTTTATTTTCATGAACGTAATCATGCTCTAAGACCGCTATTGTGGCTGCATGGCTTTTTGACTTAAAGCCAAGTTTAGCAAGAGCAGATAAAGCAGAAGTATACATTGCATAATAAGAAACAATAATAACCCAATCATGAGTCTCAAAGTCCTTGGCAAGATTTAGCATTCTCTTTAAGTCATCTTGTTCAGATATTTTGAATAACAAATTAGCAATGCTAAAGTTCTTTCTTGCCTTTGTTATAAATGGCTTTTCAAGTTTTTTATTCTCTTCATTTTTTAAAAGATGTTCTTTTTTTAGATATCCCTTAATTTGGTTTTTTAGTATTGTTTTTCTGTCTTTCATACTATTAATCTCCAAAATAATTCATGCCCATATAAAGATATTCCTGATTCTTTTGACTCTTTTCCAACATTTAGCTCTTTTGATTTTAACATTTTTTTAAATTCCTCTATATTTGTTATTAATGGGCTTATTTGAATATTATGTGAGTATCGATAACTTGCACTCTCTCTTTCTATTGATTCTCTTAGGTTTTTATCCTTTAAATCATTCACTATGAACATTAAATCTATGTCTGATTGTTTATTTGCAGTTTCTTTAGCATAGCTTCCAAATAAAACAATAGAGAATATTTCAGAAATGTATTTTTCAGTTAACTTAGAAATTAAGTTTTCTATTATTGCTTTAAGCTTAGGATTCTTCTTATAAATTTCTTCTTTTTTCTTAATATCTGTTTCCTGAAGAAGATGCCTTGTTTTTGCATTCTCTAGGTTAAGTTTGCATTGCTTAGAGTTGCCTATTTTTAACACATTTATTATTTTTTCTTTCTCCATTACTGATATATGGATATAAGTAGGCCTATAACCTATCTTAAGTCTTCTAGATATTTCCATTATAGTTAATCCTGTGTCTATATTCTTTCTCATTAATTCTACAATCTTAAGTAATGTTTCTTGTCTCATTTTGATTATTCATCTAATGAATAGTACTATTCACTTTAGTATATAAACATTTCTGTATACTCTTAGTGATATATTCTTATACTAGAAGGAGTATACCTATTTCTACTCTATTTTTTCTTAGAATTAACAATTGTACCAGAAGGTGCTGTTTTTGTAAAAGGAAATTTCTTTCAAGAAGAATTTGAAAAAGACTTTGAGGAAGGCTACGATTTAATAATTGCTTCACTAGTTCTTCATTTCACAAAAAGAGAATACACCCCCAGGATTATCAAAAAAATCCAAGACTCAACTTCAAAAAATGGGTATAATTTTTTAATATTAATGTCTAATAAAGATTCTTTTTCAAAAAATAATTTAGATAGATTTTATCCTTCACTAGACGAAATATTAGAAATTTACAAAGATTGGAAAGTAATTAAAGTTCTTGAAGATGAAACAGAACCAGAACAACATTCTAACTCCAATGTTCAAGAACATCCTCATACACACCATCTTATTTTCATTATTTTTCAGAACCAAATATCCACTCTAAATTCTTAATCTTAAATCCAAAACAACTTCCCGTACTTATGTACATTATGTTTGGTTTTGTCACTTAAAAATAACACCAAAACCTAACATTTATAAACCTTAAATTCACTAATATATTCAAGTATAAATCTTAAATTAATATAGATTAAATATACTAAAAAAGTGCAATAAAAACACCCCAAAAAATACTTAAAAATGGTAAGAAAAACTCTGCTCAAAACAAATAGAAAAAATACTTCTAACACTTCTAATAATAAAAGATTCAAAAAAATAACTTTAATGATTCCATGCTATAATGAAGCAGAGAGTATAGGGCAATTAATTGAAGATGTTCCAGTAAAGAAGATTAATGATGCAGGATATAAAATTGAAGTTCTTGTAATTGATAATAATTGTACTGATAATACAGCAGAGATTGCACAAAAGAAAGGTGCAAGAGTAATATCTGAGACTAAAAAAGGAAAAGGAAATGCAATCCGTGCTGGTTTTAGTAACATATCTAAAGATGTTGATTATGTTGTTATGTTAGATGGAGATAATACTTACAAGCCAAAGGAAATTCTAAGATTAATTGAACCATTAGAGTCTGGATTTGCAGATGTTATTGTTGGTTCAAGATTAGAAGGTAAAATGACAACGCATGCTATGAGTAAATCACATAGATTTGCTAATTGGGTATTTACATTTTTAACAAGAACAATATATGGAGCAAATGTTACAGATACTTGCACAGGATATTTTGCTTGGACAAGAGATGCAGTAAATACACTTAATAACCATATTAAATCACAAGGTTTTGCAATTGAAGCAGAAATGATAAGTAAGATGTCGCGTCTTAAACTTAAAGTGTATTCAGTTCCAATAACTTATGCTCCAAGAGTGGGCGAAACAAAATCAAAACTTGCTCCAATAAAAGATGCAATGAAGATTATTTGGATGTTAATAAAAAATAGAAGCTGGAAACCTCAGGAAAACAATAAAAAAGATAAAAACGAAGTAAGTTCAATGAATAAAAGAGAAAAAAAGAAAAAGAAAAGGGGGGAGTAATTGAAAGATGAAAATAGTTCATGTCCTTGCTTATTATGGAGACTATTTAGGAGGAATCCAAAATTATGTTAAAGAATTGGCTAAAAGACAAAAAGCAGAAGGACATGATGTTAAAATAATTACTTCTAATTTAAAAGGGAATCAAAATTTATTAGACGGAATTAAGATTATACGATGTAATTCTTGGTTTTCTCTATTTAGAACTCCATTTATGCCCTCCATCCTAAAAAAATTGTTGAATGAAAATTGTGATGTTGTCCATGCACATTTACCTTCGCCAGGATTAGATTTAGCTGTTTCAATTAAAAAAATATTAAGCCCAAAGACAAGATTGGTATTAACAATACATAATTACGCCCCAAGAACAAGTTCAATAAAAAAGATATTTGCATTTATTAATGATAGAATCTTGCTGCAATTTGCCTTGAGAAGCGCAGACAAGATAATTTTTACAAATAAAGGGTTTGCTAATTCATTAAAATACCCTTTTGATAAAAAAAAGATGATTATTCTCCCTTTGGGAGTAGATTTAAAAAAATTTAAGCCGAGTGCTAAATATAACCCTAATCAAATATTATTTGTAGGACGGATGATTCCAGAAAAGGGTTTACATATTTTAGTTAAATCCATTCAACTAATTAATAAAGAATATCCTAAATTAAAGCTGCTGGCAATAGTTTCAGAGGTTTATGAAGGATTTAATAAATACGAATCCGATATTATTCGAGAAGGGAAAGGATTTCTTAGAGTATTAAAGAACATTTCTAATGAAAGGATATCTAGTTATTATTCAAATTCAAAATTACTCGTAATGCCAAGTATAGACATTGATAGTTTTGGTTTTGTATTAATTGAAGCAATGGCTTGCGGTTGCCCGGTCATTACTTCGGATTTACCTGGCCCTGCCAGTATAATCAATAAGAAAGTTGGTTTAGTGACTAAAAGGGGAGATATAGATGATACGAAAAAGGCTATTTTAAGTATTTTAAAGAATAAAGATTATGATATATTGAGGGGAAATTGTAGAGATTATGTAACAAATAATTTTAATTGGGATAAAATAAATAAAAAAATGTTGGACATATATAAAGAATGAACAAAAAATCATTATCTGTAGTTATTTTGACTTATAATTCCTGTAAAACTATTGGTAAATGTTTGCGGTCTTTAGAGAATCAGGAAAATAAAGATTTTGAAATACTCATTGTAGATGATGATTCAACAGACGATACCTTAAAGATTGTTAAATCATTTTTTTCTAAATCTAAAATACCGTTTAAAATACTAAAAAATGGGGCCCATAGCATCTCCAGAGGGAGGAACATAGGTATTAAAGAATGTAAGACTAGATATATTACTTTTTTAGACTCTGATGCATATGCTCATAAAGATTGGGTTAAAAACATATTACTTAATTTTAAAGAAGATCCGGAATTATCTGTGGTAGGGGGAAACACTTTACCTGTTTATACTAGCAAATTGTCATATGCAAATGCTTTGGTTTATGAAACAATAAGGAATTTAACTAGGAAGGGTTTATGGAAGATTGAAGGAGGGAATTCAGCATTTGATACTAGGAAACTAAAAGGGGAATTATTTGACGAAAGGTTTAAACACTGCGAAGATGTAGAATTTTTTAGTAGAATTAAAAATAAACACAAAATTAAACATGATTCTTCAATAAAAATTGATCATGAACATAGAGATAGTTTAAAGAAATATTTTATTCAACAATATAAATACGGAACTTGGGAATTATTTTTTAATTTTTCAAAAAAACAGGAGATAAGACTAGCTTCATTTATCCCCTCATTATTAATTTTGAGTTCCGTATCTTTGGCTTTATTTAACTTACTTTTCATTTTCATAATTCCTTTAATGAGCTTGGCATTATCTTTATTTGTTTGGTTATATAAAAAATCTCAAATAAAATTTTTACCTTATTTCTTTATTAGCTTTTTATTTAAAATAATAGGTTGGGGGAGCGGAGTAATAATCGGATTCATTGAGGTTATTTTTAGGAGTAAAAGATATAAATCTTTATTAAAATAAAATGAAATTTATCCAGGCATCAAGTTTTTATTTTCTACATCCGGAATGTACAGAACAATGGATAAGGAATTTATCAAAACACTTTGGGAAAAAAGAATATAAATTTGAAGTATTCACTTCTTATATGTATTATCTAAAAGATAAGCAAATAAAACCAACAAAAAATCTTAAAATTTATCATCTTTTTACAAAAGAGATTAATGAGTTATTACTAGATAATATACTATCTAAAAATTTACTTATAGAATATTTAGAATTGCCTAAAAAACACAAAGGAGATAAGATGATTGAACAAACAGAAAAAGTTTACGAGGAATCTCTTAGAGATCATAATAAAAAACTAAATCAAAAAAAAAGTGAAGGATATAAATGACTTCCTACAAATATCAAAAGCAACATGCAAGCAATTATAATTACAAGCCTAAACGGAGTTTTAAACAAAGAGTCAAAAACTTCTTTACAATTCCTGAAGAAGATTTAAAGGAAGAACCAGCAAAACAATTTGAAAAGATTAAATTATTTACTCTAACTCGTGGAAGTTTGTTTTTAGGTATCTTAATTTTTATGATGCTCATTAATATACTTGTGGGATTTAACATAAACTTTCTTTATCTTAGGCAAATATTAGGATTTTTATTTTTAATTTTAGTGCCTGGGCTGTTGATTATGCTGTGTTTTAAGATTAGGACAGTTAAATTTTGGGAATATTTAGTTTACACCGTAGGACTGAGTGTAGCATTTATCATGTTTGCAGGGTTAGCTGTTAATTGGACTTTACCTGCATTAAATATAACAGATAAACCTCTTTCACTTTGGCCTATTTTAATTTGCTTTAATATATTTCTCTTAGCATTATGGTTTACAGCAGTGTATAGAAATAGAGACTTAAGACCATTTGATATTACAATACCCAAACTTGATGCAATCAATAGAATATTTTTTATAATTCCAATATTTTTTCCACTACTTTCAATATTAGGAGCTTTCTTACTTAACAATCACGGCCCAAATATCCTGACAATGATAATGCTTGGGACAATAGCAATTTATGTTTTGCTTTTAGTCATATTTAGGAAAAGGATGAATGAAAATGTGTGGCCTTGGGCTTTGTGGATGATAGGATTGGCCTTGTTATTTAGCTCAGGAATGAGAAGTTGGAACATTTTTGGGGGAGATACAAGATTAGAGTCGTTTGTATCTCAATTGACTTTTTCTGAAGGCGTTTGGAGTATTAATAATTTTAATAATGCATATAATGCTATGCTTAGTGTTTCAATTTTACCTACTCTTATTCATAATATTTCAAATCTTGATTTATTGATTGTTCTTAAGTTAGTTTTCCCAATACTATTCTCTTTAACGATATTAATTGTATATTTTATATCTAAGAAATTTAATAATATTATTGGTTTTTTATCAGCATTCTTATACCTTTCTAATACGCAGTTCTTTTCTGGATCATTGATTCCATTCCGTCAAGAAATGGCTCTTTTATTTTTTGGTTTGATGCTTTTAGTCCTTTTTACAAAGGATTTTAATGATACAATAAAAAAATTATTATTTATAATCTTTGGTATTTCAATGATCGTCTCACATTATTCTACTTCTTACATTGCTCTCGCTTTATTTACTTTAACATATATTATAAGTTTAGCTTATAAGACATACGAAAAACAGAAAATAAAAAGAGGGAAGTTATTTGAATCACAAAAATTAGAGGTTTATTTAACTGGATTTTTGGTTTTACTATTGTTAATTTTTGGATTTTTATGGTATAGCCAAGTTACTCCAATTGGAGGGGGTTTTATAGATTTTACAAAAAAAAGTCTTTCAAATATGGGAAACATGTTCACTGAGGACGTACAAGCAGACATAAGTTCTCCTTTAAATCATTTTAATATTTTTTACAAACCAAATCCCGATAGTGTATTTAAGGAGTATATAAACGAGATAAATGCTGATTCTTCGATAAATGAAAGCTATTCTATTAAACAACAATTCCCAGAATTATTAGATCCAAAAACAAATTATTCAAACTTAAAATTTATATTACTTACATCAGAAATAATTAAGAAACTTATTAAATTTTTGATAATCTTTGGATTTTTTGGCTTGTTATTCTCAAAGAATTTTTCTCAAAGGACATTCTTTATAATAATTACTTTTATCTTTTTTATCTTAATGTTAATCTTACCATTTATCTCAATAGACTATAGCATTATTAGGGCATACCAACAATTTTTGATATTGCTTTCTCCCTTGCCAGTATTAGCTTTTTGCATGTTATTTAAATCAAGGAGATATAATTCTGGAATCTTATTAATTTCTTTTATATTGTCCTTGTTCTTTCTTTTTTCAACAAGCTTTATATTTCAAATATCTGGGGGGCACTTTCCTTCAGGAAATCTTAATAATCTTGGTAACGACTATGATTTATATTTTACAAATAATGCAGAGATAGCAGGGTCTAATTGGTTATTTAAGAGCTATCACCAAGATTCAGATATTTTTTCAACAAGATATTCCCTGAAAAAATTATACCTTTCTCCAAGTTATAATAAAAGAAAGATTATTGAAAACTTAATCTTGGGGGTATTTAAAGAAGATAACTATATTTATTTTGGGCAACCAGAAATATCTGGAAAAGGTTATGACACTTTTAATGGCAACTTAATAATTTATTCCACTCCCAATACGGCTTTAGAGATCAGGAGAAATACTATATACTCTAATGGAGGTTCAAAGGCATTTAGATGAGAACAGATAAGAGAAAAATAGGTTTTTTAATATTATCCCCTAATTGGTCTGGAGCAGAGAATGCATTAAAAAATATATTGATAAACTTGGGAAAGTTTGGAGAGGAAACATGTATCTATTGTAATTCTGAAATTTGTAAGTATTATGTTAATATTAAAGGAAACCAAATATTTGATTTAGGACCTTTAAACATTAAGAGCAAATTAAGGTTTATAAATTATATCAACATAAAAAATAAACTAGAAAAAATATTGTCTAATAATAGAGTAGGAGTTTTATTTATAATGCTAGACGGTTCTTTCTTTGTGGCTAGAGGGTTAAACACTAAATTTAAAATACCAATTTTACTTAACCTTCGTGGAGAAGAGATTAATAATTATGCCACTAATAAATTTTCTTTGGGAAATATATTTATTAAATATTGGATTAAAAATTCTGAAAAGATTATCTCTGTTTCTAGTAATCAAATAGAAAAATTTCCAGAAAAATATAAACAAAAAACAGTAACAATCTCAAACGGAGTAGATTTAAAATTGTTTAAACCACTAAGTAGCCTTAAAAAAAAGAAAAATGTGGTTTTATTTGTGGGGAGACTTAAAAAAGAAAAAGGAATTAAAGAGATTCTGACCGTTGCCAAACAACTTCCTCAATATGAATTTTGGTTTGTAGGTCAAGGTCCTCTTGAGAATTTGATTAATTTACCCAACACAAAGAATTTTGGATTTAAATCAACAGAGGAATTAGTTAAATTGTACAATCAAGCAACAATTTGCATTTCTCCTTCTTATAGGGAAGGTTTTAGTAACGTAGGGTTAGAGGTTCTTGCATGCGGGAGAGTCCTCATTTGCACTCCTCCATTTTTAGAATATATTGAAAATGAAAAAGATGGAATAATAATTCCTACAAAAGATGAAAAAGCATTGAAAGATGCCATTGTTGACTTAATGACAAATGAGAAAAAGAGAGAAATCCTTGAAAAAAATGCTCGGAGGAAAGCGTTGCAATATTCTTGGGATAAGGTTGCTGAGCAATATTTGCTATTATGTGAGGGGTTATCTATAAAATGAAAGTAAATGTAAATTATATTAGGTGGGGTAGAGATGATGCTGTAGGAAAAGTAAGCGACAATATTCTTAGCCACATTAATAAGAAACAAAATATAAATACTGTAGTTTTAGAAGCTAAATCGTCTAATGTTTATAAGAGAGTGTTAAGGATAATTAAGAGCACTTTTAAAATTGCCTATCTTTTATTTAAAAAAGAGGTTGTCCACTTTGAAGAGTCAAAAAGATTTGAAACAAATATAAATATTCTAATAAGAAATAAGAGATCTGTGCTAACTGTACATCATATTGATTACGATAAGAATTATTTGAATTCTCTTTTTTTAAAATTAAAATACCGTTCTTTTTCAAAGATTATTGCAGTATCAGAAAATACTAAAAAAGATATAATTAACAAATATAGGATTAGTAGCTCAAAGATTATAACTGCCTATAATGGGGTTAATAAAAGTATTTTCAGGCCTCTTAATAAAAAAAGTTTCGACTTAGTTGGAAAAAAATATATTTTGTATTTGGGAAGCGAAGTACCTAGGAAAAATATATATAACCTGCTTAAAGCATTCAAAGAAATTCTCCTTAAACATCCTAACTTGTTTTTGGTCAAAGCAGGGTATTCGGGGGGAGATAAATATAGAGAAAATACTAAAAAAATTATACAAGATTTGGGGCTTAGAGATAGGGTCATACTCATATCTAAAAGATTAAATGAGAAAGATCTTCCTTTATATTATTCAAATTCTGAACTGTTTATTTATCCTACTTTGCAAGAAGGGTTTGGAATGCCTTTAGTAGAGGCAATGGCATGCGGCTGCCCGATTGTTACTTCTAATATTAACCCCATGAAAGAGATAGCAAGAGGTCAAGTTTTGGTAAATCCCTTTAAGTATAAGGATATCGCTAAAGGTATTGACAAAGTGTTATCTTCCGAAAAATATAAAAAAGAACTAAAAGAAAAAGCAATAACTCGCTCAAATGATTTTGATTGGGAAGAGTCTGCTAATAAGATTCTGAATATTTACAAAGAACTAAAGAGTATTTAGTATCATTTATTCACTAGTCTTCTTATTTTTTCTATAAATTTTTTGATTTCTTTTTCAAAAAAATCTTTTTTCCCTTTATTATTTCTCTTTATAGAATTGCACACTTTATGGTATATCTTTTTTTTATCATTTATTCCACTAATTTTAACATAGTCTTTTTCTTTTCCTATATCTTTCATAAATGCTATATTCTTTAGATTGTATGAAAAATTGAAAAAATTGGTTTCACTTCCAAAGGCTAATATTGAAGAATGGAGCATCATGCATAAAACGAAATCCATTTTTCCATAATAATACTTCATCTTTTTAGGGGAAAGGTTTACAACAGTAATATCTCTAAATAATTTATTTAACCTTTTTATTACATATTTTTCTTTAGGATGGTGTTTAAAATAGTAAATCTTTATTGGTTTTTTTAAGCTTAAATTGTTTATGACATACCCATAAGTTTCAATTATCTCGTCTACCTTCTTTTTGTTAATTGAGCTGACATGGAAACCTATGTTTATTCCAAGGTTAAATTTATTTCTATCGATTTTAAGTTTTTTTGATTTTTCCTCGGATAAGAGTATTGAAGGACATCCTATATTTGGAGTGTCTTTATCTAACTCGTTTTTTAATATCTTTAATGTCTCTTGATCTCTAACTGAGGATAACTTCGCCATTCCATTGAGGAGCTTTATACTTTTTTTCACCTTCTTAGTTAATTTCGGGTGGTTTAAGTTTATATTCGCCCCAGGAGAGAATATAACTAGTGGCTTTTTTATATAGGTCAATATCTTTTTATCTAAAGGAAAGAATGAGTTAGAATAAATACCTCCTCCTCCTATAATCACTAAGTCATGATTATTTATTTTTTTTACTATCCTCCTTATTTCTACTTTTCTTATTTTTCTGTAAACTTTTTTAAGCGGACTTACCATTGGAACGATTTTAGAACCGAGTGGCCCTTTAGAAGTATCGTCTATTAATACAGGGTATTCTCTTTCTTTTAACTGTTTTATCAAACAGTGAGTATATCTATATATGTCAATATTCTCTTTTAATAAATCTTCAATTGATAGGGTAATTGCTATATCTCCCTTGTTACATTTCATTTCAGGGTGAAAGTGTATCACACTTATTTTGTTTTTTTTCATATTGCGATATGTCTTATAATAACGACTCCTTTTTATATTTTTTACTATCCTTTAACTACGTTTTTTACGAGCTTTTTATCCCATTTATATTCCAAAAGCATTTCTTTCATTCTTTCATTAGAGTACCCTAAATATCGCGCTTTATTCACCCAATCTGTTAATATTCTTACTTTATATGCTTCGTGCTTCTTCTTTTTGCATGTAATTGAGATTATTAGAGATATGCAGATTATGCTTCCTAAGAGCATAATTATAATAATTAGGTAGTTGTTTTTTGAAAGAGCAAGTGAAAGGGTTCCTGTGCGAGTTTTATAGTCAAGTTCGTTTATATCTTCTTGATATTGTGAAGGACCATAAACATTTTCTTTTTTCTTATTACTGTTTCTGTTGTTGGTTTTAGAAGGAGATTGTTCTGTAAATATTTCTTTTGTAGGGATTACTTTATTTTGGTTTGTCTCAATTGTTATAGATTCATCATAAAGTATGTTTAAGTAATCTACACTAACAATTTTACTTTTCCCAGATGAAGATGAACTGCTTGCACTTGTTGCAGTTTTCTCTTTTTCTGAAGGTTCATAATTTGCAATTCCTTCATAGTGTTTAACATCATATTCTGTAAGGATGCCAACGTTTACAGCTCCATTTTTAGCAGTATAAATTTCACCAGTATCCAAATCCTTTAATGCTTCAATGTTTGTAGATGATACGTCTACACTAACACTTATATTAGAAGTTCCAATATTGATGATTGTTACATGCCAAATATTATCCGGATTTAAGCTCGTAACAGATATAATACTTTCATTATTTGAACTTGAATTTACTATCATGTTTCCTCCCGCGTGATAGTGTGCAAAATCTTTTGTGACGTTGTATGAGGGGTAGTAATCATTGTCCAATTTAGGTTCTGAAACCATGGACCACCTTTGAGGATATTCTGGATAATTTTCTTTATCAGAATATTTGTATCTTTCGCTCCATTGATAAATTACAGAAGATGTTTCTTGAGGGTATTTGTTTAATATGCGCGTATAACTCTGTGAAAGATGGGAGGTGAAACTATTAATGTTTGATGAATTTTTTAGATAATCTGAGTCTAAGTTCCATTCACTTATAATTATCCTAGAGCAGTTTAAATTGTAGAAAGAGCAATTTTGCATTAATCTGTCTATTTCTACTCTTATTCTTTCTGTAGAGTAGTATCCACTTGAATTTCTTGGCTCATGATAAATGTGTTTTGAAATAAAGTCTGCATTATTTCCGATTTCTGATAAAAAGACACTCCATAGATTTGGGGAAGAGCATTGCCATGTTCCTGAAGGGCCCCCAACATTAATTGAAGGGTATTTGTATTTTATTGCATTGTAGGTTGAGTTGTATAGTTTTACATATTCTTCTGCTTTCTTTATATCATCATAGGGTAAGTCGTTTAACCAAAAATTGCTATAAGGTTCATTCCAAACTTCAACATCAACCACTTCAGCATATTTTCCATTTTCAGTTAATCTATCTAAATAATCTACAACTATTTCCTTCCAAATATTGTAATCGTAAGGGGGGCAGTTTATAAGTCTGCTTAAATTACATCCTTCAATAGAGATGTTTGCTAACCAAGACGGCATATAGTCTACAATTAGTAAAACTTTAATTCCATTCTCATTGGCCCATCTCAATTGCTCTATCTTAGGATTTAAATCCCCTTTAAAATAATAATTATTTGTAGATTCATTATAAAAATAATAATGTTGCAAGCTAGCATCCCACCTTATATAATTCATACCTGAATCTAAGAATGCTTGCCTGTGCCACTCTAAATCGGAAGGAGATTCAGGTGTTCCATCTTCATCTGCATCAACTTTAGTCCCTTTTCCAAGATAATATCCATGAGTGTTTGTTCCGTAGAAATAATCATTTACTTTTCCGACTTCTTCATCGGCCTTTATTGTTACAATTGCAATTGGATTTCTAAATTCATCAATAGCATATCCTGTTGGTGTTAGCTTTTTTTTGAATAGCGGTGAGAAATCAAATATTTTTTGGTAAGATTCTTTTGAAGGAGAATCTTTCATGATTAAACTGGTTAGGGTTGTTGCTAGTGCTATATTTATTATAATTATTCCTAAAGTTACGAACATAAATGTTGATGCATGTATTTTTGTTAGCCGTTTCCCTCTTTTTTTTCTCATTTTATATTTGTTATTTGTTTATTTTTTATTCTGTGTCGAATATCCAAGAAATTCCTCTGAGTTTTGTTTGGATTTTCTTGCTTTTTTCAAGATAATCTAAAATTGTCATGAGAGTTATGTGGTTGACTTTTCTTGGAAGTTTTTTCTTTAAGTCTGCAATTGTTATTGCTTCTTTTTTCAAACTAGTTTTTTTTAGAGTGTCCTCTACCATTAGAATTGTGTTCAGTGTTGGATAGTGGACACTCTTTTTCATCTCTTTTTAACCAGTTGCGGCTAACTATGATATAGTTATTAATTTGTATCTATTAACTATTTATTTATACTATATTGATACATATTTGTATTTATAAATATTTGGGGTGTGGAGGAGAGATTTCACTAATATCAATGGTTTATAAATCTCATACCAAAAAATATATAAATACTGAAAAATCAGTAATATTACTGAAAAATCAGCAATAATCTAACATGGAAAAAATAAAGAGAAAACAAGAAGAGGGATTTAGTGCAGTTTTTGGAGATGTTGAGATTTCCCATCTAGAAGGAACAATTCTCGCTTCTTTTTTCCCTGAAGCAGAGGAGATGACAATAAAAGAGATTAAAGAGAGGGTGGATTATTCTTATGAGAGGGTTAATTCTGCACTTAAGTTTCTTACTGAAAAAAAGATAGTTATTGAAAAACAAAAGGGAAAAACCCTCATTTATTCTATTAATATTGAAAGTCCATATTCTTATAGCTTAGGATTTAACAGATATATGCTTCAAAGAGAAATAGATTTTATCAAAAGAAATAAGCTAATATACACTGCAATTAAAGAATTGAGTATGCATCCATACTCTTGGATGATTGTTTTGTTTGGGAGCTATTCTAAAAATACAGAATCTAAACAGAGTGATGTAGATTTAATCTGTATTTCCAGCAATAAAAAAGAGACAGAGGATTTTATTCATTCATTAAAACGTAAATATGGGATTAATTTTGCTCCTGTAATACTTCCTTTGCATGAGTTTCCTAATATAAAAAAAGATAACCCCGAATTATGGGATGATTTAAAGAAGTATGCAATAATCTTTAAGGGAGGAGATTACTTCTATTCTTGGATGTATAAAGATGAAAATAAGTATTAATCAATTAATAAAAAAAGGATATCTTTCAAAGGATGATTCTTCCAGAAGTCTCTCTAAAAGATATCTTCAAAAAGCGAGAAATAATTTAATCACCATGAGTTTGCTTTCTGAGATAAATGCAAGTAAAAAGGTAAGGGATTTGCTAAAAATACCTTCAGATTATAATTCGGATGAGTGGATTGTCATAACAGGATATTATGCAATGTATTCTTCAGCATTGGCTTTGATTTCTAAGATTGGATATAAAAGCAAGAATCACACTGCTACAATACTTTTGTTAGAAGAATTTTTTATTAAAAAGAAATTGATGTCTGCAGAAGACTTATCTTTACTAAAGAACGCAATCTTTCAGAAATTTGAAATAGAAAAATTATCTGAAGCAAGACATAAACGTGAGGTAGCACAATACAGTGTGACTAAGCAAACAACAAAAGAGATTGCTCAAAATGTGATAGAAGATGCTTATAATTTTGTAAATAAAGTGGAATTGATAATTTAGTATTTTTTCATTTAATTATTCGGGGTGTGGAGGGGAAGAAATTAAAGGGGAGTCGTAATAGAAAAACTTAAATTCTCCATTCTTCTACTTAAATTATGAAAATAATTTTATCTGGAGGGGGAAGCGGAGAACAAACTACAGAATTAGATAGCCTCTTTGCTAGTTTATTAGATAAATCTAAACCTCTTTTATATATTCCAATTGCAATAGATAATATTAAACACCCTTATCCTGAGTGTTTGAAATGGTTGAAATCTACATTTGATAATTTAGGAGTAACTAAATATGAATTGTGGGCAGAACAAGATTTATCAAAATCTAAGGAAGTTCCTCCAGAAAAATTTTCTGGTATTTATATTGGTGGAGGAAACACCTTTTATTTGATACATCAACTAAAGAAATCCGGTTTTTGGAATTTTCTTATGAATGCAATTGAATTAGATATTCCAGTATATGGTGGTTCTGCAGGAGCAATTATACTTTCTAAATCTCTTACAACTGCAAAATACTATGATAAAGATTGGAATGGATTAAAGAACCTTAAAGCAGCAAATTTAGTCAATGGATATGATATTATCTGTCATTACAAAGAAGAGAGAAGAGATAAATTAAACGAGATACTTTCTCATGAAAAATTAAAGGCTGTTTTACTGACAGAAAGAAGTGGACTATATAATGATGGAAAAAAGGTAATACTTGTGGGAAAAGATCCTTCAATAGTTGTAAATAAGAAAAAAGAATTTATACTCAAACCAGGAGAAGAATTAAATTAAAAATTTTCTTTAACCACTTTTTCCAGTGAAGATTCCCACCTTTGCCATAATTTATCTTGGTCTTCAATAAATTTCTCCATAAAAGAATATACATTCTTTAAGTAAAGTTCGTAGTTTTCCAATATAATATTTAGATTCTTTTTAGCTTCATATAAATTTGAAGAAACTTTGCCAATCTTTTCCTTTTCTATTATTTCAAATTGTTTTTTATCAGAAGTTATACATAAAGGAATACATCCATAAGATAGTCCATCTAATATAGAATATTCAAAATAATCTCTTAACCCTCCATCGGAACAATGAATTAATATTCTTGCTTCTTCTAATAACTTTCTTTTTTCTTTTTCAGATATTCCCAATCCTGAATCTGGGGGAATAAACTTAATATTTTCACCTTCATTCTCTTTAAGTTTTGAAACATAATCTTGAAATTCCCATGAACCAGCAATAATAAGGGGAAATTCTGTCTTTTTTGCAAAATCTATTGCTAATTTTGGTTTTTTATCTTCAACTATCCTTGATATAAAAAGGGAAAAATCTTTTTTTATTAAGTTTTTTTTAAGACGTAAATCAAACGGTATATACCCTCCCTCTATTAAATTTATGTTAAATCCCCTGCTCTTATAATAATCATTTACTCTTTCTCTATGGGTTAGCCATGGAGTTATCTTAGCTTTAGGGTTTTCTATAAAATTCTTTAAACTATTTCCACTATGGCAAAATTTTATTTGGTTTCTATTTCTTAATTCTTGGAATTGGTATTTGTCTACTATTGGGATAAAAACTATCTTTGTTGGAGGAACACCTTCTATAGGGCTTATATCCCAAATTAAAGAATTATCAAATTTCTTTTCATTCAAATAAACAGGTTTGTTTAACTTTTTGGATATAATTGAAGTCATCCTTTGAGCACCTCCCAATTGAGAATCATACTCTGCATAGATTGAGAGATTGTCATAAACTTCCTTAGACAGCATTTTCTTTCTCTAAACTGCTATTTATATACGAATAGGTTTCTTGTTTGGAATTCAAGGGTTTAATGAATTTACTCCAATAGTCATAAGAATAAGAAACTAAATTAAATGTATCGAATAATCCATAATTTTCCGAGATATTTTTAACATACTTATTAAACTGGTTTTTTGAATCTATATTTGAGTTTCTTATATTCGACATAGAAAGCAAGGTTAAAGACCTAATACTATCTATAATTCCATACCTAGAGTGTTTTAATTCATTTTTAGGAGTTATTAGTTCAAAAAAAGGTTTATCTCCCAAAGAAATTATTATCCTTAAAAAAATAATTAGAAGAGAATTAAACAATATCCCTAAATTAACCAAAGGAATTTTAAAGGGAAAATATAGATTAAATTAGATAATATCTTCTTCCTTTAGAAAAATTAAATTTATGTTTTATCTTAAAATAATGTAAGGTTATCTTAGTTAGATAACAGGATTTTCTTCTCACACCTTTTTAAAATATTCCTTAAAATGTTGCATCCAGCACTTATTACTATACGACACCATCGTAAAGTTTATTGTTCATAAAAACATTTAAATAGTATTGGTTCATAAATGATACATATGGTTCAAAATAGAGACGATATAGAATCTGAAATAATATTGGTTTTGCTTAAGAATGAGACTCATCTTAGAGAGATAGCAAGGATTCTTGGAGAGTCGCATTCTACGCTATTAAGGAAGATTAAGGATTTGTTAAAAAATAATATTTTAGATTATAAAAAACAGGGAAAGAATAAAGTTTTTTTTATTAGGAACAATCTAAAGGCCAGAAATTATGTTTATTCTGCAGAAATCTACAAGTTTAACCAACTTCTAAGGAAACATCCAGAATTATCAATAATATTAGGAGATATAAAAAAGAATTTTCCAAGTGGAATGATTCTTCTATTTGGAAGTTATGCTAAGGGAATTGCAAGAACTGACAGTGATATAGATATTTATCTTGAGACAGAAGATAACAAACTTAAAAATAAAATAAGCGAATTAAATTCAAAATTAAGTATTAAGATAGGAGCTTTTGAAACAAAATCCTTATTAATTAAAGAAATTATAAAGAATCATATAATAGTAAGAGGTATAGAAGAGTTTTATGAAAGAACTGACTTTTTTAAGGAAACTTAGGAAAGATAAAATTCTTCAGTTAGTTGAACCTTCTGAAGAAATGAAATCTTCTTATCTAATTAAAGCAGAAAACTGCCTTAAATCTGCCAAAATACTTCATCAGAATCAGATTTATGAAAACTCTACATCAGAAGCCTATTACTCTATGTATAATTCACTCTTATCTTTATTATTCAATGCTGGAATTAAATCTGAAAATCATTCTGCTTCTATTCTGCTTTTGGATATATTATTTAAAAAGAAAGAGATGGCAAAAACCCTCTTTTGGGCTAAAGGAGAAAGAATAGATAAACAATATTATATAGAAACTCAGCAAATTGTAAAAGTAACAAATGAATCTTGCAATGATATGATATTGAAAGCAGAGGAATTTTTAATAAAGATGAAATTATTAATATCTGAGATAAGCAACGAGAGTATTAGTTCTGTTAGAAAAGAATTTATAGACTTATTTGGATAATTTAAGTGTAACTATTGCTCTATTACAATATTTGATTTAGTATGATAACTTCCTTCTCACACTTTTTTAAAATACTCTTTAAAATGTTTCATCCAGCACTTCTTGTGGAAGATGAAAAACTCCTTTATTTTTTGTCCTCTTTTACCTATTAGCATTACATATTCGTCTTTTGATTCATCGATTCGATTGGAGCATTTTGAGCAGGTTTTCATTTTGGTTAATATATGTATGTAGGTAACTATATTACTATTTAAATATGTGTATACTGATACATATATGGCTAGTAAACCCATTAACAGAATAATGGAGGAAATCTTTGACTTATTAAAAAAAGAAAAAGAATTATCTACAAGGCAATTATCAGTTAATATTGGCTCACAATGGATAACTATTGAAAAAGCTCTTGAATCTATGAAAAAATTAGAAGTTGTTAAGGAAAGAATTGATAAATTTGATAAAAGAAATACTCGGCTTTGGAGCCTAAAATGAAATTTAAGTTGAGGAGACTTGCTAGGGAGTTTAATTTGAGATTCAGTGAAACATGGTTTAAACTTATTTGGATATCTAAGAGAGAGAATATACTTCTTGAGTATATGTGGATGTGTCCAGATCCAATTTACATTAAATATGGTAAAACTTCTTATGAAAGAGCTAAGAACATTGAGTGTTTTATTGATTCAGATGAGTTTAAAGAGTGCTTAGAGAGATTTGGAGGGCAGGTTATTGAGAGGAATACTTTCAAAAAGTATTTTCCTGGATGGATAAATGAAATAGAAAATTTGGAGATTCGGAGAGAGCTACATACTATTTATAAGAAGATATCGGGTGCAATGGGGATGGGTCCTAGAATTGCTGTCTTGACAAAATCTTCTAAAAAAAGTGAGATAGAGAAAATTAAGTCATTTGTTTTATTTCATGAATTCATTCATATATTAGTTAATGAAAATAAACTTGATTTTAAAGATTGGAGATACAATGAAGGTTTGGTTACTTATTTACAAGAATTTTCTAATAAAAAGATTAATAAGTTGGATGAGGAAGCTAGGAAATCTACTTACAATTTCCAAAAACAGTATTATGTTTATGCTATTAAGTTTAGAGAATTGCTTAAAGGAGATAATGTTCCAGAAAAAAGAAAACAAAAAATAATCGAACTAAAAAACTCTTTAGGAAGGGGATAAGAAGAGAAAATAAAAATCTTTAGTTTGATCTAACTATCTTTCTAAGAATATCTCCCAATAATAATCCTATTGAGGCTATTGTTATAGCAGGAAATATAATTAAGATGAGATAGATAACAGTTATAGCAACTACCACCTGACTTGATGTAAATAGCAACATAAATTCTTCTTTGAAAAGGTAAATTACTACTAGTCCAAGAATACCTAAAATTAAGATAATCCATTCAAGCATATCTCTTACTTTTTCTAATTTTTTTCTCTTTTCAGATTCTTTTATAAGGAAATACCCAACTACAATAAAAGATATTAAAATCGTTAATATAACTACCCACATTAAATTAACCATAATAATTACAACATCTTCAACTATTTACGCTTTTCTGTACACTCTATTCTTTAATTATTCTTTTGTGCATCTTTCTTCAATTTAAAAAGAAATAGGCTTCCAAGAATAAATCCTAAAATATCTCCAAAAATAAACTTTATCCACTCTGTACTTTGAATACCTTCTTTTACACAATAGTAAGAAGCATCAGAAATAATAAAGGCAATCAAAGAAAGGAAATATGGAAAATTCCAACTTTTATTATCTCTTTTTCTTCCAAGAATAGATTCTACTCCAAAACTAAATATAAGTAATAATGTAGGAAGGCCAAATCCCCAAAAGAAATGTTCTAGGAAATTCCTTCCAAAGAAATCATATAATATTACCTCCTTATTAGAGAAGTTCATAAGGAATCTATTCATAGATAGGAAAATAACACCGATAAGAACAATTAAGAAAATCATCTTGTATTCTTTTTTTATCATGGCTCTTCTTAATCCTTTCAACTATTTACATATTTTTATTTTGAATTTAAGACCATTAAAACAGATAGTGTAAGCAATATGAACACTACCCAAAGAAAATTTATAATTGATTTTTTGACTTCACCCCTATTTCTCAGTTTAATATATACCCCCAATGTGAATATAAGATAACCTAAACAAGCTGTTAAAAATATTGAGTTAAATATTGTTTCTCCAAGTGAATTTAGAAATTTAATTATTGCATAAGAAAATAAAATCCCCCCTATTATCTCAAATAATCTTCCAAAAGAATATGTATCCTCTTTATTCCCCGGATAAATTCTTTTATTCATAAAAAATAAAGACTTTTATTATTTATAATATTATGTGGGATGAATAGCATATTACTTATTTTTCATTTATTTTAGGAGGTTTCCACTTAATGAAAAAAGAACAAACGTAACAAGTACTATGATTAAAATGATAGACGCGGCCAATACTAACCTTTCTTTTTTCGATTCTTTCTCTGGAATAATAGAGATTAGGTTTAGCAGAGACACGATTAGAGTAAGGATGGCAACCCATAACATAATATTTGAGGAAATGCTCATTTTTCTTGTAGAGCTTTCTATGGATCCCAACATGGTTGCCGATCCTTTTATTTGATTAGATTGTTCTTTAAATAGGCTATATTGCCATTGTGGCATAGCGGAGAAGTAATATCTGAAGCAATTTCCATGGTAATAATACCCGGATGGGCTATAGAATTTGATAAAATTTGTTTCGTAGTTAGAAGAACATATTTCTAGCTTGTAATCTGATGTGGTTTCAAAGTTCCAGACATAGAAATCCTTTTTTTCAGTGATATTTTTATAGGGATAAAATTCATAATAAGAGTAAGGTTGAATTTCAACAAATTTCGTTAATGTAGGATAATCTATTCCTGGATGATTTAAATTCGTTACAACAATGCTTATATTCCCTTTATACATTTCAGAATCGTTATTATAAATAGTTATATTGTAAATGAAAATATCCCCTACTACATTATATTCTGAGCTTATTGGGCCTTTAGAAATTATCTCAATGTCTAAGATAAGAGTGGATACTTTTGCAGAAACACTGCAAATTAGTATTATTACAAATAACAATGCGATAAATAAAGTTGCTCTTTTTTTTTCAGATTAAACATCATAATCACAATATCTCTAACTATTTACGTCTTTCTGTTCCGCTTTCTCTTCAACTTATGTAGAGTATAATTATTTTTTCCACCGATATCTATTTTTTAAAAATATACAATATTATTTAAATAGAAATACCTTCTCAACAGGAAGTAGATACTAAAATGACTTTAGAAAATTTATATCCAAAAGAATGGGATGAGATTACAAATAAAAAAATCCCGAAAGAAGAAATAAATATTTATTTCTTAAAATTTGTAGCAAAGCTAGTAAAAGAAGAAAAAAGAAACAAAAAAACAGATACGAGTGTTGGAGATGGTTGGAGTATGGTTATTAATATGAATAAAAACTATTATAAATTAGCTCCAGAAATTTATGGTTTCCTTTTTAGATTAGGAGACTACGATATGCAAGACAATCTAGGACACGGAACTAGTGAATATGGTGATATGCTTTACACTTTGCAAGAAGTTGAACCTGAGTTAATAAAAATTGCAGGCAAATTTGGATTAAATTTAGATTTGTAATTTTACTGGCTTCTGGATAATACTGGAAGCCTTTTTTATTTTACTTCTTTACTTCTTCATCCGCTTATACAGTAATCCCCAGAACAATACAAAATATATAAGGAAGAACAACATTCCTGAATAACTATGGTAAAGCCCAAGTGCTATATTGGGGGAGATGTATGCTCCTACAAGCATTAGTGTGAAAACTCTTAGTATATTAATTACTTTTTCTAAGAAATTTACTTAGATAACAGAATTCTACTTCTTCATTAAAACTTCAATCTTTTTTCAAGAATATATAAACAAGTATTTAACTAAAGTTAAACTATAATTAAACTTTAGTATAACTAAAGTTAAACTACACATTAATAATAGTAAGGTTTATAAATAAGCTCTATCTTTATTAAGTATGAATGTAGCGACAAAATATACTGAGAGAAATATAAAAGAAAGATTTGATAAGTTAATTAAGCCCTATCAGGTCATTGCAATAGTTGGGGCAAGACAAGCTGGCAAAACAACATTCCTAAAAGAACAAGCAAAGAGATTCAAGAGTAATTATCTTCTATTTGATGATCCGGATATAAGGGAATTATTTGATGAAGATATTAAAAAATTTGAAATTCAAAATATAGAAGGGAATGAACTTTCTGTATTGGATGAAGTTCAGTATTGTAAAGATGCAGGAAGGAAACTGAAATATCTTGCAGATAATAGCAGAAAGTTATGGGTAACCTCTTCTTCTGAAATTTTGCTAAGTAAAGAGGTATTATCTTATCTTGTGGGAAGGGTTTCAATAATAAAACTTTACCCATTTTCAATAGAAGAATTTCTCGATTTAAAAAACTTAAAAGAATTTTCTAAAATTACATTAAAAAGAGCATTATGGGAGCATATGACATTTGGAGGATACCCTAAAATAAATCTCACAGGAGATATAGAATTGAAAAAAACTATGCTTAAAGATTTATATGAAACAATGATTCTCAAGGATATTGCAAGAACTTTTTCAATAGATGATTTATCCTCTTTAGAAAAATGTTTAAGGTATCTAGCAATTAATACAGGAAATTTGATTTCCTACGATTCACTTTCTAAAGATGTGAAGATTTCATTTCAGACTCTGAAAAAATATTTAGAATCAATGGAAAAAAGTTATCTATTATATTCAGTTCAGCCATTTTTTAAAAATAAGCTTAAGGAGATAATTAAACAGCCTAAAATCTATTTTATTGATACTGGATTGAGAAATTTTATAGCAAAATCTTTTAATGATGAACCAGAGGGTAATTTGTTTGAAAATTATATATTCACAGAACTATTGAAAATGGGCTTCTCGCCAAAGTATTGGAGAACAAAGACAAAGATGGAAATTGACTTTGTAATAGAAAAAGAATCAAATATAATACCTATAGAGGTTAAAATCAATGCAAAATCAGAGAAAGTTGAGAGGAATATTAGAGCATTTATAGAGGAATATAAACCAAAAACTGCAATTATTGTTTCTTATGAAGGAGAGAAATCAGAGATAGAAGTCGATGGTTGCAAAGTTGTATTTACAGATTTAATTGGTATGAAAAAAATTTTATCTAAATTCACCTAAAATTTGATTTCAATTAGATAACTATTATCGTTTCATCCACTAAACTTCATCCTTGAAGTTTTGGTACTCAGTGTTTCATCCACTAAACTTCATCCTTGAAGTTTTGGTACTCAGTGTTTCATCCATTAAACTTCATCCATTTGTAGAGTAGACCCCAGAAGAGGATGAAGTATATTAGGAAGAACAACATTCCTGAATAACTATGGTAAAGCCCAAGTGCTATATTAGGGGAGATGTATGCTCCTACAAGCATTAGTGTGAAAACTCTTAGTATATTAAATGCAAATGCTCCTAGAATTGCAGGTATGAACAATATAGCTGCTTTCTTTTTGTTTATTTTATTCCAGTCTAAAAATACTATGAAAAGATATAATGCAGTGAAGATAAATATACTGTATATTCCACTGCAAGCTTCTGCAATTATAACAGAGAATCCATTAACAGTTATTCCATCTGTTCCAAAGATTATAACATCTACCCCAATTATTTTTAATAAGAAAGTAGTTGATTTCATAACACCTAAACTTAGATAAGTCCATAAACTCCAGACAAGATTCATGAATGAGTAAGTTATTATTGCAAATATTAAAAAGTAGAATAATTCTTTCTTAAATTTTTTAATAAAGTTATTTGTGAGATTTATTCCAAATACTCCCCATGCAAGGCAGAAAAATACAGAGAGTGCAAGAAGGTGAAACCAGATTATATTGAAGAGTGTTGGGTTGAGAGTATTTATGTTGTTGCTTACTAAATAAAAAGCACCTAATAGAACACATGAGATTCCAATTAGTAAATAGTCTTTTTTCTCTCTTTTGAATTTTCCTAATTCACTTATTCTTTTTCTATAAAGAAGAATAAACCCTACTATTGAGAAAAGAATTATGTATCCTGCTCTTCCGTAAATTTCAATTTTCCATTTAGTTAACAAATTATTAGAAAATACACTTATACCTACAATAAAAGAAAATACGATAAATAAAATAATAAAGATACCTGTTTTCCATAAGAACTGCTTAAGTCCTGGATTTAACTTAGGTTTGGCTTGGGTTTTTCCCTTAGTTTTCATGTATTTTTAGTGGAGATTATTGTTTATATTATTTGCCTGTGTGGTTAATATTGCTTACTTTTCACTTATACCCTTCAGGTTTTATTAGTCCATTGTTTTTCAGTGCTTTTTGAACATGCTTTGTGTTCCATCCATTAATTTCAAGCTTTGTTCTAATCTGTGTGTAATTCATTCCTGATTCTTTTGCATTTTTTACCCATTCATTTAATCTAGGCATTATTAGTTCTTCTTTTTCTTTGTTTTTCTTGGATTTGTGTACAAGAAAGATAATTAATCCTATTGAGATTATTCCTAATACTAATAATGAAATTATAATTAACAATCTATTTGCCATTGATTTATTAAAGAGGGGTAATATTTATACTTTTTTTGTTGTAGTTGTATCTTATTAGTGGTGATATATATAAATCTTTATAAAGAAATAGTGTTTTATTTATTTGATTAAAATTTTATGAATATTTTTTTATTAAACATGAAAGAGGAAACAGCAACGGCAAATACAGTTTACTATGATAAGGAAGGTATGTGGATATTTGATAGTATGTTAGATATGCACTATAAACTTAATTTAATGGATGATCACTCTAGAGATACTTATGAAAAAAATATGAATCTAGGAAGTTATGCTGTTAAAGATAATTATCCTAAAGATAATTACCTTAAAAATAATTCTGCTAAAGATAATACTAGCAAGTTAACTAAAATCCTTGAAAAAGAACATGAAAGTAAAAGGAAAAATAAGAGAAAAAATTAATTACTTTTGTTTGTTGTAGAAATATTTATATATTATATTAATTTTAAAATTAAATGGAAAAGAGGAAGTTGATGTTATTATCTTCTGTACTTTCTGTTATTTTAATTTTAATGATTGTCACACTTGTTTCTAGTGGCTTAATTTATACTGGAAAAGCAATACAAAAACCATGCACGTGTGCATCTTATGGATATAAATGTGGATATCAAACTATTTGTGGAAAAACTGAGAACTGTGGAACTTGTTCTTCAGGATATTCTTGTGCAGCAAATGGAACGTGTATAAAACTCTGTTCACCTGAGACAAATAATCAATTTTGTTCAAGATTAGGTAAGAATTGTGGAAGTGTTACAGGAGTAGATAATTGTGGTAGTTCAAGAACAACTACTTGTGGTTCATGTGCTTCAAATCAAATGTGTACTAATGGACTTTGCACTCAAAATTGTACACCTGAATCTAATACTCAATTTTGTTCAAGATTAGGTAAGAATTGTGGAAGTGTTACAGGAGTAGATAATTGTGGTAGTTCAAGAACAACTACTTGTGGTTCATGTGCTTCAAATCAAATGTGTACTAATGGACTTTGCACTCAAAATTGTACACCTGAATCTAATACTCAATTTTGTTCAAGATTAGGTAAGAATTGTGGAAGTGTTACAGGATATAATAATTGTGGAAAACTAATTACAACTGATTGCGGTGTGTGTAAAGGAGGAAGTGTGTGTCAGGATGGAAAGTGTACTAATTGCTCAGCTACATGTGCTTCACTAGGATTCCAGTGTGGGGTTTACAATATTTGTAATAAAACACTTAATTGTGGAGCTTGTCCTTCAGGATATACTTGTAATTCTGGAAATGGTACATGTGTAAAATCAGTGTGTATTCCAGGAAATTGTAGTTCACTAGGTAAAAATTGTGGAACAGTTTCAGATGGATGTGGAAAAATAATAAATTGTGGAACATGTATTTTACCTGCAACATGTGGGGGAAGTGGTGTATCTAATGTGTGTGGATGTACTGCTGAGACAAATATTCAATTTTGTTCAAGATTAGGTAAGAATTGTGGAAGTGTTACAGCATATAATAATTGTGGTACATTAAGAACAATTAATTGTGGAGTGTGTTTAAATGGATATACTTGTAAAGATAGTGTGTGTTCAAAAGGTAGTGGATTAATTGATTTTTTAAAGAGAATATTTTAATTTACTTTTTCTTTTTTATAGATTTTTTCTTAGGTGTTGTTTTCTTTGCTGGTGCTTTTTTTGCTGTTTTTTTAGTTGATTTTACAGGTTTTTTTGCTGTTTTCTTAGGTGTTGTTTTCTTTGCTGTACTTTTGGTTTTTCTCACTTTTCTTGAAAATATTCCAACGAGTCTATCATCTAATTTATCATCTGGGACTTTTCTTTTTAACCTTTGACTAAGAACACTTCTTCTTAAAATATCTTCAATTTGTTCTGTAACTTTAAACATATTCTTTTTAGCTCTTTTTCTTAAAGCTTCAAATAATTCATCATCTAAAAATAAAGTTATATGCCTTCCACCAACTTCTTTTGTGAATTTTTCAGTGTAAGGTTCACTTGAAGGAGTGTAACCGTAGATAGGCTTGTCTTCAATTGTTCTTCTTATATTAATTAAACCTTGATTTAATTCTTCATCTCTTCTTATTGCACTTTCTTCTTCAGGTGTTTTTTCTCTTACTTTTCTTAATTCTTGTTTAGATTTACTCTCTTTTTTTACAGGTTTTTTATCTGTAGTCTTTTTATTTACAGATTTTTTATTTGCTGCCTTAAATGCTTTGTCAATCTCTTTTTCAGGCCATCTTTTATCTAAGAGACTTTGTTTTATAACTTCATCTTTGAATCCTCTTCTTCTTGCTTCAATAATATATTCAATAAATTTTTCTAGTTCCATTTTTACACTCTTTTATTATTTATATGTGGAATTATGCCTATAATAACCTTACTTTTTTACTTTGTTGTTGTTTTGCTTCCAATGTATACTTTTTGAACAGCAAAACTTTTGTATATTCCTTCTAAAATATCAGTTCCAGCATATCCTGCTAATAGTGATAATCTATAATCAAAATTAAATATTAATCCTGTAAATGTACCTATTATTACTGCAACAAGAACAGTAATTCCATAGTATCCCCATAAGATTTTTCTTCTTAAAGAAAGAGCTTTGAGTAAACCAACAATTCCTCGTGTTAAACCACCTAAACCTCCAAGTAATGCAGGATAAAGTATAGCTGAGACTTGTTCTGTAACCATATCACCTCTTTTCCACTAAACCTCTCTGTTTGGGTTCAACCTCTTAGTTTAATTTAAGATTTTGTATTTTATAAATTTGTTTATTTTAATTTAAGGCAGTTATATTTTAGTTTTTTCAAGTTTAGGTCCTTCTGGTGTATCTAATATTGCATATCCTTTTTCCAGTATTTCATCTCTTATTTTATCTGCATCTTTATATTTTTTTAATTTTCTAAATTCTTCTCTTTTTTCAAGTAATTTTTTTAATTCAGAATTTATTTGGATTTTTTCTTTTTTAATTTCACTTAGTTTTAATCCAAATACTTTATCAAAGTCTAAGATTAAAGTGTATTTTTCTGAATTTGAGAGAAGAGAATCTGAAAGCATATTCCACATTAGTGCAAGTGCTTTAGGTGTATTTAAGTCATTAAATACACTTTCTTTAAATTCATTAAGATAAGATTTTCCATTTTTACTTAATTCAGTTAATTCAATTATTTTAGGATTATCTTCTTTTATTTCAAGTATTTTATTTTTGAGTCTTTGCATTGAATTAGATGCACTCTTTAAAACATCTTCTCCAAAAATAAGTCTTTTTCTGTATAAAACACCTAAGCATAAGTATCTGTAATCTATTGGAGTAAATCCTTTTTCTTTTATTGTATCTAAGTTAATTACATTTCCTAAAGATTTACTCATTTTTTCTTGTTCACCTAAAACTAAAAATTCAGAATGTACCCAGTAATTAACAAATTTCTTTCCTGTAGATGATTCAGATTGAGCTATTTCATTTGTGTGATGTATTGGTATGTGATCAATTCCTCCTGTGTGAATATCAAAGTTTTTACCAAGATATTTCATTGACATTGCAGAACACTCAATGTGCCAACCAGGAAACCCTTTTCCCCAGGGTGAGTCCCATTCCATATCTCTTTTTTCTTCAGGATTTGAAAATTTCCATAATGCAAAATCTGTTTTATTTTTCTTTTCACCTACATCAATTCTTTTTCCTGCTTGGAGCCCTTTAATATTAAGTTTAGCAAATTTACTATATTCTTTAAATTTAGAAGTATCAAAGTAAATACCATCACTTGTTTTGTAAGTGTATGATTTTTTTTCAAGTGATTTAACAAGTTCTATTTGTTCTTTAATGTGGTCTGTTGCATTACACACAATCTGTGGCTTTAAGATGTTTAATTCTTTTGAGTCTTTAAAGAATAAATCAGTGTATTTTTTAGAAATGTCCCATGCACTCATTCTTTCTTCTCGTGCTGATTTTTGCATTTTATCTTCTCCACTATCAGCATCAGAAGTTAAATGTCCAACATCTGTAATATTCATAACATGAGTTACTTTGTAATTATAATATTCTAAAATTCTTCTCAATGTGTCTGCAAAAATATAAGCTCTCATATTTCCTAAGTGAGCTCTTCCATATACTGTTGGCCCACACGAGTACATTCCAATTTCACCTTTTTTTATTGGCTTTATTTCTTCAATTTTTCTTGAGAGAGTATTAAAAATTTTCATCTTTAGATTTTTACTAGAGTTTTTAGTTACCATATACTATAATCTTAAATGTTATTTTTATACTTATTTATTTGATTTATTAGGTTTATTTTTGATTTGTTTTGATTTATTTAGATTTGTTTTTGGTTTATTTTTGATTTACTTGGAATTTATTTATCTAAAAAATAGAGTATCATTAAGTTTAAATTACTTGTTTTCCAGATATATTTTATGGTAAAACTTTCAAGGCAAGTTTTAATAATTTTAATGTTCTTAAGTTTAGGACTTATGATTTTTCTTATTATGATTATTTTTCCAAATCATAAACCTCCTGAAATAATGGATATTTGTGAAGATAATCCTAATTATGTTGTAAGAGTTATTGATGGAGATACATTTGAAATATGTTCAGGAGATAAAATAAGAATGCTTTGTGTAGATACTCCTGAAAGAGGGAAAGAAGGATATGAAGAAGCAAAATTCCTTTTAGAAGATGCAATCTTACATAAGACTGTTCAATTAAAAGCATCTAATTATAATGGCCCAGATAAAGATAAATATGGTAGACTTTTAAGATGGGTTTATATTGAAGATGAAGAAGATTCAACAAAGCAAATACTCATAAATAGGTATGTACTTGAAGAAGGACACGGGGATATTTTAATTATTCCTCCTGAGACTTGTGATGAAGTTAGTGATTAATATTAATCAAAATTACTTTTTACTTTTCTTTTTCTTACCTTCTATTTTATCTTTCTTTTTTATGAATATTGTTAAGTAAGTTACTCCTGTAACAAATTGTCCTACTAAGTAAGCATATGCAATTCCCATTAATCCGTGGCTCTTAAGAAGTATGAAACTAAGAGATAAAATTACAGCAGAACTAATAATACTTCTTATCATAATTGCCCAAACCATTTTCTTTATCTTAAATATACTACTAAACACTGCATTAACTGAAACTAATATTGCACTTAGTGACATTATTTTTAAGAATTTTAATCCTTGAAGAGAGTATTCTTTACCAAATGCTCCAAGTATAAAGTGTCCAAATAAGAATGTTAAAAGTATTGCAGGAATTAATAGAATTGAAATAATCCAGGTTGATTTTATAATATTTTTCTTAAGGTTCTTTGTGCTTGCACTTCCTTCAGCAAATAAAGAATTAGTTGTTGCATTAGGTATAACAAATAATAAATTTACAATTTGCATTGCCATAAAATAATAGGCTGTCATCTCTGGATTAAGTGTATTTGTAATTACTAGAGGCATTAACATTGCTGCTAATCCCCCAATAAATCCAGCTAAATATAATACAAATGAGAATTTTCCTATTTTAGTTATTACATTATCATAAAATACAAGTTTAGGTCTATAGTGGAATTTATAGATTAATATGAAAAACACAACACCAAATCCAATAAATGCAGCTGTCATGTATGCACTAAATATTCCAAATGCACCCATAATTCCTAATGAGAAGAATATAAACGGTAAAATAAGTTTAATAACACTAAATATAGTATTTTTTACTAAAACAAATTTAGCACTTCTAAATGCTACAAATACACTCTCAATCATGATGCTTGAGGAGTAGATTACCATAAAGAAAATAAAAGCAAAACTCATGAGAATATTCTCTTTTATGAATATTAATTTAGGTGAGAATTTTTCTAAACCTAAAAGAAAAATACTTGAAACAATAATTGTTAGTAAAGCAACCAGTGTGAAACAAGTATTTATTTTATTATTTTTATCTTTTGCTCGTGGAAGATATCTTATTAGTCCTGTACTTAATCCTAGTCCTGCAATACTTGTTATTAATCCCATAACTGAAATTATTGTTGTTGCTAATCCAATATCATTAGCTGTGAATAATCTGGCACATATAAGCCAGAAAAAAAACCCAAATGCAGCCATAATACCTGAACTTATCATAAGGTAGATTGAATTTTTATATAGAGAATCTTTCATTAATTTATTGTATTTATCTTTTAAGAATCCATTTTTTAGGCTTTTTTTATTAGTGGTTTTCATAAATTATATACAAAAATGTTGCTTTTAAAGCTAACTTTTAGAAATTACCCTGCTTACACCACTCTGTGTTCATGCATTGCTTAAATAAGTTTAATTTAACTTTTCTTGGAAGAGAATTAACTACTTTTAATCCAGCTTCTTTAAGATTTCCTTTTTCAATTAAATCAAATATTTTATTAAATTTCTTTTTAGTTATTTTAATCTTAAAATCTGCTTTTTTATTAGGTTCACCTATTATTACTTTATTTAATTCATAATCATATTCAAGATAGTAAGATGCTTTATCTATAATTAATTCAGCTGAATTATATTTTGAATCTTTTATGAATTGAGTGTATTTTTCATCACTATTTACAATATCAATTATACCTTCTATGAAAATATCTAAGAATTGTTTTTCAGTTATTTGGTTTTTAGTTTCTAAGCTAAGTGAAACTTCTCCTGTAATACTATTTTCTTTAATAAGTGGTGTTAAATAAAAGAATATCATTAAAATAGCTACTGTTATTATTGCTATAAGAATGATTTTAGGCCTCTTTCTCATACAACCTTATTAGTGATTTAGAGTTTTTAAAGATATATTACTTTGGATATTTACATTTGATTGTTTAATTTTAATTTAATATAAATAAAATAATTATATCCAGTAATTTGTTTCAATTATCAGTTTATCCATTATTAAATGTACTATTATACCTACTATAAAAAATACTAGTGATAAAATAGAATTTGCAAATGTTTTCTTTTCAATTTTTTTGAAACTATATAATACTACCAGAATTATCCAAATTGAAATAACTAAAATTATCCAATTAATTGGATTGTGACTAAATTTTGCAAGAGGCATAAACCAATTATTAGTCATTATAATTCCAGGATTTAGTGATCTTTGCCTTATCCCAGTTATTCCGAAACTAATTAAATCAGGAATAAGATGTCCAATACCAAATGCTGCACCATAATACCATTTTTTAGAGAATATCCAGATTCCTATTCCTACTATAAGCACAACAGCTAAATGAGTTGTTAATCCTGCCATTAGTATATTTATTTTAGAAGGTTTTTAAAGCTTTAATTAAATAATCAAAAGAAGGAATTTTATTTTTAAGAACTTATTTTCTTCTAACTACAAAGAAAATTCCTAGTGCACTTATTGCTGTTAATAGTGCAATAATTGTTCCAAATTCAGGAACAACAGGCATTTCTTGATTTTCATTATATTCTCCAATTAAACACGCATCAAAGTAACTTACACCTCCAGTATCTCTGATATAACACGTAAGAACATTTTCACCATCTACAACTAGAGAAGTACCTATATTGTACTTATATCCATTTAAAGTATTAGCTGGAGCACAATTTTCATGATGAACTGCTTCAACTATTTTAAACCCATTTAAAGTACAACTAAGAACATCATTATCTATTGAAATATAGAGTGTTGCATCTTCGAGGTTTGTTCCATTAAAAACACATGTTGCAATAGCATTTGTTTCAATAGGCCAGTTGGTTACAGGATATAATCCACATTGAGAACCACCATTATCAGAACCTAATGGTAATCCATTGTCTGGATTTTTATCTGTTGTCCAAGTACAAATATCTGCCCCATTGCATCTTTCTGCACTAGCAAATCCAAGGCTTATTAGAATCATACTTGTTATAACCAATAATCCAAATAATTTTTTACTGTGTTTTTTAATTGTCATAGTATATTGGATTTGTTGGAGTTTAAAAATATTATTATATTTTAAGAGATACTTGCTAGTTTTTAATCTGTTTTTTAAGAATAAAAAGTTAAAAATAATAAAAATAAAAAATTTGTTTTTAGGTATTTATTTTCTTCTCACAATAAAGAAGACCCCTAATGCTCCAAGTGCTGTAACAATTCCAACAATAACTCCGAATTCTGGAACTAATGGTACATTAACAATACCCACATCTAATTCAATGCCACATGGTATTTCAAATGTCATGTCAATATCTCCAGAATTATCTCCAGTTAGTGAACCTTTTGTAGCATGTACATATACTGTATCTTCAAGTGCACATTCACTGCAGTCAAAGTTAACAGAATATGCTCCATTAGCAATACTTGTTATGAATTTTGTGTGTTCATTACAAGTTACCCAAACTTCAGCACCAACAATTCCATTTTCAACAGTGTTTTGATAGATTGTTCCACCTACAACTGTTTGTGAATTGCATGATTCTTCTGCACTTACAATTCCCAGGGTCAAAATAACACTCGCCAGGATAAATAGTCCAAATAATTTTTTCATTTGCTTTTTTCCTCCTTTCAGGTCTTCTCGTTAATATAATATTATATGGTGTTTATATTTAAAAACATTATTATAATCTGAAATATACCTCTTTTTTTCTTTCACTCCTTTTGAGTTTTAAAAAACTTGAAATTTAAAAATAAAAAAATAAAAATTAAATTTTAGTGTGCTTATTTTCTTCTAACTATAAAGAAAACTCCTAAAGCTCCTAGTGCTGTAACAATACCCACTATAACACCAAATTCTGGAACTAATGGTACATTAATTATTCCAATATCTAGTCTTATTCCACATGGGATATCATAAGTCATATCTACTTCACCAGAATTATCTCCTGTTAATCCATCTTTATATGCATGTACAGTTACTAAATCTTCATAAGTACATACACTACAGTCGAAATTAACAGAGTATGCTCCGTTTGTTCCACTTGTAGCTGTTTTTGTAGTCCCATTACAAGTTACTTCAACATTAGCACCAACAATTCCGTTTTCAACTACATTTTGGTAGATTGTTCCACCAACAACAGTTTGTGAAGTACATCCTCCGTGAGTTGGATCATATTGAGCACTAACAAGCCCTACTGTTAAAAGCAAAGCAGCTACTACGAATAAGCTTAATACTTTTTTCATCTTAGTTTGACCTCCTTACAATGAAAAATACACCCAATGCACCAAGTGCAGTGATTATACCAATAATTGTTCCAAATTCTGGAACTAAAGGAACATCAATTCTTGCTAAGTCTAAATCAAAGCATTTGCCTTTTACGAAGTCTTCAACTGTTCCTTGCATTACACCTGTTAAATCTCCTTTAGTAGCTTTTACAACAATAGTGTCTCCAGCTACACATTCAGATTGTGGGAAGTATACAAAATACCATCCTTTCCAGGGTTTTGCATTTAAGCTTGTAGTTGTTCTTGTGTACTCGTTTCCATTATGGTAACAAGTTACTTCAACTTTTGCTTTTCCAGCTAAATCTCCAGATTCATCATAGGTTATTTTACCTTTTACAAGTGTTTCTTCTATAGGAATACATTTGTAATCTCCATTTTTACAATTTGTTTTTATTGGAGTACATGTTTTTCCGTTTTTACACTTTGAGGTATCATAACTAGCTCCTGTAACAGCACTCATCATCCCTAGTGTTAAAACTAGCATAAGTACAATAACACTGAAACTAATTGCCTTTTTCATCTTAGTTTGACCTCCTTACAACGAAAAACACCCCCAATGCACTAAGTGCAGTGAATATTATAGAATTAATTCCTAGAGCAAGAACTAGCATAAATGCTATTATTATTACGCTTAATGTACCTTTCATTGTATTAATTTAGAGTTGTTACCATTTATAAGTATTACTTTATAAAAAACACTACTTTTTTTCACTACTGGCTCTAGAGACAAATACACTTTTTTTTATTTTTTCCTAATTACAAAGAAAACTCCTAAAGCTCCAAGTGCTGTAAGTATTCCAATAACTGTTGCAAATTCTGGAACTAAGGGTACATTAATTATCCCAACATCTAGTGTTATATTTTCAGATATTTCACTAGTCATGTCAATTATACCATAATTTTCACCTGTTAATCCACTTTTTGAAGCATACACACTTACAGAATCACCATAACTGCACTGACTGCAATCAAAATTAACAGAGTAAACTCCATCTGCCCCACTTGTTGTGTATAATTGATATTCATTACAAATTACCCAAACATCTGCACCTTCAATTCCATTAGTTATTATGTCTTTGTAGATTGTTCCACCAACAATTGTTTGAGAAGTACAGGAAGGTGGATCATCATCACAATTAATATAGTATCTTTTAATTAATCCTTTAAAATCAATTTCATATTCTCCGCATCCAGAGGTTTTAAGTTTAAGACAGAATTTTTCAGTGTTATCAACTTTTGCTTTTCCACTTGAGATTACTTGGTTTTCTTTTCTTAATTCCCAATTATAATATCCTGCTGGAAAGTTTTTTCCATTTAAGCAAATATTTTCTCCAATTTCAAATATATTTCCATTTTCATTGAAATCACCGCATTTTGTTGTTGTAGTTAATTCTTGATTTGGTGCGCAGTTAATGCAAGCATATCCAAAAGTTGCTGAAACAATAGAAATACCGACGATAAAAATAAATAAACACACAGAAAAAACAATAGCAGGCTTAAAATAAAAATTACCTTCACCTTTTTTCATACTAAATATAGTAGTGATTTCTTTATAAACATTATTATAATTTATAATACAATTCCGTCGAGAAATTAGGCTTTTTTCTTATTTTTAGACCTTATTTTTTAGGTTCAGGTTTTTCAGGTTCAGCTAATATTTT
>CAZSPD010000005.1:0-10988 GCA_964608765.1 Candidatus Woesearchaeota archaeon
AATGAAGTATTTAAATCTTTCTATTTGTTACTACTTATTAAAAGTTACAATATTACTCTTTTTTATTAGAACTGGGTTCTTCATATATTGTACTTACTTTACAAGGTAATTTTGATTTTATGTCCTTAAATGCTTTTCTTGCAATTACAATAGCTTTGGGTGTTGATGTTGCAACAAAGAAAATCTCTGATCCAGGTTTTAGTAGAGCTGATTTCCCAACTGATTTTCCAAACGAAAGTTGCATTCCTGTCTGCATTCTATCTGCACCTGCTCCTGTAAGCATTTTATTTTCTCTTTGAATATGGTGGGGAAAAGGAACAACTCTAAAGAAATATTGTCCTGGAAATGATTTGTCTAATTTTTTATTTACATACTGTCTGCATGATTCAAGAGCATTATGTCTTACTTGTGCTTTTTCTGCTGCTATTAGTGTGAGTTTATAAGGAAATTGTCCTGTTTCATATGTGTTACCATCTCCCATACTAAATTTAATTACTCTTTGAGGTGGAACCACTTTTATATACGCTCTTTTTCTTCTCTTGCTCACTCTTGTAAATGGAACTGCCCTTCTTTTTGAATATGCATTTGCTTTTCTTAAAGATGCCATTTTAATTCAATATAAATATGATTTATTTTACCTCCACTTTAGTTGTAATTGCTTGTCCTGGAAGTCCTTTTTCAAAAATTGCCCTTACAACCCCTTTATTACCATGAGTAGCTGCAATTTTCCCTTTAATCTCTTTTCCAGCAGGGCTTTTCCAAGTAACTCCTTTACCAATAAATTTAGAAGCATCTTCTTTTTTTGAAACTCCTTCTATTTCAATTAAAAAGTGTCTTTCGTGAATTGTTTTTCTTCCCCTTCTAAATTGTATAACTTTTCCTTGTGTCATAGTTATTAATCAATAAAATTAGTTTTTAAAGGTTTCTTAGGTATTCTACTGATAGTATTTATCTCTTAAGAACAATAATTTCTCTTCCAACAATCTGTTCTTCTCTAAATTCAGGTATTGGAAAACCTTCTTCTACCTTTAGACCTGTTTTAGAACAAATTCTTAAATAGTCGCACCCGATTCTTTCTCTACCCACTTCAATAAGAGGAGAACTAAAAACTATTTTTCCAGAGATGCTTGTTTTAAGATTATTAAGGATATCAATCATTAGGTTTTCGTATTTCCTTATCATTTTTTCAGCATCTCCTTTTTTAGGGGTTCTCTTTAAAATATCTCCAAAGTCAGGCTCACTTACAAAGACATTAACTGGACTTATTCTTATTTTAGAAGAGTCATTTACTAGTAATTTAAATTCTGAAGGAGAAAATTTCATCCAACTTAAATTTGCCCTTGCTCCCTCTATTGCATTAACATCTTTGTCTATTCCAATTGTTTTTATCCCCATATTTAATGCTTCAATCATAATAACCCCTATACCGCAAAATCCGTCGAGAAGTACCTCTTCTTCTTTAACTTCTGAAAGATTAATCATGATCTTTGCTAATCTTGGGGAGATACTTAGTTCCTCTCTTCTAACTGGCTTTTGCATATCTCTTTTCTCTAATTCTTTATAATTACATTTTTGAATAATTCTCCCAAAAATATTTTCAAAAACAAAATACTCTTCGTGTATAATACTTGAAGAAGGTTTTCTTATTAGTTTCTTATCTTGAGTTTTTATATTTCCTCCAAAATGTTTTTCAACAGCTCTAAGTTCTTCTTTTCTAAACCTTCTCTTTAAATACTCTGAAACAGCAGGGGTGTGTTCAGAAAAATTCCACACAACATAATTAAAATTATTTTCTGTCCCAAAATAAATTTCTCTTTTATCAATATCTTTTATATTACATAAAACAATCCCTATCCCTATTGTCCCTCCAAGCAAATCAATGCTTCCTGCATCTAAAGTTTCTGATAATTCTAAAAGCAAGGCATTATCAACTAATTTTTCTTCAAGTATATTATTAGATGTTCTTTTAAGAAAACTTTTTATCTCTGCAATTGAGAGAGAAGTATTTCTTCCGAGTATAAAGAGGTATTTCATAGAAAAATAAAATATGCCTCCTAAATAAAGTTTTGTATTTATTTGAATATTTATAGAATAACCTCAAATTCTCCAAATTCTTTTCTTAAAACATCAAACACATTTGATTTGAAGCCAATGTCTTTCCTATCTTTTTGGATTTTAAGGGAATTAGAAACTTCTTCCATATTTGAAGCTTCTACTTTTGAAGCAACTTTAAAGACTTTATTGTCTTTAAATAAAAAGGAATTTCCTCCTGCAAATAAAAGCTCTCCAACACCTTTTTTGAATCTAAGTTTCATTTTTCCTTTCTCAAATAAAACCAAGTCGCATCTTTGTGAAAATTCAATTAAACTATTAATCAATGTAGATGCTTCTTTTCTTGCATCATCTACTTTATGAGCATCTAATTTTCCTTTTTTGAATTCTGTTCTTGCTGTGATTATATTTTTTAAAATCTTTAAGTGTTGCTGAGTCATCTTCCCTTTTTTAACTAAAGTTTTTTCAAACTCTAAAACAAGTTGTTGCTGAGATTTTTTTCCTAAAATTGCAATTAAAAGATTAATTGTATCTGAATATATTTTTTCTATTGTTTTTTCTTGGGCTTTCTTATCTATTTGTACTCTAAGCTCTTTTAGTCTTTTTAAGAATTCTTCAGATTCTTTAAGGAGTTTATCAATTTCAGTTCCAGAAATTTCTTTTATTTTTTCGTGCTCATAATCTCTCCAAGTATTAATGACTTTTTCCATAAAATCAATGTACTTTTTTTCAATCATCTTGGTATCAAAAAACTCTCTCTTAAAGTCTCTAACAAGTTCTTTTTTAGCATTTGGAGGAGGACATCCATTAAGCATTAACAAAGCTTGTGCAGGTGTTGTAATTCCCCAAAATATATTTACAAAAATCTCTGACAATAAAGTTCTCTTACTTCTAGGGATTATTCCATCTCCCATACTCATAAACATATCAATTGCTTCTGGGGAAGGTTTTAATTTACCCATTTTAAGAAGTGCTTTCCAAGGCATGAATGTTCCTCTATCATAAATTGGGACACCGTCTCTAATGAAAGTAAACATTACTGGATGAGCATCTTTAACAGCTTCCCAGAAATCAGTAAGAAGATAAATTTGAGGTTCAAGTTTATTATTTACACCTGCAAGTGCACTAGCTTCTCCAACATATTGGTAGATTATTCCTCTTAATCTTTCTTTAAGCTCAAGTCTTGGCATCCTTTTTACATCTGTGTCATTAATTACAACAAAAATATCTACATCAGAACTCTTTGTAGCTTCTCCTCTTACTAAACTTCCACCTAAAACATAGGACACAACATATTTTTCAAACTTTTGTAAAACTAAGGATTTGTGGATTTCTGTAACACGCATTGCACCTAAAATTCCTCTATCATGTAAAGGGAAAGACATTGCAATAGCAGCATATAATTCAAATTTTTGATCAGTGCAAATTTCCCAAATTTCAGAAGGCGTTCTTATGTAAACCCAAATATCTTGTTTAGATTTTTCAATTTGCTCTACAATATCTTTTTTTATTTTATTTGTCTCTTTTTCCTTTTCATCGGGAATTATAATATTTACATGTATTTTTTTCTGGAGTTTTTCTATTTGCTCTTTATTAAGATTTTCAGTTTCTTCTTCAATAAAATCTTTTACTGATTGAGGAGGTAAAATACTTACAGCTTGGGTGTAAGGGTATTTTTTAAGAATATATCCTTTAAGTTTATCAAGTTCTTTTTTTATTTTTTCATTATTTTTATCTTTTTCGGATGTGGGAGACTCTGGAATTGAAATTTTTTTAGAAGTATAATTTTTATCCAAATTCATCTCAGGAATATTTGTTTCAGTGTTATCCTTTGGCATGATAACAAAAAGGGTATTTTGCTTTTAAATGTTATTGTAAATTTAAAAATCTTTAAATACGTTATAAGTTATCTAATTTAAGCTAATAAATATGTGCGTTCCTAGTTTAATGGTAGAATATCTCGTTGCCAATGCCTAACTTTCTTTAGAAAAGAAAGATTCGGCGCTCAAAGAAACTACAATTGTCTCTTAGGGTAAAGCAAAAACGAGGTGGCCCGGGTCCGATTCCCGGGGAGCGCATTTATAATTTATTCTAATTTTAAACAAAATATATATAAACTATAGTTATTCTATAGAATAATGGTGACAACAATTCAGCTTAAAAAAAATGTAAAAGATGCATTAGATAAGATGAAATCTAATAAAGAAACTTATGAAGATGTTATCTTAAATTTAATGGAGACTGCAGAAAAATGCAAACGAGAAGAAGAGCAGTTATTAATAGAAGGTTGCAAAGAAATGTATGGAGATATGTTAAAGATTACTCAAGAATGGGAAGGGCCACTAATGGATGGTTTAGATAAAAACGAAAAATGGAAATTATAAGAGGTGAAATTGCAGTTGCGAATTTAGAGCCAACTAAAGGTTCAGAACAAGGAGGGATCAGACCTGTTTTAATAATTCAGAATGATATTCTTAACAAATACTCTCCAACAACTATTGTAGCACCAATTACATCCAAAATTTACACAAAAGAATATCCTACAAATGTAAGAATTAATAAGGAAGATTCTAAATTAAAGTTAAATTCAACAATCTTACTAAATCAAATAAGAACAATTGATAAAAGAAGGATTGTTAAAAAGATAGGATTCATGGACAATTTTATTATGAATAAAGTAGATAAGGCATTAAAGATTAGTTTGGCTTTGAGTTAAAATAATTTTAAAAAATTATAGGATGTATTCAAAAATTAGGCAAGTTCCACTATATATTTTTGTTTGAAAATGAAAAGATTGTAGATTTTTATGATGAATTATCAAAAGAGCGCATCTAATAGTTTTAAGTGATACAAATCCTATATTTAAATTGAGAAACGTTTAAATAATCAAATTTATTATATTAATAAAGAGTGGTGAAAAATGGGAAAAGAAAAAGAGAGAATTTTATGGTTTAAGGATTTAACAATTGAAGATGTTCCTTTAGTTGGTGGAAAAAATGCTTCTTTAGGTGAGATGTATAGAGAATTAATTAAAAAAGGAGTTAGAATTCCAAATGGATTTGCAGTTACAGCTAATGCGTACAGATATTTTCTTGAATCTGCAGGTATAAAAGATAAAATAAAAAAAATTCTTTCTGATTTAGATACACATAATATTAGGAATCTTTCTGAAAGAGGAGAAAAAGTTAGAGAGACAATACTTGCTGGAGAGTTTCCAAAAGATTTAGAAAGAGAAATAATAAAAAATTATGAAATATTATGCAAACAATATGGTGTTAAAAATGTTGATGTTGCTGTAAGAAGTTCTGCTACTGCTGAAGATTTACCTGATGCAAGTTTTGCTGGGCAACAAGAAACGTTCTTGAATATTAAAGGAAATAGAGCTTTAATTGAATCGTGTAAAAAATGCTTTGCATCTTTATTTACAAATAGAGCAATTTCTTATAGAGAAGATAAAGGTTTTGACCACTTTAATATTGCATTATCAATTGGTATTCAAAAGATGGTAAGAAGTGACTTAGCAAGTGCAGGAGTTATATTTACAATTGATACAGAATCTGGATTTAAAGATGCTGTATTTATAACATCGTCTTATGGATTAGGTGAAAATGTTGTGCTTGGAGCAGTAAACCCAGATGAATACTATGTTCATAAACCAACTTTAAACAAAGGGTTTAAACCAATTATATCAAGGAAGATTGGTGACAAATTAATTAAGATGGTATATTCTCACGAAGGAACTAAACCAACTAAAAATGTTTCAGTTGACCCTGAAGATAGAAAAAAATTCTCTTTGAGAGATGATGAGGTTTTACAATTAGCAAAATGGGCGTGTATTATTGAGGACCATTACACTAAGAAAGCTAAAAGATTCAAACCAATGGATATTGAGTGGGCTAAAGATGGACAATCAGGAAAATTATTTATTGTGCAAGCAAGACCTGAAACCGTTATTAGTCAAAAGGATCACAATATTTTAGAAGACTATGTATTAAAACAAAAAGGAAGAGTGATTGTTGAGGGGGGAAGTGTTGGTTCAAAAATAGGAGCTGGGAAAGCTAATGTAATAAAAGATGTTTCTGGAATTCATAGTTTCAAAAAAGGAGAAGTGTTAGTTACAGACATGACTGACCCTGATTGGGAACCAATTATGAAAATAGCATCAGCAATTGTGACAAACAGGGGTGGAAGAACCTGTCATGCTGCAATTGTATCTAGAGAATTAGGAATTCCGTGTGTTGTTGGAACAAATAAAGGAACTGAAAAAATAAGAAAGGGGCAAAATATAACTGTAAGTTGTTCAGAGGGTGAAAGAGGATATGTTTATGATGGAATATTAAAATTTGTTATTGAAAAACATGACCTAAAAGAATTAGCAGAGACAAGAACAAAAATAATGATGAATATTGGAGCTCCAGATAGAGCATTTGAACAAAGCTTTATTCCTAATGATGGTGTTGGGCTTGCAAGAGAAGAATTCATAATAAACTCTTATATAAAGATACATCCTATGGCTCTAATTAATTACAAAAAATTTCCAAAAGGAAAAGTCAAGGATGAAATAAATGAATTAACCAGTGGATATAAAGATAAAAAACAATATTACATAGATAAACTTGCAGAAGGTATTGGAATGATTGCAGCTGCTTTTTATCCTAAAGAAGTTATTGTTAGAACAAGTGATTTTAAAACAAATGAATATGCTAACCTTATAGGTGGAAAAGATTATGAACCAAAAGAAGAAAATCCCATGATCGGTTGGAGAGGTGCTTCAAGATACTATAAAAAAGAGTATAAAGAAGCATTTATTTTAGAATGTAAAGCATTTAAAAAAGTAAGAGATGAATTTGGGTTAAGGAATGTAAAGATAATGATTCCATTTTGTAGAACTGTTGATGAAGGTAAAAAAGTTTTAAAGATAATGGAGGAGAATGGGCTTAAACAAGGTAAAAATGGTTTAGAAGTATATGTTATGTGTGAAATACCTTCAAATATTATACTGTGTGATGAATTTTCAAAAATCTTTGATGGGTTTTCAATTGGAAGTAATGATTTAACTCAATTAGTTTTAGGTTTAGATAGGGATTCTGCAATAGTTGCAGATATATATGATGAAAGAAATGAAGCTGTAAAAAGATCAATTGCAGATGTTATTAAAAAATGTAAAAAATATAATAAAAAGATAGGAATATGTGGGCAAGCACCATCTGACTTCCCTGACTTTGCACAATTTTTAGTAGAGTGTGGAATAGATTCAATTTCTTTAAATCCAGACACTGTAATCAAAACAAGAATTGCAATTGCAGAAACAGAAAAAAAATTTAGAAGATAATATTTTTTATTTAAATAAAATAAAAATTTAAGTTATATTTATTTTAATTTTCTTTTTCAAATTAACACCTGAACACTTTAATTCAGAATATAATTCCCAATTAAAAGAAGCATTTTTTCCCATAAGGAACCCAACAGACTTTACAATATTTCCTGCAACTCCTTCTGGACTAGGACTATTTGTTGGAATGTTAATTGAGAAATTGTAAGTATATTCTCCAGGAGCGTATGCTCTTTGATTTTCTAAAGGATAATTAAAATCAAATACTACTTTCTTGCTTCTATTAGTTTCTTTTCCAGAGTAGGCTGTTTCTTCCATATTACATCTCATCCCTGCAATTATTTTATCAGAGCTTACTGATTTTTTAAGTTTTAGAGTAATTACTCCGTTAATTACCTCTCCGAAATTGTAACTATATCTCTCAGGTGTTATTGTTATAGAACCTTTTCTTTTTTTTAATATAAATAGAACTAAAAAAATTACAGCTATAGCTCCTGTAATTCCTAAAAATATAAGCAATGGACTAATAGCCATATTGTATTAAAGAAGATTTAATTTAAAAAGATATCTAAAAACAAAAATTACCTGATTTATAAAAAAGAAAAAAAAAGAAAAAATATTTTATTTAGTTTCTAGAGTGAGCAAACAGTGCTTTGAATGCTACAACTGCAGCTGCAGGAGCAACAAATGTGTTCATTAAACTAAAGAATCTAGCTAATGGCTCTCCTAAGAGAGGTATTATTTCTGCTACCTTACCTAAAGAAGTAAAGGTAAACATGAATGCGACTGCTGCTAGCAAAAATGAACTAACTTCCTTGTTGGTGATATTCAAAATACCCACAACAAGTCCAAGGAAAAGCAGTAAATAGATTGGCCAAGTTGCATCAGCGCCAAATATAGCTACTATAATAGCTAAGACCAAACCTATGATAAAAGCCCATCCCCCTATCTTGTTCAATGCTTTTTTCTTCATTTACACCTCCATTTAATTAGAAATATTTAGTTTTTAGAGTATATAAAAGATTTGGAAGCGGAAAAAATTGGATTTAATAAGATTAGTATAATAAATATTCTAAAAGTTTATTATTTTTCCAAAAAACTATTTATTTTTAACTATACTTAGTAGTTTGATTATTTCTTTTTCATTAAACTCTTTAATTGATTTAATTTCTACAATCCTCATAGTTTTCCCTGAACCCTTAAATTTAGTTAATCAATATCCAAGACTACATCTTTAAGCGAGGTTCTATCTTCATAATGAATTAATCCGGATGAACAAAAACCTTTTACATACTTCCTTGCTTCAGAATAAGCTGTCTCAATTGCTCTCTTATAATCAAGCAAGAATATATCCAAAACTTTTGTCTTTCCAAGGTCACCAAAAGAATGTGAAGTAATAATATATTGATTTTTTATTGGTCCATGAACTTGAAACTTAATTAGATCTTGAGGTTTTTCATAACTTTCTTTTTCTGAGATTAAAAAAGAATCTTCATTTTCTTCTTTAATAACTAAATCTCTTAATCCCATAATTAAACAGGATAAATAAAGTTTTTAAGAATTTGTATAGTAAAAATGGGCCTAAGCGGAATCGAACCGCTGAATACTCGGTGTAAACGAGTCAGTTTAACCACTAGCTTATAGGCCCTGATTATCTAACAATTAATTTGTTATAATCTAAAATATAATAAAATATGTACTTTTAAAACTTACTTTAATGCAATTTTTTGTTTGATTGCCTTTTGCACTAGCTCGTGATATTCATTTATCTTAGCAAACACTTTAGTGTTTCCTTTGTACTTGGATTTGTACAGGTTTTTAAGGACAGGATAAACATCTAGTGCATCATCAAATCTCTCTTCTTTCAAATACTTCTTCCCTTCTTTTATAAGAACATCAATTTCATAGTTCTTTTTTCTCTTTAGTATAATAATTACAATAAATGTTATCCAGACTAAAATAACAAATATCAAAATAATATTTAAAATATTTATAGTTGATTTTAATTCTAAAACTAGTTTACTAGATGTGCCTTCTTCATCTTCTTTAGATAAATCTTTAACAATAAACGATTGTGAATCTTCTGATTTTTGAGAGTGTCCATATAAAACACTAACCCTTATTGTGTACTCTCCTGGTTCTAGTTTTAATTCCTCAAACTCTTTGTTGTAGCTTAAACTTGTTTCAATTTCAAGGAAATCAGATTTAGTAAATATTTCAGTGTTTGACTTATCTAAAATAGAATAAAATACTTGAATGTCTTTCTTCTCGTGGTTTTTCTTCTCAGTTAAATCCATATTAAATGAAAGAATTCCATCTTCAGATAAGTTTAATTTACTTATCTTAACTTTTATTTCTGAAAGGTTTTCTAAACAAGTTATTTTTTCTATGGGTTTACCTAGTGTTCCAGTACAAGTTCCTGTATTTTTGCATGTTCTTGTTTGTGCTCCATCTATGCAATCACCCCAATCACTACACTCCCAAATATAAGTGCATTTTGATTCTCCACTACTTCCTCCTCCTGAAGGAGGTGAAGGAGGTTTTGTCTCTGCAACAACTTCAAAACTATCTTCAGCTAAATCAGGGCCACCTACATAATTTGTAACTGCTTTAAATTTGTAAATTCCTATTTCAGAAGGTGCAGGAAAAGTCACTATAGTAGTGTCAGAGTTAGAAGGACCTATATAAACTGTTCTTTCTCCTGAAGAATAATTTTGAGTCTCTAAATTATTTGTAATCCAGTAAGAGATAATAAAATTTTGTCCAATATCTGGATTTTGATTTATTATTGTTATTGTAGTGTTAAAGTCTTTAGATTTGTTTACATATGAAGGAGCATCGACTATTGTATCTGCAGGACCTCCAAACCCAGGTATTAAAACTCTAATTAGGTTTGAAGAGTAAGATACTGAATTAATAACTGCTGTTGAAGTTGAAAAATCATAAAATGCATTATTAGCATTTTTAGGTATTAAAATTGAAGAAGAATAATTAAATTCTTTACTTTTATTTAAGCTAATATTAAGTGCACTTTCTCCTGTTAAGCTTAAATCATCGTCTTGGACAATTATTCCCTCTAAATTAATATCACCTGAATTGATTACTTCTAAGAATATAGTGTAATTAACAAAAGTAGTGTTTTCTAAATTGAAATATACAGATTTTAAGAGTGTTAATTGTTGTTGAGACTCTTCGTAGTTTGGAATTGTTAATGTTATTAGATTTGAATCTGTAGAGATTAGTTCATTTTCTAAATTATCTGTTCCACTTACAGTAGATGGTGCAAATTCATAATTATAGTCTGAAGAATTTCTGTTGAATTCTTTAAGGTAAGTTAATCTTATTGTTTCTTCAGCTGATAGCTCCCCTATAAAATAAGGAGAGAATGGAGAATTTAAATCAACTACACTTACATCAGTTGCACTGTTTCCACCTTTGTTAGTTAATTTTAGTGTTACATTGTAAATAATTGCTTGATTTGAGATATTGTGTAAGCTTACAATTCTATCAAGTATTAAACTTGCTGAACTATTTCCACCTAAACTAAATCCTTCATCATAACCTTCATCGTATCCAGTGTCATAACCTAAAATATAACCTGTGT
>CAZSPD010000005.1:11088-69021 GCA_964608765.1 Candidatus Woesearchaeota archaeon
TACCTTCTGTGAAGCCTTGTGTAAATCCAGTTGTATTACCAAAGTTAAATCCTGATAGGTTACCTTGTATGAAACCTGTTGTGTTTCCGAGATTAAATCCTGTTAAGTTACCATCAATTAGACCTAAGTTATATCCTTCATCATAGCCTTCATCATAACCTTCATCGTATCCAGTGTCATAACCTAAAATATAACCTGTGTAATTACCGAGAGTAAATCCAGTTGAATTACCTAAATTGAAACCTGAAAGATTACCTTGTGTAAATCCTGAAGTGTTTCCTAATAAGAATCCTGAAGTATTACCTAGTGTGAAACCTGTTGCATTTCCTAGGATATAACCTGATGAATTTCCTAAAATGAAACCTGTTGTGTTACCTAATGTAAATCCAGAGATATTACCTTCTGTGAAACCTTGAGTAAATCCGGTGTTATTTCCAAATATGAATCCGGTTGTATTACCCAATATAAAGCCAGATGAATTACCTAAGTTGAATCCAGTTGTATTTCCTAAGTTGAAACCTGTAATGTTACCTTCTGTGAAGCCTTGTGTAAATCCAGTTGTATTACCAAAGTTAAATCCTGAGAGGTTGCCTTGTATGAAACCTGTTGTGTTTCCGAGATTGAAACCTGTAAGGTTTCCATCTATTAAACCTGCTTCATATCCAGCATTATATCCTTCATCGTAGCCTCCTGCTCCACCACTTCTAGAAACTTCAAATGATGTAGTATTTGTTAAATTAATTTCTGTATGATAAAGAGAAGCACTTACTAAATAAACATCTACTTCAAAACCTTCAAACACCCCCAGAAATATCCCATCTGTTCCTGAAGTTACATTTGAAGTAGTAATTAAATTTCCTGTAGAATTACTATATATTGAAAGATTAATTGTCTGAGAGCTTGATTGGATTAATCCACTAGTATCGTCAATAAAGCCGTGTATTAAAACAACTGGATTTTCAAGATAATCTCCTCCTGTTTTAATACCTAGTGTTAAATTAATAACATTAAAATATTTATATTCTAAGGTTGAATTCTTAGCACTATTTCCTACAATTACTGACCAATTATGCTCTCCTAACATTAGACTAGTCCAATTAAAAGACAATTCATCTCCACTGATTACATTATTAGAAACACTCTTTAATTCATCATCACCATAAACCCAAACAGTCATCTCCCTTAAATCAGGATCTAAAGCAGTATATTCCAGTAAAACAGAATTAACTTGATTAATATACATGTTATCTATAGGATAATTAAGTGAGATATAGGGTTGAGAAATAACCATTGTAAAGTTCCTTATTTCTGAAACATTCCTGTTTCCTGCAGAATCAAAACATTCAACATACCAATTGTGTATTCCATCTTCTAAATTATTAACAACAAAGTTAGTTAGAGTGTTATTTGTAACTAAAAAATTATTGTTTCTTAAAATGTCATCAATGTATATACTGCAATTTAAATTTCCCGGAGAATCGTCTCTAGCTGTAAAGTTAAAATTTAAGCTCAGTTGGTTAGTTATGTAATCATTTTCAGGAAGATTTAATTGAATAGAAGGAAGAGCAGATGAAGCAAGTATAGAATAATTTCCTCCCCCTTCAACACTAAAAGTAACATTTCCAGCTTGAAGAGAAGTTAAATTAGTACAAGTGCTACATAAAACCCCATTTCTATAAATTTGTAATTCAGTTGAGGTAGTAGGAATATTGTATAATGTAATTGTTGCAGGTTTATTTAACGTAGCAGTTTTTTCATCTATTCTAGCAAAATTTTCACTTACAAAAACTTTTTTATCAAATACTGACGCATGGTTTCCTGAAATAAGCCCTGCATTAAATGAGATTTTTCCAGCACTAACATTCTCTATAATTAAGCTCCCAGCAGTCCCAGTAAAATAACAATTATTTATTGGTTGATTAATTAAATTAGTTCCATTTATACTTGCAGTTGCAAAATTTAAATCTCTTCCAGAGATATCTAAAAGAGTATTTTCTTGAATAATATTATTTATAGGATATCCTCCGGCTGAAACATAAGCTAAATGAAATGCATGAGAATCAGTTCCTCCAGAAGTAGAAATTGTATTATTTTTTATTAAGTTTTCACTTGAACTTGATTCTAAATAAAAACCATAACTTGTTCCAGACCCAGATGTAGAGATAAAATTATTCTCTATAATGTGAAAGTGACTTTCAGAAATCCAAAATCCCACATTTCTTGCACCTGTGCCGCTAGTGGTTATGTTGTTTCCTTTAAATATTCCCCATCTACAATTAGTTGTAGAATGAATCCCGTAATTATATCTCCCACCTCCTGTACTCATTAAAGTGTTATTGTAAACCTCTGTAAAATATGAACTTGTTAAAATATAAATTCCATAATTGCTTGTTGTTGTTCCAGATGCTTCAGTATATCCATTATTTAAAACAGTGTTATTGATTAGAAAGTTATTGTTTGAAGAAGCAACCCTTATTCCCTCAATACCAGTTGTACCATTAGAAGTAAAAAAGTTGTCTTTTATGGTATTGTTATCTGCTTGAGTGGTGATGAAAACTCCTCTGCTTCCAGTTGTTCCATTCGCTAAAACTAAATTTGATTCAACAAGATTATGGTTAGAAGTTAAAATATATATTCCATAATTATTGGTTGTTGCTCCCTCTATATTAAAAATATTATTTAAGATATTATTGCTGTTACAACCTCCATTTAGATATGTCCCATAGTTAGTCCCCCCAGAACTATTTATGTAAATATTATTATTTTCGATTGTATTTTCAAGTGAAGAAGTTAATAAATAAATTCCAGAAGTCCCACTACCAGAAGTGATGTTAAAAAAATTATTAATAATCTCTCCGTTAAGTGATGAAGTAAAATAAATCCCAGAAAATGTTCCTGCAGTAGTGCTTGAATATGTAGTAGAAAATAAAAATGAATTATTCTTAATGGAACTATAACGAGAAGAGGTAATAATAACTCCTCTAATCGAAGTTGGGTCTCCTGAAATTTCAACATTATTATTCTCGACTATGGGAGAGTATGAAGTTGTCAAAGAGATTCCTAGAGATGCACCTGTTGTTGTAAAAATAGAAATATTGTTATTTTGAAACGATGTTGCTGGAGAATCAACAGATACAATTCCATTTGCTGTTCCAGTAGACGTGATGTTAATGATGTTATCTTCTAAAAAACTTGCCCCACTCGAAGTAATGGATAATCCAGTAAGGCCTGACCTTCCATTAATTAAAATACTATTGTTTTTTATAACAGAATATGGAGAGCTTGAATATATATTTATCCCAGTTAAAGTAGCCTGATTAGAATTTACAAGGATATAATTATCTTCAATAGTTGTATAAGGGGCCATCGTTATATACATTCCATGTGATGTTCCATTAGAGTAAAGTGAGATAGTATTATTTCTTATTGTTGCAGATGAACTACTAGTTGTATAAATACCATAAACAGTTGTTCCAGTTAAATTTAGGTCAATGATGTTATTTTCAATGTTAGTTGATTCTGAATTAGTCCCTGCATAAACTCCATAAGCCCTATTATGACCTATACTTTTTAGAATATTCCCAGTTATATTATTAAAATCACTTCCAGTAAAATAAATTACATGGGGGTCATTATTTGAAGCACCATTAGTTGAAATAGAGGTTAAATTATTTCCTTGTATAATGTTCTCATTTGAGTCAGTAATCATATAAATAGCATAATTGGAAGTTGCTCCAACTGCAGTAATGCTATTTCCTATAAATTCATTATTGGATACTTCTGTTGTAGTGTGAATTCCATAATTTGTCCCCGCAGTCCCATAAGTATTAATTGAATTGTTTGCAATTAAATTCCTTTTAACACCTGTAGTCATAAAAATACCGTAATTAGAAGAAGTTCCATTAGTTTGAATAGTATTATTTAATATAAAAGAATCTGATACTCTTGACATAACTATCCCGTGTCCATTAGTTCCCCCAGCATTTACATCTCTAATTATACAATTTTTTAGCGTAATATTTGATATTGGAACAAGAAGATAAGATATATTGACACCCATATTATTATTTCCTCCTCCTGAATTATAAGAAATTGTGTTCCCTTGACAATCTAATTCAATGTTACTTTCAGCTATTATCATACACGTGTCGCTACTAGAAACAGCTCTTGTTAAAATATACTCCCCTGGAGAAGAAATGGTTTGGCACGAATCTAATTCAGTGAGAGAAGAAACAGATTGAATAAAAAACAAAATAACTACTAATAAAAATATAAAAAAATTTGGTTTTTTAGACATTTTTCCTCTTTTTTTGTTTGCAATTAAATTAAGTGTTATTCTGCTTGAATATAAAGAAAAATACTCTTAAAAATCCTTTGCTTATATAGTAAAACACTCAAATTTCACAAGATTTTTAATGCAACATTATTTAACTTAATGTATAAATTAATTACTAGGTTAATAACAACTTTAAGGTAAAAGAGATGATATATTTTCCAATAATAGCTGCTGTTGCTCTTGCAGGAGGAACAATACTTGAAAAAAATATTCTAAAAAGAAAAAATCTTAATATACAAAAATATCAAACTTTGGGATTTTTAACTATCTCAATAATCATGCTTCCTCTTCTTTATTTTTTCTGGAAAGTGGATTCACAAGCTTTAGAATTAAAAAATATTTTAATTTTCATTGGAGTTGTAGCTTCTTCAATTGTTGCAAACCTTTTTGCATTTTATTCATTAAAAGGGGATAAAGTAAGTAATTTGGGCCCTGCAAGAATGTTAGAACCTTTATTTACAATTCTTCTTGCAGTTGTATTTAGTTTCTTTTTTCAAGGAGTGTATGAGAGTAATTACAAAATTTTAATTGCATCTTTAATTGCTGGACTTACATTAATTTTTACTCACACTAAAAAAGAGCAAATAAATTTCAACAAATATTTTATTGCTGCAATAATGGGAAGTCTATTTTTCGCATTGGAAATAATAATCTCTAACTTAATACTAGAGTATTATTCCCCTGTAACATTTTACTTTTTAAGATGTTTTGGAATATTCTTATTTAGCCTTGTAATCTTCAGACCAGACTTCTCTGGAGTAGATTCAAAATTAAGAGTAGATTTAGTTATGATGGGTATAATTTGGGTTCTATATAGAGTTGTTGCTTACTACGGGTATATGCAAATAGGAGTTGTTTCAACAACTTTAATTTTAATGTTAGGAACTGTATTAACATATTTATTTGCAAAGCTTTTCCTTAAAGAAAAAATAGATAAAAGAAAGATAATAGCATCTATAATTATTTTAGCGTGTATATTATTTGCTAGTTTTATTTAAAAATTAAATTTAGGGGATAATCTCTGGTCCAAAATATTTTTCATATTCAAAGTCATGCTCAAAAATAATATTTTGATTCATTAGATTTTTTATTTTAGGTATTGTTTTATTAATATTTTCAATAAGATTAAAAATAGTTTCACAAATTAAGTTTTGTCCTTCTTCAGGCCAAAGCTGTGCATAATTACTGTACAGACATCTACCTCCACAAATTTCTAAATATTTGCATGAAACACAAGGTTCTTGAATATAAATTTCTTTAAGTTTTTCATTAGGTGTTTTCAAATCTCCACAATAAAATGTTTTAATCCCACTCATAATTGGACAGGCAACAATTTTCCCATTGGTTAAAATAGTGTAGTTTGAATATCCTGAACCACACTGGAGTTTAGTTTTTTTATCGTAATATAATATTTCAAAAATTCCTAAAAAAGGATAAAACTTTAGGACTTTCTTATTTTCTTTCATATAATCTACCCAAAAATCAATAAGTTTGTTAAGAGATTTATTGTACTCTTTAACAAATATCTTAAATTGTTTTTTATTAAAATCTGATTTATAAAATCCAGCATCAATTTGCCAGTGTACAGAATCAAAAATACCTTTTTCAATTAATCCTGTAATGTGTTTAACTTGCCCAAAAATATCTGAAAAAGATAAAGTCATTCTTGCAACAATCTCTCCTGTATATCCCTTATTTCTTAATTCAATTAAATTTTTTAAAACAGTGTTGTAAGTTCCAAGTCCTCTATTGTAGTCTGTTCTTCTCATATCTCCGTCTATAGAAACAAGCATTTTAGAAATTTTATTTATGTATATTAAAGGTATTTCATTAAGTAATTTCCCGTTTGTTTGAATGTAAAATTTTATTTTCTTCTTAGATGCTTCAACTGTATCTATTATTTCTTTCATTTTTTGAAAATTAACTAGCGGTTCTCCTCCGTAAAAAATCAAGCCATCTCCGTCTTTTAAAAATCTTGCAATATCCTCTCCTTTTACTTCTGAATTACACGGAATATTATAATCAAATTCAAATTTATCTTTAAGCCCATTATCAAATTCTTCCATTGATTTTTGATAACAATACCTGCATCTAGAATTGCATTTTTCTGTTAAAATAATATGATAATACATAAAAAAAATTATACCTTGGGGTTTTTAAGTATTATTAAAAAACAATTAATCTAATCCACTCATTAAATCGCCTTTTTCGCTTCCGGTAAAATTCATTCTTCCTTTTTTATCTGGTTTAGATGCAATAACATCGTCTATTCTTAAAATCATGTTTGCAACTTCTGTTGCAGAATTAATTGCCTGGCTTTTAACATTATAAGGTTCAATAATTCTAGCTTCAAGGACGTTCCCCACTTTATTATCAATTAAATTTAATCCTGCATTTTTATCTCCTGAATCGTGTTTTGCCCTTAATTCAGTTATAATATCTATTGGGTCTAACCCTGCATTTTCAGCCAAGGTTATTGGAATAAATTCAAGAGCATTTGCAAACTCTTCTACAGCTAGTCTTTCTCTTCCAGAAAGAGTTTGTCCAAATTGATTTAATCTTCTAGAAACTTCCATCTCAATTGCACCTCCTCCTGGGACAACTAATCCAGATTTTAAAACACACGAAACATCACCTATTCCATCTTCTATTGCTCTCTCTATTTCATCCATAACATGGTCACTTCCACCATGAATTAAAATTGTAACTGCTTTAGGATTTTTACAATTTCTAATATAAGTATAAGACTCTTCTCCTCTTTTAACATGTTCAACACTTTCTGCTGAACCTAATTCCAATTGAGTCAAATCATTTAAATTACTTATTATTTTAGCCCCTGTTGCTTTAGCTATTTTCTGCATATCACTCTTTGCAACCCTCCTGCAAACATAAATATTATTTCTAGCTAATAAAAAACTAGCAAAATCATCAACTCCCTTTTGACAAAAAACTACATTTGCTGTTGACTCTCTAACTAAACTAACAATCTCTTTTATTGAATCTTCTTCTTGAAGTAAAAATCTTTGCAGTTGTTCAGGTGAAGAAATAGAAACTTCTGTTTTCAATTCTAGGGTTTTCAATTCTAAAGGAATGTCAATTAAAGCAATTCTAGCATCTTTAACATAAGAGGGCATATCTAAATTTATTTTTCCTTTATCAATGACAATTCCTGAAATTAATTCACTGTCTCCTATTCCCTCTCCTCTTGCTTTTTCGATTTTAATATTGTCTAAATCCACAAATCCATTTTCTTCAATTTGATTTACTGCTTTAACAACTATACTAGAAAGTTTTTCTTTAGAATCTTCTGCTCCTTTTCCAGTCATTGCTGTCATTGCTATTTGCTTAAGAACTTCTTCATCTTTATGCTCTACTTTTAATGATAAATCCTTTAATATTTCTTGAGCTTTTTCAGCAGCTAATCTGTATCCTTTAACAATAAGAGTGGGATGGATTCTTTTGTCTAAAAGTTTTTCAGAATTTTCTAAAAGCCTTCCAGCAATCATAACAGCAGAAGTTGTACCATCTCCAACTTCTATTTCCTGGGTTTTAGCAATCTCTACCATCATTTTTGCTGCAGGGTGTTCAATTTGCATTTCACCTAGAATAGTTGCCCCATCATTAGTTATTATAATGTCATTTAAAGGAGAAACAAGCATTTTATCCATTCCTTTTGGGCCTAAAGTTGTTTTAACTATTTCTGAAACAAGTTTGGCAGCAGTTATGTTGTTCCTTTGAGCGTCTCTTCCTATTAATCTTTGAATATCTTCTGGCATTAGAGTTATTGGTTTATCCATTTTAATCTTTTTTATTTAAATCATTTATTGCATTGAATATCCATTCTTCAACTTTGTCACTTAATTCAACTGTTTTGTTCTTTAAATTCATCCTTACCATACTATCTCTTTCTTTATCTATAAAATACATTGAACCATGTCCATATCTAAACCCTTTAGATGAAATTTTTTCAACAAAAGTCATTATATCTTGATAAGCTTGTTCTCCTTCTACCTGTATTTTAGTCTTGTATATTTTACTCATTTTATTAATCCTGACTTATTTAATAAGCAATATTCTCAAGTCGTTTATTTAAGTATTATTGTATTTAATTGAATAATATACTTTTTTAGCCAAGTATTAATGTATTTTAACAGAATATAACAGAATAATGCTCTTTTTTAAAGAAGTCTTATATTTTTTAAGTGGTAAAAAATATTTATAAGTACTAACACCATCTAAATATATGTACAAGATACTCGTTTCTGATGTAATGACAAGAGAACCACTTGTTATTAGTCCAAATGCTAATTTACTTGAGTGTGCTAGAAGAATGGTTAAAAAAAAGACTGGGAGTTTAATCTTAGTTGAAAAAAAGAAGCTTGTGGGGTTGATTTCAACAAAAGACATTCTTTGGGCTCTTGTAAAAAAATCTCAAAAAGATCTTTCTGATATAAAAGCAAAAGATATTTCTCCAAAAAAAATTGTAACAATAAAACCTAGTGCCACTTTAGAAGAAGCTTTAAAGAAAATAAAAAACTCAAAGTTTGAAAGACTTCCTGTTGTAGAAGATAATGAGTTATTAGGAATAATAACTATAAGAGACATTTTAAGCTTTAATCCAGAAATATATCCTGAACTTGAAGAATTTGCACAGATAAGAGAGGAAGCAAGAAAACTGAAGCTAGTTAAAAAAGCTAAAGAAAGAAAATTTGAAGAGGAAGGGATGTGTGAAGAGTGTGGAAACTACGGATTATTAAAAAGACATAAAGGGATGTTAATGTGCTCTTCTTGTAGAGGAATTTAAACACTATATTCATATGCTCCAATTGAAGGAGGATTATTCCATTTCTTTAACTCATAATCATTAGATATCCCTACGTAAATTCCTTTATGATAAGCAGGAGAAGATGAAGAAGAAAGCTTATAATTACTAGAAGAAACAAATAAAGGATTTGCTTTCACTGTTCCAGAATATGTTATCCCTGAAGTAGGAAATCCACTTTCATATACTGGGTCATTATTGTTGCTATTGCCATACATCAAATTATTTCGTATAAAAATATTCTGAGCTTTTGTTTTTGTACCTCTCCCGTATATTGCTCCATGGTCCCAGTTTAATAAAATGTTGTTTTCAATATAAATGTTTGACATTTTTTGAACTGATGGAAGCATTATACCGTAAGTTGTGTCTTTAAGAGAATCTATTGCCTCGATTACATTGTGTTGAATGTACAAGTATTGGGTTTCTTCTTGGTCTACATAATCACTCCAATGTATTCCCCATGTTTGCCAGGTGCTTCCTGTTTGTCCAAGATTTACCATGAGATTATTGTATATTCTAACTTGGAACAGCCTATCAACTCCAGTATATCCACCAGACTCCTCCCTTGGAATATAAATAGCTCTTCCTACATGATGAATTTTATTTCTGTAAATGTTTAGATACTCTATTCTTCCTTCAAGCAATATTCCTCTATCTTGCCTTACAGGAGTTGATTCATACCCTATATCATTGTCATATATATTAACCGAATATCCTTTTCCTATAGCATCTAATGCATGAACTATATCTACTGCTCCAAGAATCCTATTATTGTAAATTTCAGTTCCACCTAAATCCCACCACCACTCTATTGCAAATTCATATTCTGAATCTCCAAGAGGAGCGTTTTCTAAATAATTATTGTATATTTTAACATTCTTATTAAAACCATCATTACTAGCAAATCCTAGACAATATCCATTTTGCCCATAAGGTCTACCTGTTGCACTAATTGTATTCCCATAAATTAACATCCCATCTTGGGCACCAATATCTAGTGCATGAGTAAGTATTCCGGGGCTTACCTTTCTAGAGCAGCTAGTTATAATATTATTATAAAACTTATTTCCAGTTGCCCAAGCATCAGCCATTTTAGTATAATCCCCACTTGACTTTTGATTATAGATATTCTTTTTTGTAAACTCCCATCCTGGTTGTCCTTCAAATTTTACAGCGCGAGTATAAAAATCAATAAACTCGCAATTATAAATTTCAACATTTGATCTTCCTATCACATAAATTCCTGCATTTGCTGTAAGTTGTCCATCAAATTTTATTCCAGATACATGTTGATTCCCATAATTTGTATTCCCATAATGTCCAAGTGTTTCAATTTTAATAGATGCATCAGAAGTAGATTGCCTCATTATTATTGTTGTTTTTGTTCTTCCTTCTCCTTCAATACTTACTCCATTAGACAGGAGACACTGTTGAGTTTCTGTGTATGTTCCAGAATTTACGTGAATTACACTTCCAGAAGTTGTAACTTGTTGGCATGCTTTGTAAAGAGATTTCCAAGGATTACTTGAACTTCCTGTTCCAGAAGAATCACTTCCAGTTGTAGAAACATAATAAGTATTTCCAGCTGGTGGCACAGGAGGGTTTACTCCTGAACACTGTCCATTTAAGCAAGTTTGTCCTGATTGACAAGTATTTCCACATGAACCGCAATTATAAATTGTTGTCAAAGAAGTTTCACATCCATTAACTCTATTTCCATCACAATCTCCATATCCAGAAATACAAGATGGCTGACAAATTCCAGAAGACAAACAATTAGTTGTTCCATAAGAATTTTTACATGTTCCACATAATCCACTACAACCATCACTCCCGCACTCTTTACCCACACAATTTGGGACACAATTTTTAATACAAAGCCCATTAGAACAAGTATAACCTGATTGACAGGTTCCACAACTTGAAACTGTTCTATAATTTCCACAATTATCTAAAGCTGTAATATTTCCACACTGTCTTATTAATCTTGTACAAAATTGAGTATTAGATTCAGGTGAGCAACAATTAGAGGTATTGTATTTACAATTAAGTGTACATGTTAAAGAGCCTGCAGTGTATCCTGAACCAAGTACACTTGTACATGTTGCACCTCCTAATTGAGTATTATCACACTCTTCTCCTGCTTCTTTAATTCCATTTCCACATACAGAATTACAATTATTATCATTATTAGAATTACACCCTGTAGGACAACACCCATCTCCATTAATACACTGAGTTATAACAGGGTAAGTACATATTCCTCCTACACACTTATTTGTTGTACATACATTGTTATCATTGCAATGGCTATCTGAAGTGCATGTAGTACAATCATTATCATTTCCTAAATTGCATCCTAAAGGACAGCAATTATCATTATTTTGACAAGGTGGATTAGGATATAATTTGTAACACTTATTATCACTTAGATTACAATAATCTTTAGGACAAAAAGAACCACCACCACACTGAGAATTAGAAACACAACAATCAGATATTGGGATGTGTGTACACAATCCATTATTACAGATGTCTGTTGTGCATGGGTTATTATCATCTCTACAAGGAATACCTGTTAAAGATGTGTGCGAACATCCTGTTGAAGGATTGCAAATATCAGTTGTGCACTCATTACTATCGTCGCATGAAATAGGGGCGTAAACACATTTATTATCTGAAGAGCAACTATCTGTAGTGCACACATTATTATCATCGCACACTCCACAACTAACAGTTCTTAATTCTCCGCAATTATCTAATTCAGTATTTTTTCCGCAAGTTTTGTTTAATCTTAAGCAAAATTCAATATTAGATTCAGATACACATACACACTTTCCATTTGAATTACACTCATATCCTTCTTGACATACATTACAATTAGTTAAAATTCCACAAACGTTTTGATTTCCACACTCATAGGATAGTGACTCACATGAGTCAATACAGTTTAATGGAATTTTAATGCAAGTTCCATTACTAGCGCAATTATAACCCTCCTCACATTTTCCACAACTTACACTCTCTCCACATATGAGATAGTCTCCACATAAATATCCTAATGATGTGCAAGTATCATTACACTCCTCTTCTTTATTTTTATCTTCTTTATTATCTCCTTCTAAATTTATTTTTTCTTTAATGCATCTATAATTCAAACAAAAATATCCTTCTTCACATTTTCCTCCATCTTCTCCACAAGGTAACCCACACTCATTAAACCCACATTGAGAACCATATGGGCAGTAGTTTGAACAAAGACTCGGAGGAGTAAATGAATTTTCTTTTTCACTATCTGATATTTCTTGTTCAAAGTTATTTGAATTATTTTCAAATAAAATAAATATTATTACAAATAGCATGAGGAGTAAAAAACCAACTATAATATATATTACTGGATTTGAAATTCTCTCCTCTTCTTCCATTAAATAATGTGTACTTTTGTGTTTAAAAGTTTAATTAAATGCATCAAAAAGGAAGTAATAAAAAAACAATAAATTTTCCTTCATTTTTCAGTAATTTTTTATTTTATCGACGAGAAAACAGGAGAAAGGTTTATAAAAGAGATTTTCTTTTTTAAAAGATAATAAAGGGAATTGATATAAAAATATCAGATTTTTTAAAATATGGCAGATAAAAAAGGTTATAACGCTGATGATATTAAAGTACTAGAAGGCCTTGAGGGAGTTAGAAAAAGGCCTGCAATGTATATTGGCTCAACAGGGAAAGAGGGATTACACCATTTAGTTTATGAAGTAGTGGATAATTCTGTAGATGAAGCTTTAGCTGGATTTTGCTCAAAAATAAAAATAACTCTAAATAAAGACAACTCTGTTACAGTTGAAGATGATGGAAGAGGAATACCTGTTGACCCTCATCCAATTTACAAAGTCCCTGCAGCACAAATAGCACTAACTAAACTTCACGCAGGAGGTAAGTTTGACAAAAAATCTTATGCTATCTCTGGGGGATTACATGGTGTAGGTATCTCGTGTGTTAATGCTCTTTCAGAGAAATTAATTCTTGATATAAAACGAGATGGAAAATCATATTCTCAAGAATATTCCAGGGGAAATCCTACAACAAAAATGAAAGTTGTTGGAAACACTAATGAAACAGGAACAAAAATAACGTTTTACCCAGACAATCAAATTTTTTCAACAACAACATTTGAATTCAAAACACTTGAGGCAAGATTTAGGGAAATAACTTTCTTAAATGCTGGACTAAAAATAGAATTAAGAGATGAAATAAAAGACACTTCTCAGGAATTTTTCTCTAGTGGAGGATTAATTGAGTTTGTAAGATGGATAAATAAATCTAAAGAAGTTTTGCATAAACCAATATATTTTAAGAGAGAGATGAATAGTGGTACAATAGAAATAGCAATACAATATAATTCAAGTTATCAGGAAAATATATTTGGTTTTGTTAACACAATAAATACTGTAGAGGGTGGAACTCATATTTCAGGATTTAAAACAGCACTTACTAGAGTTATGAATGATTATTCTAAGAAAAAAGATTTGCTTAAAAATGATTCTTTTTCAGGAGACGATGTTAGAGAAGGAATTACTGCAATAGTTAATATTAAAATATCTGACCCTCAATTTGAAGGGCAAACTAAAACAAAGCTAGGCAATTCTGATATAAAAGGATTCGTTGATTCAATTGTAACACTGGCACTTACAGAATTCTTTGAAGAAAATCCACAAATAGCTAAAAAAATAGCAGATAAATCTCTTCAAGCTGCAAAAGCTAGATTAGCTGCAAAAAAAGCTAAAGATTTAGTGAGAAGAAAAAATGCATTTTCATTAGGAGGCTTACCTGGAAAACTTGCAGACTGTTCAGATAAAAAATCAGATGAAACAGAATTGTATTTAGTTGAAGGAGAAAGTGCAGGTGGCTCTGCTAAAATGGCAAGAAATAAGGAAATACAAGCAATTCTTCCTCTTAGAGGTAAAATATTAAATGTTGAAAAAGCAAACCCATCTAAAGCTCTCTCAAGCGATGAAATAACTAATATGATTACTGTTATAGGAACAGGAGTTGGAGAGCAATTTGACTTATCAAAGATAAGGTATGGAAAAGTAGTAATTATGACTGATGCAGATGTTGATGGAGAACATATAAAGACTCTCTTATTAACTTTCTTTTTTAGATATATGCCTCAATTAATAGAAAACGGAAATGTATATGCTGCAATGCCTCCATTATATAGAATAAGAAAAGGGCAAAAAGATTTTTATGTTTATTCAGATGAAGAATTAAAAAAAGTTTCTTCAGAATTAGGTGTTAGTGAAGGGGGAGTTACACGTTTCAAGGGTTTAGGAGAAATGAATTCAACGCAATTGTGGGAAACAACAATGAACCCTAAAACTAGAAAAATAAAAAAAATATATATTGAAAATGCAGTTGAAGCAGATAGAACATTTTCAATGCTTATGGGAGATGATGTTCAAGCTAGAAGAGAGTTTATTAGAGAAAACTCCCATGAAGCTAAATTAGATGTTTAAAAAATGGAAAAAATAATAGTTGTGTCAATAATTGAAAATAGTAAAAAAGAAATGCTATTGCAAAAAAAGACTTTAGATTATCCATTATATCCTGGGGTGTGGTGTTTTGTGGGAGGAGGTGCAAAATCAGAGGACCTTCATAAAGAAATTCAAAGAGAAATAAAAGAAGAGCTTGGAATAAAATTAAGTGTAAAGTTTTTATTTGGGCAGAGGGTAATTTCAAAGATGGGAAAATCAATGTTTTATGTTTTTTTATCTAGATTAGATAAAATTAAAGATGTAAAAATAGGTGAAGGTGCAGGGGTTGCATTTTTTGCAAAAAAAGAATTGCGTGAACTAAGAATAAACCCTGAAACTAAAAAAATACTAAACACATATTTTAAAAAGAAATTTTAAAATGGCTAAAAAATCAAAACTTGCTACACCGGCGTGGATATTAGAAGGGTATGATTCACCTGAAGAGTATGCTAAAGCAAAAGGAAAATCTACTCCAGATAAAAAACAAGGGAAGACATTTAAGATAAAAATCTGCCCAAAGTGTAATAGTGATGAAGTTAAAATTACTTTAAGTAATATGGATTTTGAAGAAGAGAGTAATACTGGAAAACAGTGGGAGTGTGGTAATTGTGGATGGAGAGGCACTCAAATTAAAGAAAAAATATTGACTGAAGAGGAGCTTATGAAACATTTAGATAAAAAAGGAGAAGAAGTAGCATAAAATGAGAGTATTAATCGTAAATAATAAGGAACAAATTAAAATGGAAAAAATACAATTAAGATGACACCAAATATTGACCCCAAAATTGAAGAGAATTTGAAAAAAGGAATTATCCCTGCAGAAGTTTCTGGAGAAATGAAAAAATCTTATTTAGATTATGCTATGAGTGTTATAATTTCAAGAGCAATACCTTCAATTGAAGATGGATTAAAACCAGTTCAGAGAAGGATTTTATATTCTATGCATCAAATGGGATTAAAGCCAAACACTGCAACTAAAAAGTCTGCAAGAATCGTAGGAGATGTTATTGGTAAGTTCCACCCTCACGGAGATAGTGCAGTTTATGATGCAATGGTTAGAATGGCACAAGATTTTTCTTTAAGATACCCTCTTGTGTATGGGCAAGGAAATTTTGGTTCAATTGATGGTGACCCTGCAGCAGCATATAGATATACTGAAGCTAAATTAATGCCTATCTCAAGTGAATTGATTCAAGACTTAGAAAAAGAAACTGTAAATTACAGTCCAAATTTTGATAATTCTTTAAAAGAGCCAGAATTATTTCCAGGAAAACTCCCTACACTTGTGCTTAATGGAGCTTCAGGAATTGCAGTTGGAATGTCTACAAATATTCCTCCTCATAATCTTGTCGAAGTGTGTGATGCAATAGTTGCATATATTAAAAACCCTCAAATAAGTTTTGAAGAGATTACAGATATAATGCCTGGTCCTGATTTTCCTACAGGTGGAAGTGTTCAAGGAAATATGGTTGAATTATATCAAACAGGACGTGGAAGATTAATAATGAGGGGCAAGACAACAACTGAAACAGTAAATAAAAAAGAAGCTGTTGTTATAACTGAAATACCTTACATGCTCAATAAAACAACTCTTGTCGAACAAATAGCTCAATTAATACAAGATAAAAAAATAAAAGACATTTGGGATTTAAGAGATGAATCTTCTAAAGGGAAAATAAGAATTGTTTTAGAACTAAGAAAAGAAGCTGACCCAAGATTTGTAATTAATTCTTTGTACAAATATACACGATTACAAGATTCATTTAATGTTAATTTTTTAGCTTTAGATGGTGGAAAACCAAAAGTAATGAATATTAAAGAGGTTCTTGATGCTTATGTTAAATACAGAAAGCAGATAATAATAAATAGAACAAAATTTGAATTAAAAAAAGCTAAAGAAAGACAAGAAATTGTTGAAGGGCTTTTAATTGCACTTAAAGATATTGATGGTGTAATTAATTTAATTAAAAAATCTAAAAATGCTTCTGAAGCTTCTGAAGCTCTTATTAAAAAATATAATTTAACTAGAAAGCAAACTCAGGCAATTTTAGAGACTAAATTACAGCAATTAACTTCACTTGAAGTTGAAAAATTAAAAAAAGAAGCAGAAGAATTAAAAGTAAAAATAAAAGAATATGAATCTATTTTAGCTGATGTAAAAGAAGTTCTTAAAATAATTCTTAAAGAAGTTAGTGAATTAAAAAAGAATTATGGTGACTCTAGAAGAACTCAAATCCTTAAGAGTATAAGGGAAATAAAAGAAAAAGATTTGATTAAAGAAAAAGATGTTGTGATAACAATAACTGATAAAGGTTATTGTAAGAGAATGGATGTTCAATCATATAAAGAACAAAATAGAGGTGGGAGAGGAGTTATCGGAAGTGATTTAGCTACAGGAGATTTTGTAAAGCAATTAATAACTTGCTCTACACATGATTACTTAATGTTTTTTACAAGTAGAGGGAGAGTATTGTGGTTAAAAGCATATGATATTCCTGCAGCTGAGAGGTATAGTAAAGGTAAGGCACTTATTAACATGCTTGGGTTAAAGGATGAAAAAGTTACAAATGTAATTTCTGTTAAAGACTTTGAAGATGATTTATTTATGGCTACTAAACTAGGGATTGTTAAAAAAACTTCATTAAATAATTTCTCAAAACCACGCGCTTCTGGAATAAAAGCTCTTAATTTACCAAATGATAATTCAGACTTTTTAATTGGAATAGAAGTTGTGAAAAAAGGACAAGAAGTTTTATTAGCAACTAGGCAAGGTAAAGCAATAAGATTTAATTCAAGTGATGTAAGGCAGATGGGAAGGTCTAGTTATGGTGTAACAGGAATTAAACTGGACAAAGGAGATGAGGTGGTTAGTTTAGAGATTTTAGATACTCCTGCAATTATAACAATTACTGAAAAAGGATATGGGAAGAGAACTGATGTTCAAGACTATAGAAAAACAGCAAGAGCTGGAAAAGGAGTAATAAATGTTAAGATATCTGATAAAACAGGGAATGTTGTGACAACTGTATCTGTTAATGACACAGATAATATAATTGTTACAACAGCTAAAGGGATAGTTATAAGAACTAATTTAGAAAGTATAAGAGTTATGGGAAGAGCTGCTCAAGGTGTGAGAATAGTTAAACTACAACAAGGAGATTATGTTACAGATTTAACAAGAGTAATTGAAGAAGTTTAATCACACTCAATCATTTTACACCATTTACATTGTTCTTGTTTTCCATTGTCTTTAGGACAAGGACCTTCAAGAATTTTAAGTGCTTTTTTCCAGTATCTTTCTGCTTCATTAACATCTATTTTAACTTTTATTAAGTGCTTGTCAAAAATAACTTCTCCTGTTTCTTTTATTTTTTTTGGAATATAGAAAATAAGGAAAGCATAATCTTCTGTTTGATATCCGTTCTTCCTTAAAAGATAATTATAAATGTTTAATTGTTGTTGATAGTGTTCGTGAGTATCTTCTTTTAAGGGAAATCCTCTTGTTTTATAATCTAAAACTATTATTTTATTTTCTTTAACTAAAAGATTATCAATTGCTCCGTGTAAAATATTTCCATTTTGGTCTGTCCAGCTTATTCCTTCAAAATTATTTCTCCACATTCTTAATTTTTCTACATCTTCAAATAATTTACATCCTAAACATTCTAAATTAGATTTTAATTCTGGGGGTAATTCTCCTTTATACATAAATTCATCAAAATAATTTTTAAGAACTCTATCAATTCCAGAAGGTAAGCTTGGAAAAACTGAGTCTGGTCTTTTTATTTTCATATTGTGATGAATCCAAAAACACCTTGGACAATCTTCCATAAGTGAAAGTGAAGAAGGGGATAATTTGTAAGGCATGATTGGTATAAAGAAATAAAGAATTTAAAGGTTATTATTTAAATTTAATTTAAATTACCAATAGATTCCTTTATTTTGTACTTCTTTTGCTCTTGCCATTACTCTTTCGTCCCTATGTCTCCTCTGTCTTTGTTTTTCTGTTGCAATAACGATTATAATAAATATTATTAATGCAAATAAAAGAAGTGATATGTAAGTCCAAGTGTCTACATATATTCCGAAATATGCTACTCCCATTGTTTTTTCAAATTACAGGGGTTTTTATTTATTATTATACTATGAAATAATTTATTTTAAAAGATTAAGAACAATTAAAATTCATTAAAACTCATGTTTAAATTTTTAGAATTAAATTTGCTCCGAACAGAGGGAAATCCTTTTTCACCTATGTCTTTAACTATTCCTTCCAAGTGTTCTAATTTTTCATTCCAATTTCCTGAATTTGTTGAAACAGAATATTGAAATTCTCCTTTAGTGTAAATATTTGCTCCAATCGATGCCTCTGGTGTAAGACTAACATAGAATTTAGCCTCAAATTCCCTATATTTTTTTGAGTAAAGAAATCCTTTTAAGATAGTAGGAATACCTCCTCTTTTGAATCCTCTTTGAGTAATTCTAAAATCAGGATATTTTTCTTTTATTTGTGTTAATCTAAGTTCATCTAAATCATATTTTGCTTCTTGTTCTGGTTTAGTCTCTGTCATGAATTTAGATTAGAGATAATTTGTTTTTAAGTGTTATGGTTGAGATTTTTAATTCTTATACAATAATGTACTTCGTTAAGTTTTAGAGGGCTTTATTTTTCATGCAGAAATATTACCTAAAACTAACACTCAGAGCTCCATCAGGCATATTGTATATAAAAATATCTCTTAAGCTGTCCATTCCTTTATTATAAGTTTCAACAACTGAAGAATAAAGCTCATTCATTTTTTTTAAATGATTTAATTCTATTGCTTTCATCCTTTCTTTAAAGGATAAATTCCTTGAATCTAAAGAAGCAACTTTGTACTCTAAACCTTTGCTTACATTTGTTCCATTTTTATCTGCTTTAAAATAAATGCGGTTTGGAGAATAAATAATACTATAATCCCTTAATATTTCGGGGTTAATCCCAGATAAAATATATTGTCTTTGTTCATCTGTTAAGGTTTGTTTTTTGATCCTTAGAAAGTCCTTTACCTTGTTCTTAACAGTGTAGTAAAAATCTTTGAATATCATTTTATTATTCTTTTATTTTTTAGTCCAAATAACATTATTCAAGAGTATTTGAAGTTTATATATTTCACTAATACTCTAATTAAATTTCCAGTTTAAGATATACCCAATATAATAGAATCATCAAAGAACCTAACACTTTCCTACAAGGTGTTTCCAAGCATTGCAGTACGCTGTTGTCTCTTTTTCAACATCTTGTTCTACTTCTTCACTAACACATTTCTTTGAAGTTGGAGCAACTACACTAAATAAAATATATATTTTATTTAGATCATATTCTTCCTTTGTATCGTCAGAAAGAATTGATTTACTCCAAACAGAAATTGTTTCAGTTTGAACAGGTCTTAATTGATTTTCAGTGCAAACAGGGACAAGATATTTTGTACTTACAGCATTTTCAAGTTTTTCAACTAAATCAGAGTCGTCTACTATCTTATTAAATGATTTAAGTGCATCTTTACCTTCATCAAAATCTTCAATATAATATGCTTCAATCTTTAAGCAATATCTTCCTCTTTCATTACCTGTATTTCTTATATTAACAAAAGAATATGGTTCTAATTTAGAGTATTTGTATATAGCAACTCCTTCTAGAGAATTAATAGGCAGTGCATCAGAATATTTGAACCCTGTCCTAAAATTAGCATCAAAAGGAATTTCTATGTTCTCGCATTTTTCTACAGGGACTTTTTCTTTTACAACATTTGTAGTTGTATAAGGAACCTGGATTATAATAAGAACTATTGAGATAAGGGCTATTAATAATAAAATTGTGATAGATTGTGCACTCCAAACTGATTTCTTTTTTTCAGGTTTTTCAACTTTATTCATTTTTTCAGTCTTAGGTTTAACCTTATTTTTTTCTTTCACCTTCTCTTTTTCTTCTTTTTCCATGAGAAATAAAAACAAAAAGGGTATATAAAACTTATTCAATATTTTTCATTACTCAGAGTAAATGAATTTTTAAAGTAAAATAAAAATAAATTTAATTTTTTCCTTGTTTTTTAATTTCAATTATTTTTTTATTCCCCATATAAGAGTGGAGAACTTTTGGAACTTTTATACTACCGTCTTTTTGTTGATTATTTTCCATTACAGCAATTAAAGCTCTTGGACTTGCAAGTACAGTATTATTTAGTGTGTGTGCAAAATATTTTTTTCCTTTATTCTCAATTTTTATATCAAGTCTTCTAGCTTGTGCGTCTGTTAAATTACTACAACTTCCAACTTCATAGTATTTTTTCTGTCTTGGACTCCAAGCTTCTACATCACATGATTTAGATTTTAAATCAGCTAAATCACCTGAACAACACTCAAGGATTCTAACAGGAACATTCAAATTTTTAAAAACCTCTACTGCAAAGTTAGCCATTTTATCATACCACTTATAAGAATCTTCAGGCTCACATATAACAATCATCTCTTGTTTTTCAAATTGATGTAATCTATAGAAACCTTTTTCTTCAATCCCATGCGCTCCAATTTCTTTTCTAAAACACGGACTATAACTTGTAAGGTTTATTGGCAAGTCTTTTTCTGTGAATTTTTTCCCAATAAATCTCCCAATCATTGAGTGTTCAGAAGTTCCAATTAAATACAAATCTTCACCTTCAATCTTATACATCATGTTTTCCATTTCACTAAAACTCATTACTCCTTCAACAACTCTCTTTCGTATCATGAATGGGGGAACAACATAACTGAACCCTTGTTTAATCATATAATCTCGTGAATATGCGAGCATTGCAGAGTGAAGCAAAGCAATATCTCCTGTTAAAAAATAAAATCCATTTCCAGAGGTTTCTCGTGCAGAATCAAAATCAACTCCATTTAGTTTTTCAGCAAGCTCTGCATGATTAAATATTTCATAATTTGGAACTTCTGGTTTTCCTACTTTACTTATTTCAATATTTTCAGAACTATCTTTTCCTAAAGGAACAGATTCATGCATAAAATTAGGGATAGTGTACATTATTTGTTTTATCTCTTCTTCAAATTTTTTCCTTTTTTTCTCTAATTCAGATATTTTAGAAGGTATTTCTTTAGCTCTTTTTAGAAGTTTATTTGCTTTTTTTTCATCTTTATTTTTTTTAGCTTGATTAATTTCTTCAGAAATACTATTTCTTTCTCTTCTCAGTCCATCTTCTTCGTATTTGAGTTTTCTCCATTTTTCATCTAAAATAAGAACTTCATCTACAAGTTTAAGCTTGTTTTCTTGAAACTTCTTTTTTATATTTTCTCTAACTAAATCAGGATTTTCTCTTAATATCTTAATATCAATCATGTTGTAATGCAGTAAACAACATATTTAAATTTAATTAGAGTGCTTAAAAACCTGGATAAAAGGCACGAAAAGCTTTTTAAACCACTCAACAATAAATGTAATATGAGCAAGGTAAGAATAAAACTAAACAGTACAGACATAGATATGTTAAATAATATATGTAATTCTATTAAAGATATAGCTAAAAAATCAGGAATAACTATTACTGGTCCTGTCCCTTTACCTACAAAGAAACTTAGAGTTACTACGAGAAAATCTCCTTGTGGAGATGGAACAGCAACATTTGATAATTTTGAAATGCGTATTCATAAAAGATTAATAGATCTTCCTGCAAATGAAAAAATACTTCACCACATTGTGAGAATGCAAATTCCAAAGTCTGTAAATGTTAAAATTGAAATGAAAGATTAACAATAACATTTAAAAAATAAACTCACTATATAAAAAAATGGGGTTAAAAATATGGGGATATGTTCTAATCTTGGTCCTTGCAATAGGAGGATTAGTGGGATTAGGAAAATTAACAGGTAACATGACAGGTAAAGTAATAAGTTCAACAACACAGGTAAAACTCGAGACAAATCACGGAAACATAGTTATACAGTTGTATGATGACATGCCTGTAACTGCTGGAAACTTTAAAAAATTAGTTTCAGAAGGGTTTTATGATGGAGTTATTTTTCATAGAATTATTGAAGGGTTTATGATACAAGGTGGAGATCCTACAGGTAGTGGAATGGGTGGTCCTGGTTATAATATAAAAGATGAATTTACTCATGCAGGAGGAAATAAAAACGATAGAGGAACAATTTCAATGGCAAATGCCGGTCCAAATACAGGGGGCTCTCAATTTTTTATAAATCTAGTTGATAATAATTATTTAGATTCTAAACATCCTGTTTTTGGAAAAGTAGTTCATGGAATGGATGTTGTTGATAAAATAGCTTCTTTAGAAACAGATTCTCAAGACAGACCTCTAAAAGAAGTTAAAATAATTCGAGCAATTGTCATGAATTAATTAACTAATTAATTTTATTTTTTAATTTAAATTTTTATCTTAGAATCAGGTACTTTATCAGAGTGGACATCCATGTCTCCTCCCATTAAACAATCCCAGCAAGTATGAACACTTCCGTCTTGCTCTTTAACTATTCCTGTTCCATGGCATTTTGGGCAATCTTTATTCATGTAAAATCTAAAATTGACTAGTATTTAAGATTATTTACTCAAAAATGCATAAAAGAATATTGAAAGTTTAGCCTGCCTCTGGTATTTTTTGTTTCTTTATTTAGGTTTAAAACTATATTTTATAGTTCCCACCTTCTATATTAATAGATTTTCCATTAATTATAGCATCTGATATTTTTTTTCTTGCTGACAAAAGTAATCTATGGAAAGTAGGTTGAGAGATGTTCATTTTCTTAGCACACTCTCCTTGTTCTAATCCCTCTAAATCTTTTAATCTCACTGCTTCAAATTCTTCAATATGCAACACTACCTCCTCTAATTCTCTTAAAGGTACTCCTCTAGGTTTAAAATAAGTAATCTTAGGATTGAATCTTACTTTCCTGCATCTCTTAGGCCTCACCATAATGAATTATTATCCAAAATACTATATAAGCCTTTTTAAAATAAAAAAATAAAAATAAATTACTCTAATTCTTTAAGTCTTTTTTCTATTTCCTGCTTTTCTAATTCTATTTCTTGTTTTTCTAGTTCTATTTCCTCAAGCTCTGCATTAAGGATTTTTTTCTCTTGGTCTTTTGTTAAAGTGACTTGTCTTCTATATCCAAATCCCCCTCTAAATCCTCTTTGTCTTCCAACACAGCAAGGTCCAAATCCTCTTCCAGTCATAGGTCCTGCTCTTTGAGGTCCTGTTCCATCCAAATTAGGCATTTTGTTTTTCCTCCAAGTTTATTTAATTATGAATATATATTCATAATATTATTTAAATGTTTTGGTTTAGGGTTTATAATAAATAATAAATTGAAGTAAATTAAAATAAATTAAAATAAATTGATTTTAACTTGAGTTATTTTAAATTAAATTCTTCTAAATATTCTTTTAAAACAAGGGCATTATTATGTGCTTCATCTTTTGCTGAATAAATTAGTGTTAAAGTGTTTTTTTGAGATATTTTTTTTAGTTTTACTAGGAGTTCAGTTTTTTCTTGAAGTTGTTTTTTATATTTTCTTTTAAACTCATTCCATTTTTTAGATTCGTGATTAAACCATTTTATTAAATCTAGAGAAGGTGAAATTTCCTTTATCCACTCTTTTACATTAGCATTTTCTTTAGAAATTCCTCTTGGCCAGAGTCTATCAACAAGTACTCTTATTCCATCACTAGGTTCTGGTTTTTCATATATTCTTTTTGTATTTATTTTCATATTTTGAAGGATTAGTATCCAAGTACTAAAACTAATTCACTTCCTGCATACAAATTCAATTCATTAGTATCATTAAGTTCAAATCTAAGTGAGTTTTCTGAGAAAATTTGAGTAAGTTCATATTCCAGGTCCATCCAATTTTCACAGAACATCATTGTTGTTCCTATTCCTGTGAATGAAATAATATTTCTATCTACTTCAAAACTCCCAAACATTCTATTGCACCCTGCATTTCCACTCATCATTTGTAAATTAGTGTCAAACTCTATTTCAACAGGACTGTCTCTAATTACTTTATTATTTATTTGAATTAGTTTCCAAGTGTGTGCACTAATAAAATCAAAATCATTATCATAAACACACTCTCCAGGTATATAATATTCAACACCTTCAGCAGCACATGCATTACATTTATTTCCATAAGTTTTCATATTGTTTCCACATACAGGCATGTACTCTAAAGTGCAAATCTCTGCTAATTTTTGTTCTGGAGTACAATATACTTTAGAATCTTCTTCTAAATTACATTTTCCTTCAATATAAGATTTAATTTCCCCACTTGAACATGCAACACACTTATTGCTGTACTCTTTATTATTATCTCCACAAACAGGCATATACTCTCGAGTACAAGGCTTGTCTATCATATCTTGAGTACACACTCCTGAAATCACACCTTCATTATTAGGATTAGGAAGTTCTTCATTATCAGGAATATCTTTTGCTAAATATGCAAAATACAATCCAACTAATATTCCTATAAGAACGATAACTATGATTATATTCCCAAACAAATTTGATTTCACCTTATTTTTTTTCATTTTTAATTTTGCGTGTCTTTATTTACTTATCTTAGTTGGTTTGATAATTTATAAATGTGACTAATACTTCTATTAAGATTGAACCTATTAATTATAAAAAACCTATATTATCGAGGAGTTAAATTGCAAAATACTTATTAGTTGAATAATAAAATATACCTCTAATTTATAAAAACATTTATAAAACAACCTTTCATGAATTATTAATGGAAAAAGATATTGGAAGACTAAAGAAAAACGATACAACTGATATTGTTGTAAGAATAGATGATTTTGGAGGAAGAAAGGGACTCACAATAAGAGAGTTTGTAACTTCTGATAGATACACTGGTTTTACTAAGGCAGGTGTAAGAATTGGAACAGCTGATTTTCTTGCATTTAGAGAAATGATTAATTCAATTGCACTTAGTGATATGGAAGAAGATCCAAATAGTGAACCAGCTTCTAAAGAGCCAAAAACAAATTCTAAAAAACCTGCTTCTCAAGAAGAATTACCTGATTATTAAAAAAGATATTAAAATAAAATTATTCTTTTATTCTTATTCCCTATTTCCGAAACCTTTAAAATATATTTTAAATTCTATAAAACATGAAAAAGGAGACAATGAATTTAATTATAACTATTGTCATAGTTGTTGTAATTGTTGGAGTTGGAATTCTTTTAACTAGTAAAAAAGCTCCTGAAACAGAAGAGGAAGTCGTAAAATGTATTGGTTCAAAGGCAGTTCTTTACACTCAGTTAGGATGCAGAGCGTGTGAAGCTCAGGAAGATTTATTTGGTGAAAATTACAAATATTTAGATGTTATTGATTGTTGGTATAATCATGAACCGTGTATAGATGCTGATATATCTGCAACTCCAACTTGGATAATAAAAGGAGAAAAAATAACCGGGGTTCAGACAGTAGATAAGCTAAGAGAATTAACTGGATGTTAATTGAGTGTTAAAAAAAGAGTTAAAAGAGAGTAGAGAATAGAAATTCTTATAAACTATAAGTGTTTTTTAAAGAAATGGAACAAGAAAATATAACAAGTATGCCTTTAATTGGGGATGATGCTCCTGCATTTGTTGCAAAAACAACAATGGGAGAAATAAATTTTCCAGAAGATTATAAAGGTAAATGGGTTATTTTATTTAGTCACCCTGCTGATTTTACACCAGTATGTACAACAGAATTTATGACGTTTGCTGTAATGCAAGAAGATTTTAGAAAATTAAACACAGAATTAATTGGACTCTCTATTGATAGTTTATATGCTCATATTGCTTGGTTAAGGACAATAAAAGAAAAAATTGAATTTAAAGGAATGAAGAATGTTGAAGTTAAATTCCCACTTATTGAAGACTTAAAGATGGAAGTTTCAAAAAAATACGGGATGGTTCAACCAAAAGCTTCAACAACTCAAGCAGTGAGAGCAGTATTTATTATAGACGATAAAGCTAAAGTAAGAGCAATATTATACTATCCTTTAAGTAGTGGTAGAAATATGGAAGAAATAAAGAGATTAATAATTGCAATGCAAAAAGCAGATAGAGAACAAATTGCAACACCTGCAAATTGGCAACCAGGAGATGATGTAATAATTCCTCCTCCAGGTTCGTGTGGTGGAGCAAAAGAAAGAGTTGAATCTCAAGGAGAAGGAGAATATTGCCTTGACTGGTTTATGTGCTTTAGAAAAGAAAAAAAGTAAAATTTAATTCTTTAATCGTTTGTATGTTTTAATTTTTAACCGAAAGGTTTAAATTTAAAATTGAATATTTCTAAAAATATAAGATGGTAGTATCAGAAACATTTACTATTGGGAAAATAACACTTCTTGCTCTTGCAGATTCTGTTAACCCGTGTGAAATTGCTATTCTTGCAATGGTTTTAATTGCTATCTTAGTAGCAAACCCTGAAAATAAAAAAAAGGTATTGTATGCTGGGTTATCTTTTTCACTTGCAGTTTATATTGGATATTTAGCTTACGGTGTATTAATAATACAATTTTTCAAAATATTTGCTGAATTTTTAAGAGAAAGTTCTGGATATTTATATACTGGATTAGGAATACTTGCTATGCTTATTGGTGCATTGAATATTAAAGATTTCTTTTTCTATAAGGCAGGAGGATTAGGTACAGAGATGCCTTTATTTATGAGACCAAAAGTAAAAAGAATAATTGGAAATATGACTACTCCAAAATCAGCATTTATAATTGGTTTTATTGTTACACTATTTTTATTACCGTGTACTATTGGACCATATATTGTAGCATCAGGATTACTTTCTGAATTAGGAATCCTTAAAGCTTTGCCCTGGTTATTGTACTATAATTTCATATTTTTACTTCCAATGTTAATAATAACTTTTATAGTGTACTTTGGAATTGCAAGAGTTGAAGATGTTACAAGTTGGAAAGAAAAAAATATTAAGAAGTTGCATTTAATTGCAGGGATATTATTATTTATAGTTGGATTAGCGATTTTAGTTGGGTGGATTTAAGAAACTCTTTAGCAGATAACAAGGTTTTTAAACAGAGTTGTCATAAAAATGCATATCAATATAAATATGACGCAAACACCCTTAGATTTAGAACCTCCCCCCATATGTCAAATACAAAAAGGGGATAAAAAAAGAGGCAAAGGATTCTCTCAAATGGGTTTTTCTTTAAAAAAATTTGAATATAAAATTCAAAATAAATTCTATAATTATACATTGTTGGCTACGGGGGAAAAGATATAATATGAAGTGTCGTAATGTGCAGTTAGCAGAAAAGAAAAAAGAAGAAGTGAGTTCTAAAGTTACTCATAAAAAGTTTGAGAAATTCATGACTATAGAAGATATTTCTAAAATATTTGATTTAAATAAAAGTGAACTAAAAAAAATATGTAATAATTACCCTATGAGAATCCCAGATTATTATTTATCTTTAATTAAAGAAAAAGGAGACGGAGTTTACAAGCAGTGTATTCCTTCTGCATCTGAAATATATGATCTCTGCGGAGAAGAAGACCCTCTTCATGAAGAACCTGAGAACCAAAAAAGAGAGAATGTTCCTTTGCTTTTAACGCATAGATATCCAGACAGAGTTTTATTTAGAATCTCAAATTCATGTGCAATGTATTGCAGATTTTGTACTAGAAAAAGAAAAGTAGGAGATGTAAATAAAAATCCTACATGGGAAGAGATTGCTAAAGCAATACTATATATTCAAGAACATGAAGAGGTAAGAGATGTAATTCTTTCAGGAGGAGACCCCTTAATGCTCCCTAATAAATTACTTGAAAAGATAATAAAAACTGTGCATTCAATAGTCTCAAAAAGAGAAAATGGAATAATTAGAATAGGAACTAGAATACCTTGTGTTTTTCCTCAAAGAATAACTCCTGAGTTGTGTGAGATTTTAAAGAAATATCATCCATTGTATATAAACACCCACTTTAATCATCCTAATGAGATTACTCCTGAAAGCAGAAGAGCTTGTGAGATGCTTGCAAATTCTGGAATACCTCTTGGAAATCAAACAGTTCTTCTTAAAGGGGTGAATGACAATCCAGAAACAATGAAAAAACTTGTTCTTGGACTTTTAAGTATGAGAGTAAGGCCTTACTATATTTATCAATGTGATCCAGTAAAGGGTGCAAATCATTTTAGGACAAGAGTTGAAAAAGGACTTGAAATTTACAAATCTTTAAGAGGACATATTTCAGGATTAGCTGTACCTCAATTTGTTATAGATGCTCCTGGAGGAGGAGGAAAAATACCACTTTTACCTGAATATGTTCAAAGCATAGAAGAAGATAAAGTTGTCCTAAAAAATTATGAAGGAAACATTCATGAATATCCTCAAGTGCAATGGGATAATGAGTAAGAAAGTAAATTTTAACTATCAAAAAATTTAAAAATAAATTTTTGCTTTAATTAAAGTTTACATAGAAAAGGAGGCAGACAAAAAGAAAAAAGAAGATGGTTGAAGCAAATTACATTCAACAAAGAATGGCTGAGATGCAGAAGAGTGAAGAACTCTCTAATATCATGGGTAAGATTCTTTCTGGGAAAGCAGGGTATAAAGCAGTAATTGAAACAAAACCTGTTGTAGTAAAATGTCCTGGACCAGGATGTCCTATGGTTTTTGAAAATCCAGTTAAATTCTGCTCTGAGTGTGGAACAAAAATAGAGTGGCCTAAAAAAGAGTAAATTTGAAAAATCCTTATCTTTTCTTTAAAAAATCACTTATAGAATCTTTCCAATTTTCCTGGCTGCCTTTGTGAATAATTATCCCTTCAAATCCCAAAGGCTTATCTTCTCGGAGTTCTCTCCTTCCGTAATCTTTAAGTTCATTAAACTGGTCTCTATTAAAAAGATATGTTGCTCTTTTTTCCTTGTCAAATTCAACAATTATCAAATTCCCAAATTCATAAGCAAGGTATGCTCCACCAGAGCCAAGAAGATTTCCTTGAATTATATTTGAAGGGCTCAAAGATTCTAAATATTGTTGCCCCCATTTTCTTTCAATTTCAGAATTTGCCTCTGACTTAAAAAATCCATTTTCTTTATACAAAAGGTTTCCAAGGCATTTCTCAGGAAGTATTTTTACTCCTTTAAGAACTTTATCAAAAATAGCATCTGAAATCTCAAAATTTCTATCTGCCAAGATTAATCCACTTCCTGTGTAGTAAAATCCATTATGGATAAGATTAAATTCATTAAGAGCATTATAATTAGATATAGATCTTGAACTTGCCTCTCTTATCTCCAAAGGTTGATTTTTTCTGGAAGAATGAAGATAAAGAATCTTTGAGTAATTCTTTTTGCATATAGGAGAATTGTCTCCCCATAAACTATAAAAATCTGAACCTATCCAAAATGAGTTTTTTCTTATCTCAGGTAAATTAAGAGAAGCAGATTTATTTAATAGATTAACATAATTAGCTAATTGCTGATTTTTTTTTCTATGTTCGTCCAATTGTCTAAGTTCTCCTACCTTCTGAGATTTTAATTTTCTTTTTTTATTTTCGCTTGTATCGGTTATATTTTGTATCATCTTTAGTTCATCAATTATTCTCGTTTCTTCAGAGTCGAAGTGCTGACTAGGTAGTATCCTCCTTTTGTTTGCTTCTTCTAATAAACGTGTTAAATCCATAAATAAAAAAATCTTATTCAATTTATAAACCTTTTTATTTTAGTCATTAAAAAGTAGTTATATATTCACAGTTTGAAAATCCTGGACTTCTTACTCTCAAAAGATTTTTAATTGCTTATTTTGTATCTTTATTCATGGGACAAACAATAAGACAACCGATAGTTACTGTATGTGGGCATGTAGATCATGGAAAAACTTCAATATTAGATTGCCTTAGAGATAGCTGTGTTCAAGAGGGAGAGTGCGGAGGAATTACACAAAAGATTTCTTTTACATCTTATCCAATGAGCCAAATGAAGGCTGCTTGCCCTTTAATTGATAAATCTGGAATAAAAGTAAATATACCTGGATTTCTTTTAATTGACACTCCTGGACATGCAGCATTTACAAATTTAAGAAAAAGAGGAGGTTCACTTGCTGATTTAGCAATACTTGTGATAAATATTAATGAAGGTATAAAACCTCAAACAGCAGAAGTAATTCAAATACTTAAATTACATAAAACCCCTTTTTTAATTGCATTAAATAAAATAGATAATATTTCTGGATGGAAAACAAATATAAATTTACCTTTAAAAGAGGGTATTGAATCTCAAGCAATGAATGTGAAGCAATCTTTTGATGAAAAATACATGACACTAATTGGTTCACTAAATAGTTTTGGTTTTGATTCAGATTTATATTATAATATTTCAGACTTTACAAAGAAAATAGCTTTAATTCCGTGTTCTGCAAGAACACGTGAAGGAATACCTGAATTAATTATGATGCTGTGTGGATTAAGTCAAAAATACTTAGCAGATAAATTAAAGATAGGAGAAGAACCTAAGGGAGTGTTATTAGAAGTAAAAAAAGAAAAATCAAATAATTACATTGAAGCTATTTTATATGATGGAAAATTAAGTAAAAAAGATGAGATTGCAATTGCTAATTTTGATACAGAAAAAGACCCTATAATAACAAAAATAAGAATACTTGAAGAAATTGAACCATTATGTGCAAAGTTTAATCCAGTAGAAAATGCAACAGCATCAACTGGAATAAGGATGCAGTTAATTAAAAAAGATGAAGTTCTCCCAGGAATGCCTTTTGAAATCTATAAAAATAATTTAAAAGAATTAAAAGAAAAATTTAGTAAGGAAATATCTGATAAAATAAAAACAAAGGGCAAAGGCATAATTGCAAAAGCAGATTCTTTAGGAAGTATTGAAGCTCTTTTATTTTTATTAGAAAATAAGAATATACCTGTATTAAAAGTTGGAATAGGAAATATTAACAAATCAGATGTTATTGCAGCTAAAGCAAATATAGAGATAAATGAACTTGATGCAATTATTGTTGGATTTAATGTTGAAGTTGATGAAGATACTCAGAGTTTAATAATGGATCAAGGTAAAAAAATGAAAGTTATAACAAATGAAGTTGTTTACAAATTAATTGAAGATTTAATAGATTGGAGAACAGAAAAACAAAAAGAAATTGAAAAGAAAAGATTAATGGAACTTGCGACTATATGTAAAGTGCAAATACTTCATCAGTATGTTTTTAGAAATACTAGTCCAGCTATATTTGGAGTAAAGATTGAAGCTGGAAAATTAAAACAAAATATGCATTTAATAGATGAGAATGGAGAGAAAATTGGAAAAATAAAAAATATAGAAGCTGATAGAAAGTCTGTTCCAGAAGCAAATGAAGGAATGGAAGTTGCAATATCAATGCCTGGAATTAATTTTGAAAGAGTAATGAAGAATAAAGAATATTTATATTCAGAGTTAGGTGAATCACAATTTAAGATGCTTAAGAAAAATAAGGATTTACTTTCTGGAAATGAAATAAAAGCAATTCAAGAAATTGCTGAAATAAAAAGAAAAGAAAAAGCAGAATGGGGTATTTAATTTAATAATTATCTATCTTCTATTTGGTCTTGTATCCAGTCAGGAATATTTGAATTGTCCCATTCTTCAAATTTTTTAGCTCCAATAATTTTTCCTTCTAAATCAATTCTTGGTCCACCTTTATGATTAATAGCATACTTTTCACAAGCTACTTTTAAATCGCAAAAATTACAATGAAAACCATAAAATGGTGCAAAATAGTCATTTGATATTCCTTCTGCAACTTCATTAACTAATCTTTTAATATAATCAAAATCTTTTTCACTTCTGTGTGTTTTAAAAACATCTCCTGAGCGTAAGTGATAATATAAGATTGTATTTTCTTTTTCTCCAAAAATTTTTCTAAATGCATAACTATAAATTGTAAATTGAGGGTTTCTGTGGAGTACAAAAGAGTCTTTTTCAGGTGAGTTTTTATCTGTTTTATAATCTGTTATATAGTATCCTTTTTCAGTTTTATCTATTCTATCAAAAACCCCCCTTACTGGAATTCCGTCTATATCAAAGGGTTCATCTTTTTTAACTCCAAATGCGCTTTCTTTTTTTAGTGGAGGAGGTAGAGGTTTATGTCTAGTGTAAAACCTTCTAAGAATATTTTCCCCTGTTTTCATGTATCCGAAAAAAACACCAATAGGTTCTGGACCTAAATCAACATGGTCTCCAATTTTAACTAAATAATCGTTTTTTAATTGAAATTCTTGAGTTTGAAGATTCTTTTTTTCTTTTCCTTTAAGAAAATCTCCTGCAATATCTTTTGTCCAGTAATATCTCCAGTATTTTACAAAACTATCTTGGGATTTATAATTTACATCGTAAAATCTATCTAACATATAGTGAACTCCTTTTCCAAAAGCGAGCCTAACATTTGACGGAACTTTTTCATGGAGCACATATCTTAAATAATAAGAAAAACTGCATCCTTTGTAAGTTGTTATTTTACTTGGACTTAATTTTCCAACTTCTGCCATTAGATTACTTTCTTTCAAGTATTTATAATAATTATTGCAATAAATGTAAAAGACAAAGTTTTAAAAGTAAAATTAAATAATTAATAGTATGAAAAAAAGTGATTTAAAAATTATAATTGCAGTGATTGTTATGGTTTATTCATTTTCAATTATGGTGTCTGCAGAACCGTGTAATTTGCAAATATCTATGTTAAATCAAGACCCATATCCTGCTATTCCTGGAGAGTATGTAAAAGTAGTTTTCCAAATTAATGGAATAAGGAATGCTGAATGTGGTACAGTTACGTTTGGTATAAAAGAAGATTATCCTATTTATCTTGACCCTAATGTTAAAAATCCAATAATAATAGATTCAGGGGTATATGCAAAAGATTATGGCTCATATTACCTTGCACCTTATAAATTAAGATTAGATGTAAATGCTTTAGATGGGGATAATCCTATTGAAATATTTTATTCAACTAGAACTTCTTTTAATATTGTTAAAGAATTTAATATAAATGTAAAAGATATTAGAGCTGATTTTGAAGTGCATGTTAAAGATTATAATTATGCTACTAAAAAATTAACACTTGAAATATTAAATACTGCTAAAGCAGATGTAAATGCATTAAGAATAGAAATTCCTAAACAAGAGAGTGTAGAAGTTAAAGGTTCAAATAGGGTGAATGTAGGTGATTTAGATTCTAATGAGTATACTACAGCAGACTTTGAAGTAATACTTCCTGAAAAAGAATCTCAAATAAGTGTGATACTAAAATATGCTGATTCTACTTCTGCAAACACTCCAAGAGAATTACAAAAAGTAGTTGATTTTGACCCCTCTTATTTTGTTAATAGAAATGGAGATAAGAAAAATTTCCCTTGGATTGGAATAGTCTTAGTAGTGCTTGTAATAGTTCTTATTGTTTGGAGAATAATAAAAAAACGAAGAAAAGAAGCTGAGAGAAAGAGAAGAAGAGCAGCAATGAAATAATTAATTTTGTTCTAATCCTAGAGATAATTAAAAAAATATTATAATAGTTTAATTAATTCTTTTATACTGTCAATTTCAAAATCAGCTCCACTCTTTCCTCTTGGAGGAGGATTTTCAACACCATATCTTGCAAAACATGTTTTTATCCCTAGTTTTTTTGGAGTGTGTATATCTCTCTCTATTCTATCTCCAACCATTAGAGTTTCTCCTGGTTTAACTTTAAGTAATTTTAGTGCAGAGTTAAATGGAACTGTTGAGTTTTTTTGTTTTTTAACATCACTCTTTGTTATAACAAAATCAAAATATCCATCTAGTTTAGCCATTATTAATCGTGTCCAAGCTTTAATTGCAGGGGCATCAGTTACAACACATAGTTTGTACTTTTTCTTCTTGAGTGTTTTTAGTGTTTCAATAACACCTATGTAAGGTATAACATGTTCTTCTTTTACTGGCCTATAAGCTAAAACACCTAAAGCCATAATTCTATAATCAACTTTTCCATTAGATTTTTTTATAATTTTTTCAAAGACATCTCTATACTCCATTCCTTTTTTATCATAAATTGAGTAAATTTCTTTTATTGCTTCTTCTTTACTCATTTTTAATCCAGCAGAAATCATAGCATTAACAGCAGCCTCTACACTCTTTTTTTTCATTTTTAGAAAATCAATTAGAGTATTATCAACATCAAACATAATTGCCTTAATCATAGTTTATCTAAAGAAGAGGATTTTAAAAATGTAAGGATTTATTCTTAAATTGTTTATTCATATCTTAGTGCATCAACTGGATTAGTTTTAGAAGCTTTCATTGCTGGAAATGCTCCTGAGATTGCACCTGTTAAAGTTGCAAATACTATACAAGCTATAAATAACCAAACTGGGAAATAAGGTTTTAAGAAACCATAACCTATATTTGCTATTATTTCTCCTAAAGTATAACTTAAAACAAATCCAAGTATTACTCCTAAAACCCCTGCTACAAATCCTAAAAATGAACTTTCAAATAAAAATATTTTAAATACTTCAGAATTTTTTGCACCAATTGATTTCATTACTCCTATTTCCTTAACTCTCTCTAAAACAGAAGTAATCATTGTATTTGCAGTATTAACAGCTGAGACAAATACAGAAATTAGTGCAATTAAAATAATAAACCAAATAACAATATCTAATGCAGTTGAATAAGTTTCAATCATATCATCAAAAGATTGAACAAAAAAATCTTCTTTTCCCTCTTTTAATCCTCTTTCTTTTCTTAAGTTTTTTTCAATATCTTTAACAACATTGTTTATGTTTTTAGAATCTACTTTAGCAACAATCCAATTGTAAGAAAGAGATTTATTTGGATATAATTCTTCTATAAATTCAGTAGTAGTGTAGATTTTTGCATCATCTGGTGCACTTCCTATTGATTCAAAAAATCCAATAACCTTAACTTTTTTTCCATTTAAAATTATATTATCATTTAATTCATAAGGTTTAGTAAATACTTTATCTGGTAAAAGATAATTATATCCTAAAATAACTCCTTTATCTCCTGGTTGTAATTTTCTTCCAGAATAAATATCAATATTAAAGACATCCATTATTATTGGTTTTTTTGGATCATATCCTACAAGAATCACATAATTTTTTATGCTCCCTTTTTCAATTTCAACACCTTGAATATATATTCCTGAAGCAGAGTAGACCCCTGAGGTTTTTTCAACAGCTTCTAATTCACTTTTTGGGAATGCAAAGGAACCATCAATCCCCCCAAAACCTTTAGGTTGAATTAAAACTTTATCTGCTGAAGAAGCACTTGAAACATCTTCAATATACTTATATAAACCCAGTCCAAAACTTATAAAAATAAATATTGTAGTAATTCCTGCAAGCATTGAAATAATTGTAAATGCACTTCGTGTTTTTCTTTGTCGCATATTTCTCAGAGAATAATTTATTGATTCTTTAGACATCATTTTTAACCTCTCAATGCCTCCACTGGATTTTGTTTAGCTGCTCTCATTGCTGGGAAGATTCCAGCTGTTGCTCCTATTAAAAAACTCCCAAGCAATGCAAAAAATATTAGAGGAAGACTAATTACTGGTTTAATCTCAGTTCCTAAAAAACCATTTATTCCTATGATTCCAAAATATCCTAAAGCAACACCAAGTATAGCCCCTATTGCTCCTCCTATTAATCCTAAAACACCTGATTCAATAAAAAATTGCATAAATATTTGATTATTAGTTGCCCCAATAGCTTTCATTATTCCAATTTCTTTTCTTCTCTCTAAAACAGAAGTAGCCATAGTATTAATTATTCCAATTGCACCTACAAAAATAGAAATTGAAGCAACAATTATTATGAAAATTGTTATTGCATTTAATATACTATTAACTTGTTTCAAAGAAGCCTCTGGTGTAGAAACAGTAAAATCTTCTGAGCCAACTTTAACATTTCTTAATCTTCTTAAAAGTCTTTCAATATCTTCTTTAGTTTTATCTATCTGATTTTTATCTTTTGGAAGAGCTGCAATAGACCCGAATTCATTTATTGAACCATATAAACTTTCAATATCTCTTTCATTCATAAAAACTATATTGTCAAAAATAAAGCTTCCTTTTTTTTCTAAGATTCCTATAACTTCAAATGATTTTCCTTGGATAATTATTTTATTTCCTGGAATAATTTCTTTTCCTAATCCTACTTTATTAATATAAAAATTATGTCCTAATATAACCTTTCCTAAATCTTCATCTTTTAATAATCGTCCTTTAGATGTTTCTGCTTCTATCTGAGAATAAACAACTTTTCTATTTTCTCCACTAGGGACATTAGTTACATAACCAAAAATTAATTTATTATTAAATTCAATTTTACCTGCGTGAATAATTCTTCCTACAGCAGCTTCTACACTTCCTAATTTTTCTATTTCACTTAATTCTCTTTGTGTAAGAGGCTTTGCTTGTCCAGAACCAGGTGGGCCTAAAGTAACACCTCCTGCCTCAATTGTAATTAATTCTGTTGATGAAACTCCAAATTGAGAACTAACAGCTATTTTTAGTCCATTACTAAGTGTAATTAAAGAAACAACTGCGAGAATTCCTATACAAATTCCTAAAAGAGTAAGATAACTCCTTATACCCTTCTTTTTCAAATTCCTGTATGCAAGAATAAAGTAATTCATTTTATTATCTCTTTTTTTCTTTAGTTGTCTTTTCTACTTTTCCGTCTTTAAGCCAATAAATTGTGTGTGCATATTTCATTGCTAGTTCAGAAGAGTGTGTAACAAAAACTATTGTTCTCCCTTCTTTATTTAATTCTGTAAGAAAGTCCATAACTTTTAATCCTGTCTGAGTGTCTAAATTCCCTGTTGGTTCATCTGCTAAAATAACTTCAGGGTCATTTGCAAGTGCTCTTGCTATTGCAACTCTTTGTTGCTGTCCTCCTGAAATTTGATTAGGATAGTGACTTCTTCTATCCCATAAATCTAATCTATTTAAGATACTCTCGGCTTTTTCTTCTCTTTCTTCTTTAGAAACCCCTTGAAGAGTCATTGGTAAAATAACATTTTCTAAGACAGTTAAAGTAGGAATTAAATTAAATTGTTGAAAAATAAAACCAATGTTTCTTCCTCTCACTTGAGCTAATTCAGATTCATCTAAATATGAAATGTCTTCTCCATCTAAGAAAATATGCCCTTTTGTAGGAACATCTAAACTCCCAATAAGGTTCATTGCTGTAGATTTTCCTGAACCTGAAGGGCCCATTACTGCAACAAAGTCACCTTTTCTAATGTCAATACTTATTCCATCAACTGCTCTTACTACACTTTCCCCCATAGGATAGTACTTTGCAACATCTTTAAGATGAATAACAATTTTATCTGATTCTTTCTCTTTTTTCATAAATAAAAAATAAAAATATTCTTAATAAACCTTCTCTTAGAGAATAATCACCCAAACATTTATAATCAAAATAAATACAAAAATAATATGGTAAAAAAATCTCTTAAATTAATATGCACATTGGGATTAGTCATGATTCCATTAAATATTGAACAAAAATACTCTCCAAATATTAAAATGCTTGAAAGAATAGTTGATTCTAGGGTATATGGGTATAAAGTGCAGGAAAATAAGGCTTATGAAGATAAAAAAGCAAGTGTAAAGCACTATCTAGATGATATAAGTGAGAGTATATCTCTTCTTGAAAGAAAAAGAGAGTTTTTTTCTAATAGATTAAGTGAAAGAGAGTTAAAAGATAGCATTAGGAAAGATTATTTTCAAAAATTAAATGAAACTGAACGGGATTTAAGGAAACAATACACTCTAAAAGATTCTGTATCCAGAATATTAAAGAAACAATATAAATAATTCTTTAATTTAAACAGTAAGTCTAAACTCTAAAACGAATGATTTAAAAACCATTTTACAATCTAAGTATCATGCCATTCAAGATAAATATTGGAACAAAGCAAGGAAAAACCTATAAGTTAGAAATAGAGTCAGAAGCTCTAGTTGGAAAATCACTAGGAGAAGTCATCAAAGGTAAAGACGTTTCTCAATCATTAGATGGATATGAATTTGAAATAACTGGGACAAGTGATAAGTCTGGATTTACATCTATGGAAGATGTTGAAGGAATAGGATTAAAAAAAGTGCTTTTAAAATATGGAAAAGGTATGCATAAACATCCTAAAAGAGAAGGAAAAAAGAAAAGATCTAACCCTAAACCTAAAGGATTAAGGCTAAGAAAGACTGTAAGAGGTAAAGTTATCTCTAATGCAATAGTTCAAATAAACTTAAAACCTGTAAAAGAAGGTCCTAAAAAACTCTCTGAAATATTTCCTGAACAAAACAAGAGTGAAGCTCCTGAAAAAGCAGAGTAAGCATAATTTTAAGTACAATAGATTCACCCTTAATTTACATCTGTTACCACTTTAAAGAAACATATATAAAAACATTTATAAACTTCATAAAAAATTTATAATCATGAAAGAAAAATATAAAGATTCACTAAGCACAATTTTATTAGTATCTGCGATAGTTGCTGGAGGAGTGGGAATTAAGCACGGCTCTAAAGTAAAAGAAATTAATGAAATTACAAGCACTTATCAAGGATATACTATTGATGAAGCAAAAACTTATCTAGTATTTGATGATAAAATAAAAGAAGAAAGAGAAGGACTTCCTAAATTAATTATATCAGGAAGCCCAGATACACTAGAGATAGGAAAAAAATACACTGTAAAATATTCTGTTAAAAATTGGGAAAATTTATTTCCAAGTACAATACAAGAAATAAAATATTCTGAAAAGTAAAAAGAATATTGAGAGATATTCTAAAATATTAAGAGAGTTTTGTAATATACTAGTAAATGTTAAATGAATTAAGAAGTTTTAAAAACTAGTACCCCAACCTATCCTTATGGTAAAAGAAGAAAATATCCCAGAGATAAATGTAGGTGTTGTAGGACATATAGATCATGGAAAAACAACTTTACTTGGAAAGATGACTAAAAAGTTTACAGACACTCACTCTGAAGAACTTAAAAGAGGAATTACAATAAAATTAGGATATTCTGAGGCAATAATATATAAGGATTCAAATGGAGTGTATAATACTTCAAAGGGAACTCCTCTAAGATATGTTTCTTTTATAGATGCTCCTGGACACGAGATGCTTATGGCAAATATGCTTTCTGGAGCAGCAATAATAGATGCTGCATTACTTATTGTAGCTGCAAATGAAGGAATAAAACCTCAAACCAGGGAACACTTTGTTGCACTTCAAGCAAAAGGAGTAAAAAATATAATAATAATTCAAAATAAAATTGATTTAGTTCCTAAAGAAAAGGCAGTTCAAAATTACAAACAAATAAAAGAATTTGTTAAAGGGACAATAGCTGAAAACTCTCCTATTATACCTGTTTCTGCTCAACAAGAAATAAATATTGAGATAATACTTAAAGAAATTTGTGATTTAGAGATCCCAAAAAGAGATGAATCTTCTAAACCTATTTTTCTTGTTGCAAGGAGCTTTGATATTAATAGGCCTGGAACAAAAATTAAAGATATAAATGGAGGGATTCTTGGAGGAATATTAAAAAAAGGAGAATTAAAAGTAGGTGATGAAATTGAAATAAAACCTGGATTAAATATTAAAAAAAGCGGGCATACAGTTTATCAAACACTTGTAACTAAAATAATTTCATTATATAAAGGAAAAGACTCTGTTAAGAAAGTTTCTCCTGGAGCAAGTATCTCAATTGAGACTTCCCTTGATCCTTCTCTTACAAAGACAGATTCCCTTACAGGGTGTGTAGTATCTCTAAAAGGAACTCTCCCTGAAATAACTTCTAAGCTTTTAATAAAAATAAAATTATTTGATGAAGTTTTAGGAACAGAACAAAGAGAAAAAGTAGAACAAATAAAAACAAAAGAAGTTTTAATGCTTTCAGTAAACACAACTACTACAATAGGGGTTGTTGAAAAAACAACTAAGGACAGTATGGATATTTTACTAAATATTCCTTTAATTGCACTTAAAGGAGATAATGTTGGAATAGCTAGAAACATTAATGGTCATTGGAGATTAATTGGATTTGGAGAAGTGCAGTAATTTTATTAACCACTTTCTAAACTATTGTAGTGAATAGAGTTTGTCTGAAAACCCAGTACCCTAAACTTTATAACTCTCTTTTATTTTTTAAAAATTATGGAAATATACTCTCATTCAAGATTATCTACATTTGAACAGTGTCCTCTAAAATACAAACTTCGATATATTGATAAGATAATTCCAGAAATAAAGAAGACAATAGAAGCACACTTAGGTAGTTCTGTTCATGATACACTTGAGTGGGTTTATAATAGTGTTAAGGAAAGTCCCGATAAAACACTGAGTTTAGATGAAGTTGTAAATTATTATTTAGTGATATGGGAAAAAAATTTAACAGACGATATTTTAATAGTTAAAAAACACCTTACTCAAAATTATTATCTTAATAAGGGGATTGAATATCTTGCAAACTACTATCAAAAAAATTTCCCATTTAAAGATGGAACAATTGAGTGTGAAAAAGAAATATTAATTGTTTTAGATGAAAACACTAAAATTAAAGGGTTTATTGATAGGTTAGTTTATGATATAGAAAATAATAGATATGAGATTCATGATTATAAGACAGCAAACTCCCTTCCTTCTCAGGAAAATATGGATAAAGATAGGCAACTTGCATTATATTCTATAGCAATAAAAGAAGTTTACGGAGAAGAAAAAGAAGTTCTTTTAATTTGGCACTATCTTGCCCACAATCATAAGATAGTTTCAAAAAGAACTAATGAACAACTTAAAAATCTTAAAGAAGAAACAAAAAAGCTAATAAAAGAAATCCAAAACACAAAAGAATTTTTATCAAATAAATCAATATTATGTGAATGGTGTGAATACAAATCCATTTGCCCAGAATGGAACCCTGAAACTAATTTGGATGTACCTGAAAAAATATTTCCTAAAAAAGTTAATCCTTTTAAGGGGTTTGATAATCAGGTTAGTGTAGACAAAAGAGGAAATTTAGATATTTGGAATTAATTAAACTCTACATTGCAGAGGTTCTTATAAAATAGCATAAAGAAAAGAATTTAAACTATATTCTCTTTAAATTTAAATGGAAAAAGGGGTACAATGGCTATTAATTGTTTTATCGCTTTTAGCAGTAGGACTACTAATATATTTTGCAATAGATTCAAGACACACAGATTTTTATGAAGAGAGGAATGTTCCTTATTCAAATGTTGCTGGAGGAATCTTATATGATTTGACACCTCCTTCTTTATTATATAACCAAGATATAGAATTTTGGTCAAAGAACACTCTCATTAAAAAACAATTCTATATAGAAACAAAGTTTGGACAAACTGGAGATGGAATAAATCAATTTAATTATTCTATTTCTGGAAAAGAAGATTGTGAAAGGGAATTTGATAAAAAAAACTATCATGTTCAAACATATTATCAAAAATCAGGGATAGGAACAACAGATAAATATAATGTCTATACTGTTAGAACATGTTGGATAGATAGTATTACTCCGATTAAATTAGAGTGTGAAAGTGGAAGTTCAGATAAACCTTGCCTGTATAATTCTAGAGTAAGTTGTATTTGTGTTTATGCTGCAGAAGCCTAATCTTTCTTATTAATTAGAGTTTTAATAAGTTCATAAATATCTGGATGTTTTTCTGGTTTAATCATATTTACATGGAAGAAATCAACTCCATTGCATTCTCCATTAATAAATATATTTTCAGTTCCTTCTAAATAAGCACTTGAATTTTTAACTATTCCATCTCCATCTGAACCTTCTATGTAACACCCTAATCCTACAATATTGTAAATAGGAATATCTGGGAGTGGAGCACTATTTAAGTCAGAGATAAATTTACTTGATTTATTCATTTCACTACATTCTATTTCTGCTCCAAATATAGGGCAGTAACTAAGGATAAATCCATCTACTCCGTGATGAGGTGTTCCTACAAAAATTATTTTATCTAAGCTCTCATATCCGTAATTCCTAATATACTCCCGTGTTACTAATCCACCCATACTATGTGCCACAATAATGACTTTATCTTTACCTGTCATGTGTTTAACATTTAAAATAATCTCACTCAGTCTTGAAGAGTATGTTGAAATTGTTTCCCATTTAGAATTAACTACAAAAGAAGTTTCTTCTCCTAAAAGAGTGTCAATATAATAAGTTGCTTCAACAAGTATAGTTGAATTAACTTTTCCTAAGCTTTTTTGAGAATCTTCATTATAGTATCTCCTATAAAAATATCCTGCATCAATATATCCTTCTTTTTCAAGTTCTCTTGCCATTTCACTAAATGAATCCATACTCAACTCAGAGGATACTCCCTCATTAAAACTATGTCCGTGCACAAAAATAATTGGGTAGTTAGAACCAGAATCATCTATGCAATCATAGCATTCTCCATACAAGCAACAAACAGGTGAAGGTTCTTCTAAAGTGAAAGAAGAAGTGTAATTCCCATCACTAAAAAGTATTTTTTCTAAATTCAGTTGTATTACAGGTGTTTGAAGACGTAAATTTTCAAAGTTTGATTCTCTTTCGCTTTCTAAAAGAGACATTAAATTAATGAATTCAATCTCAACTTCTCTAAATTCATCTAATTTATTTTTAAGTGTGTCTTCATCTGACATTCTTAAAATAAATCTATTAAAATTATTTACAAATAATTCTCCTTGCCTAATAGAAAAAGAAGTAAAAGAATATTCTTTAAGGAGAAGTGCTTCTCTATGTATTAAAATAGCATCATCTACAAGTGAATTGTAAGTGTTCATTTCAGTATAAAAAGAGGAATTAAACTGGTTAATTTTGTTTGATAAACTTACAATCTCACTAGCAACAGAATATATTTCAGTCCCTAATTTAAAGTACTCTTGAGAATAATAGAGTTTTTTAAGTTCCTCTAATTTAATATAAGAATCTTTCATAGAATTGTTTATTTCAGTGTATTCTTTTTCTAATTCAGGTAGGTATAAGCTGTAGCCTTTTAAATTAAGTGAATTTAATTCATTTTCAAGGTAATAATATTCTCTGTATAGTGTTTCAGTGTTATTTTTTAGATTATCTTTAATTAAAGTTTGTACATCATTGAGATAATAATCAACAGAAACTATTTTTGTTCTGTATTTGGTGTAAGATTTATAGTAGCATAAATTTGAGTCAGTATTATTACACTCTAAACTGACCTTGTATAATTTTTGCCCGTATTTTTCTTCATTGGGATTTATAGTGTAGTGTTTTGAAAATACACTTGAAGTTTTAATATTTATTTCTTCATAAAATACTTTTTCACCTGAACTTAAATCTTCTATTTTTAAGGAACAATCTGCACTGCAAAAAAGATTAGAAATAACTCTTGCATTAATTCCAATGTCTATTTTATCTCCGTTTTGGATGTAAATATTTTCATTATCAACATTTAAAGATAAAAGTAAATCATTGCCCATCATAGATTTTAAGTAAAGATATAAATTTAAGAATAAAAGTGAGAAAACAATCATTATGATTATCCCCAAGATATTTGCTTTTATTTTCCTTATTATTATTTTTCTTTTTGTTATTTCACCGCGTTTATTTAAAGAAAGAATCAAATAAACCAGTGCAGAAGCTACTATAAATATAAGCATCCCAAAAGCAATAACTACTAGTACAGTTTGGATTGGCTCTGGAAATTTAAACTTAGAAATTATGAATATTAATATAATTTCCAAAAGCATAACTATAGTAATTATCCCTCTCATATAATTATAAAATAATTGATGGTTTAAAATCTTTTTTAAAATCTTTTTTAAAAACCCCATAATTAAAATGCAAATTCTTAAAAATAGGTAAATCTATGGGAAATTATGAAAAAAGTAGCGATAATTGGCTCTGGGCCTGCAGGAATCTTTTCTGCTTTAGAATTATCCAAAAATAATCCTGAATTTAAAATAAATATTTTTGAAAAAGAGCCTTATTCATCTGGAGGAATGATTAATGATTGTAAACTTAATCTTTCTAATAAAATAGGAATGGACATAAATGAATTAAGAATATCAGAAGAAAATGCAAATAATCTTATTTCTTACATAGATTATGTGTTCTTAGAACACGGAGCATCAGATAAAGCATATGGTTTAGATGAAAATAAAATAGAAAAGCTGCAAAAAAAAGCAAATTTGTGTGGACTTGAACTTATAAGTTCAAAGCAAAGACATATTGGAACAGATAATTCTAAAAGATTAACAAATGAATTTAAAGAGACTCTCCTAGATAGGGGAATAGATATTCAAACAAAAACATTTGTAAAAGAAATAATTAAAAAGCAAGATAATGGGTTTGGAATAATTTTCTCTAAAGAAGGTAAAGAAGATTTTTCTGAATTTGATTATATTATTTCAGCTCCAGGTAGAGCAGGTTCAATATGGTTTAGAGAAAAAGCAGATAAATTGGGTGTAAAGTATTTGTGGGGGCCTGTTGATGTTGGAGTGAGAGTTGAAATGCCTAAACACAACTATGATGATTTAACAGATATTATGTATGATCCTAAATTAATAATGGATATAAATGATAAGGAGTTTACTCGAACATTTTGTACTAATCCTGGAGGAAGAATCAGGTTAGAGAGATTAGTTGAGAATAATGAAGAGTTTTATTTAATAAATGGAGATGCAAATAAAAACTCAAAAACTGAAAATACTAATTTTGCAATATTAACTAGATTTTATCTTACAGAACCTTTAGTAGATACTAGAAAAGAAGGATTAGAATTAGTTAAAAGAGTTAATAGATATGGTGGAGGAAAACCTCTTGTGCAAAAAATGGGTGATTTTTTAAATAATAAAAGAACAAAAAAAGAATCATTGTTAGAAAATGGGCTTAATCCAACTCTTAAGTCTTCTTTTGTTACTCAAGGGGATATTAATTTAGCATATAGTTACAAAGTTGTGAGTAAAATAAAAGAATTTTTGCATAGGTTAGATCATCTTGTTCCAGGAGTAATGCAAGAAAATAATCTAATATATGCTCCTGAAATGAAATTTTATGAGACAAATTATATAACAACACCTGATTTAGAGACAAATATTGAGAATCTTTTTGTTGCAGGAGATGGTGCAGGTAAATCAAGGGGTATAATTGGTGCTGCACTTACAGGGATTATTGCAGCAAGAGGTATTTTAAAAAAAGAGGGTGCTTATTATGAATTATAAGCAAAAATGGGAATGATTCTAAGAACACTTAATTTTCTAAGAAGGAAGTTTATGCAACTTATTGATAAAAATTATGTTAATAAAAAACTAGCTAAGAGAAAGGGAGAGTGTCTTAAATGTGGAAAATGTTGTGAAGGGTGTAAGTTTTTTGATGAAAAGACAAGACTTTGCAAAACTTATGATAATAGACCTTGGAATTGTTATAAGGAATTCCCTTTAGATGAACTTGACTTAAAAATCTGGGGAATTAAGAATTGTGGATATAATTTTACAAAATAATTGAAAAAACCACCGAAAGGTTTATTTAGTGTAGCTAAACAAATAATATTATTGTATGCAAGTTGGAAAAAAACCTATTTCTTGCAGAAAATTTAATAATAAAATGGAAAAAAAACAACATATACTAGGATTTGCCAGAAGGCGTAGCGGAGCATTTGAACATTCTTTTGGTCTTGCTAAAAATTTAAGTAAAAGAGGATATGACAGTAAATTTTACTCTTGTTGGTGGGAAAATGACCCAGTTGAAATTGATATTAAAACAGAAGAAACTCATCCATTTGAAAAAGAGAGATTAGAAAATATTGATGGTGTAATTCATCTTCAGACACACACTTGGGAACATAGGGGTTTTCTTGATAAAATGCTTAAAGGTAAAAAGAAAAACTTAATTTATGGGCTTCACGCAATTATCCCTTATTATCACATGAATGAAAAAGATAAAATACCTTTTTTAGAGGGAAAACTCTCTAAACATTATTTAAATAATTTAATTGATAATCTTTCTGAAAGAGAAAAAGCTCAGTTAAAGGCTATTGAAAAGTCAGATTATCTAATTACTATCTCTAAAAATCATAAAAAAGCCTTAGAAAAGTTTGGGATTACTACTCCTACTTATGTATTTGAAAATGTCTCTGATTTTTATGATTTACCTAAAGAGGTAATTGATGAATCAAATAAAAAAGCAATTGAATTAAAAGAATCACTAAATAAAGAAAATGTATTAATTTATTGTGGAAGATTATATCCTAAAAAAGGAGCTAATTGTTTGTTTGACTCTTTTAAGAAAATAAAAAAAGAGTATTCTTCTTCACATTTAATTCTCTTAGGAACAACTGAAGATATGAAAGGGGAAATGAAAAACTATGGATTAGATGATGAAATTATTAATTCAGTTAGTTTTGTTCCGTGGTTTGAGAAAAACAAAACAGAATCAGTTAAAGGGCTTCTTAAATATTTTTTAGCATCAGATGTTTTAATTCAACCTATGATTACTCCAGAACTTTATTCAAAGTCAGTTATTGATGCAATGACTATAGGATTACCTACAATTACATGTAAAAGCCCGTATTCAATAGGTTCATCTGAAAATGGAGATGCTGTGTTTAATTCATTTGTCAAATTTAAAGAAAATCCAAAAGAAACACAAAATATTATTGAAAAAGCAAAGGAAAAAGTGAAATTAGAAAATACTTGGGATTCTTATATTTCAAGATTAGAAAAGATTGTGTTGTAAATTACTCTTAAACTTAATATAGATTTTGAAGAATAATTTATAAGTGTAATACTATTAGTATTTTAATGGCAACATACTCTCATTCAAAGGTTTCTACATATGAAAATTGCCCATATAAATACAAATTGCAATATATTGAAAAAGAAAAACCAGAGATTCAAAATACAATAGAAGCATTTATGGGTGGAATAGTTCACCAAGCTCTAGAAGATTTATATAAAAGAAAGAAGTTTAAACAAAGAGTTTCCAAAGAGACTTTAATTAAGTTTTATAGAAATCAATGGGATAAAGAATATTCTAATGATATTTTAATAGTAAAAGAAGGTCTTGATGCAAAAAATTACAAAAAAATGGGTGAAAAGTTTTTATCTGATTATTATGATAGAATGAAGCCTTTTGAACAAATTACTATCTTAGATTTGGAAACACAAGATAGAATGACTCTAAAAGATGGAAGCCAGTGGCATGTAAGAATAGACAAATTAGGATGTGATGATGAAGGCAATTATTATGTTTGTGACTATAAAACTAATTCTAGAATGAAAGATCAAGAGGAAGCAGATTCTGACAGGCAACTTGCAATGTATTCTATTTGGGTTAAAGACAAATTTAAAGATGCAAAATCTGTAAAATTAGTTTGGCATATGCTTGCTTTTAATAAAGATGCTATTTCTGAGAGAACAGGTGAAGAATTAGAAATATTACACGAGGATGTTATAAAATTAATTAAGGAAATAGAAGAAGCAGAAAAAAAAGGAGATTTTCCAACAAGAGTAACTGCTTTATGCAGTTATTGTGGGTTTAAGTCAATATGTCCATCATTTAAACATCAAGTAATACTAGAAGCAAAAGAAGATGTTAAAGAGTTTAAGGAAGATGATGGATTGAAATTAGTTGATGAATTTTCTAAAGTTAAGTTAAAGAAAAAGGAAATTGAGGAAATGGAAGAGGAACTAAAGGATAAGCTAGTAGAATTCGCAAAGCAAAAGGGAATTGACATTGTCTATGGTAGTAATATGAAATGTTCTGTTAAAGATTATCAGAAGATTATACTTCCTGAAGATAAAGAAGAATTAATTAAAATATTAAAGGAAAAAGGATTATGGGATGAATTTGCAATGATTAATTATTCTAGATTTAATGCTAAAGGGAGAAAAGGAGAATTAGATAAAGAGATAATGACTCTAGGGAGAGTCAGCATGGGTGAAGATTGGAGATTGAGTTTAAGTAAAAGAAAGGATGTTGAGGAAGAATGAAATTTTATAGTATTCTAAAGAAAAAAGAAGTTATAATATGTCTATGCTAAAATCAACAGAAACTAAACCGGAATTAAAAATAAAAAGTATAATGAAAATTTTAGGAATTCAATATCAACCTAAAATGTATGAAAAATCCGACTTTGCAAACAAAAAAGAAAAAATCGCTGTTTTTGTTGACGGATGCTTCTGGAATAAATGTCCTAAATTGTATAGATCTCCCAAAACAAATAAAAAGTTTTGGAGGGAAAAAATAGAAAAGAATATGCAAAGAGATAAAAAGATTACAAACCATTTAAAAAAAGATGGGTGGAAAGTTATTAGAATCTTGGAGCATGATCTAAGGAGTATAAAATGTTAGAACCAATCATATATGAAACCAAAATAAAACTTAAAGATATACCGTTGCAGTGGATGTCTCGATTTGAAACTTTCTATCCCGATTTAGCCCAATATCCAATAACATATATAAATCTTCTAACTAAACAGGGTGAAAGAATTTATGGATTTGTGATTTCCTTTTCTTTTAATATATCTTCTAAAAAATCGTGTGATGTTGAAGCATTAATTGCGACCAATAAAAATCTTGATCAAAATAAGAAACTGAAGGAATTAGTTAAAAATGAAGTTGCTGAGAGAATTGGACTTACAGGAAAAATTAGTTTGGATAATCTAATAACTTATTGTAACGGAAATAAAGAATATGAAAATTTTTTCAAAGAAATATGGAAATCTTTATCGAGTATTTTTGGAGACGAAATTCCTTATGGAAAATTTTATGAAGAAATTTATTCTATGGTAAGATTTGTTTCGGCATGGCAGCCCAAAACCGGAAGACAAAGTGAAATGAGAATGTTGTATAATTTCCTAAGTATTTTTGGAGAGAGAATAGAAATAAAAGGAAAGTGGAATTTTTTGGAGTTTTTTCTTCTGCCAACTTACCAAGATGTAAAAAATAACGATTTTAATTTGTTTCCTAAATTTAGAATGCTCTATCAGGCAATGGAAAAAATCTGGAAAATATGTTTTACTCAGAGTTTTAAGTTGGAAAATATGAATGTTCATTCAATGGAACGTTCATGGCCACAAGATAAAGATACATTCATAGAAAAAATAACTGGTCCATTGTTTAAAGAGAAAAAGATAAATGCTAAAGAAAAACAAGCAATTGATAGATTGGTAGATGCGTTTAACAGACATTCTTGGAGAGCAGCATTTTATATTTGGAGTGTAATGAGTATTAAAGATAAAGATTACTACACTTGGGATAAAGATTTTTTTACGAAATTTTATCTGGAAAAAGGATTTGGAGTAGGAATTTCTCCTAAAGTTATTGCTTGTTTTCTACAGCAGGGTTTTAGGAATGAAGAAATAATTCCTATTGATACTTGGATTGAATCTTTTTATATGCTAGCCTTAGGTATAGAAACAAAAGAAGAATTTTTTAAATCATTTTCAAAAATGGGGAAAGTAGAAAGAATCATTTGGTTATCTAGCCAAGCTAAGAAAACAAATATAAAGACTTTTTTTGATACTTTATGGTGTATCCGGTATGGTGACACGGGAAATAATGAGTTAAGAGGAGCAAATCCAATTGCTTGTTATGAGTGTAAGTTTAGAAATTCTTGTCCTAGTTTTAATAAAATAAAGAAAAAGAAAATTTTTGTTGTAGATAACCCTAAAGTAATTATTAAAGATTTTTTAACAAGAAAGAACAAAGTTAAAGGTAAATTTTTAGACTCTGAAGAACTAGTTAAAAAAGCAGAAATCGAAGGATGTTTTTTTATATGTGTAACTGAAAACGGTATTCCTAAAAAAATACTTAAAAAAAGAGGAAAAGTTTGGAAATTAATTGACGAATTTTCAGGTTATTTATTAACTAATCATAAACTAAAATCCAAAGAGGAATTTATGCTAACAGATGTTTTTATCAAAAAACTTCCAAAGGTTAAAAACTTTGATTTTGTTATGGTAGAAGAGGATTAAAGAAGCTTCTTAATTTCTTCTGCAATTGCTTTGCCCATAAGACACGCAACAGCATTTCCAATTTGGGTATAAACCTCTTTTTTAGAGCCGCACCATTTATAATCTGGTGGAAAAGTTTGTATAGCTGCACATTCTTCGGGAGTAAGCATCCTTATTTCTGTTTCAGAATATTTTACTAAAGCGTCTGAACCATCTTTCCAATATCTTGCGGAAATAGTAAACGAAGGTTCATCCATTCTTAAATATTGGGCACCAAAGCCTTTTCCATTTTCTTCATTTTTTTTCTTTCTCCGATTAAACCCTTCAATCATCTTTGGGCCATGAAAAAAAATCTTAGGAACTTTTTCTTTTGGTAAAAGGATTGTTGAAACAGGAACCCATTTTTTAGTGATTGTGCCGTCTTGTTTAATTTCGGGTTCTTTTGAATGGGTTGGTTCTGGAAATCTTATGGATATATCCGTATTTGTTCCAATAAAAATTACTCTCTTTCTTTTTTGTGGAACTCCATAATCTGCAGAATGGAGTTTTTTTACTTCAACTTGGTAACCAATTTTTTTATATTCTTGTAGGATAATATCTTTCACTAACTCCCCACCGGCAGTCTTCATCGTTAAGATTCCTGGAACGTTTTCCATTACAAAAAACTTGGGTTTTAATCCATCCACAATTCTTACAAATTCCATAAAAAGAGAATTTCTTGGGTCTTTTGTGTCTCTTCTTCCAGCCATCGAAAATCCCTGACAGGGAGGACCGCCTACAACAATATCAATTTTTTTATTTTCAACAGCATCATTAATTTGTTCTATAGTTATATTGCTTATATCTCCGCAGACTGATTTGTGGTCATTCTTTTCAAAGGTTTCGCAAAAAACAGGGATGTGGTCTATTCCTAAGACTACATCAAATCCAGCCATTCTAAATCCTGAGCTAAGTCCCCCAGCACCACAAAATAAATCCACTACTTTTGGTTTTACATTCTCTTTATTCATTTTTTAGTTTTTTCTTTTATTAAAATATTAATCCATTAAGGATATTTAAAAAATATCCTCAAATAGTCTCATTACCTTTTTATTATATAACTTTTATTTTTCCTAATGGCGACAATGAAAGTTGCCCTTCTTCAAAATTAACATATTCCTTCTCTTGAAGTTGTTTTATATTTTGGTAGATAACGCTTTTAGATTTCTTTAATTCCGTTATGAATTGTTCGGGTTTGTTAATGTTTTTCTTAATAAATTTTAAAATAGCTTCTTGTGTTTTGTTTAATTCTGGGAAATGCAAAGCTGGAAGTTTTATTATTTCATTTGTTTCTTCGATTATGTAATATATTCCTGAGATTCTTCTTTTTCTTGCATTAGCTGCTAGATTTAGTGCAAATGACATTATTTTTGTTCCTTCACTAACGTGGATTAAAATTTCATTCTCTTCTGGAATTTTGTCAATCTGTTTTATAACTTCTTCGGCGATATGATATATATTGTAAACAGAATCTGTTTTTAATAACTCGATTTCTAAAACTTTTCCGAATTGTTCTTTTAGTTCTTTAACATTGTTCTCTTTTTCTATGCAACTTTTATTTTTTTTACAATCATAATCTTTTTCAAGAACTAAAAAAATTTTGTCTAAATAGAGTTTGGCGATGGCAACCTTGATTGCCTTTCCACTATAAACACCTGTAATTAGTACTCTTTTTTTCATATAATTCTTTAGCAAAAATAAGTTTATAAATCTTTCTGATAAAAAAAGGACTTTCCTGTTAAAAGCAAGACCTTCCGATATATTTAAATACTATTGTTTCCACCAAAAGCAAGGTTAAAAAAGAGATGATAGAAAAGAGGGCAAAAACAAAATGGAAGGAAAAAATAAAAAATGATAAAAGGGTTGATACCTTTAACAAGGATAGATTGCAAGAACAGCAAAAAACTAGCTAGAGCTATAAATTCTCCCATAATTGTTATTCCTATATATGACCTTCTTACAAATGTAGCAGCTGATTTTAATAGGGCTTTCTATGAGATTAAGGCTTGTGGAGGAATCCATAAATATTTGAATTATAGTGGAATTATTATTCTGTCTTTGATTATGAGAGATGATTTAATTCTGAAATCTGGACCAAAAAAATATGCTGAAATAATCAACACAATAAAACCTGACGCCTATACTACTGTGGATGGTGGAACATATAATAAAGAAGATGCTAATTCATGGAAAGAGGTTATAAGACTTTTCAAGGAAACACGTGAATTAATCAAACTCTGCCCTAATTTCAAACCAATAGGTCATGTTAAGGGCTGTAATCCGATTCAAATTAAACTACACTTAAAATATCTTGAAAGATTAGGTATTAATACTTTTATGTTTCATATCGGGGATTTTTTTAGAAATGGAGATGCATCAATGATTCAACAAGCAAAATATTTTTGCTCTTTAATAAAAAAGGAAGATAATACTCTTTTACTTTATGGGATGGGATCTCCTAAGAAAATGCTAGAATTTTCTTTTGTTGATTTTTTTATAACTTACAGCCACTTTGTTAATGCAAGAAATGGAAAGAAGTTCATAGGAACAAGAAAAGAAAAATCAAACGGTGATTCAGTTTATAATGTTGCGCTTCATAATTTCAAGGAATTAATGAAACATCTAAAATCATTAAGTTATCAGACTAAATTATTTACGGGAGGGAGATGCAGATGGGCGGAGGTACTACAAGAACCACAATTCGCTATTCAAAACCAAATAGCCAAAAAATAAAATCTTCAGATAAAATTGAACAGACTCAGCTATTCTTTGGGAAAAAAAGAAAGGTTTTCATAAGCTTCCATATGGAAGATGAATCTCAGGTTGATCTACTGAGGCATCAAGCTAAGAGCGATAAATTTAATTTGGAGTTTAGTGATTACTCTGTAAAGAAACCTTTCGACAATCATTGGAAAATGCAATGTGAAGAAAGAATAAAACAGACTTCAGTAACGATAGTTATGATTGGACCTGAAACATATAAAAGACCTGCGGTTCTATGGGAGATAAATAAATCCTATGCATTGGGAAAGAAAGTTATAGGAGTGAGAATCAGAAGGGATAAAAATGATCCTATTCCTGGCCCATTGCTTAGACATAAATCAAAGATAATAAAATGGAGTATGGAGGAAATACAAAATGAGCTGGACAAGAAATAAAAAAGATTTGATAAACAAGAACTATAAAATAAATAAAAAAGAGTGTATATTAAAGCAATATGAGATATTTGTAAACAGCTCAGAGAAAGTCAGCTCAAAAAGGATGATTTCAAATAATTTTCATCTTGGGGCAAACACAGCTCTTTTTGCAATAGCGGGCTATTTATCAACATTATCAAAACCATTGGTAGCAGTCATACTTTCTGGGGTTGGTATTTTAATAAGTTTATCATGGATATTTAATCTTTGTTCTTATAAAAAATTAAACAGCATTAAATTTAAGGTTATACATGAACTAGAAGAACATCTTTCTGCAAGAGTTTTCACAAAAGAAGATGAATATTTGGATAGCCATTATACATTAACAAATTTAGAGAAGTTTATCCCCTATATTTTTATTTTTCTATATGGTATCTTTATAATTATTTTTCTTCCATCATTAATAACAGGGTTAATAAATAACATCATCTTAGGAGTTATACAAAATGGATAAACAAAAAGAAAGAAGAAAACTACTAAAAGGAATTGAAGAAGAGATTGAAAAATTGGAAAAACAAAAAGATAAATTTCCTGATTATGAAAACAGGATTACCGAGTTGCAAAAAGAAGCAAAAGCACTTAGAAAAGATATTGGAATTAAGTAAGTATAATTATCTTTAACAATAACCCATTTTCTCATCGTAAGAACCTTGATATTCTAACTTATTTTTATTATTTTATGATAGTTAAAAAGAAAATCTTCTACTTTAAATGAATCTGGATTAGCATATAATTTAGGTTATTTGTAGTAACCTGACAGGAGTTACAAATACAAAGTTTTATAAACTTCAGGGTCTTAATAAATATATATAAATTTAACAAAAAAAGATGATGAAAACAAAAGATATTACAACAAAACTTGGTCTTCAATCTGGCTCAGGAATAAACTATAATAAATTGAATTCTGAGGTTAATTATAATGAGAACTTGTATTCTAAACCACTTTATTTTAAAGAAATTAATAAAGCAAATAGTGAACAAATGCAAAGAATCTATGAAGTTGCTGAAAGAGAACTAAAATGGTTAGATAGTAATGAATATATTTCAAGGAAAAAAGAAGCAACTGGAATGCCAGAAAATACAATAAGAAAATATGCACAAAGGATTAAGGAACAACTTGGAAAAACAACAATAAATGTATTAGAAGAAAAAGCAAATTTAGCAAGTGGAGTGTATGAACAAGATAAAAAAAACCCAACTATTAATATTTTTAAAACTGGTGATGAAGCTCTTACTTTAAATGTTATTGACCATGAGATAAAGCATGCTGTTTCAGAACAAGCTCTTGAAACTATGGATGACTTAATTAGAGTATTTACAAGTAATTATAATAAATATCCTAAAATAAATAATAAAAAAATAGGAGATTACATCCCTGTTGTAGAAACATCTGGAAAATGGGCAAGCAATGCACCAGAACAACAAGTTATTTCTAAAAGAATAATGGATGTTATGGAATATGATTATGGTTTTAAAAGAGGTACAAAGTTAACAATAAATGATTTAGAAAGATTAACAATTGATTTGAATAATCAAATTAAAAGAGGAGATAGAAAAAATCATGACATGATAACAATGCTTTACAAAATAAAACAAAAACATAAAGATTCTTATAAACAAAAAGTATGTGAGATGGTGAATAGTGCTTATTAAGTGATAAGGTTAAATGCTTTTACTGGAATTAAGTTGAATAATCAAACACCTGTTAAGTTAAAACTTACTGTCAATAAGGAAATTACTTCTTTTTTAAATTAATAAGACTTATCTCATTAAAAGAGCCTAATCTCATAGGAGGTCCCCAAGTTCCTGTTCCAGAGGATACAAATATGCTAGAATCTTTAGATTGGTAAAGCCCCCTAGGATAATTATACATCAGCCTTATAAGTAAACTAAATGGAAAAATCTGTCCATTGTGCGTATGCCCTGCCAAATGCAAATCAATACCTTTCTTCTCTAATTCTCTCAATTTAAACACAGGAGCATGATAAAGAAGCACATTTACTTCATTCTTATCTATTTTCATTTTATCTAATTTTTCAGATATCTCTTTTTTAAAATCAGAATAATCAATTCCTATAAAATTTATTCCCTTAAATTTAGAAATTCTGTCTCTTAGAACTTTCATCTTAGTCTTCTTTAATATTGGTAAAAGATGATCTAACCCTTCATAGATATCGTGATTTCCAACTACAAAATACACTGGACAATTTATATTATTCATTGAAGAAAGTATTCCATTCTTAATAACAGTACTGCTATCGACTAAGTCTCCAGTTATCACAACAACATCGGGATTTAAAGAATTTGTTTTCTGAATAACTTTTTCAAGATACTTCTTTCTATGTATTGCACCTATATGCAAATCACTCAAATGTACAATTTTAATCTCTTTTTTAAGTCCTTTAATAGGTATGTCCAAGGAATTAATCTTCAATTTTCTTCCATTAATAAGCGCAATAATTGATATTATAAGAATAAATGAGAGTATAATCGCAGAACCTAATTGTGGTTTGATAGTAAAGAATATGTTAACAAACTTATAAATTAAAAATACAAATACTGAAAAAAATGCTATCCCTATCCAAATTGATGCAATCATATAAAACAATCTTGTAACAAACATAGGCTTGTATCTTTCAAAGAAAACTGTTAACGGGTAGGAGAAAGAAAGAAAGAAAAGTAAAAGATAGAAAACAACCCCCCTACTTAAACCCCAAGAAACAAATATATTGTTGATGAATAGATAACTAATTAATAATGATATAATTGCAAATGCAAGCATTAGTATCATAAACCTCTTTTTTTCCATTTAATAATAATTAAGCAAAATATGCTTTTAAGGATTACTATACTTATTTCCCATCCCTGACCAGGAGAGAGATTAGGAAGAATTAGTTAATTATTATTATAACTATTCAAAAAGTATTTTCTTAATATTTTTTGATATAATTTTGAATGTTCTCTAAATTTTATATTTTCTATTGTAAGTTGTTCTTTGCATAAATGGAGCCACTCTTTTACAATTTGTTCGTTTATATCAGCCATGTTTTTCTCTCTGTTTTTCTTTATTTATTTTGTATTCTATTTACCCTTAATATTATCTTTTGCAATTAGGTGTATCCATATTCTCTATAGACTGTGTGTACTTAATATAGCACGATTATAGGGGGTTATACTTTTAGGCAACGCCCAGACTAGAAAATATAACTTTTTGCTAGATACCATATAATTTTAAAGATAAAACTAAATTTATTCAAAATTTAAACAATCTTTCATAATCTTTATGATCCATCCAATCAAGAATAACTGCTAGAAGTTCAATTTCATCTCTTCCCACAGAATACAAAAGCCTCCAATCTTTTCTCAGGTTGTAAATCCAAAGATTATTTATTCCATGTTTTTGAATCAATTCTTTAGGAATTAATTTTTTCTTTACACTTCTTCCACAAAAAGAATTTTGGCATATATCTTGTATTGCTTTATTTACTTCTTTGAAAAGTCTTGTGTCTGATTTTTCTAAATCCTCAAAAGCTTTTTTCAATTCTAAATCAATAAATTTTATTTTACATTCCATTCTAGTTCGGGTTTATTTCTAAATCTCTTTACAAATTCTGGATTCCAGATATAAACAATATACCCTTCATTGTCATAAGCTATTCTCAAGTTATCTTCTAAATATTCTATTATAACTTGGAAAGTCTGCCACATAACTTTTTTTGGTAAATTTTTGAATAAATCTGTTTTTTTGTATTCCCCTGAATTATCTTCTATGAATTTTTCAACCATAAGAACTGTTTGAAGTGTTGGACTTCTAGCGATATTATTAGTTTCAATATAACTCTTACTTTTTCTTGCTGTCTCTGTTTTCATTTTAATTAAATGTCAATTATGATAATATCAATTGATATTACTATTTAAATATTACTATTCAAAAAAATAAACGCCCCGACCG
>CAZSPD010000006.1:0-50159 GCA_964608765.1 Candidatus Woesearchaeota archaeon
AAGCCTGTAGAGGGATTCAAACCCCCGACCTACTGATTACAAGTCAGTTGCTCTATCGCTGAGCTATACAGGCTTATTGTTGTATGAAGCGATTTAGCCAGATGTAATCTGAGCCTATCACTGAGCTTACAGATTTATTTGTATGTAAGCTTACTTAATTTTAATAGGATTAATGATTTAAAAGATTTCTTATTCTAAATAGTTTAGATATTTTTTTCTGTTGGTTCTTCTTCTTTCTTTTTTGGTTTTTTTTCTTTTTTTATTTCCTTGATTTGTTTTTCAGGATTTTCTTTTTCTTCTCCAGATTCTTTTTTATTTTCTAATTCCTTTTCAATTTCTAGATACCTGATTTCACAAAGTGCAAGAGGGTAAATCTTTTTTAAGATTATACTTAAATCTTTTTGCATTTTATTTTTGAGTATATCTTCGAATATTCTTGAAGAAGGTTTGTCTTTTAAGTAAGAAGTTATTTCTTGTTTTGCTTTTTCTCTTAATCCTCTTCTAACTTTTTTCGAGACTTTTCTTCTTGTAATTAAAAATGGTTTTACTTTAAGTGAAGCATCTTTACAATTAACAGTGAATGAATCTTCAACATAATCTGTCCCTTTTCTTACCATTCTTCTTAAGAAGTATGGCATTACTACTGCTTTTTTTGGATAAGCTAGCGCTTTATTATCTTTAACTTGTACTTTAAACTGCATTAATATGCTTTTTCCCCTCAAAATTCTTGTTAAATCATATTTAATGTACTTCCCTTCTAATTCTTGGATTTCATTTGCAAATATGTGAGTCTCTTTATTTATCAGAGGTATTTCCACATCAAAAAATTTCTTTTTCTTTCTTGGTTGAGCCATTTTATCTTTATGTTTATTTATAATATTTAATATGTTTCTATTTTTATTATTCTTGTATTTGTTTGCTTAATCTTATACCTTTTTTTTGGTATTTTGATTTATTACATTCTTTACAAGTATACATCATATTTGTTTTTTTAGTTGTTTTTGATTTTCTTTTGAATTTTGAAGCAGCAGGTTTAGATCCCCATTTTCCTTTATTTCCAATTCCTCTTGCTAGTCCTCTTAGTTTAGCTCTATATTTAGAACCTCTAGTAAGTGTTCCTCTTTGAAATCCTGTTCCTACTAATTTTATTTTTTGTTCTGTCTTTTTTTTACAATAGGGACAGTATCTTTTTGTTGTTTTGGGTATTTTCATAGAATTCTTTACTTTAGTTGGTTTAAAAAGTTTTTTATATCCTGGTCCCGCAGTTAAATAAAAGAAACTAGATGGTTTCTTTTTAACTTCCTCAATTTGCGGAAAGGTGATCTCTAATTGCCCTTCGCGGAAATTACAGAAAATGAGAGTCCAATTTAATAAATATAAGCAGAGAGAATTTTTAAAGAGGGTACTTGAAAAAACAAATTGTCCTTCTTTAAAAGAATTAATTAATAGAGGCATAGAAGTAAATTATTCTACTTTGAAAAATTATTTTAATGAGGAACGACTAATTCCTGAAAAGCTGTTTGATGAACTAATTGCTCTTTCAGGTTTAGAAAAGAAGGATTTTAAATTTAATTTAGTTGACGAGCATTGGGGACAGGCTAAAGGAGGGAGAATTAGCAAAGTAAGGTAATAGGGTTGTTGAGGAGAGTGGTCCCACCAGGAATCGAACCTGGATTTTGTCCACGTCAAGGACACGTCTTAGCCACTGGACTATGGGACCTATGTTTTTTTAGTGTTTAGTAAAATATTTAAAGGTATTTCTATTATTTTTTTTATGGCTAGAGGAGGTAGTGGGGGTTTTTTACTATTTTTATTGTATTTATTATTAGGAGCGTATTTTTTAAATGTTGGATTTAATTTTATTAGTTTACCTGATTTTTTTAGTAAAATAGATAAGTGGATAATTGTTGTAGGAGGATTGTTTTTAGTGTTGGGTGCAATATATTCTTTAAAAGTAAGTAATTATAATAGGGTAAGATATTCTAGAAGAAGAGTTTAATATCTGTATTTTAATAAACTTTATATAGACATTTTTCATTAATTTTAATGAGGTTAAAAAAGGTGAAACTCTTAAATTTAATGGGCGGGCTTTCTCTAAAAAATAAAAAGGGTCAGCTAGCTATTTTTATTATTCTAGCAGTACTTTTGGTGGCTATTGTTGCAATTATATTTGTTTTTAGGGATTCTATTTTTTCTCCTAGAAATGTTTCAGAAATGGAACCAGTATATAATACATTCATAGATTGTTTGGAGAATGATTTAAGAGTTGGAATTAAAATCCTTGAAAGCCAGGGAGGGTATATTTATCTTCCAGAATATGAAGCAGGTTCAAATTATATGCCTTTTTCTTCTCAATTAGACTTTTTGGGAAATCCAATTCCATATTGGTATTATATTTCTGGAAATAATTTTCATAGAGAACAAGTTCCATCTAAAGAAGATATGGAAAAAGAATTGGAGAGGTTTATAGATTCAAGGATAAGAGCATGCTCTTTTGAAGGTTATTATTCTAAAGGGTATTCTATTACTCTTGGAAAACCTAGTGCTAATATTCAGATAAAAGATGATAAAACTCTTTTAAGATTGGACATGGATTTTTTAGTTTCTAGAGATAGTGAGAGATACATGGTTAGAGATCATAAGGTAACTGTAGATACTCAACTTGGTTCCTTGTATGATTCAGCTATTAAAGTGTATGAAAAAGAACAAAAAGAATTATTTTTAGAAGAGTATGCTATAGATGTTTTAAGATTATATGCTCCAGTTGATGGTGTTGAATTAAGCTGTTCACCTTTGGTGTGGGATGCAAGCAAAGTTTTCAGAGAATTAAGGGAGGCAATACAAATGAATACTATGATGCTTAGAAATGGAAATACTAAAGGAGAGTATTTTGATATTCATATTTCTGGAATACCTTCTAATCATAGAGTTAAATTCTTAAATTCTCCAAATTGGACGTCTACATTTGAAGTAAATCCTTCAGAAGACCAATTAATGGTTGCTAGCCCTATTGGAACTCAAGAAGGGATGGGTATTTTAGGATTTTGTTATGTTCCTTATCATTTTGTTTATAATATGAAATATCCTGTATTAGTGCAAATTATTTCAGGGGATTTAACAAGCGAGATATTCCAATTTCCTTTAGCTATTGTTGTTGAAAGAAATATGCCTCGAAATGCTTCAGGAGGAGAAGCAATCTATGTTCCGTATGCAAGACTGTGTGAAGATATGGATACTAAAATGAATATAAGAGTTTATAATTCAGACTTAAAACCTGTTGATGCTTATATTTCATATTCTTGTGTTGGTTCTTCCTGTGACATTGGGATGACAAAAGACGGGCAATTAGTTAAAGAATTTCCTCAATGTGTTAATGGTTTTATAAATGTAAGAGCTGAAGGATATAAGGAAGAAAGATTAATGTATTCTGTACTTTCAGAAAGTACATTAAGTATTTACCTCAACAAACTTTATGATTTAAATATTCAACTTATGGTTGAGGGTAAGAACTACAATGGAGAGGCAATTATTCATTTTATCTCTGATGATATTTCTAGAACAATCTCTTATCCTAGCCAGAAGAAAGTTGAATTAGGTGAAGGGACTTATGAAATTCAAGCTTATGCATACGAAAAATCTAATTTAAATATTGGAGCAACTACACAAAAGAAATGCATTGATATTCCTAGAGCATTTATTGGTGGTGCTTTGGGACTAACAAAGAAAAAATGTTATGATGTGGAAGTTCCTGCACAAATAGTTTCTGAGGCTTTATCTGCAGGAGGTAAATTAGATTATACTTTTGAGGAAGGAGATTTAAAGAGATATAAATCACTTGATATTAATTTAGATGGGTTTCCTTCTCCAAATTCTTTAGAACAAATACAAAAAAATTATATCTTATTTGAGAATAGTAACTTGGAGGTTAGATTAAGGTGATTTTGTCCAAAAAAAGCAAGAGTGTATTTTTAATTGGGATAATTCTTATTAATTTTATTTTTATTTCTTCAATTGCAACAGCATATACTGAAACTTTAGGGTACTCTCCTGCATTTAATAAAGTTGGAGGAGGGTGGTTTTTTGGAGGGAGTAGTCTTAAAGTAGATGAATCTGTTTGTTATCAAGGGACAGACTTTATTGTTAATATAGCTCCCTTAAGTTGTGAACCTACTGTTGTAAGAAGTGATTTATTGGCTGAAGAAGATGTAAATGTTTTTTGTAGAATGACTGCTACTCAAATAAATCCTTTAGTGCAAATTAACCAAATAAATAATATAAGACTTTCAAGTAATACTGCTAAAGAGGTTAAAGGAGTAGTAAATTACCTTCCTGCACAGCCTGCATTAGGATATCTTAATACTAATTTAGAAAGCCCTTTTTCTGGAGATAATATGGATTTTCTTTCATCAGCAAATTTAGGCTATGCAGTTATTACACTTAGAAAACAACCGAATGAATCTGCATTAACTAATTGTAAAAAAACAATTTTTGGTTCAGAAGTTTGTTGGATTAATGGGAGCATAACAGCAGAATTTAATTATGATATAAAAAATTCTTTTGGTATTGGAGACGCATTATTTTATGTTCCTGTTATGGATGAGAAAGAGTGGAATAATGATTATATCCGGTATAGTTTTTGGGATGGAAGGGGGTATTTGAGAGCAGTAGATGTAAAAGATGAAAAAGCAACTCTTTCTTTATATTCAGATAATACAGTTATGGAGAGAATTTTATCTGGAGAAAGAAAATATAAGCTTCAAAAATACTCTCCTGATGTAACTTTAGGTATTGGAGAAGAATCTTCTAAGATATATCTTCAAGGATTAAGCCCGTGCATTGGAAACTTGCAACTAAAGTTAGAAGGTATTGAAGATCCAGATACTTTTGCACAGATAAAAATTAATGAAGATTCTTTTGAGTTAAGAAAGGGAGAGAGTTTTTTAGATGGGAGATGTCTTGTTGTAGACTTAAAAAAGAGGGGAATTAATCAAGAAGTAACAATTAGGTGTAGAGAAGATGATAAAGCATCTAACCTTTTTACTCTTTCAATATTTCCTAAAGTTGATTTAGAAATTAATGGAGAAAAAAATTCTTATGAAGTTGGAGATTATTTATACAAGAATACTGAGGAAAATTCCTTTGTTTATTTAGGGTATGTTGCATCTTTAGGAGATAGAGAACTTTTAGATTATATAACTGTACAAAAAAATCTTTATGCTATTTTAATTTCATCACCAGAATATAGGGGAAGTTCTTTAACTACAGAAGAAATTAATCTTTTTTCTGATTATGTTGAGATGTATGTTTCTAGAGAAGGTGAAACAGATACTTTTTCTAAGTTGCTTAAATCGTATGTTGTTTTAGGTGGACAAATTACTCTTTTTGGAAAATATTTAATGACTGGAGAAGAGACTAAAATAATTGCTTCTAAAGTTGCAGGAGTTGAGGATTCTTTGTTTAAAGGAAAAAAAGTCTTTTTAGAAGGATTGTCTGGCTTAGATTCAGAACAAGACCAATACAATCTTTATGAAGGAGGAATGTATTTAGATTATTATAGAGAAGCAATGGATTCTTTTGATACTGTTGTTAATAGTTACCCTGAGCAAGTCCCAGATGAAAACTCTTTGCAAGATTATGGTGAATTGGCTTTAATAGAAAAAATTAATTTAGCCTATAAATTAGGACAAAGAGAAGTAATGCTTAAATTATGTAGACAGTTTGCTGAGGATTATAGGCATTCAATCTATTCCCCTGAAATATGTACAATGCCTCTTATGATCTCAAATTCAAGAAACTCTGTAATGGAAGTTGTAATAAATGGAAGAATTAGAGAGATCTCTTTTGAGAGAGTGGGAATGCCTTCTACAGATGATTACAGTGCCCAAGTAGTAGTTAGAGATTCCTCTGGACAATTAAAAACATTTTCTTTAAGAAAAGAGAGAGCAGTTCCACTGAAAGAACTTTCAGAAGGAGATATAGGATCCGGGGATAGAGAGTATATTATGTTAGAAAAATTAGATAAAGATAGTGCTGTGATTAAAATAGGAGTTATTTCTAATGAAGGTAAATTTTCAACTTATTCAGAGACTCTTAAAAAAGGAGGACCTTCTAGAACTTATGGAGAGTATTCTATTACTTTAACAGAAGTTAAACTAAAAAAAGTTGCAAAAGTGTCAATTATAGCTAACACAGATAGAGCTAAGAGTAATTCAACATTTAATTTTGCAATAGGAGTAGAGAAAAGAGCAATTCAACTTTCACCTGAAAAGGCAAAAGAGAGAATAGAAAAAGTGAATAAATCTATTGAAGATTGGAGTAAGGTTTCAAAAGTCCTTGGAGGAGTTGTTAGTGCTGGAAAAGCTGCTTGCACTCTCACCGAGGGGTATCTTGTTATTAAAAATTTTCTACAAAATATGAATGGAAAATCAATAGCAAGAAAAGAAGTTATGACTGGAGAAGGAGGATGGAATAAAATTTGTGAGGAGGAAATGAAAATAGATCCTAAGAGATTTAAATCTTTAAATTCTTGTTTTTTAAGTCATTCTGAAGAGATAGAAAGAGATGTAAATAGATTATCTAATGCAGTTAATGAACAAAATAAAATACTTAAAGGTATTGAAACAGATGATTCTGAGAGATTTATAAGTAGTTTTTCAAAATCTGTTGGAAAGAGTATTGATTCTTTAAAAGACAATCAAATTAAAGGAGTGGAAGGATTAGATAAGTTAACTGAAGCACTTAACTCTAATTCTCTAATTGAAAAAGGAGCGTATAGTTTAGAAGAACTTAAAGAAATTCAAATGTATGTAATGTACCTTAATAGTACTCCCGCAAATCCAAATGATGCCTTTAGAGAAACTGCTATAAAGAGACTAAATTCTGTTATTGCAGATGTTAATAAAAATTCAGAAGAAACTCTTGATATGTTAAGGAAAACAAAAGAATCGAACATTGATCCTTCGCATGTTGTTTCAATAGGCAGAGAAAAGATAGAGAATAGAGATTTTATTTATCAAGGAGATATTTTTGAAAGAACTAGGATACCAGTAGATGGAATTAGAGGTGACAACCCTGTTGCATTTGGACAATACAATGGCGAAGTTTATTTATTAGTATTAGAGGATCTGGGGGGAAAAACTAATCATTATACTGTAAAAAAAATTCCTGGAGGGTCTGGAGAAGAAGATAAGCACCATATTTATTCTTTAGATGGAACAATTGTTTCTAACTCTGAAGTTATTAATGAATTAAAAGATTGCCTTTTCTATAAGGTTGATTCTGGTTCACTTAAAAATCCTTATAAATCTTCTTATGGAAGCTCAAAAATTTTATTAAGATATTCTGGGACTCACTTAAATAAAAATATTCCTGCTGTAGTTCCATTTGATAAAAAAGAAGGATGGTATGCTGGTATAAGTTCTCCAACAACATCTTATGATACTTCTGCAAGACTAAGAGAATTTTGGTTATGCAATGTTGGTGTAAATGGAATAGAAGAATTTCAATTAGATGATTTTGGAGATGACTATTGTATTTTAATAGAGATGGGTAAATCAAATGAAGGAAACCCTTTTTCAGGAGTACCAAATATTAAGAGCTTGGTTGAACAAGCTGCTCTTGCAATTAATACTGCCCAGAGAAAATACAAGGACGGAATAAAAGAGGTTTATATAAATGCTAATGTTGAAAATGTTGAAGTCGGAGAACCTTTTGTTGAACGCCAGGCTGGGGAGTGTACAGACACTATGTCTGTTGAAGATTGTATTCTTTTGTTTAATGCATGTGATCCTGTTGTGTGTCCTAGTTCTAGATGTGACTTTGGTGGAAACTATAAAGTTCAAGATGTAATTCAAACAGGTATTGTGGGTGGAGCTTTTATGTGCTATCCAAATGCTAAATGGAAAGGGGGAGACGTCTATGTTCCATTTTGTTTAAGTGGAATAAATGCAGGAGTTGAAAATCTTATAACTGTTCAACAAGCTTATGCAAATTGTTTGCAGAAAGGGATAACTGATGGTGAGACTGTTGGAATATGTGATGAAGTACATAGTATTTATTTGTGTGAATTTTTTTGGAAGCAAGCAATTCCATTAATTAAATTAAATGGCCCAAAGATACTAGAAAAGATAGTTGGAAAAGTGTCTAAAGGAGGTGGAGAGTACAACACATTTGGAGACGCATTAAATAATGCACAAAATTCAATTAATTATTTTACTAGGAGCTATGCTGAAGGTTCTATGAGGGCATTTAAAATACGTTCAACTGAAGAAATAGGTACCTCTATTTGCGGATCATTCGCATCTATTGTCTATCCTAGCCCAGGAGGAATATTATCTAATATATTTACGCCTGATTCACCTTTCCAATTTACAGGAAAATTTGAAGAAACAGTTTTAACAACTGTAACTAATCCTCCAACTTCACACTATAAAGTTTACTTCCATATTTATGCTGGAACAGATTCAGGAGCATATTATCGTGTGTATTTAAGAGGGTCTGGAAGTTCTTATTATCAAGATACTTTTGCAGATAGGATAGTTGATTCAGGGTATATTGAAAAAGGAGGATTTGCAGATGAGGCAATTGACTTCACAGCACCTTCTGGATATAATACACTATGCATTTCAGTTAATGGAAGAGAGAGATGTGGTTTTAAAGAAGTTTCAACATCCTTTGCTGTAAACTACTTAAGTGATTTGTATCTTAAAGATCAAGCAGAGAAGAGTGGAATAAAGACAAAGGACGAGTGTGTAAGTGGAAGTCCAAGTGTGTATAGTCTTTTAGATTTGAATATGCAAAGTGCAGCAGAAAACCTACTTAATTCAGAACTTTATTCACAAGGAATTATTAGAACTTGCTCAATGGATAGTCCAGGGCAAGCAACAGACCCATATGTTGGAACTGAAAATGAAAGATGGAAAAAAGTAGGATATTGTGATAATCAGAGAGTGGGTTGCTGGATTGATACTCAAAGTGTTAAAGATGCAATAAATTTCTTGAATATAGAGGATAAAGCAATATCCAGTATAGAGAAAGAGGCTCTTGATTATTTATCTAAGACCTATTATACTATTGAGGAGTTTAATGAAATAAAATCTAAGATTCAATCTGAAAACGATATGCTTAAGAGAATTAAGTTAATTAATGATGTTCTTAATAGTGGTAGAGTGTATCATGGATATCAAAAAGCATATTTGTATTTTGAGAGAGGAAAAGCTTATGCTCGTTTAGCACTAGAGGCATTTGCAGAAATTATTTTACCTGATTTGTCTGGTACAGAATACATCTTAGGAACTTCTTCAGAATATAATGTTCTCTTTAAATATGATAATAAAGTTTCTAAAATGTGGTATCACTGTTTAGAATTTTTAGGAGCTCATTCACAAGAGCTAGATTGCAGTAATTCTGCTAATTGGATTAAGGTTTCTGAGATTAAAGACGATTATTCTAATATTGTGGGTGGAGACTTGAATAAAATGGAAGGTATGGGGTATGAAGATGGAGTTAAGTATTTAATTGATTATACAATGAGTCATAATAGATGGTTGGGTGTAAAAGGAAGATATGCTAGTGCATATATGCTTAGCAAAGGGAATTTTATTCTTACAAGTAAAGATGGTAATTCTATTAATTCAACTTATGATTCTGGAAAAGGTTGGAAATGGGAAGCTTACTATTCTAAGATAAGAGAAATTGGAAGGTTGGATTCTTGGACACCTGTATCTATTTTAACCTCTCAATCTCACTTGTGCAATTATTGCAATACTAATAATTGTAACTCTGATTTATTAAGATTAGTTAATGAAGAATGTGCTCTTTCAAAAAGCCAATCTAAAGACTTTAATGGAATATTAGGTGGCTTAAATTATAAAGACTTTTATTCAGGAGCAATCTTTATTTTTGAATCTTTAAATTCTCCAGGGTCATCTACATTGGATGTTGACGCTAATTTTAACAACCTTTATGAGTCTCCAAAATTTTTGTTTAATGATAAAAATCTACTTACTTCAGGAGATAACTGCTATAGGTATTTTAATTTAGAGTGGGAGTGGGCAGTCGGGTGTGAGCAAAGATCCATTTGGCGTAAAGTTAGTACATTTGATGAAGATGTTGCTAATGGTAATGCAAATAATCAAATACAAAGAACTAGAGATATTATTCATAGTCTTCAAAATCATAAGGGGGATTATATTAGAGGACTTAAGGTTCTTATTGACGAAGCGAGAGCAGGAAAAAAAGCAGAATTAGCAGAGAAGACTTATAATTTGGTTAGTATGAATGAGGAAGGGATATTTACTGTTCAATTTAAGGATACTCGTTATGAGTATATGAAAAAACTTTACTATCAGTATGAGGGGGGCAAATGGAATTGGATGATGGATAGCAAGTTTGTAGGGGGAGGAGTGTGGCAAAGTATTTCCAATGTTGCTCCTGGATTTAATGATATTCAAAAGGATTTATCTCTAAGATTAATGGACCGTGATTTTTACGAAGGTGCTGCAATAATTTTTGATTATGATTCAGATTATATTAAAAGCTTGTACCCTGCTAGAACAACTTATGAAACAGGAAGAGAAGTTTCTAGACTAGCTAGTTTAATGAGAACACTTTCAGATCAGGGACGCTCTTCTAATTTACCTTGTCTTTGTGGGAGCAGTTGTGAAGCGTATGCTAAGCAAATACTTGCATCTTCTAAACAATATGGAATTCAAGATGGATTATTATTGCTTGCAATAATGATTCAAGAATCTTCTTGTGTTTCTTCTGCAGTATCTTCTGATGGGGGAGACATCGGTATAATGCAGATTAATTCTAATGTCCACTGTGGACATGCTACTTATAATCTTTTTGGAGGAAGTGCTGTTACTCTTGAGAGTGATAAGAATATGTGCAAACAAATGTTATTAGACTGGCAAATTAATATCGATACAGGGGCAAATATCCTTAGACAAAATTATATTTCTACAGGGAAAACTTATGATTGTGGGGGGGTTGTTAAAACTTATACTCAATGGGAAGCAGCATTAAGAGGATATAATGGTTGGGGAAATAAAGAGACTGGAAAATGCGGTTCTTTAAATTATGTTGAAGAAGTTAAAAATAAATATTTTGAATTAATTAAATTGTATGAGGGTGATGCTTCTATATCTCCTTATGGAATATTTGAATCAGGTCCTAGCGAAGATATTCTTCCACAACCTCAGCCTGGAGAGGATGTTTCAGGTGCTTCAAGAGTGGCTGTATTAAGTGCTATGGCTTCTTTAGAAGGAACTTCTAAGGCTGTTGTTTCAGATTCAGATGGAAACGGTATAAATTGTTGGGACTCTGTAATATATGTTTATGATAAGGCAAACACTAATCCTAAGTGTGTATATTCAGATAGAGCAGGAAAGACTTATACTTATAATGGAAGAACAATAACTACAAGTTCTAATGGACCTTACCAAATTAATGAGGGAGCTTGTGAAAATGTTGGATTATCTCAAAATGGTAAATTAAATTTGCTTAATTCAGGGGACATTCTTTCTGTTGTTTATAATGAAGACCAGCCTCATAATGTTATTTTTGTTGAGTGGGTTGATAAATATAGAGGAATAGCCAAAGTTTTTGATTGGGGAGCATTTAGTAGAAGAGGAGTGTTTGAATACTCTGAAGTTAATCTTTTAGATAATCAACACTCAGTTTATATGGTTTGGAAGCCTATTTCTAGAACTTAAAAGAATATGATGCGAGAGCTAGGATTCGAACCTAGGTAAGCACTAAGCTATCAGAGCCTAAATCTGACCCGTTTGACCACTCCGGCACCCCCGCATTAAAAAATGAGAAGTTGAGTGTATAAAAAGGTTTAGATATAAGGTACAGAGTTTATTTTTATTAAGAGATTTATGCTTGTTTTTTCTTTTTAGATTCAGATTCTTTTTGTTTTATTTTATCTTCGAGATTAAGTTTTTCTATTAATTCTTTGTATCTGTTTCTTATTGTTACTTCTGTTATTCCTGCAATATCTGCAACCTCTCTTTGAGTTTTCTTTTCATCATTTATTAATGCAGCAACATACAATGCTGCAGCAGCAATGCCTGCAGGGCCTCTTCCAGAGGTTAATTCAACTTCTTCTGCTTGTTTTAATACCTTTAGTGCATCGTTTTGAGTTTTTGGACTGAGTTTAAGGACTGATGAAAATCTAGAGACATAGTCTTTTGGAGAAGATTGGTTTACTTTAATTCCTAATTTTCTTATAATAAATCTGTAAGTTCTCCCTATTTCTTTTCTTTCAACATCTGATGCTGTTGCCATTTCATCTAGTGTTCTAGGGATATTGTAAGAACGACATGCAGCATATAAACATGCAGCAATTACAGATTCCATTGAACGTCCTCTTACTAATCCTCTTTGAAGAACATAGTTGTATATTCTTGCTGCTTCATCTCTTACAACATTTGGAAGATTTAAGTAAGATGCAATAACTCTTAGTTCAGCCATTGCGAGTCTTAAATTTCTTTCAATTGAGGTAGAGACTCTTTCTTGCCATTTTTTTAATCTTAAGAATTTTCTAGTTTGCTTTGGTTCTAATCTATAAATATCTGAAATTTCTCCGACATTAGTTGTAAGTCCTTTGTCAAATTTTTGTATTGAAATCGGTGCACCACCTCTACCTTTTTTTTCACTTTTATCAAATTTACCTGATAAATCTATTCCAGTATCTACCATTTTCTCTTCTACAACTAGTCCACAATCATTGCAAATTATTTCTCCGAGGTGAGAATCATATGTTAAATTAATGCTCCCGCATTCAGGACATTTTCTTATTCCAGCCATAATTTTTTACTATTTCTAAGTTTAATAATGGGTTTATAAAGTTTTCCTATTTATAAAGCTTTCGGATATTTTATAAATAAATAGTTAGGGGGTTTTTAAGTGTTTCTTACCCCTTTTGTCCAGGTAAACTGGCTTTTAAGAAAATTATTCAATTAATATGCCATTTACCATCCCTTCTTGTGAAGGTCTGTTTGTTATTTTTACTTTTCCTGCTTCAGTTTGGACAATTGTCCCTTTTGTAAGTGCACCTTGCCTTGCAAGGAATCTATTTGAAGGTGTTTCAAGAACATTTTTTATTTCAGCTCTTTTGTATTTTTTTCCATCTTTTTGAATATTTACAAATTTGCCTCTTAATAAATAATTTTTTTTATTTCCCCCTCTTACTCTCTTGATTTTTCTTTTTTCATCTGCAGCTAATTTTACTGTTTTCTTTTGTCCAGGTAAAGAATGTTTTTTCTTCTTCATTCTTTTTATGTATTTTCCACCTGTTATTTTTCTTCCGAGTTTCATACTATCATAGTCTGTTTTTTATTTATAAACCTTTTTATAAAGATTTACTATCCTAAATGTGAGAAAAGTTTAAAAATGATTTTATTATACTTTGGATATGACTAATGGAATTGAAAGACCTTTGGATTTATTGAATAACTCTAAAGGTAAAGAAGTCTTAGTGCATTTAAAAGGAGACAAGTATTTCGTAGGTACTTTGTTAGCTTTTGATATCCACATTAATCTAGTTTTAGATAATGTGAAAGAAATGCAAGATGGAGAACTAAAGAAAAGTCTTGGATTGACTTTTTTAAGGGGAGACACTATAATTTACATTTCTCCTGCTTCAACTGCATTGAAAAAAGATTAAACTTTTGACTTCAAAATAAATTGAGCGTTAATTTTGTTTTCGCTGGGCGTTTTCTCGGCGTGTTTATTTTAGCTGTAGCTTTATTTTAATAAATTAAACTTAATTGATAATTATTTAAACTTGTTTTTATTTATTTTTTTATGGCATCAAAGATTAAAGTAATTTTTTTAGGGACATCTGCTCAAATACCTAGTGCAAAAAGAAACCACACTTCAATTTTATTAACTTATAATGATGAAAATATTTTAGTAGATTGTGGAGAAGGAACTCAAAGGCAATTTAGGAAAGCCCAGTTAAATCCGTGTAAATTAACTCGTATTTTAATAACCCACGTACATGGAGATCATATATTTGGATTACCTGGATTATTGTCAACATTAAGTTTTAGTGGTTATAATAAGAATTTGATTATTTCTTGTCCTAAGGGTTCAAAAAAAATTATTGAAAGTTTTACGGGAATTAAATATTTAAAAAATAATTTTAGAGTAAAGATTGAAGAAGTCTCAGGGAAATTTTATGAAAATGAAGATTTTTATTTAGAGGCTGAAAGTATGCAACACGGAATACCTACGAATGCATACAGCTTTGTTGTTAAACCAAAATTAAGAATAGACAAATCTAAATTGAAGAGACTGGGTATTCCTGAATCACCTTTACTTAAAGAATTGAAAAATAAAAAAGGAATAACTTATAATGGAAAAAAATATAGTGTTAAAGATTTAACTTATATTGAAGAAGGTAAGAAAGTTTCATTTGTGCTGGATACACTTTTTAATAATAAGATAATCAAATTTGTTAGAGGTACAGATTTGTTAATTTGTGATTCTAGTTTTAGTTCTGAGAATAAGAAAGAAGCAAAAGAACACATGCATTTAACTGCAGAGCAGAATGGAAAAATAGCCCGAATGGCTAAAGCAAAGAAACTTATTCTTACTCACATTTCTCAAAGATATGATAATAGACTTAAAGATCTTTTAGAAGATGCAAAAAAAGAATTTAAAAACGTGATTATTGCAGAAGATTTTAGTGGATTTGAGATATAATTTTTTTGAAACAAAACCTTTTAAATAGTTCTTAAGATAGTTAGTTATAGGCCCGGGTAGCTCAGTCTGGATAGAGCGACTGCCTTCTAAGTAGTAGGTCGCAGGTTCAAATCCTGTCTCGGGCATTATAAATTTTTAAGCACGGGTGGCACAATGGTACTGCGTTCGCCTGCAGAGCGAAATTTCGTGGGTTCGATTCCCACCCCGTGCTTTTTTTATTTAAGATGGAAATTTACACAAAAAAATTAACAATTAATACACCTGAAAGAATACAATTCATTAATATTACTTCTGAAATTGAAGAAGCAGTGAGGGAGTCTGGAGTTAGCGAGGGGATTGTATTAGTTAATCCAATGCACATTACATCGTCTGTTTTTATTAATGATAATGAATCTGGTTTATTAAAGGATTTTAGAGAATGGCTAGAAAAATTAGCTCCTCAAAAATTTGATTATAATCATCATCAGACAGGGGAAGATAATGGATTCTCTCATTTATGGAGAACAATTATGGGAAGAGAATCAGTTATAGCAATTAGTAATGGGCAATTAGATTTGGGTAGGTGGGAAAGTATATTTTACGGGGAATTTGATGGACAGAGAGATAAAAATATTTTAATAAAAATTCTAGGTAAATAACTTTTTATACACTACTTTTTTAATCTAATTATGTATATTGCTAAACAAAAGATAAATGGTAAAGAATATTTTTATTTAAGAAAAAGTGTAAGGGAAGGAAAAAAAGTTATTAGTAAGCATGTTGCGTATTTGGGTTCAAGTAAGGAAGAGGCAGATAAAAAATATGCAGAAATAATTAAAAATATTGATTCAAATAAAAAAGAGATTAAAATGGAAGAAAAGAATAAATTAGGAGAATTTGGTAAAGAAAAATCGATTAATCCTGGAGATAAATTAAATGAAATAAATTCTATTTCAAGTAAAAGAGGTTTCTTTTTTCAAACTGCAAATATTTATGGAGGTAAAGCAGGATTTTTCACATACGGACATTTAGGAAAATTACTTAAATCAAATTGGGAAAACTTGTGGAGAAAAAATATACTTTCATTAAATGATAATTTTTATGAGATTCAAGGAAATAATATTCTTCCAGAACCTGTCTTTAAAGCATCAGGTCATCTAGATAATTTTAATGATCCAATGACTGAGTGTAAAAAATGTCATTTTAGATTTAGAGCAGATAGTTTTTTAGAAGATAATGGGGTTTTAGATGCAGGGACTTTCTCAATAGAAGAGATGAATGAAAAATTAAGAACATTAAATCTTAAATGCCCTAAGTGCGGTGGGGAATTAATTCCAATTAAGCAATTTAATATGATGTTTTCAGTGAATATTGGATTTAATGAAGAGAAAGCATATCTTAGTCCTGAGACAGCTCAAGCAGCGTATCTTGCATTTAAAGAAGAGTTTCAAGCAACAAGGAATAAACTTCCTTTAGGATTGGCTATTATAGATAAGGCATATAGAAATGAAATTTCACCTAGGCAGATGTTTTTTAGGTTAAGGGAATTTTCACAAGCAGAATTACAGATATTTTTTGACCCGCAGATGATTGATGAACATGAAAAGTGGGAAGATATTAAAAAAGAAAAACTTAGAATTAAATTTTTTGATAAAGACTCTGTTGAAGAAGTAGGATGTGGGGAATTAAACAAGAACAAAGACCTTCCTAAATTTTATTTGTTTCATGCTGCAAAAGTCCAAAATTTTTATTTGAATGTTCTTAAAATACCTAAAGAAAAATTTAGATTAAGAGAGTTAAGTAATACAGAAAAAGCGTTTTACAATAAAATACACTTTGATGTAGAAATTTACCTTGATACACTAGGTGGATTTAAAGAGGTTGCAGGAATACACTATAGGACAGATCATGATTTAGTTGGGCATGGAAATACATCTGGAAAAGATATGTCTATTTCCTATGAGGGTAAAAAAATTATTCCCCATGTGTTAGAGCTGAGTTTCGGGGTTGATAGAAATATTTGGACAATGCTGGATATTTTTTATTCTTTAGGTAAAGATGGAAGTATGTTTAGATTCCCTCCAAAAGTAGCTCCTTTTAAAGTAGCTGTTTTTCCTTTAGTTAAACGGAAAGATTTTGAGGAAATTGCAGAGGAGATTGTAAATGATTTAAGAGAAGATTTTAATGTAGAGTATGATAAGTCTGGAAGTATTGGGAAAAGATATGCAAGAAATGATGAAATAGGAACCTCGTTTTGTTTAACAATAGATGACGAGTCTCTGAAAAATAAAGATGTAACAATTAGAGATAGAGACTCGAGAACACAAAAAAGAATTAAAATAAATAAATTAAAAAAAATATTGTGTGATTTAGTAAATGAAAAATTAAGTTTTGAAGAAATTTAATCAATTTTATCGACGGAACATTTTTCTTATTTTATTGCCTACAAAAAATTTATAAACTTTTATTTTCTATTATTATTAATTAAAATCGAGGTGAAAAGATGGCTAAGAAAAAATCAGCTAAGAAAAAACCTGCTGCTAAAAAACCAGCTAAGAAGACAGCTAAAAAAAAGAAGAAGTAATTCTTTTTTTCTTTTTCTTTATTTTTTATTTTTTAATTAGTAAGGTTTATTAAATTCATTATTTTTATTTTTTTGTATAAAAGAGGTAATATGGTAAAAGTCGCTATTAACGGGTTTGGAAGGATTGGTAGGTCTTTTTTAAAAATAGCCTTGGATAAAGGAGTTAATGTCGTCGCTATTAATGATTTAGCAAGTATAGACTCCTTGATTTATCTTTTGAAATACGACTCTATTTATGGGAATTATGATAGGAAAGTTGAGAAAGGAGAGGGATATATTAAGATTAATCGTAAAAAAATAGCTATATTTTCTGAAAAAGAACCTGAGAATCTCCCGTGGTCTGAATTGGGAGTGGATATTGTGGTAGATTGTACTGGGATTTTTACAGATAGGGATGGGGCATTAAGACATCTTTGGGCTGGAGCAAAAAAAGTTTTGATTTCTGCACCTGCTAAAGATCCAGATGTAACTATTGTTTTAGGAGTTAATGAGGGACAATTAAAAAAAGAACATAAAATTGTGTCTATGTCTTCGTGTACTACAAATTGTTTAGCTCCGCTTGTTAAGGTGATTAATGATAGTTTTAAGATTCATTCTGGGTTTATGACTACTGTTCATGCATATACAAATGATCAAGAGATTTTAGATGTGCCTCATAAGAAATTTAGGAGAGGAAGAGCAGGGGCTATTAATTTGGTTCCTACAAGCTCCGGGGCTTCAAGTTCTATTGGAGAAGTTATTCCCGAATTAAAAGGGAAATTAAATGGGTTGGCTATTAGAGCCCCTGTTGCATGTGGGAGTATTGTAGATTTTGTAGCTGTTTTGGAAAAAGAAGTTACTAAAGAAGAGGTTAATGCAACATTAAAAACAGCTTCTGAAAAGCAAATGAAAGGAATTTTGAAGTATTCTGAAGAGGAATTAGTTTCTTCAGATATTATTAAGAACCCAAATTCATCTATCTTTGACTCTATTTTAACTCAAGTAAATGGAAATATGGTAAAGGTTTTTTCTTGGTATGATAATGAATATGGATATTCTCATAGGTTAGTTGAAATGATTAAACTATTGAAATAGGTAATAAGATTTATTAAAATGAAAACCTTAGATGACTTTAATTTTAAAGGGAAAGTGGTTTTGGTTAGATCTGATTTGAATTCTGATGTTAAAAATAAAAAACTATTGAAATCTGAAAGAATTAGGGAAGCAGCAATAACAATTAATGAATTAAAAAAGAAAAAAGCTAGAGTAGTTATACTTGCACATCAAGGAAGACCAGGGGGCGAGGATTTTATTTCACTAAAACAACATTCTAAACAATTAAATTCTTATACAAAAGTTAGATTTGTCAACGATATTATTGGAAAAGAGGCGATAAGTAAGATAAAGAACTTAAAAGAAGGTGAGGCAATACTTTTAGAGAATGTTCGGAATTTAAAAGAAGAGTTTGAAAAAGTCCCTAATAAATTAACTGATTTTTTTTCAAAAAATTGTGAAGTATTTGTGAATGATGCTTTTTCTGTTTGCCATAGAGCTCAATCTTCGATACTTCTTCCAAAATACTTTAAATTTAATTTTGCTGGAAGAATATTAGAAAGGGAGGTTAATGCAATTAAAAAAATTAAATTAAATAATACTCTCTATATTCTTGGGGGAGCTAAACCTGAGGATAATATTAAATTATTGGGGAAGAATAAAGTATTAAGTTGCGGGTTGTTTGGACAGGTGTGCCTCATCAATAAAGGAAAAAAGCTTGGTGAACAAGAAGATTATCTTAATAAAAAGAAGATTTTTATTCAAATCCCTTCAAGTAAATTAAAGAATGTTGAAACCCCTTTAGATTTTGCAGTGAGTGTGAAAGAGAAGAGGAAGGAACTTTCAATTAAAGAATTCCCAAATGATTATGAAATATTTGATATAGGAAAAAAAACCCAAAAAAAATATCTTCAAGAGATTAAAAAAGCTAAAACAATATATATGAAAGGCCCTGCAGGAGATTGCACTAAAAAGCATTTTTCAGAGGGGACATTTGCGATTCTTAGAGGGATAGCAGACAGTAAGGCATTTTCAGTAATAGGCGGAGGACATCTCAGTGATGCAATAAAAGATTCTAAAATAAACCCCTTTAAGTTTAATCATATAAGTTTGAGTGGGGGAGCATTACTTAATTATATTGCAGGTGAAAAACTTCCTGGACTAGAGGTGCTTGGAATAAAATGAAACTAATTAATGTTAAGAATCATGTGGAATTATCTAAAGTTGCATCAGAAATAATAATTGATGAAATTAATAAGAAACCTAACCTTACAATGGGATTTGCAACAGGAAAAACACCTAAAAAAACTTATAAGAATTTAATTAAGGCATATAAATTAGGGAGAGTTGATTTTTCAAGAGTAAGTGCATTTAATTTGGATGAGTTTTATCCTATAAAAAAGAGTAATTCTAAAAGCAATTATCAGTATATGTTTAAAACTTTTTTTAATCATATTAATATTAATAAAAACAATATTCATCTTTTAAATGGAGAAACAAAAAATATAAGGAAAGAATGTGAAGATTATGAAAAAAATCTTAAAAAATATAAAATAGATTTGCAGATTTTGGGTATAGGTGAAAATGGACATATTGGATTTAATGAACCTGGTAGTAGTGGAGATTCTATAACACGGCTTGTAGATTTGAAGCACACTAAAGGAAAAGCACTTACAGTGGGGGTAAGTTCTATAATGCGTTCCAAAAAGATAATTCTTTTAGCTTCAGGTAGAAAAAAGGCTAAAGCAATTCAGTGTTTAGTTAAAGGGAAGGTTGGTTCAAGTTGCCCTGCAAGTTTTTTAAGAAATCACAAGAATACAGTTATTATTTTTGATAATAAAGCTGGATATTTAATTTAAAGAATATCCTTTTATCTCTTTATAAATATTTAAAAACTATTGTTGGGTTATAGGCTATATTGAGGATGATAAAATGAATAAGAGTGTTAAATTGCTTGTAACCCCTGAAATGATTAAACCTTCTTCAAAATATCTAAATGTCATAGGGACAATAAATCCTGCTGCAATAAGGGGAAGGGATGGGAAGATAGTAATGTATGTAAGAGTTATAGAACAACTTAAAGTATTGGAAGATAAAAAATATTTTTATTCTCCTAGGATGGTTGGAGAAAATAAATATGAACTAAAGGTAGATAAATTTCCTAGGGCAGAAGTTGTAAATAATTCAGAGTTTGATATTATCTTTAAAGACTCTACTAAGAGACTTACATTTATTTCTCATTTGAGGAGAGTGATATTAGATGATAAGGGTATGAAAATTTTATCTATAGATGAAAAGCCTAGTTTTTATGGTGTTAAGAATGATTCTGAGCTAGGTGTTGAAGATCCTAGAATAGTTGAGGTAGAAGGAAAATATGTTATGACTTATGTTAGTTTATCTAGAAAACAGAATATTTCTACATCAATAGCATTTTCTGAGGATTTGATTAGTTGGAAGAGAAAAGGAATTATTTTTGGAGAACAAGATAAGGATGTTGTAATTTTTCCAGAAAAAATAGATGGGTGGTATGTAGCATTTGATAGACCTGAAGGTAATTTTCAGTTTACTCCTCCTAGTATATGGATAGCTTATTCTGATGATTTGCTTTGTTGGGGGAAACTAGAAGCAGTAAAGATTTTTAAGAGGGGAGAAGAGGGTTATGGAAGAATAGGTGCAGGGTGCCCTCCTATAAAAACAAATAAAGGATGGATTTTAATATATCACACTGTTAGAGAAGAAGAACCTAATTTTTTTATTTATTCTGGGTCTGCTGCACTTTTTGATTTAAATAATCCTAAAAAAATTATTTCTAATTCAAGCCCAATTATAACTCCAAGTCTTAAAGAAGAATTAGAACCTTATCAACAAAAAAAGATTGTTTTTCCCACAGGATTAGTTGTAGATAAAAATGGAAAAGATTTGCTTATTTATTCTGGAGGTGGAGATGTTGTCACAACTGTTAGAAAAGTGCCTATTAGTAAGATAATGAACTCTCTAAAAAAAGTGAAATGAATGAAAAAATAGATTTAGCTTATAAAAAGGCAATTGAGACTATTAATAAGTGCTCTACTAAACATGGACTTTTTGCATCTGCAGGAAGGAGAGCTTATAGGGGGGTGTGGGCAAGAGATAGTATGATAAGTTTAATTGGGGCAAGCTGTGCTCCTTTAGATAGTCCTTACATTAAAGAGAGTTTCAAGAGCAGCTTAATTACATTAGCAAAATACCAGACTAAATTAGGACAAATTCCTAATGCTGTTTATGGGTTTAATTCTAAAAAAATAAAAGTTGATTTGCAATCAATTGATTCTAGTTTATGGTTTATTCTTGGAGAATATTATTATAAGATGGCTTATGGGGATGAATTGTTTTTAAAACACAAAGAAAATATTAAGAAAGCTTTAATTTGGCTCAAATATCAGGATACAGATGAAGATGGGCTTTTAGAACAACTTCCTACAAGTGATTGGCAAGATGCATTTCCTCATAGATATGGACACACTATAAATACTCAGGCATTATACTATAAAGCATTATTTTTTGTTGGAGATAAAAAAGCTCAAAATCAATTAAAAAAGAATATTGAGATTAAGAGTAAAAACGGGTTGTGGGATGAAGAATTTTACTATGCATATAGGTGGAAGAATCATAGGAAGTATAAAGAGATTGGAGAGTGGTTTGACAGTTTAGGAAATATTTTGGCTATTGTTTTTGGGTTAGCAGATGAAAAAAAATCCAATAAGATACTAGATTATATTATTAAAAATAAAATTAATGAACCGTATGCTCTTAGAGCAATTTATCCTCCTATAAAAAAAGGAAGTAAACACTGGCAGGATTATTACTTGGATTGTAGTGCAGGAATCCCTCATTCTTATCTTAATGGGGGGATTTGGACATATATTGGAGGGTTTTATGTTCTTGCACTTATAAAGTTGAAGAGATTTAAAGAAGCTGAAAAAGAGTTAATTAAATTAGCAGAAACTAATATTAAAGGAAATTATCCTGAATGGATAAGCCCTATTAATAAAGTAGCATATGGAACTTATCAAGCGTGGAGTGCAGGAATGTATATTGCTGCTTATAAGTCCTTTAAAGCTAGGAAAGTCTTAATATAATTTTTTAGTTTATGAATTGTTTTGGAATTAATTTTTTTAATTCTTTAGCATTGAGTTTATAAGCTCGTATAAAAGAGTCATTAATTTGGGCATATAGTATACCTTGTTCTTTTTTCGTTATTAAAAAATCTGAGACAAATGTAATTGCTTTAGCATCTGGGTCTTCAAATAAATAATTTTTAGATACCCACTCAACTTTTCCTGTTTCAATATTGTATATGATTAAACCAGGTCTGAATTTTCCATACACTTCTTCGTTATTTATTTTCTTTTTTATTTCTCTTCCATTTATTATTCCTAAAACTAGATTTTTGTTTTTTAATGAGATGAACTCTTTTGGAAAAAGGATTGCAGGAGAAGTTTCCCCTTTACACCAAGAATATTTTATTTTTTTTGGATTTAAAATTATTTCTTTAAATTTCCAGGGTTTAGATAAATCTTTTCCTTCTGCGGATATTGTAACTGAAGATTCATTATTATCTATTACAAGTTGGGCTTCACTTAAATTTATTCTATATCCTTTTTTATTTATAGGTGAGATTACTACTTCTTTAAATCCTCTAAATTTTTTAAGAGGGGATAATATGGGGTTTGTTGCAGTTAAATTTTTAATTGAGTTTCCTTGAGCGTGCCCTAGATAAATAGAGTAACCTGCTTTTTCTTTATATTTGAATGCAATTGTAAAATAAACATGTTTTATTTTTCCTTCATTTATTATGTCTGGGTCTTCTAATCCAATAAAATATTTATCTTTACTGGAAAGTTTTTTTATTATTTTGTTAATTCCTTTTATTTTTAAATCAGATTTCTTTTTCCAATCTAAAGCATTTTCACTTTCAATGATTATTAGTTTGCTTTCATCAATAAATCCAGGTTTATCTGGTGTTCCCTGGCTTTTTGTTATTTCTCTTACTAAACCTAAATAAGGATTTTTTGTTTCTTTATCTATAGAAATAGACATAACTCTTTTTTTTGCTTTAACTATGCCAAATACAGGCTTAGGATACATATAAACTGCATCATTCAATTTTATTAGATTCATAATTATCTAAAGAAGGAGGATTATTTAAATTGTCTTTTAAATCTATTTTCTCTTTAATTATATCAAGCATTTTCTTTGCTATAATATTATAATCAAAGTTTGCAACAGCATGCTCTCTACCTGCTTTTCCCATCTCTTCTCTTAGATTTTTATCTTTAAGTAAAATTAAGGTGTATTTCATTAAATCTTCTATATCTGCCCTGTATCCAAATGTTTTTGGAACTTCAAAAGGTATTTTTTTTTGTTCTTCAAATCCCATATGGGGATAAACCCATTCTTCTGTAAGTTTAACTTCTTCTGCAACTTTTGCTAAAAATCCTGTTTTTCCGTGGATTATTGTTTCTGCTGGGCCTCCGACATTTATTGAGATAACTGGTTTTCCACAAGCCATTGCTTCTACTTGTATCATTCCAAAACCTTCAATTCTTGAAGGTGCAGCGTAAATATCACATGCATTTAACATATCTGCACAAAATTCAGGTGAAAAAGTATCATCTAAAAAAATAATTTTATCTCGTATCTCTAATTCATCAGCTAGTTCTTCTTCAAAATCATGCCACTTTTCAGAACATTCACTTGGCCAGGACTTACAAACATAAACCCAGTTTGTAAATTCTTTATTTATTTCTGCTAAAGCTTTCATCATTTCTTGAGCTCCTTTTGAAGTAACATCTCCTCCCATTGTAAATATCATTACTTCGTCGTCTTTTACTCCAAGAAGTCTTCTTAATCTAGTGTTTGCTTCAGGATTATTATTTGGTTTAAAAAGTTCAGTGTCTATTCCAATGTGCATTGGAATTATTTTTGAGACATCTACCCCATCTCTCTTATATATGCTTTTTACCCAGTCACTTGTTGTGAACATTAATTTTAATTTTTCAAATTCAGCTTTATAATTTGCAACCCATCCATCTGCATTAAACCAAGGGATAACTGTTAATCCGTGTTTTTGTGGGTCAATTAATATTTCAGGGACATTTCCCCAGAATCCAATTCCTATTATAAAATCTGGTTTTGAATATCTTAGATAATAGTCTTTTTGTATACTGTCTCTGTAGTGGCATTCTAAAATATCTACTCCTAAATTTTTTAATCCCCTAGCAAGATAGTGTCCTTGGAGACTTACTCCGTCGGGTTCAACAGGGTAAGGGTAGAGTAACAAACATTTCATTTTAATTTATTTTCTTAGTTCAAAGGCTTCAGTAGCTCTACAAGATTCTTCTTCAAATCCTCCTTTTTTATATCCGTATATGTTTTGAATTATCTTCTTTTTCATGTTAAGATAAGATTTTCCTAATTTTATAAGTTTATCTGCATTCGAGTTAGGTATTGCGTATCCTTGATATTTATTTTCAACTTTTTTATATGAAAAGAAATAAACTTCTTCTGCAAATAATAATCCTCTGCTTTGCATTTCTTGAATTGCATTGTGGGTTTCAATATGTCTTCTGTGCCCGTATTCTCCGTTTTTATTATGTGTGTATAATGTGGTGTAAATATTATCTTTTGTTATTTTTAGGATTGTGTTTATTATTTGTTGAGAAGAAATGTTTCTATATTCTCCTTCTTCTGCATCATCTAAATCAAAAATATATCCTTTAACTCCTAATATTTCACATGCTTTTTTAAATTTAGGATATCTATCTGGGTCGTATCTTCGAGATAAACAGATTAGTGTAACATTTGAATCTTGTTTTTCTTTTATTTTAAGAAGAGTTCCTCCCATCCAAATTGTTTCATCATCAGGATGAGCTACAATGACTAATATTTCTTTTTTTTCTTGATTATTTCTACTGAAAGTAGGTGTTTTTCTTTTTTTAGTTCTTTTTTTTACTTTTTTTTCTACCTTTTTCTTATCACCTTTCTTTTTTTTCTTTGCCATGTCTTAAAACACAAAAGTTTTTAATTAAATAAATCTTTCTATGGTGCAATTAAGGAGATGTGATTTAATGAAATTTGATGTTGTAAGTTTTGGTTCAGCTGTATTGGATGTATTTGTACAGACAGATGTTTCTGAGAAGAAAGGATTTATGTATTATCCTATCGGTGAAAAAATATTAATTAAAGATTTAAAATTTGATGTTGGGGGAGGTGGGACAAATACTTCTGTTGCATTTTCAAGATTAGGATTAAAAGCAGGATGTATATGTGAATTTGGAGATGATGGGAATGGGAGGCAGATAAAAGAATTATTGAAAAAAGAAAAAGTTAAGTTTCTTGGCAAGACTGTTAAGGGGGAATTAACAGGATATTCTGTTATATTAGATAGTAAAGGTGGAGATAGAACAATCCTTACATATAAAGGTGCAAATGATGAAGTGAGTATGAGAGATATTATGAAGTTTAAAACAAAATGGTTGTATTTTAGTTCTCTTTTAGGTGAAAGTTTTGAAACACAAAAAAAACTTGCAATTAAACTAAAAAAGAAAGATAAGGTTAAGATAGCATATAATCCCAGTAGTTATCAGATAAAAGAAATGAATATTAGGGATTTATTAAAATTAACAGATGTTCTTATACTTAATAAGGAAGAAGCAGAGATGTTAGTGAAGAGATATGCTCCTAAAGAAAAAGATTTGCTTTTAGGTATTCATAAAGTAACTAAAGGCATTGTTGTAATTACAGATAAAAATAAACCTATAATTTGTTATGATGGAGAGAAGAAATATTCTATTTCCCCTCATAAGGATGTTAAGGTTGTTGAGAGAACAGGTGCAGGAGATGCTTTAGCTTCTGGTTTTGTTGCAGGACAAATAGCTGGAAAATCAATAACTAAATCTTTAGAATTAGGAATAAAAGAATCTGAAGCAGTTATACAAAACTTTGGAGCTAAGACTAATTTATTAAAAATGAATTTAAAGAGTAAGGAGGAAATATTGTAAATAGTTAGTTAAAATGAAAACAGTTAATTTAAATAAAATAACCCTAAAAGGAAAAGCTCTTTTTCTTGCATATGATCAAGGATTAGAACACGGGCCAACTGATTTTAATGATAAAAATATTGACCCTAAGTATATAATTGATATTGCTAAAAAAGGAAAATATAATGGAATTGTTCTTCAAAAAGGAATTGCTGAGAAATATAATAATGAAATAAAACAGAGTAAAATTCCTTTAATTGTTAAATTAAATGGTAAAACTAATTTGTTTAAGGGAGAGCCTATAGCTAGACAATTATGCACTGTTGATGAAGCTATTAAACTCGGTGCAAAGGCAGTTGGATATACAATATATATTGGAAGTGATTATGAAGATGAACAATTGCAAGAATTTGTAAATATTCAGAGAGAGGCACACAGTAAAAATCTTCCAGTAATAGCTTGGATATATCCTAGAGGTAAATCAATCAAAGGAAAGAAACCAGAGGAGTTAATGGCTTATGCTGCTCGTACAGGATTAGAGATTGGTGCAGATATAATTAAAATTCAGTATACAGGAAAAGAGAGTGATTTAAAATGGGCTGTTAAAGCAGCAGGTAAAACAAAAGTAGTTGCTGCAGGTGGCTCTAAAAAAAATGAAAAAGAACTTTTAACTCAGATTAAGGAGATAATGAATTCAGGATGTATTGGACTTGCAATTGGAAGAAATGTGTGGCAACATGAAAAACCTCTTGAAATCACAAAAAAAATTAAAGGAATTGTTTGGAAAAAATAAATTGATTAATAATAAAATAAGATAAAAAATGGCTAAACCAATTACTGTAATAAATCTTAAAACATATCAGCAAGGTGAAAAAGCTGTTAAGATAGCAAAGGAGATAGAAAAAGTTGATAAAAATATAATCATTGGTGTTGAGGCAAGTGATATTTATGAGATTTCTAGAAAAACAAAATTAAAAGTTTATGCTCAACATGTAGAGTGTTTTAAACCTGGAAGAAATACAGGGTATGTGTTGCCTGAATCTGTGAAGAAAAATGGAGCTGTTGGAACATTTCTTAATCACTCTGAACATAAACTTTCTTTTGAAGTTTTGAAAAGGACAGTTATAAGATGTAAAAAAATAGGATTAAAGATACTAGTATTTGCAAGCACCCTTAAAGAAGCTGAAAAAATACAAAATTTAAAACCAGATTATTTAGTTATTGAACCTCCTGAATTAGTTGCTGGAAAAAAATCTGTTTCAAAAGAAAAACCTGGATTAATAAAAAAAATAAATAATAAACTTAAAATAAAGTTTTTAGTTGGAGCAGGAATTAATACTAGAGAAGATATTAGAATAGCAATGAAGCTTGGAGCATCAGGTGTTGCATTTTCTTCTGTTATAACAACAGCTAAAGAACCTGGAAAGAAATTAAAAGAGATGATGAGTTAGTACTAGTACTTGAATCTTTTTTCATAAGTTTTGTGATCCATCCACTCTAATATTATTGTGATTATTACTGCTTCTCCACCTTTTATAGAATAAATTAATCTCCAAGCACTAGGTAAATTATATTTCCATACATTATGGATATTAAACTTATTAATATATTCTTGAGGAATAAGTTTTTTAGGTATCTGGATTCCACAGAATGGATCTGCTTGTATATCACATAGTGCCCTTTCTATAAATTTTTTTAAATCTGGATTATCTAGTTTATCAAAAGTTTCTTTTACTTTTTCATCTGCAAATTGAACTTCACATTTTTTGTTTATCATTTGGTGATTTCCAGAATAAATGGGCTTTTTTTAATCTTTCTTGTGCTTCTTTAGGATAAAATATCCAACCTATTTTTCCTTCTGCATCTACAGATATTTTTCCAGATACTAAGAGGTAATCTATTGCAATGCTATATGTCTGATACATCATTTTTTTAGGTAAATTCTCCCATAATTGTTTTTTTCTGTATTCTCCATCATGTTTTTTTATGAACTTTTCTATCATTAAGACAGTGTCAAGCCTTGGATAGCGAATTAGGGTATTCATTTCATTTCCTCCCCCTCATTTCTACCCTTTTTCTCCCAGCTCAACCTCTTTTTTACCATCTCAGGTATATCAATTGATATACCTTTATAAATATTTCTATAATGCTTAATTAATAGAATTTCTATACAATAATCAATAAAAACAACTCTTACTGAATTCTTTAACATGAAGATAAAAGATATGCCTAATCAAAATAGGCCAAGAGAGAGATTTCTGAAAGTAGGTCCAGAAGGATTGAGTGATGCTGAACTTATGGCAATACTTCTTAGAACAGGAAGCATTGGTGAGAATGTTATTGATATGTCTAATAGATTAATAGCAGAGTATGGATTAGATAAATTAATGGAGTGTTCATTAAAAGAGTTGGAAAAAATTAAAGGTATTGGAAAAACAAAAGCAATGCAGATATTAGCTATTGCAGAAATTCAAAAGAGAATAAATCAATCAAAGACTCCTGTAAAGAAGATTTCGTGTGCTAAAGATGTTTTTAATTTAATGCACGAAGAATTAAAAGATAAGAAGGAAGAGCATTTTTATGTTCTATTATTAAATAATCAGAATAATGTGATAAAGAAGGAATTAATATCTAAAGGAATACTTGATAGTACAATTATTCATCCAAGAGAAGTTTTTAGACCTGCAATAAAACATAGTGCTGCACGAATAATACTTGTACATAATCACCCGAGTGGAAACCCTGAACCTAGTGATGAAGATTTAGATATAACAGAGAAGTTAATGAGTGCAGGTAATGAATTAGGGATAAAGGTTTTGGATCATGTTATCGTTACTAGAGAAAAACATTGGGGCTGGGTTGAGAAGAAAGGTTAATTTTTTATACTTCTTTAAAGTAATAATAGAATGAATTTATCAGAGAAAGAAACGCGTGAGAAGATAATAGACCCTCAATTAACAGACGATGCTGAATGGAAAGAAGAATACATAAAGCGAGAAGTTAATTCTGTTAAGTCTGATTTTAAAATTAAGAATTATGAACTTAAAAGAGGAGAAGGAAAAGAAGAAGGTAGGTTTATTGATTACCTTCTTTTAGATGAGCATAAAAGTCCTTTAGCGATAATAGAAGCTAAGAGATTTTCAATAGATGCTGAAAAAGGAACAATTCAAGCAACGACTTATCAAAAAGATATTGAATCTCAGATAGGCTTCGCTGTTCCTATCTTCTTAACTAATGGGCAAAAATGGTTCTTTAAAGAAAGGGGATATCCTACTCGTGAAATTTCTGGACCATTTTCTCAAAAAGATTTGCAGAGAAGAACAGAGCTTTCTAAAGAAAAGAAAAAACTTTCCAATATTGGAATTAATACCAAGATAGTAAATAGATCAAGAAATATAGAGATTGTGAAACAAATTTTAGATCATTTAGAAAAAGGAAATAGAAAAGCTTTGATTAATATGGCAACAGGTACTGGAAAAACAAGAGTTGCTATGGCAATAATAGATGCTTTAATTAGATCAAGATATATTACAAATGTTCTATTTGTTGTGGATAGAATTTCTTTAGGACAGCAAGCGTATAGAGCTTTTGATGATTGCTTAAGAAATGAACCTAAGACTTTGCTTAATGAATTTCATGATTTTGAAATGGATAAAAGGATTTATGTTTCCACAGTCCAGACTTTAAAAAGTAAAAAGAGAGGAGGAGGATTTAAGCTTCAAGATTTTTCACCTAGTTTTTTTGATTTAATTATTTTTGATGAAGCACATAGGTCTTATTATGATCAAGAGAAATTACTTTTCAAATATTTTGATGCTATTCAAATTGGTTTGACTGCAACTCCTTCTAAAAGTGAGATAAGAGACACCTTTGATTTGTTTGATTGTCCAAAAGGAGAACCAACTGTTAGATATGATTATTATGAGGCTGTTAGAGATGGGACTCTTGTGCCTTATGATGCTCAAATTATTTCAACAAAGGTTACTGAATTAGGCATTAAAGGAATTGAATTAGATAATGAGCTTAAAACACAATTAATAAGACAAGACCAAGACCCAGATCATTTTCAAGTACCAGGAACAAGATTTGCTAAGTATTTTAATGATGATAAAACTAATGATTTAATTATTCAAGAGTTTATGAATAGATGTTATAAAACAGAAGATGATAAACCTTGTAAGACTATTTTCTTTTGTGTTAATGTGAATCATGCTGAAAGATTAAAGAAAAGATTTGATAGGCTATATCCTAATTTATGTGATGAAGTTTCAGTAATTGTTTCTGGTCCAACAAGATATATGGATGAAGTTAATAGATTTATTAAAGATTCTAGTCCTAGAGTTGCTTTGTCTGTAGGAGTATTAGATACTGGAATAGATCTCCCAGAGATTATGAATTTAGTGTTTGTTACACCGGTTTTTTCCAGTATTAGGTTTTGGCAAATGTTAGGGAGGGGAACTAGAAATTTTGCTACTTGTACTCATAAATCTTGGCTTCCTTTAAATGAGGGGATTCATACTAAAGAGGATTTTAGGATTTTAGATTTTAAATTTGGAGATTTTTCAAATATTAAGTTTCATCAATTGGAACAAACTGATAAATCTAAACTCATTGAAGATACTAAAATTAAAATCTTTAACAAGGAAATTAATTTATTAACTAAGAAGCTGAATGATGATGAAAAGAAGATAATAGAGAAGAGAATTTTGGAGGAAATTGGGGGAATTGATAGAAAATCATTTATTGTTAAACCAAAAGTTGAGATAATTAAGAAAGTTGTTTCTAGACCTTATAATTTAAAGCAGCACATAGAGCAATTAAAAAAAGACATTGCCCCTTTAATTAGATTCAGTGATTTTGGGGATGGAAGAGCTCAGACTTTTATTTCTCACTGTGTTGATTTATTTAGCTATGTTAAAGATAATGATAAAGAATCAATAGCTAAAGAAAAAGACTTCTTGTTAGATAGAATTGAAAATGTTTGGTCTTCTAATTTGCAAGTTGTAAAAGATAAACAGAATGAAATTATGAAAGTTATGCAAGATAGATTTTGGAATGAATTAACTTTTGCAGATATTGATTTTTTAATAAGGGAGATTTCTCCTTTAATGAAGTATTTTGAACCTGATAGAAAGAAAATAATTAAGATTGATGCTCCAGATGTAATTAGAAATATTGAAAATTTTAAAATGGATGTTAAGGAAGATGAAAATTTGAAATATTTCAAAACCTTGCCCCTTATTCAAAAAATGGCAAAAGAAGGTGTTAGTTGGAGAGAATTGTTTGAAATTGAAAAGAAATTAACAGAGCTTAACCCTGCTTGGACTATTGAGAATATTCAAAAATACAAAAAAATAGATTTTGTAATGTTTTTAAGAAATAATATACTTAACCTAAAAAACTTGCCTGACCCTCAGGAGATGATAAAGAATGAGTTTGAGAAACTTATTGTTGAGAATAACAAAGAATATAATGTTGAACAGATTAGATTCTTAAGGTTATTAGGGAAGTTTTTTGCTTTTAACAAGCACTTAACTCCTAAAGATCTAACAAGCCATCCTTTAGCAGATGAAAATCCTTTGGATAAATTTAGCCCAGAACAGCTAAAGAAAATAGTCAAGGAAGTTGAGCAGATAAGGATAAAATAGGGCTAGGGTAGAGTATAATCTGGTTTACTTTGGGTTAACCAGAAGATTTAAATATAAGTTATTTCTAGATTCTTACATGGTTAAAAATGAACCTGTTAGAAAAGAAGATAATAAAGTTGTATTATCCAAGTTATCTCGAGATGAATTTGCTAATTTTAAGAAAATTTGTGATAATGAAAAGAAAACCATAAATAAGAAGCTAAGAGAGTTAATAAATCAAGAGATAAATAAGAACTTTGGATTTGCTGTTGAAGCAAATGGTCCAAAAAGAAGATTCTTTATTCCAGCTGAAAGTAAATTTTTGGATGTTATTGAGGTAAAGGAAGAATGAAAATAATGTTTATAGATGAATCAAAGAAAGTTTATCTCAAGAAAAGGAAATTTTTCCTTTTATTAGGAATTGTTGTGGACTCAGAAAAGATGTTTAAATTAGAGTCTGATCTAAATAATTTGAGACAAGAATTCAATTTAGATAATTTTAATAAACTAAAGACGAATAATTTGGATTTAAATACGAAGAAGGAGATTTGTAGAAGATTTAAAGAAATATTAAAGAATTCTAATTCTTTTGTTCTTTCAATAATTTTAGGACCAATAATGATGCAAAAGGTAAGGAACTTTGAAGATTGTTACCTTGAAGCAATTGGTTTTATGATTGATAGATTTTTTTTGAATTTAAACATGTCAAAAGATTTTGGATGGATAGTCCATGATACAATTGAAGGTAGTGAAAAGAAATTTCGAGATGGATTTAAAAATTATGTAAAGACTCAGATTTTTTCACTTCCTAAGTGGAAAAGTGGTTATCTTATTTCAGATAGAATACATCCTTGTTTATCTTTCTTTGATGATAATGAATGTCAGTTATTACAATGTTCTGACTTAGTTGCATTGTCTGTTAATAATGCTATCTGGAAAAAAATTGAAGATTTGATGAAACATGATCTTAATATTAATAAATTAAATGAAGAAAACGAATTCTTAGATATTTATTGGGACCTTTTTCCAAGAAATAAAAATGGGGAGGTTAATGGGGCAGGAATTAAAATTTGGTATTAATAAAATGAAAGCTAAACAATTCCCTAAAGGATGGAAAGAAGTTGAACTCGGAGAAGTTTGCGAGATATCTGCTGGAGGGACACCTAGAAGGGATAAAAATGAATATTGGAAAGAGGGGACAATTTCTTGGCTTAAGATTTCAGATATGAAAGAAAAATATATCTCTGAAACCGAGGAAATGATAACTAAAGAAGGATTAAATAATTCTTCAGCAAAATTATTTCCCACAGGGACTTTGGTTTATTCTATTTTTGCTACTTTGGGAGCAATAGGGATATTGGGTAAAGAATCTTCGACCAATCAAGCAATAGCAGGTATAATTCCCAAAAAAAATTTTATTTTGATAGAATATTTATATTATTGCCTCATATCTCAAAAAAGGGAAATTTTATCTAAAAAAAGCCATGCTACTCAAGACAACCTTAATTTAACTGTCCTTAGAAGCTTTAAAATCCCCCTCCCCCCTCTCTCGATTCAAAAACAAATTGTTTCTATTTTAGAAAAAGCAGAAGCATTAAAACAAAAACGAGAAGAAGCTGATAAACTGACAGAAGATTATTTGAAGAGTGTTTTTTATGAGATGTTTTATAATAAGAGGTTTGAAAAAAGTTTGATTAGAACAGGAATTGTAAAAACAGAAAATAAAAACCCAAAAAAAGATTTTCCAGAAAGATTATTCAAATATATTGATATTGCGTCCATAGATAGTTTTTCTAAAAAAATAGTTGAAACAAAAGAAATTATGGGAAAAGATGCACCCAGTAGAGCAAAACAACTTATTAAGTTTAAGGATATTTTAGTTTCAACAGTTAGACCAAATTTAAATTCAGTAGCACTAGTGCCTAATGAACTAAGTAATCAAATATGTTCTACAGGATTTTGCGTATTAAGGGCAGATGATAAAAATTTCCTCTCTGAGTATTTATTTTTTATTGTAAAGAGCGACTATTTTGTAAATGAATTAGTCAAAAAATGTAAGGGTGCAAATTATCCTGCGGTTTCTAGTAATGATATCTTGGATTTAAAAATCCCCCTCCCCCCCCTCTCTCTTCAGCAAAAATTCGCTTCAATCGTTGAGCAAGTTGAAAAATTAAAAGAAAAACAAAAAAAATCAAAGAAAGAAATTGATGACTTGTTTGATTCATTAATGCAGAATGCATTTAATGGGGAGTTGGTGAGATGAAAAAATCAAAAATTGATCCAGTCTTATTTGAGAGGATTATCCAAAAAATAGAAAAATATGCTAAGGTCTCTAAAGAAAATAAGGATATCGTAGAGAAATGGATTATCATTGCAGAAAATGATTTTAAGGTAGCAAAAATACTTTATAGAAAGAAATATTATTCCTTTTCAGTTTATCATTTACAACAAGCATTCGAAAAATTGACTAAATCCTATTACATTTTTACAGGTAGGCTAGATCTAAAAGAAGCAGTTGGACATGATTTTATTTTGAAGAGATTACAAAAAGAAATTATTAATCAAGATATGCAAGATATAATAAAATTGAGTTCTTCTATGAATGAAAGAGAATTAACGTTAAATGAACCAGAAAATTCTTTGAAAATAATTAATAGCTCAGAGGATGAAATAAGAAATTTAAATGATAAAGAGATAAGAGCGATCTTAGAGTTTATAAATAGATTAGAAAATAAAATAAAATCAAAGGAGAGTATAGAAAGCATAGAAAAGAAGATACGCGAAAAAGGTTTTTTTAATATTTTAAAGTCTCTAATTTTAAAGATCACACATTTTAGGGTTAGGAATTATCAAATAAGAAAAATTATTGAAGAACAAACTTTATTAGATTATCTTAATGATATCTTAATTAGTATTAAATTACATTATCTTAGTTTAATTACATTTTTACATTGTAATTGTCCAAGATACCCTTCTATTAAAGATTCTAAGTTAAATTTCTTCTCTTATAATGGTGAATTAGGAATAGTTACTTGTTCTCCAGCTTTGTTTGATGCTTTTGAGGACATACTCTCTAACTTAAAAAATTGGATAACTAAACAAACCCCTAAAAAGCAAGAAGGAGTAAAAGAATAATGTTAAACAACGATCTCAAATCAAAAATAAACAAGCTATGGGATAAATTTTGGAGCCAATTCTAAAATGTTAAATTTGACACAAACCCTTAAAAAAAACATTTATAAACATAGCCCTATTAGTAAAATTAGAATGTTTCCCAGTGATTCTACGAGGTTGCTGGACGATTCATTTCATGCTTTAAGTCCCCGGTATGACTCTTTGGAGGAATGCCGGGATTCCTATTCTTTTATTTTTGGAGGTTTTTATGGGTAAAAAAGCTATTTTCTTTTTTGATGCTAATAATTGGTATCATAATGTTAAAAGATATTATGACCCCTCTGAAATTGATGTCTTAAAATTAGTTGATTTGTTATGTAAAGTAAAAGACTATGAACGTGTGGAAATTAGATGGTATGCTTCTGTTCCAAGTATCGATGATGGTGAAGATATCTATTATAGGCACATTTCATATTTAGATAATTTAGAGAAAAAAGGAGTAAAAGTAATCAGAAGAAAACTTCAAAAACTATCTAATAAAGAGATATTAAGAAGAAAACAGGAAACAATAGATACTTTGGACTTATGTAAAGTATGTAAAAATCTTGTTGAAGCTAATTTTTTGGATCTTGCAGATATAAAAAGAAAAGAAAAGGGAATTGATATGTGGATTGGTATTGATATGCTTAATTTTGCAGTTATTGAAAATAGATGTGATGTGTGTGTTTTAGTTTCAGGAGATGCAGACTTTGTTCCAGCACTAGAAATAATTAAAAGTAAAGACAAAGAAATATTAACTGCGATGACTACAAAAGGTTACTCAAGAGAGCTAATAGACAAGTTTCCGTATTTTATCATTAAAAACGAAACTTTATTAAGATGTTTCAAGGATTATCCTGGGAGAACAATTAAACCATGTTAGACGCAACACTCAAATCAAAAATAAACAAGCTATGGGATAAATTCTGGAGCGGAGGCCTTAGCAACCCTATTACTGCCATAGAACAAATGTCTTATTTAATTTTTATGAAGAAATTAGAAGATGAAGATGAAAAGAAGATTAGAGAAGCAGGATTTATAGGTGAAAAATATGATTCTGTATTTAAAGGACATGAAGATTGCAAATGGAGTAAATGGACAACTAAACCTGCTGAAGAAATATTAGATCATGTTAGAGACAAGGTTTTTCCATTTATGAGGAATTTAGGAGGTGAGGATTCTTTATATAAAGAATACATGAAAGGAGCTAATTTTGGAATACCTACAGCATCTTTATTGATCGAAGCTGTAAATACAATTAATGATATGCATATTAAAGAGCAAAATCAGGACACTCAAGGAGACATATATGAATATCTTTTATCTGAACTACAAACAGCAGGTAAAAATGGACAGTTTAGAACACCTAGACATATAATTAATATGATGGTTGAACTTGCTAATCCTAAATTAGATGATAAGGTTTTAGATCCTGCTTGTGGAACAGCTGGTTTTTTAGTTGGGGCTTATGAACACATATTAAATTCAAATAAAAAAGAGGGAGTAAGTACTTTAAGCCCTAATCAAAAGAAAATTTTAGATGAAGAGTCTATTTTTGGTTATGATTTTGATGAAACAATGAAAAGAATATCTATAATGAATTTAATGATGCATGGAATTAAAAGGCCTAATATTCAAGGAGTTAATGCATTATATGATTCTCAGCCAAAAATATCTGATAATACTTATGATGTTATTCTTGCAAATCCTCCATTTAAAGGAAGTTTAAATCAAGCAGATGTAAGCCAGAGATTCAGAATTAAAACAACAAAGACTGAGTTATTATTTTTAGAATTAATGTACTTAGCTATGTCTCCATCAGGAAGATGTGCCGTGATTGTTCCAGAGGGAGTTTTATTTGGGAATTCTAATGCTCATAAAAGAATAAGAGAAATATTACTAACAGAATGTAGATTAGATGCTGTTATTTCTATGCCTTCTGGAGTCTTCAAACCTTATGCAGGAGTTTCTACTGCTGTTTTGTTCTTTACAAAAGGAGAACCTACTAAAAAAGTTTGGTTTTATAAGATGGAAGCTGATGGATTTAGTTTAGATGACAAAAGAATGTTTATCGATGGAAAAGGAGACATACCAGATATTTTAGAACATTTTAATAATAGATATAAAGAAAATCCTACTGATAGAAAGAAAAAATACTTTTTTGTTCCAATAGAAGAAATTAAAGAAAAATCTTGGGATTTAAGTATTTCAAAGTATAGAGAAATTGAGTATGAAGAAGTGGAATATGAAAAGCCTGAAATTTTAAAGAAAAAAATTTTGGAATTAGAGGAAGATATTATTAAGGGATTAAAAGAGCTGAAGATTTAGTAACAGGATTTGAAGAATTATAAAAACTAAAACTTTTACACTTCTTCAAACAATCTTCATCTTTGTTTGAGGTGTGAAACATCATTGATGAAGTTTATTCTATATCCTTCTTTATGCTTATTGCTAATTTCTAGTTCTGTTAGTGAACAGTGTTCTATAAATAACTTGAATATTGAGTCGTATATATTCATTCCAAGTAAATTTCCTATAAACACTTTAAGGAAAGCTCCGTGTGATACAATAAGAATTGTTTCATCAGTGTTTTTGTATTTTTCTTTTATTTCTTCAAAGAATTTTCTTCCTCTTTCTCTAACTTCTTCTAAATTTTCTCCATTTGGTGCTTTCCTTGTCTCAAAACTACCTTCCAACTCATCCCAACTAAAATCCTTATGACTTTTTCCCACTAAAATCCCATTATCTTTTTCTCGTATTTTAGAAGTGTATTCAACAGGTAATTTTATTTCTTTTAAAATTTCTTCTGTTGTTATTTTACATCTTGGAATATCACTTGAAATGATTCTATTTATTTTTTCTCCCTTTAACCTTTCAATTAAATCTTTTATTTGAGAGAATCCTTTTTCATTAATTTCTCCATGCTCTTTGCCTTGAACAACTCCATCTACATTTTGCTTTGTTTGTCCGTGCCTTGTTATTAGTATTCTTACCATGATTTACAATGAGAAGGTTCATATAAAAATTTATTCTTAATTTCTGGAATTGAATTCTTTTTTAATAGGTTTTTATCGTGATACTTCTTCATGAAATCTTTGTAGTATTTGTTGGATAATCTTTTGAAGCCTTCATCTTCAAATGCATCTAAATATTTCTGAAGCTTTGTGTTTAGTTTTTCTATTATTTCTTCATAAGTCAATTTTCCTTCTTTTTGTTCTAATTTTATAACTTCAGATATGCATTTGGGGTAAAATGCTGCTAGTTTATCTGCCAATTGGAATATTTTTCCTTCTTTTGTTAATGGTTTTTTATCTGAACCATGGTTTTGAATACAATCTATAATAACTGCGTTTATGCCTGGGAAATTGTTTTTTGCTATTTTTACACTTTCTTCTGCATGATTTTTATCATCTACAGAATACCCTAAATCATGCAAATAGCCTGCTATTTCAAAAATTTCAGGGCTTATGTTTAGGTTTTTTTCTTTAGATAAGTCTTTAGCTGCGATAATCACAAATTTAGAGTGTGAAAGATAATATTCTGAGTATAGTGGAGGTAATTTTTCTTTGAATATCTTTTCAGATAATTTCTTTGCTTTAATAGGGGCTACCATTTTTGTTATGGTTCAATTATTTAAAAGTGCAGCAAATTCTTTCTTTTCAGAAATCTTTTTTAATTCATCTAATAATCTTTTTAGTTGTTCTTTCTTCTTGTTATCTTTAGTCTCAATTGACATGGCTGTCCAAGAATGATTAAATTGCTGGAATAAAGGAGAGATTCCTTTTACTAATAGTGCTTCTATAACTAGGGTGTTATTAGTTTTTGTGAGTTTAGCTATATCCTCTATGAGATTTAAAATAGAGGTGTTAATGTTTAATGATATTTTTTTCCTCATTTCCATAGGGCCTTTTATTAGTTTATCCATATTATTTAAATAATATCAAAGTATATAAATCTTTCTATATTGTATTTAATTTTGTAACTATTATTAAATTATGACAATATCAAAAAATATATATACTCTTAGAATGTAATTATTGTATGAAGCTGGATGATATAGTAGAAGGAAATAACAGCGCACTATTCCGTTCTAACCATGCGAATATTTTATATGAAAAATTGTCTAATACTATTCATTCAGGAGATAGAAAAGAACTAAATTCCCTCCAAACTAGAATAGAGAATGTCAATTTTAAACCCAAATTTGAATCAGATTCTCTTAAAAAACAGAAGAATGATCCCTTAAGCATTCTAATTCTCGAAATTACTGAAAAATGCAATTTAAAATGCTCTTATTGTATTCACTCTGGAGAATATATTAATGAAAGGGCACCGAGCAACAAAGAAATGTCTTTTGACACTGCAAAAAAAGCTATTGATCAATTGGGTTCACTATCAAAAGGGAATTCTTTGATAGGTTTTTATGGGGGAGAACCTTTACTCAACATGGGGTTGATAAACAAGACTATCGAGTACACAAAATCCGCTTTTCCTCTAAACAATTTTATTTTTTCTATGACTACTAACTTTTTTGAAGGAGACAAGTATGTGAAAGAGATAGTAGATAATGGATTTTATATTAACCTAAGCTTGGATGGTCCTAAAAAAGTCCATGATAAATTTAGAAGGACCAAAAGCAGCCTCCCTACCTATGATAGAATTATTTCTAACCTCCATAAAGTGGATGCCTATTCCCCCGGTTATACTGATACCCATTTTTTTATTTTATCTACTTGTCACGATCCTAATGATATTCATGAGATAGTTAAATATTTTGATAGCAACAATTACTTTGTTACACATATAAATAGATCAGATCCTAAGGGCAGAACATCTAAAAACGATTTTCCCTTAAAGAGTTTTAATGACTACTTAGAAATAGAGTATCTTGATAAGATATTGCACAATGAAGATCCAAAAATACTTAGAAGATTATTTGACCAAGATTTGAATACAATTGCCTCAAGAGACAATGAGCCCCTTCCGGATACCCTTATGTTAAATGGAAGCTGCTACCCTGGAAAAAAAAGAATGTTTGTAGATGTTAGCGGAAATTATTATCCTTGCGAGAGGTTTGGTTCCCGCATGAAAATTGGATCAGTAGATGAAGGTGTAAATCAATTTTTAGTGGATAATGCAATAGGGGAGTTTTTGGATATCAGGAATTCTCTTTGCGGGGAGTGTTGGGCCCAAAGATTATGTACTCCCTGTATGCAATATGCTAAAGACACTCTAGGAGAGATTTCATTAAACGGATTATCTCAAACATGTAGCTCCAAGAAAAAGGGGTTAATGACTGCTTTGTCTAATTATGTATATCTAATAAATTCTAATCAATCAATATCTGAAGCTTATTTTAAATCAATAAATCCATTATTTGAAAGGAGGTACAATACAGATGGACAAATATGAATTAAGAAGAAATGAGTCTTCTGATTTGGATCTTTTGATAGGGGAATTGCAAAAATCTAATTTAGGTGCGGATTATAAAAAGAAGGTTCTTTATAATGTAGATAACTGTAGTTGCCCAGAATGCCCTTGCTGCGATCCGGATATGAAGTGGCTATGGCCTGTGGGAGCCGGAGTTTTGGCTGCGTCTACCCCTATTTTGATAGCTACGGTTGCTTCAGAATAAATTTAAATTGTACATTTAAATGAAAAACACAGTTTTTCCTAGCAGAGAGGTTATCTTAGATGGGACTAAATATTATATTCATGGGCTAGTGCATGGAACAGCATTTACTAACCTTTCGCCTCTTTTGAAGAAGGAAATAAATTCCCATCTGAAAGGATATAACATTATTTGCGAAGATGGGTTTTCTCCCTGGATAGAAGGTAGCCAGTCTATGGGGGAGATAGCCTATTTTGGATTGAATAAGATTTCCTTTACCGACTTTTTTCGTTTTTGGTTTTCAATGTTACCTTCCAATTCTGAGAAATTAGAAAGAGATAAAGAAATTGTTTTTAATATTCAGAGGATGAACTCGATCGAGGATTTGAACGAAATAAGAGATAGATTGTTTAAAGAATACCTTCCTGAACCTGAAGGGATGAATTATATTTTAAAGAGGCACGAATGTGGAACACTTTCTTCCCCCAAAGGAAAAATCCCTCTAAAAATTAGAAGATATATTTATGAAGCTAAATTTTCTTTAGACTATGCAAATAAAAATAATTTAAAAGATTTACACATTGTTGTAGGGTGTGCTCATGAAAGACCTCTCGAGTATCTTTTGAAGAATTCTTTTATTTTAGATAATTATACCTTATAACTTTTGATATCCTTTTATCCTAAAACCTACTTTTCTTCTTGTAAGTTGTGTGCAGTAATTTTTCTGCTTTTTTGCTACCTGGTTTTCCAAGATACTTTTTGTAAATATCTTGCACAATTGGATTTTCATGAGAACGTCTGTGTTTTCTCATTGCATCTTGTTTGTAAAGTGCTGATGCACGAAGTGCAAGAACCTTTTCATCAGAATAAATAGGTTGCCCTCCTCCACCCACACATCCTCCTGGACAAGCCATCATTTCTATGAAATGATATTTATTTTTATTTTTTAGTAGTTTCCTTATATTTGCACCTCCACTTGCAGTTGCATAGTGTATTGTTTTATTGTTTAATTTTATTGTTCCTTCTCTTATTGAACTGTCTTCTGTTCTTAGATTTTTGAATTCTACTTTTTCAAGTTTCTTTTTAGGGGATATTTCATAAGTTGTTCTTAATGCTGCTTCCATAACTCCTCCAGCAGCACCAAAAATATCTCCAGCACCACTTGCTAATCCAAGTGTTGGATCAAAGTCTTCGTCTTTGAGATTTACAAAATCAATATTTTTTTGTTTTATTAATCTTCCAAGTTCACGAGTTGTAAGAACATAGTCTACTCCTGTTTTAAGTTCAGGACGAGTTGATTCAAATTTTTTAGCTGTACAAGGCATTATACTTACTACTACAATATTTTTTGGATTTATTTTTGCTTTTTCAGCATAATAAGATTTGATTAACATTCCAGACATTTCATGAGGGCTTTTGCAGGTTGACATATTTGGTATTAATTCAGGATAAAAAAATTCCATCATTAATATCCATCCAGGACAACAAGTAGTAATCATTGGTAGCTTTTTCTTATTGTTTTCTTTAAGTCTTTTAAGTAATTCTGCAGATTCTTCCATAATAGTCATATCTGCACCTAAATCAACATCAAACACTTTATTGAAGCCACATCTCCTTAGTGCAGCAACCATTTTACCTGTTACTAAGGTTCCTGGGGGCATATTGAAGAGTTCACCTAGTGCTGCCCTTACTGCAGGTGCTGTTTGAGCTACAACGTGTTTCTTAGGGTTATTTAGAGCTTCTAATACTTCAGATAAGTGTGAGCGGTCACTAATTGCACCAACAGGACAATTAATTAAGCACTGTCCACATTGGATACATGCAACTTCTTCTAATTTTTTTTCATCATAAGGTGTTACGTGTTCATTATGTGCTCTACTTGCAAATTCTATTGCGTGTATTGCTTGTATTTTATCACATACTTGTACACACTTGCCGCAATTTATGCACTTGTTATTATCACGTATTATTGCAGCTCCTAAATCTGGATGATAATCTCTTATTGATTTGAATCTTTCATACTCTATTCCTATTTGATCATAGATTTCTTTAGCTTCCATATCTCCACCTAATTCTTGATATTTTATGTTTGGACTCATTAATTCGAGATTCATTTTTCTTGCTTTGAGGACTCTATCTGAATTTGTTATTATAACTGAATTTTCTTTAGGTTTTGTAGAACAAGAGGTTACTAATTTTCCATCCATTTCTACAAGACACACTCTGCATCTTGCTTCAGGAAAAAGATTTTTGTGATAGCAGAGTGTTGGTATTTTAATTTTGTTTTCTCTGCAGATTTCTAAAAGTGTTTTATTTGGATTTACATTCAGTATTTTATTATCTAATATTATTTTCATCTTTCTAATGATTTCCCCCAAGGATGAGGCAATAATTCTTTTAATTTAACTTTTTGGCTTTTTGATATTATTACTTCAGTTTCTTTGTTTTTTTTACAAGTTTGAAAAATCATTTCTCTACACTTTCCACAAGGAGGAATAATTTTTCCATTGTATTTTATTGCAACAATAATCTTAATCTCTTTTTCACCATTGCTTATCATTGAACCTATTGCTTGATATTCTCCGCAAGAAGCAATCCCACAATAGTGTCCTAGACTTACACCTGAATAGATATTTCCTTTAGAAGTAATTAATGCAGATCCTACTTTTCCAGTAAAAAATAACTTTGCTTTTTGAGATTTAATAATAACATTCTTGGCCTCTTCAATTAGTTTTTTATCTTGTGAGTTGAGCTTCATTTTTTAATGTGTTTCATGTAATCCTCTTTAAAATGTTCTAGTGAGGTGAGAATGTGGTTTGTTGCAGATTGTCCTAAACCACAAAGACTTGTTTCTTTTATGTGTTTTGAGAGTTCTTTTAATAAAATTAAATCACTTTCGTGAGCTTCTTTATCTCGTATTTTTTTTAATATATTTACAATACGAATTGTACCTTCTCTGCATGGAGTACATTTTCCACATGATTCATAAGTGTAGAACTTAGCTATACTTAAACAGATATCAACAATGTTTCTATTTTTTCCTATAAATATCATTGTAAATGCCCCGTGTTGGCACTCTTCTTTACAAATTGCTTCTTGAGTAACAAAGAAATTTCTGTCAATTGGCATTATTCCTCCAAAACACCCAAAGGAAACAGCTTTTATTTCTCGTTTTGGTTTAACTGCTTCAAGTATTGTTGACATTTCAACTCCAATTTCCCATTCATACACTCCTGGATTTTCAATATCTCCTGAAAGAGAAAAGAGTCTTATATTTGGATTCCAATTATCATATAATAGTGCTTGTGGAACACAGGTTAGAGTTTCAACATTATTTAAGACTGTAGGATTTTCCCATAAACCTTCTTCTACTGGGTAAGGTGGTTTGTAGGTCGGTTGTCCTCTATATCCCATTATAGAATACATTATTGCAGTTTCTTCTCCACAAATATATGCTCCTGCTCCTCTTACTATCTCAATACTTAGATTTTTTGTTTTAGATTTTTTTAAGATTTCTTTTATTTTATTTTCTATTTTTTTTCTTAGATAATCATATTCATTTCTTAAATAAATAAATGCTTTTTTAGATTCTAGAGTGTATGCTGCGATTAATATTCCTTCAAGAAGTGTTTCAAGGTTATTTTCTAGAATAAATCTGTCTTTAAATGTGCCTGGTTCACCTTCATCAGCATTGCACACTATTATAATTTCTTTATTTTTGTTTTTCTTTTTACTTTCTAAAGCTATTTTCCATTTTTTTGCAAGAGGAAAACTTGCTCCTCCTCTTCCAACTAATCCTTTTCTTTCAAGTATATTAAGTGTTTTTCTTGACCCTATTTTTTTTACAAGTTTTAGTGCTTCTAAATTTGTCTTTTGTAGTATTTGCATTTTGTTTTGGATTTAGTTTGTTTTTTTTTGGAATTTATTTTTGTTTTTTTAATTTGATTAGCAAGTCTTTTACTTTTTGAAGTGTTAAGTTAGTTACGGGTTTTCCATTTAAGAGCATTGCAGGAGGCTCATTACAGCATCCAATACAAGAAGTTTTGTATACAGAAAATAATTTATTCTTAGTTGTTTCTCCAATTTTTATTTTTAGTTCTTTTTCTAAAAATCTTTCTATTTCTCTGCTTTCATGAAGTAAACATGTTGGAGAGCCACACAGTTCTATAATGTACTTTCCTTGAGGTTCTGTCCTGAACATTGTGTGAAATTTTACAACCCCATAAATTCTAGAAATAGGTATATTACATTTAGTGCTAATTTTTTTCATTGCTTCTATAGAAATGTATCCTTTCTTATCTTGTTCTTTGTGAAGAATGTTAAGTAATATGTCCTCTTTTTTTTGCATTTTATATTATATCTTAAGTATAATTGGTTTTTAAAATTTTAGAAGTGTTTAACATACTGAATTTTTAGACTATCATAAACTATTTAAAACACTTTTCACTTTTTAAGAAATGAAAGGGGTGAAGGTAGTGAAAAGACCTTGGGGTGTTTTTAAACAGTTTGCTCTTAATGAAAAATGTACTGTGAAAATCCTAGAGGTTAAACGAAACGAAGAACTTAGCTTGCAAAAACACAAGCATAGGGTTGAGCATTGGTATTTTATAACTCCAGGGTATGTTCAGATTGGAACCAAGATTAGGAAGATTAAAGAAGGTGAATTAATTAAAATAGGAAAAGGCATTGCACATAGATTAATTTCAAAAGAAAAAGAGGTAAAAGTTCTTGAGATTTCTTTTGGAAAATTTGATGAGAAAGATGAGATAAGGTTGGAGGATAAATATAACCGAAAATAAATTAATATAAAATGGCAAAAAAAACAAGAAAAGTAATTGCAGTAGATTTGGGAGGAACAAACTTAAGAGTGTCCTTAGTTAAAGATAATAAGGTTGTAAAGTATATTAAAAATAAAACTCCTAAAGATTCTAAAGAAATTATAGATTTACTGTTTAAAGGAATAGATTCTTTAATGGATAAAGATGTCTTGGGTATAGGAGTGGCGAGTCCAGGTCCATTAGAAAAAGGGATTATAAAAAATCCCCCAAATCTTCCTTTAAGAAATTATAATATAAAATCTGCTTTAGAAAAGAGATTTAAAACTAAAGTTGAAGTTTGTAATGATGCTCATTCTGTTGCATTTGCTGAGTCTAAGATAGGAGTAAGAAAAAAGAATTTTATTGTATTAACTATTGGAACAGGTGTGGGAGGAGGAATAATAATTAATGGTGAATTATATGAAGGAAGAGGATATGGCGGTGAAATGGGGCATATTGTCTTAAATGGTGGAAAATCTTTTGAGCAGTTAGTTGGCTGGAGATATACTAAAGAAGTTTACAAAAGAGAATTTGGAAAAGAACTTATGGTTAATGATTTACTTAAGATGAAAACACCTAAAGCAAAAGAAGTACTTAATCAGGTAACAGTTTATCTTGCACAGGGGATTGCTAGTTTGATAAATGTTTTTGATCCTGAGGTAGTTGTTTTAGCTGGAGGAGTTAGAGAAACAGGTTCAACATACCTTAATATGATTAAAAAAGAAGTTAGAAAATATGTTATTTTACCGCGTAGAACACCTATTCAATGGAGTAAATTAGATCATCCTGGAACATTGGGTGCAAGTTTGTTAATTGATTAATCAAGGAACTTAAAATGAAAATAAAAAAATTAATGGCTCCTGTAAGAATAGATTTTGCAGGTGGGACTACAGATGTTTCCCCATTTAAGGATAAATATGGGGGGTGTATTCTTAATGCTGCAATAAATAGATATGTTGTTGGAGAATTAAGAGTAGATAATAAAAAAACACATTTAGAATACACTGGAAATATACCTACTTCTTCTGGATTAGGAACCTCTGGAGTTATGAATTTAGTTTGGTTAGGATTAATTTCTCAAGGAGGAAAAAAATTAGATACAAAATATAAAACTCAATTAGCTGAAACAACTTATTCTATAGAGCAAGCAATGGGGTTAGTTGGGGGTAAGCAGGATCAGTATGCTGGAGCATTAGGGGGAATAAACTTCATGAAATTTAATAAAGATAAAGTAGAAGTTGAGAGACTTAATTTAAGAAAAGAGTTTATTAGAAAATTAGAGAGTAAATTAGTTTTAGTTTACACGGGTGAACCTCATTTTTCAGGAAATACTAATAAAGCTATGATGGATAATTTAAAAAAAGGGAAAAATAATTCAAATTTGTTTAGAATAAAGAAAATAGCAATTGAGATGAGGAGCGCATTATTAAAAGAGGATTTAGACAGGTTTGCTGAATTAATGAATGAAGAGACAAAAGAGAGAAAAAAATTACATTCAAGTATTGTTCCTAAAAACATTCAAAATATAATTTCTATTGCTATGAAGAATGGAGCTAGTGCAGCAAAAGTTTGCGGGTCAGGTGGGGGAGGAAGTATTTTATTTTTTGGAGATAAACAAAAACTTAGAAAAAAATTTGGAGATAAAGTTATTGATTTTAAATTTGATTTTGAAGGATTAAGACACATCAAATAGTTTTATTTTTTTAAATTATAGATTTTCCTTTTTTTATTTCTTCAAGCATTAATCTTGAAATAAGATATTCTATTGTTGATTCTGCTCCTTGATTTAAATTTATTGAACTCTTTGATAATCCGTCGTGACATCCTCCTGTGATGTCATTATAAATCATTTGTTTAAGGTAGTTTTTTCCTAAAAACCAATTAAAAGATAATACTGCATTATGATAGTATTCTTCTTTTTTAGTTATTTCATAAGCTGTTAAATATGTTTGAACCATTGAAGATGCATCTATTGGTTGTTGATCAAAAAATGATCTTGTTCCATTTCTATTATACCACCCGTTTTGTCCTATTGGAGCTAATATATCTTTAATAAACACAAGATTAGTTAAGAACTTTAAGCTTTTTTCTGCTATTTCTAAGTATTCTTTGTTTTTTGTTAAGTGGTAAGCTAAAAATAACACTTCAGGTATTTTTGAATTTGAGTAGGTTAAGTGACTTTCAAACCAATTCCATTCATCTGTAGATTCTTGTTTATATGATTCTACTAATGAATCTACTAACTCTTTTATTTTGTTAAGGATTTCTTCATCTTTGTATTTTTGATAGTAGTGATACAATCCAATAGTTGAAAATGATTTTGTTCTTAGAGAATTATTTGCAGTTACTAATTTATGAGATTTATCAAAAAGGATTTTTGCTCTTTCTAAAAAATCATTATTTTTACTATTATTTACTAAATGCCCTAATGCCCAGAGTGCTCTTCCAAGAGCATCTTGACTTGTTTCGATTAATTCTTTATTTTCATATTCTACATCATTAAACTTTCCTTCTTTGTCTTGGGATTTTTCTAAAAAACTTAAATAAGTGTTTGAAAGTTCTTTTGAAAGTTCTGAGTTATATAACCTTGAGTGCATTGTGGATACAATTAGTGCCCTAGCATTATCATCTACAGTGTAACCTGATGAATTGTCTGGAATAGCTAGTTTTGAAAATTGGATGCATCCAAAATTATCTGTTAATTGTTTTAGATGATTTAATTTTATTTTAGGATATTTTTCAGTTGTCTCTTCTCTTAGTTTTACAACTTTGTTAAATAGATGTAGGTATCCTGATGCAACATTTTGCCAAATCATAGAACGTGAATAAGCATATGCATTTTGTTCTATGTTCTTTTTTAATTCTGGATTTGAAAGTAATTTATCAATGCACTCTGCATAAGACTTAGGGTTTTCTAATTCTGCAACTAAACCTCTTTCACTGCTTAAGACTTCTAGTGCATAAAGGTTTGGAGTAGATACAATTGCCTTTCCACACCCCATCGCGTAAGAAAGTGTCCCAGAGACTATTTGATTTCTTTCTAAATTAGTTACAATGTACACGTCTGTTGCAAGAAGATATTCTATTATCTCTTCTAAAGTCAGGTATTTATTGTAGAATTTAACATTGTTTTGTAATTTAAGTTTTTTAACAAGGTCCATCAAATAATTTCTGTATTCTTCTCCCTCTCTTTTTCTTATCACAGGATGAGTCTCTCCTATGACTATGTACAGAATATTAGGGTATTTTTTTACAAGGTATGGAAGAGCTTTAATCATGTATTCAATTCCTTTTCCCCTACTCAATAATCCAAATGTAGACAATACAACTTTATTCTCAAGTCTTAATTTCTTTTTATAGGGCTCAGAGTCTTTTAAAGGAGTGTCTGGAATTCCGTGCCTTATTACATGTATTTTACTTTTTGGAACACCATAATCATCATGAAGAATGTCTATTGCACTTTCTGCCATAACTATTGTTGCTGCACACTTATCACATATGAACTTAACAACATTTTTTCGTAGGTTGTTTGGTTGAGGCAAAACACTGTGGAATGTTACTACCACAGGTTTCTTTATTGTTTCTAAAAAAGGGATAATGTAACTTCCATATTCTCCTCCAAATATTCCAAATTCGTGTTGGATACAAACTATTTTTATTTTGTCTGATTTATTTATTTTCTTTGCAACATTGATATAGTCCTCGAGGTAATCTTTACCCATTTCCATTATAACTCTGTTATCATAATTATACATACTAGACTCTTCATTTAGTGCTATCACTCTCGATTTAACTTTTGGATTAAATCTTTTATTCATAGAAACAACTAAGTCTTGGGTGAATGTTGCTATCCCACATTCTTTAGGAGGAAAATTGCTTAGGAAGCATATTTTTGAATCCTTAAAAGTTTGCATCTCTTTTTCGTCCATTTTACAATACGCAATATGTATTGATTTAATTAGACACTCGACTTTATAAAAGCAGCGATTTTTTTTAAATTTTGTTAAATTTTTCTAAAGTTTTGAGTGTTAAAAGTGCAAATAAACTTCCAGCCATGTCTACTAAAACATCTTGAGTATCTGCAACTCTTCCCAGAACAAATAATTGGTGGATTTCATCAGATATAGCGTATATAATTGACACTAAAATTATAATTACAATTATTTTCTTGTCAAATTTATTTGACTTTAATGCTAGTGAGAGGAAAAAAGTAAACATAAAAAATATTCCAAAATGATACACCATAGAAAGAATATTTTGATGCTTGCTTTCAATGTTTATGGGAATATTTGAAAAAAGGAAAATTACTATGGCAACTAAAATAGCCATAATTCCAAAGAAGACGCTTTGTTTTGATGTCTTTTTTTTATTTTTTATTTTTGCCATTTGTATGAAGTATGGCTCTGGGGAGATTCTAACTCCCGACCTCGGCCTCACTCAGTCAGACGAGTCCAATACAAATTTGTTGAACTGGTTCAACTCATGAGAGCCGCGCTCTAAACAACTGAGCTACAGAGCCTTTCATAAATGTACCAGTTGTTTTACCTTATTTATGTTTAGGTTCTAAACAACTGAGCTACAGAGCCTTTCATAAATGTACCAGTTGTTTTACCTTAT
>CAZSPD010000006.1:50259-65196 GCA_964608765.1 Candidatus Woesearchaeota archaeon
TTATGTTTAGGTTCTAAACAACTGAGCTACAGATTTTGGGATGAAAATCCCTATAGAATTATTAAAAATATGTTGTTTAAAAGGTTAACTTTTAAGAAATTAGTTTTTTAGAGGTTATTTCGGATACTATTGCAACTCTAATTTTGCTTTTTCTTCTTGCTTTTTGCTTCTAGAAATTAGCCCTGCAATTTTATTTCTTAATCTTTTACTTGGCATTTCGCCTCCTAAAATTGCTTTGTTTTTATCAAAATCTTTGCTAAATTCTAAATCTTCTTTCATAAGCTTATTAGCTGTCTTTCTAATAGTTCTTGACTTTGTTTTTCCCATCCTTAATCGGTGTAGAATTTTGTTTTTAAAACTTTTGATTAGTTATTGTTGCCTAGTTTTCTATTTTTTCTATTTTATCTAGATTTTGAATTGCTTCAACAAGATTTAGTACTTTCTTAGAAGGTTCTCCCATACTCAGCAAAACATATTTGAGGCTTAATTGAGAGGCTTTTTTATTTGCATGGATTATGTCTGTTTCTAATATTTTCTTTTTATTGTAAGCAACTAAAAGTTTTTCCTCTCCGTCAGCTCTTATTTTTAAGTGTATTTCATTTTTATCAAAACTTTCTATGCTCAGGATTTCAATTGTTTCTTTTGATAAAAATTCTTTTATTTTATTAAAAAATTTGTCATCTTGTTTTTGTGATGTTTTATTTTTTGAAACTTTAGTTGGCTTAGTTTTTGCTTTAGGCTTTGAGGACTTCTCTTTTTTAGGTTTTTTAGAACCTTTAGATTCCTTTAATTCTTTAGGTTCTTTTACCTCTTTAACTTCTTTTATCTCCTTCTCTTTTTCGTCTTCAGATTCTTCCTCTATTATTTCTTCTTCAACCTTCTCTACTTCTTCCACTATCTCTTCTTCTGCTTCTTCTTCAATTTCTAGAGGTTTGGTTTCTTCTACTTCTTCTTTTCTTACTTTTTCTATATCTTCTATTTTTATATCTTTGATTATTTTTTCTCCTATTTCCCTTTCTTTTTTATCAAATGCTCTTGGTTTTGGTTCTACATATCTGTGTTCTTCTATTGATTTTATTCCGTATTTGAATTCTGATTCTCTTGAAGTTAGATATCTCCAGAAAACTTCATCTCCCCTTTTAAAAGGAAATGCAAAATCTTTTATCTGTCTGAGCGCTACTCTTATTGCAGGGCTTAGTTCTGAATCTTTAAGGAATTTTTTTTCTTGAAGCATTAGAAATGCTTCTTTTTCTTTGCTTTTTAGATAAGTTGAGAATTTTTCAAGTTGTGGCTCTTGACCTGCTAAATAATAAATTGGTGAATTTCCAACTCTCATGTTACTTATTCTTATAAGTTTTTCAGATAAAAGTTCTGCTAAGAATGCAGAAGCAAAAAGCATACTTATTCCTACTTCTTGAGAAATGTAAACTGGCAGTGTTGGGCCTTTCATTCTTAATATTGAAAGTATTCTTTCTCTTATTTTTGAAGCATCTTGGCCAGCCATTATTTTAAAAGTCTGCTTTATATTATAAAGATTTATGTTTGCATTATTAAGTTCTAATCCAAGATATTTCATAGTAAGAAATATCTGATTCTTCATCAACAACTGCAATTAAAAGATTTTTTTTAGTGGAGTGTGCAACTCTGTTTTTTGAAGAAAACTCATGCCAAGAGAATTTTTTAGATTCATGTTCGCAAAACACTATCCATCTTGAGTGTCCTTTACTAGGAGATTGACCTTTTTCATATACTCTATAGTCTGATCCAAATTTTAGTGCAGTTTTTACTACATACCCTTTATCTCTTAAATCTTTAAATACAGGATATTTTATTTGAATTCTATTGTCTATTTTTTTAAAAGATTTAAGGAGTTCTTCAAAATTAAGTATTTTATTTCCTTTTCTTACTTCTATTTTTTCTTTTTCTACAAGATAAAGAGTTTCTGGAAGAGAGTATTGTATTTTCTGCCCTACTGGCTGCCCAAAATTGGATTTTTTGTAAAGTGTAAAAGCATCTGATTCATTTGTTGAAATAATTTCTCCAACAATATAAGTTGTTATTTTTTTCATATTCTTTTATATTAGGAGAATATTTAAAAGTTACCAAATAGTTATTAAAAGATGGTTAAAGAAGAAGGTAAAGACATAGATTTTCATAAGATTGAAAAGAAATGGCAACAGAAATGGGAAAAGAGCAGGGCTTTTGAAGTTAGTGATAAGTCCAAAAAATCTAAATATTATATTTTGGAAATGTTTCCTTATCCTTCTGCTTATGGGCTTCACATAGGGCATGCACTTAATTTTGCTATAGGAGATATTTATGCTAGGTTTAAGAGAATGAATGGATTTAATGTGCTTTATCCTATGGGTTATGATTCTCTTGGACTTCCTGCTGAAAATGCCGCAATAAAGGAGAGAGTTCATCCTGCAGATTACACTAAAACTTCTATTAAAAATTTTATAAAACAACAAAAATATTTGGGTCTTAGCTATGATTGGTCTAGAGTTGTTGATACTTCTAGTCCTGATTTTTACAAATGGGATCAGTGGATATTTCTTAAAATGTTTGAGAAAGGAATTGCATATAAGAAAAAAGCACCTGTTAATTGGTGCCCTAAATGTGAAACTGTTTTAGCAAATGAACAAGCTCAAGGGGGGATATGTGATAGATGTAAAACTAGTTTAGAAACAAGAAATTTAGAGCAGTGGTTTTTTAAGATAACAGATTATGTTGATGAAATTCTTGATGATTTAGAGGGGTTAGGGTGGCCTTCAAAAACAAAGTTAATGCAGAAAAACTGGATAGGTAAAAGTTATGGGACAGAGATTGACTTCAATATTAATGGAGAGAATTGGAAAATTTTTACAACTCGCCCCGATACTTTATTTGGTGTAACTTTTTTAGTTATTTCTGCTTTGCATCCAAGACTTTTTGATTTAGTCTCAGATAATCAGAGAAAAGAAGTTGAAAAATTTTTAAAAAAATTAAAATCTGTTTCTGAAAAAGAATTAGAGGATATGGAAAAAGAAGGAGTGTTTACTGGAACCTATGCAATACATCCTATTACTAATGAAAAGATACCTGTTTATACTGGGAATTTTGTAGTTGCAGATTATGGAGGAGGAATGGTTATGGCTGTACCTGCCCATGACCAAAGGGATTTTGAATTTTCTAAAAAGTATGATATTCCAATAAAACAAGTTATTGTTCCATTTGAGGATGGTAAATTTGAAAAGAAAAATAAAGACCTTCGAGCTTACACTGAAAAAGGAATTTTGACTAACTCTGGTGATTTTAATGGATTAGGAAATAATGAAGCAAAAGAAAAAATTACTGATTATCTTGAAGAAAGAAAAATTGGGAGAAGAGTTATTAATTTTAAACTAAGAGATTGGCTTATATCTAGACAGAGATATTGGGGAACCCCTATACCTATTGTTTACTGTGAAAAATGTGGAATAGTTCCAATACCTGAAAAGGATTTGCCTGTTATATTACCTAAAAAAGTTAAATTTGGAGAGGGTAATCCTCTTTTAACAAATGAAAGTTGGATTAATGCTAAATGCCCTAAATGTAATGGAAACGCAAGAAGAGAGACAGACACAATGGACACATTTGTTAATTCTTCTTGGTATTTTTTAAGGTATTGTGATAATAAAAACTCTAAGAAAATATTTGATAAGAAAAAAGTAATGCACTGGATGCCTATTGATATGTATATTGGAGGGGCTGAGCATTCGTGTATGCACTTAATTTATTGCAGATTTTATACAAAATTTTTGAGGGATTTAGGACTTTTAGATTTTAATGAACCTATTTTAAATTTATTTCATCAAGGAATGGTTCATGGTGAAGATGGAAATAAGATGTCTAAAAGTTTTGGAAATGTGATTGACCCTTTAGATGTTGTTAAGAATTATTCTTCTGATTCTTTGAGATTGGCACTAGTTAGTTTTGCTTCTCCAGATTCAGATACAAATTGGGATGAGAAAGTAGTAATGGGAAGTTACAAGTTTCTTAAAAAAGTGTATGATTATTTTGAAGATGTTGAGATTATAAAAAAATCTGAACCTAAGATTGAAAGTAAGATTAATAAAATTGTAAAAGAAGTAACTTCTCAAATTGAAAATTTTAAGTATAATCTAGCTGTAATTAAAGTAAGAGAATTGTTTAATTATTTACCTTTAGAATGCTCTAAAGATACACTTGAAAAAAGTCTTAAGCTGCTGAACCCATTTTGTCCTCATTTAACTGAGGAATTATGGGAAAAAATAGGGAATAAAAAATTTATAAGCCTTGAAAAATGGCCAGAGTATGATGAGAAAAAAATTAATTTAGATTTTGAAAAAGAAGAAGAGGCACTAGACAATCTTATAAGAGATATATTGAATATACAAAAAATAGTTGAATCAAAGGGGGAAGTAAAAAACAATGTTTATGTTTATGTTCTTCCTAATGAAAAAAATATTTACAATTCTGATAATATAAGTTCTAAAGTTGGGAAAAAGGTTCATATTTTTGCAGTAAATGATTCTTCTAAATATGATCCTAAAGGAATATCTAAAAAATCTAAGCCATTTAAACCAGGTATTTATTTTGAGTAACTTTAAATTTTAAATAATCAGGTTTTTATATCCTATTTTCTTATGTTTTTTATGAAAAAAAGAAAATTGAGGTTGAGTCTCTTAAAGAATATTCATAAATCTGTTTTACAAAAAAAATATTGGGTTTTAACATCCTTTGTTTTACTTTTATTAATTGTGCTTTCAGGTGGATTCGGAATAGCTCACATTGTTTCTAATAAGAGTAATGGGATTCATTTTGTAGAGGGGTATTGTGGAGATGGCACCATGGATAATTCTTGTTCCCAAGTTAAACCTTATTTTTGTTTTGAAGGAAAACTTATTGAATCAGCTTCTAAATGCGGTTGTCCAGAAGGATTTTTTAAACAAGGAGAGAGTTGCTCTCATGATCACTTTAATGATTTAAAGAGTATTAAACTAAAATATATTTTAAATGGAGAATTAAACTATATTTATTTTGATGTTTATGAAGACTCTTCTAATTATATTTCGAAACTTTCTAGGTACTTAGAATATTCAGAGAATTCAACTCTTTCTAGAGCAGACTTTAAACTAAGGGTAATTAATAATGAATATCAAAGAGAACTTCTTTTACCTCTTGTAATAAAAATACAGAACATAACTTCAAATAAAGAAGATCAAGCAAGGATAGCTATTAGTTTAGTGCAAAATATTCCTTTTGGAATGTCTAATAAAACTGATTACTTTTTAGAGAAGCAGGTAAATTATTCTAGATATCCTTATGAAGTTCTTTACGATTTTCAAGGAGTTTGTGGGGAGAAAACTGAGTTATTGGCTTTTTTGCTTAGAGAGCTTGGATATGGTATTTCATTCTTTTATTATGTTCCTGAAAACCATGAAGCTGTAGGAATAAAGTGTCCTATTGAAAAGAGTTTAATGGGCACAGGATATTGCTTTGTAGAAACTACTTACCCTGCAATATTGACTGATAATGAGGTTGTGTATTCTGGAATAGGGAAATTATATTCTACACCTGAATTTTATTATTTAGAAGATGGAGAATCTTTAGGGAATAACATTAGAGAGTATAAAGATGCAAGGAAATTTAAGTCTATAAAAAATTCAATTTCTAAGAGAGGAAAAATAGGACCTTTTTATAAGAAAACTATAGATGATTTAACCTATAGGTACGGGTTAATTGAAAATTATTTTTGATAAGAGTTAATTTTCTATTCTAGTTTTGCTTTTATTCTTCTTACTCCACTAGAAGAAGATTCTTCTTTGAATATTTTGAATTTGCCTAGTTCACAAGTATTTTTTACATGAGGACCAGAACATATTTCTTCTGAACAATTTTCTATGGAGTATACTGAAACAATTTCACCATACTTGTGTTCAAAAACACCACTTATGCCTCTTTTTTTAGCTTCGTCTAAAGTCATTTCTGTTCTTATTACTTTACATCCTTTTTCTATATTATTGTTTACTTCTTTTTCAATTAACTCTACTTCCTTATCTGTTAGTTTTCTTGGAAAATTAAAATCAAATCTTAATCTTTCAGAAGTTATATTTGATCCTTTTTGGTGGATTGATTTGTCTTTTAGTATTTTTTTTAGAGCTGCTAGAAGTAGATGAGAGGTGGTATGTAATTTTGTAGTTTCATATGAATTATCTGCTAGCCCTGATTTAAATTTTCCTTCTGCAGCTGTTCTAGAAAGTTCTTGATGAATTTTACATTCATTATCAAATTCTTCTCTTGAAAATTTTATTTTTCTTGAATTACATTCTTCTTCAATCATCTCAATAGGAAACCCGTAGGACTGGTATAATAAAAAAGATTCTTTACAAGATATTTCTTTTTTGTCTTTAGTTATTTTATCAAAAATATTTATGGCTCTTTCAAGTGTTTGCCTAAATTTATTTTCTTCTTTTTCTAATTCATTTATAATTTTATTTTTGTTTTCTTTTAATTCTGAATAGTCTTGGTATATTTCTAAGACAGGTTCAACTAACTTTACAGTAAAATTTTCTTTTACTCCAATTAATTGTCCATAACGTATTGCTCTTCTTATTAGTCTTCTTAGGATATATCCTTGCTCAGTGTTGCTGGGGGTAATTCCGTCAGATATTATAAAAATTGCAGCTTTGATGTGATCTGCAATTACTCTCATTTCTTTTTTGTTTTTTGAATATTCTTTTTTAGATATTTTTTCTATTTTTTTTATTATTGGGAGAAAACAATCTGTAAGATAATTGTCTTCTAGTTTGTTTAATATTGCAATTGTTCTTTCAACTCCCATTCCAGTGTCAACATTTTTTTGTTTTGCAGACAAATATTCTCCTTTCTCATTTTTGATGTATTGCATAAATACATTGTTCCATATTTCTACTTTATTTACAAATATTTCTGTATCTGGACCACACGGACCTGTTTTTCCTGCTGGCCCCCACCAATTGTCTTTTTCAGAAAGAAATTTTATTTTATCTATTCCATTTAATCTCCAGATTTTTTCAGATTCAGTGTCTTTTTTTGCATTTTTATTTCCTTTAAAACAAGTAACTGATAATTGTTGCTTTTTTAGTTGAAGGTGCTTTGTTAAAAATTCTACACTATATTTTATTGAATCTTCTTTCCAGTAATCTCCTAGACTCCAATTTCCTAACATTTCAAAAAAAGTATGATGGACTTCATCTCCAACTTCCTCAACATCTCCTGTACGAATACATCTTTGTAATCCTACTAATCTTTTTCCTAAAGGGTGTTTTTCTCCTAAAAGAAAAGGTACTATGGGGTGCATCCCAGCTGTTGTAAATAATACTGTGGGGTCATTTTCAGGTACAAGTGATGAATTGGGTATTTTTCTGTGTTCTTTGGACTGAAAAAACTCAATATACTTTTTTATTAATTTATCTCGAGTTATCATTAATTAATCTATTTAGATAGGTTTAAAATATTTTTCATAAGTAAGAATTAACTCAAAGAGAGGTTTTATCCAAGCCTCATTAGCTTCTCTTGTATCTCTTTTAATTGTGTTTCTAAATCATCTTCTTCATTTTTCTTTTTAGCAGGAACTTTAGACTGTTTTTCTTCCTTTATTTCTTCTTTTTTAGGAGTATCTACTCTTTTTAGTATTTCAGGAAGTTTTACTTTAGGGAAAGCATCATTAATTTTAGCAGTGCTTGTTTTAAGCTCTTTGATTTTATTTTGAATTCTTAACCTGTTGTTAAGTTCTTCTCTTCTTAGAATTTCGTATCTTTTTATTCTTTTTATTACTTTTATAAGATTAGCTTCTGTAGATAATATACTTTTTTTAGTTGATAATGCATCCTCATAATTAACCATTATATGGACAACACTTTTTTCTTTCATCCTACTCTAGAGAAAATATCTTGGTTAACTTTTTCTATCTGATTTTTTATAGTTTGTATTTCTTTTTCCCAAGATAAAAGCTCTTCCTCCTCTTTAGCTTTTATTTCCTTTGTATTCTTTATGAGCTTTTCTATTTCAGAAATCTGAGATTTTATATCTTGGAATATTTTAATACTTTCTTCAAATTTATCTATTCTAATAAATACTGGTTCAGCTTTTTTAGTCATGTAATTTTTAACTGTGTATTTTTCTTCATCATCTTCTATTACCCTTGGAGCAGCTTTCACTGTCTTCTTTGGAGGAGTTACACTTTTAATAGGCGGGGCTATTGGTGTCAAAGGTTCACTCCTTTCATAGTTTTCTTCTATTTCAGGCAGTTCATTGCTATCATCTTCTTCATATTCCATACTGAATTTTTTTTCAGGTTTAGATTTATTTATGCTTTGTTCATATTCGTCATATTCTCTACTAAAAGATTTTTTTATTAGAGGTTTTTGCATCATTAACATTTCCTCTCCTGATCCATCTTCCATGGCAAAAACCTCTTCCTCCTCTTTTTCCCCAGCAACAGCCTCTTTAATAGTATTTTGAGTAAATCTGTTTCCTAAATCATTGTCTGGAAAAGTTGGGAGTTGAGGTAATTTTTCTTCTTCATATAAAGGAACATTTTCCTGAGAACTCGGGGTTGGAGAAAAGTCAGATAATTTTGGAAGTTCAGGTAAGTCTGGAATTTCAGAAGATTTCTTTGTCACACCTTTACTTTCTTTTCTTTTAAATAAACCCATTTTTGTTTATATATCTCTTTTTAATGTATATATGATACAATATAGGTTTAAAAATATTATCTTTTTGTATTTTTTAATTAAAACGAAAAATATATAATCAAAGTATTTTTACTATTTCGATGTTAAAGAGTTTTTTAAATGAAGTTATTTCTATAGTCACTGGAAGACCTGGAGAGCCTCTTGTAAATTTACTGCAAGGTGAGAAATATATTAATGAGTTTATAATCGCTAAAAAATTAGATATAACAATCAATCAAACTAGAAATATTCTCTATAGAATTTCAGATCATGGCTTGGTTTCTTCTATACGGAAGAAAGATAAAAAGAAAGGGTGGTATACTTATTTTTGGAAAATTGAAGTTTTAAAGTCACTGGAGTTTTTGAGAGACTTAACTGATAAGAATCTTACACAGTTAAAAAATCAGATAAAAAGTAGGGAGACTAAAAGATTTTATGTTTGTGAGAGATGCAATATAGAATTTAGTGAAGAGAATGCGATGTTACATGACTTTACTTGTAATGAGTGTGGGGAAGTATTTTCAATTAAAGATAATGAGAAAGTAATAAAAGAATTTAAGAAAAATGAATTAAGGCTAGAGAATAAATTGAAGTTGATCGAAGAACAAATTAATTTAGAAAAAGATAGGTTAGATAAAATTAAACTTAAAGAGCTTAAAAAAATAGAAAAAGAGAAGATTATGAAGAGGGAAGAAAATAAAAAATTAAGGAAAGAAGCTAGAGATAAAAAGAAAAAAGAGTCTTTAGTTAAGAAACAAGAAAGCTCCCCTAAACTTAAGAAAGCAATTAAAAAGTCTGCAACTGACAAACCTGAGAAAACAATTAAAAAATTTGTAGCAGCTAAACCTGGGAAACTCTCTAAAAAATCACTTAAAGACTCTTCTAAGAAGCACATTAAAAAATTACCTCAGAAACCTTCTAAAAAATTAACTAAAAAGTAAAATATTATTTATTTTAAAATGACTTACGTGTATAAGATTCACCCTAAACCTAAAAGAAGTATTTTTCACGGTTTTAGTTTGAACACTATTTTAATTATCTTAAATTTAGTGTGCTTTATTGTTTTTAGTTTATTAATTTATTTTAATTTAACTACTTGGGATTTTATTGCAATAAAACCTTCTAATATTTTAAATGGAAAGTATCTTTGGACGTTTTTAACGAGTATGTTTATGCATGCAGGGTTTTTTCACCTTTTTGTGAACATGCTTTCTTTATTTTTTGTAGGGTCTCTGATTGAAAAAATAATTGGGAGGAAGAGATATCTTTGGTTTTATATTTTTTCAGGTATATTTGCATCATTATTTTTTGTACTTATGAGTTTAGTGTTTAGTTCAGACTTTGGATCATATGCTGTTGGAGCATCAGGTGCATTGTTTGGATTAATAGGCTTATTGATGCTTCTTACTCCAAATCTTCCAGTGTACATTATGTTTATTCCTATTCCAATAAAAATGAAATATGCTGCACCTGGAATGCTTATTTTACTTTGGGTTATTTCTTTAGCAGGAAATATTTCTATTGGGAATACAGCCCATCTTGGAGGATTAGTTGCAGGATTAGTTTACGGAGCTTTTTTAAGAGGTAAATATAAAAATAAAACAAAATATATACGCAAGAGATTTAGTTAGTTTTATATACAATTATTCTATATTTTAATTATGAAATCTAGTACAATTAATAAACATAAAAAAAATATGAAAAAGACAAGTAAGAATAAAGTTGACTTTATTTCTAAAAATTATATTCAATGTTTTGATTATATTAAATCCTTAAGAAAATTTATTTTTATAGTGGTTTTACTATTCCTCTTATTTTTCTTTGTAGGATTTGTGTATTTTCCTGAAAGTATTTCCTCTATAATTTTAGAATATATGGAAAAGATACTTCAAGAAACACAAGATAAAAATTTATTTCAAATGATTATCTTTATTTTTTTGAATAATGTAAAGGTAGGATTTATGGGAGTTGCATCTGGACTTTTATTTGGTATGCCACCTATTTTTTTAATTTTAACTAATGGTTATGTTGTTGGATTTGTTTCTTATCTCGCAGTTTCTTCTTCTGGTGCAAGCTCTTTACTTAACTTGCTTCCTCATGGAATTTTTGAACTTCCTGCAATCTTTATTTCATTTGCAATGGGAATTAAATTAGGTACATTTGTGCTTCATAAAGATAAAATTACTAAACTTAATTATTTTCTTAAAGAATCCCTAAGAGTATTTTTATTTGTTGTTGTTCCTCTTTTAATAATTGCTGCAATAATTGAAGGAATACTTATACTTCTTTAATTAGAGAGATTATCCTTTTATTTCACTTATTCCTAAAATTATTAAGATTAACCCAGTTATAGCTACTATCCAAGTTAATCCACCTTTTAGGAATCCCCAAGCAGCATATCCCCAAGAATCTAAAGGCATTCCAGGAAGAACAAGTGCTATTGTTCCTACAAGAAGGACAACTCCTAGAATTAATTCAATCCATTTATTCATTGTATTTTTACAATGTGAGTTTTGTTTAAAAAGATTTTGATAGTCAAAGATAGGTTTTTAAATTAAACCATTCATTTTCTTTTATGAGAAAATTAACTAATAATCAGGGGAAAAATGCATCTGAGAATATTCTTAAAAAATCTTCTGATGTTAAAGGAAAATTAATTGAAGGCTATGATTTTAATAATGGAGTAAATTACGACGATATTATAGATAGTTTCCAACACACTGGCTTTCAAGCTTCAAATCTTGGAGAAGCAATAGATATTGTTAATGAGATGATTAAATATAAATCTAAAATATATTTAGGGTACACTTCAAATATTGTTAGTTCAGGTTTGAGGGAAGTTATAAGATATCTTGTTGAACATAAGAAAATAGATGTGTGTGTTACTAGCGGAGGAGGTTTTGAAGAAGACATAATAAAATGTTTAGGAGATACTGTTTTAGGGGATTTTAGGTTGCCTGGAAAGGAACTTAGGGAAAAGGCAATAAATAGAATAGGAAATCTTCTTGTTCCTAATAACAACTATATAAAATTTGAAGAATTTTCAATGCCTATTTTAGAAGAAATGTATGATACTCAAAAAAAGACAGGAAAGGTTTATACTCCTTCTGAGATAATTTGGAAATTTGGAGAAAAAATAAATAATGAAAAAAGTATTTGTTATTGGGCTTGGAAAAACAAGCTTCCCATTTATTGTCCAGCTATTTTAGATGGGAGTTTTGGGGATATGGTTTACTTCTTCAAATATAAACACGAAGATTTTAAAATAGATATTGCAGAAGAAACAAAACTCTTGAATGAATCTACTATGGGTATTAAGAAATCAGGTGTATTAATTGTGGGTGCAGGTATAGTTAAGCATGCTATTTTGAATGCACATCTTTATAGAAATGGTGCAGATTATGCAGTTTATATAAATAATGCTCAAGAATTTGATGGGAGTGATGCTGGGGCACTTCCAGAAGAAGCTGTATCTTGGGGGAAGTTGACTCCTGAATCAAAAAGAGTTAAAGTTTATGGAGATGCTACTATTTTATTACCTCTAATTGTTGCAAAAACATTTGCTAAGAATTTTATATAAAAGCTTATATATTCTTCAAAATACAATTTTTTATGGAAGACACTAGAGAAATGGGTGACTTGTTTGTTCCTAGAAATGAACAAGAGAAAACAATTGTTGAGAAAGATTTTATGGATGTTCTTAAGATGGTTGCACCTGGAACATCAATTAGAGTTGCTATGGATGATTTGCTTAATGCAGGCATGGGTGCATTAATTGTTATAGATAATGGAAATACTTCTTCGGTTTATCAAAAGGGATTTGGAATTCATTCTAAATTCTCTCCTCAAAAATTAGTTGAGCTTGCTAAAATGGATGGGGCAATAATTCTTTCAAAGAATGTTAAAAAAATACTTTATGCAAATTCCTTCTTGTCTCCTGATTCTGAGATAACTACTAGAGAAACTGGAACAAGACACAAATCTGCAGAAAGAACAGCTAAACAAACAGGGGCAATAGTTATAGCAATTTCTGAGAGAAAGAAAAAAATTACAATATATCAAGGAGATAAGAGACATGAACTTAAAGATAGTTCAGAAATATTAAGGAGAGCAGCTGAGACCCTTCAGATATTAGAAAAACAGAGAGAGAGTTTTAATGAAGCAATAACTAACTTGAATCTTATGGAATTACAGAGAATGGTTACTGTTAAAGATGTTTGCGGAGTTATACAGAGATTTGAGATAATAAAGAGAATTTCAGATATTGTAAAAAGATACCTTATTGAATTAGGAAGAGAAGGAGCAATAGTTAGTATGAGCTTGAAAGATTTAGTTAAAGGATTAGATAGGGAGGAGGAGCTACTTCTTAAAGACTATTTTGGAGCAAATTATTCTTATGCTGAAAAAGTTTTAGAGAAAATGGATTTTGACTTTCTTTTAGATCCATTTAATATTTCAAGAATGCTGTTTGAAGAGTTACACGATAAACGAATTTCTCCTAAAGGACTGAGAATATTAAGTAAGACAAATATTTTAGATAGGTATATTCATTCTTTAATAGCTCACTTTCAATTTTTAGATAAAATTCTTTTATCTAATGATGATGAATTAGTTAAAATATTTCAAAATGAGGGAATGGTAGCTTTTTTTAAGGAAGAAATATATAGTTTAAGAGAGAAACTCATAATAGGGAAGTCAATATAAGATGCTATCAATAGAACAGTTAGATGAGATAAGAGAACATCTAAACAATGCTCAAAATCCTGTCTTTTTTTTTGATAATGACCAGGATGGTTTATGTAGCTTTTTGCTTTTAAGAAAATATTTAGGAAGAGGAAAAGGGTTTCCAATAAAAACATCTCCTTCTTTAACTCGAGATTATTTTAGAAAAGTTGAAGAATTTAATTCAGATTATATTTTTATATTAGATAAACCAGAAGTGTCAGAAGAGTTTATACAGGAAGTTGAGAAGAAAAATATTCCTACTGTGTGGATAGATCATCATGAAATTTCTCCTGAGAAAATTAATCCCTATGTTCATTATTATAATCCTTTGTTCAGTGAAGAAAAATCTAATGAGCCTGTTACATATCTTTGTTATAGTTTAACAAAGAGAAAAGAAGATATGTGGATTGCTATTGCAGGGTGTATATCTGATAATCTTGTTCCAGATTTTTATGATGATTTTATAAAAGACTTCCCTGAGCTGTGTATAAATGATAAAGAAGCATTTAATATTTTTTATGGTTCTGGGATTGGAAGAGTTGCTAGGATTATGGGGTTTGGATTAAAGAATACAATAAGTGATACTGTTAACATGATGAAATTTCTAATCTCCTGTAAAGGTCCTTATGATTTTTTAGAAGAAAATCCTAAGAATAGAGCGATTCATAAAAAGTTCTATGAGGTTGATAAAAAATATAATAAGATTTTAGAAAAAGCTAAAAAATTTGCTAACTCTGGAAAATTATTATTTTTTAAGTATGAGGGTGATATAAGTATTAGTTCTGACATTGCTAATGCATTGAAATACTCTTACCCTGAAAAATTTATTGTTGTTTCATACACTAAAGGAGCTAAAGCAAATGTTTCTGCAAGGGGAAAAAATGTTAGAGAAATTATACTTGATTCTATAAAAGATTTAGAGAATGCTACTGGCGGCGGTCATGAAAATGCTGTTGGGGCCCAAATTAGAAAAGAAGATATTTTAGTATTTGAAAAACGGCTTAAAGATTTAGTTAAATAGGTTAGACTTTTCCTGGAATTTTAAATTTTTTTTGACTCTCTTGGTTTTTTTAGATTACTTAAAATACAATAGGTTTAAATAATATAAATATCATGTATAACATATTTAATATTTATAATATTATATAAAACTGGGTAAAAAGAGGGGTTAATGGCTAAGAAAGTTTTAAGTGCAACTGTGGATGAGGAAATTCTTAAAAAATGGAAAAGATATACAGATGAAGAGTGTATTAACTCTTCTCAATTAATTGAGAAACTATTAAAAGATCATTTAAAAAAGAGAGGGGAAAAATGAAGAGAAAATATCAGATTACATTAATATTTGCTTTTATTTTAGTTTTTTTAATTAGTTTTGCATCAACCTGGAGAGATAGTGGGGAATTAATTCAAGAGGTAGATGGATGTAATATCTTGAATACTACAGGTGCAACTTACACATTAACCCAAAATGTTTCTTCAACTGAGACGTGTTTTG
>CAZSPD010000007.1:0-33684 GCA_964608765.1 Candidatus Woesearchaeota archaeon
TTGTTCATTAGAACCTTAACCAAACTGAGCTACGGAGTCTTTGTGTGTTTATATTAAACTTATATGCAGAAAAGATAGAACAAATTTATTTAAAAAACTTCTTAATCTTTATCAACTCCACCAGAATCTTTATTTTTTAATTTATCCCAATATTCATTCCTTTCAATATTAGCATAGAAATGGGTTTTCCCTTCTTTCCTTAATTTCCAATACAAAATATTTCCCTCAACAGTATTAATTCTTCTCCCTATTCTAACTAATGCCCTCTTAGCAGCACTAATTGCTTGAGGTTTAGAATCCTTGTTTTTTAATCTTGCTTCCTCTTCCTTCTTCCACTCTAAAACTTCCTGCATCTCTTCTTTAGATTCTTTGTATTTTTCTTCTATTTCTTCAGGAGTTAAAGGAGGAAATTTTATTCCCCTATAACCTGTGTTTGATGCCATAAATAAAAAAAATAAAGAGAGTTAATAAAAATTGCTATTATTCAAAATAAAGCAATTGTTTATTTCATTCTACATTGTTCTAGACAGGACAGTAAGCAATCACCTCTATCGCATTTACTGCATCATCTTATTAGCTTTTGAATATTCTCAATAGCTTCTGCAACTTCAATTCCCTTCTTAGTTAATTTTATCACCTTAATTCTTCCTTTTTTCTCAAAGTCCACTAACTTAAGTTCTTCTAAAGTTTGCAGAATCTTTACTGCATGGCTATAAGTGCAATCCACTTCTTTAGCCAAAATGCTACCGTACCTCATCCTAGTATTCTTTTTTAATGAAACAAGCATTAAAGCTGGTTTCCTTCTAAAAAAGATATCAAAATTGTCTTTTTTCGATTTGTATTCCATTTTTATATAGAGGTGTCTTGTTTAAAGTATATATTCAGACAATATATTCCTTTTAAATGTTTTGCAATGTATATATTCACTACACAGGTTTAATGAAAATTTAAGCAGCCAAAAGAAAAATACCTCCTCGTTACATAACCTTAATTAAAACTCAAAATTTTTAAGAATTTTATAAATATAAAAGCACAAATATTATTAACTTAAATTAACTTTATACAAGATGAAAAAACAAACTAAAAAAACAAAAATACTTGCTGTCGGAGATATTCATGGTGATGAAAAGTTTGTTGAAAGATTAGCTAAAAAAGCAAAAAATGAAAATGTAGACTTAGTTATTCTTGCAGGAGATTTAACTTTTCTGGGTAGGCCTGTAAAAAATATAATTAAACCATTTGTAAAAGAAAAAAAAGAAGTTATACTCATCCCAGGAAACCATGAAACAATGTCTACAATAAACACCCTAACAAATATCTATGAAAGAACAAGGCATGTCCATGGATATTCTGTAGTAAAAGGAGATATTGGAATTTTTGGCTCAGGGTATGAACCATCAACTGGACCTTTCTCTATAGAAGATGAAGAAATATTTAAGATACTAAAAAAAGGAAATGATAAAATAAAAGATCTTAAAAAAAAGATAATGGTTACTCATGCGCATCCTAAAGGAAGTATAGCTGAATTTTCAGGATTCCCCGGTTCAGGAGCAGTAAAAAAAGCAATAAAAGAATTTAAACCAGATGTCTTAATCTCTGCCCACATCCACGAAGCAGGAGGGCTTCAAGAAAAAATAGGTAAAACAAAAGTAATTCATGTAGGAAGAAAGCCAAAAATATTTGAAATGTAAACACAAAATTTATAAAAATGCAAAAAACAAACTAATTCTATTAAGATGGTAAAAAAAATAGCTAAAAAAACAAAAGAAGAGTTAGCAGTAGAGGGAAATTTCAGAGTAGACAAAAGTGATTTGAAATATGCAACTGAAAAAGAAGTGAAAGAACCTTTACAAAAAAAAGATATTTTAAAAAACATAACTCAAAAACCAGTTAAAGAATCACCTGCAGAAATAATTACAGGGAAGGCAATTGAAAAACAATACAAAAAACCTCCTAAAAAACAAATAGAAAAAGTAGAAAAATTTACTGTCATAAAAAAGAAATATAAAAAGTCAAAAAAAGCACAAGAATATTCTCACCCTAAAGTAAAATTAAAAAAAAGTGGATATGAACTTATAATAACAGAAAAGCCTCAAGCAGCCCTTAAAATAGCAAGTGCACTTGGAACTCCCACCCAGAAAAACTTCAATAAAGTCCCTTATTATGAACTTAAACGAGGCAACAAAAAAATACTAGTTGCATGTGCAGTAGGACATTTATTCACACTTAAACAAAAAAATGGGGGATATCAGATTCCAGTATTTGACATTTCATGGATTCCAAACTTTCTTGCTCGGAAAGGAGATTTCACAAAAAGATATTATGACTCAATACTTAAACTTGTAAAAGAATCCTCTTCAATCACAGTTGCTACAGACTATGATATAGAAGGTGAAGTAATTGGATTAAATATTGTGAAATATATTTGTGGACAAGAAGATGCTTCTCGTATGAAATTCTCAACACTTACAAAAAATGAATTAGAACAAGCATATGAAAGTAAATCTCCCAATTTAAATTGGGGACAAGCTATTGCGGGAGAAACTAGGCACCACTTAGATTGGTTCTATGGAATAAATCTTTCAAGAGCATTAATGGATGCAATAAAAACAACTGGAAAATTTAAAATAATGTCAATAGGAAGAGTGCAAGGTCCAACTCTCCATTTAATTGTAAATAAAGAAAAAGAAATAAATGCATTTAAGTCAAAACCTTACTGGCAAATATTCATAAAAATATCCGATAAAAAAAATAATGTTGAATTAAAATATATAAAAGATATATTTTCAAAATCTAACTTAGAAAAATTTAAAGATTTAAAGGGAAAGGAAGTAACTGTAGAAACAATAAAAAAACAAGAATCAATTTCTCCTCCAGCACCTTTTAATCTAACAACTCTTCAAACAGAATCCTATAAATTGTATGGCATAACTCCTTCAAGAACATTACAAATAGCACAATCACTTTACCTTGCAGGACTAATATCTTATCCTAGAACATCTTCTCAAAAACTTCCCCCATCAATAGGGTATAAAGAGATCTTAAACAAATTAGCAAAAGCATTCAAAGTTGAAAATTTAATTAAAAAAGAAAAACCTGTAGAAGGAAGCAAAACAGACCCCGCACATCCTTCAATTTATCCTACAGGAAACACTCAAATACTATCTGGAGAAGAAGATAAAATATACAAATTAATTGTAAAAAGATTCTTAAGTTTATTTTGTGAAGATGCATTAATTGATAATAAAAGAATAAAAGCAACACTCAATGATTTAGTATTTGTAAAAAAAGGGCAATCCATAGCTAGAAAAGCATGGATGGAAATTTATCCCACAAAACTTAAAGAAGAAGAAATACCTGACATGGAAGGTAAAGCGCAAATAATTGATTCAAGAATAGAACAAAAAGAAACTAAACCCCCAAAAAGGTATTCTCCTGCATCAATAATATCTGAATTAGAAAAAAAGAATCTAGGAACAAAAGCAACTCGTTCTTCAGTTTTAGAAACACTATATGATAGAGGATATATACAAGGACAAAGTATACAAGCAACCCCCTTAGGAATATCTTTAATTGACACTATGGAAAGATACTCTCCAATAATAATAGATGAAAAACTAACAAGAGACTTTGAACTAGAGATGGAGAATATTCAAAGAATGCACAATAAACAAAAACAAGAAAAAAAAGAGCAAGAAATAATAGACAAAGCAAAAAACACAATAACGAACATTGCAAAAGATTTTGAAAAGAGTAAAAATAAGATAGGGCAAGAATTAATTGATGCAAATATAGAATATAGAGAAAAACAAAAATTAGAAAATGCAATAAAAAAATGTCCAAAATGTGAAAAAGGAGATTTATCAATAAACTACTCTAAAAAAACTAAAAGATTTTTCGTTGGTTGCACTGCTTATCCAGAATGTACTAACACTTATAGTTTGCCTCCAAATGGAAACATCAACAAATCAGATAAAATATGTGAAGAATGTCAATGGCCAATGTTAACTCGCCTTTCAAAGGGTAAAAAACCATGGACATTCTGCTTTAATCCGAACTGCCCTACAAATAGTTCTTGGGTTGAAAAATCAAAATTAAAAAGAGAAGAAGCTGAAGCAAAAAAACAAGAATAAATTTATTTAAGCGTTATTGGAGTGCCATTAGAACTTGGTTTTTTCTCACATCTTGGACAATAAGGCACATATTCATAATGACATTCTCCAGAAATAGACAAAGGAAATGAGCCACCGTAAATTGGATGAATCACACTTGCTAAAAGAACCTGAGAATTACAATTTAAACATTCATACTTTTTTCCATTTAACTTATAAATTATTTCAGAATCCATTTTTCTTAAAAATTCAGCCCCTTCTCTTACTGCCTTTTCAAATCTAACTGTTTCCCAATCACCAGCTTTAATAGGTTTAAATTTTAAGTCTTCTAATGTATCTAAAAGTTCATTTGACATAAAAAAGAATATCGCAAGTCTTTTTTAACAATTTGTATAATTCAAAATATATTAATTAAATTTATAGTTTCATAAACTCACCCAAATTCCTTTGCTCTCTTTTTTCCCTTAACAACTTGCTTCTATTAAGAATTTCTGAAAAATCAAAATTATATTTTATTTTCCCTATTTTTTTAACACTTTCTATTAGTTCCTCTTTTGAAGAAAACTTCATCCTTCTTTTTAATGCTTTTTTTACTGATTCTCTAACAACCCAAACACCCATGGATGCCCAATAACTAGGAGTTTCAACTCTAATTGCTATTACACTTGCTTGCCGTTTTATTGAATTTAAATATTCTGAAATTGCAAAACGAGAAGCATAATATCCTCCAGCTGTATCAAATGCATAACTTTTCCTTCCATGATAACCCTCTATATCACTAGATGCTTTTACTTCCTTACCTGGATTCCACGAACTATTAGGTAAATACAATTCAAACAACTCATAGCTCCATATATTTGGAAACATTAACAAAATATATTGATTACCCATAAATTCCCCAAAAAATAATTCATGATTTTCTATTAAAGGAAACTGCCTAATATTATTAAGAAAGCTTTTACCTAAAATATCATCAGTAGCTGTAATGCTCCACCTTGTAGGAACTAATTTCTTATTTTTTGCTAATCCAATTACTCCCACACTAAGTATTTTACTCAAAGTATATTCATTAAATTCATTTTTGTATAAATACTCTACTGCTTCTGAAGCTTTAACTTCATCATGAATCATTTTATCTATTTTTTTTTCAACTTTAATATTCCCTGTAACTTCAACATTTTTTAATCCAGCCCTCATACCGTGTGGAGCTAATACCTTATCTTTCTCCCTTCCCACAACAAGTTTATTTTTTAATTCAATCTCAACATCTACTTGTTTAGAAGAAATAGCAACATCCTTAGCAACCTCAACGAATTTTTTATTTAAACGAATATCGCTCACTTTAGCCTGAAACCTAGAATTAAGTAACCCATTTCTCAATGCAATGACTTCTTCAATATTCAATTCATTATCTGCCCAATACTTTGCATCATCATAAAGCCAAGCATTTTCATCTTTATTTAATGGACTCAATATGCCCACATTAACTAAAGGATATTTTAATTTAGAGCCAATGAATACACTAGGTGGAGAAATAGAGTCTACTCTAGAGATCTTACTAAAATCTTTAACTTTAAAATTAATATCTGCTACTTTTTTAATTGCTTCAAATTTTATTGTTTCTGTCATAAACACTAAATACCTCTTTAGTTTAAATTTTTATAATACTACGAAATAGTTAATATACATTATTTTACACTAAATCTAAATCCATCCTTTTTTGAAAATCCCCTCATTTTTAATTATAAACCCCATTTCTTTTTGAGGTAAATTTCTATGCTTTAAAAGAATTGCTTTTCTCTTCCCATTATCATTTTTTAATTCAATTATACACTTACTCCAATACTTAAACAAATCTCCTCCCACAATATTGGTATTTCTCTCAACTCCTTTTTTGAAATCTTCCTCTGGAATAAACTCAGAATAAACCTGATTTGTAATTAAAATAGGAATGTCTTGTTTTCTAGCTATTTCAGCAAAAATTCTCATTTGCTTAGCAATTTCCCTATTAACCTCCTTAATCCTCCCGTCATTTCCAGAATTACGGGAATCACCTATCTCAAGCCTATATAACATTGCCATGCCATCCACAACAACTAATCCAATTTTTTCTTTTTTAACTAGCCCTAACAGTTTAGTAAAATCTTTTCTTTGTTCATCAAAACTAGTAGGATTTAAAAGAAAAATATTTTTTAAAACATTTTCATAATTATCTGCTCCTACAATCTGTTTAACTCTCCCAACACTAAATCCTCCTTCTGTATCTACAAAAATAACTTTATTACCTTTTTTAGCCTGACTACAAGATGCAAGTATTACAAAATTACTTTTTCCACATCCTGGAGGTCCAGCAATCATAGTAATTATATCTTTTTCATACCCTCCATAAAGCCAAGTATTCAAATCATAACTTCCAGTAGATATTTTCTCTAGCTTTCTTTTCATAGAAATAAGTTAATTGCAAGATTAATAAGGATTATTGTATTTACTTTAATTTCTTAAAGTCATCTTCAATCTTAACTAAATCTTTAGTTATAGAATCAATAGCATCATTTATAGCTTTTTTTGGGGCCTTGCCTTTTGTTCTAACAGCTAAAACAGGTTTCTTAGTAGGGTGTTCCCTTTTCCAAGCAGCAAATGTAACAGAAGAGTCTTTATTCAAATAAACTCTTAATATTTCTACTAAAGTAAGACTTTCAATTTCAACTTCAATCTCTTCCTTTGAATCTTTAAGAATATTTAATTCCATTATAATTTATCATAAAATTAGTTTAAAAACTTTACCTATGAAACTTATTCAATAGGAGTCTCTTCATCACTCTCCTGAGTATCTTCTTCTTGTGGCTTTTTTCTCTTTTTCCTAAAAAATGAAAACAATCCCCTTTTTTCTTCTGAACTATCTTTACTATCAATTTCTTGCAAATCTGAAATAGTTAAGTTTTCAACAACTTCTTTATCAAATTTTCCTTCTTTTTCAAATCTATCCCTCACAGCAGAATCACCTAAATTAACTTGTTTTGAAACATTCTCTGAATCAATTCCAGAATAAGGACTATCTGTTTTCTTTATCTTAATACCAAAATAATTTTCAAGCTTTCTAACTAAACTATCGGAATTATTAGGAATAATTCCTGCTTCAGCATTTATAATTAAAGACTCTGGTTCTCCAATATTTTCTGCTAATTGCTTTTGAGATAGTTTCTTAGACCTTCTTGCCCTCATAAGCATCCAATGAAAATTATCCACTAAATCTGTTCTAGGTTGGGGGTTCCTCTTTTGAAAATTACTGTTTACAACATCTTTTAATGTAGTATCTTGTTTTCTAGAATAAACTGATCTTTGTTTCTCCATTGAATCATGCTTAGCTTTTTCAAGGAGCATACTCCGATGTTTTTCAGGATCTAACTTAGCCATATTTGAAAGCCTCTCATATACTGTTTTACTTTTTTCAGGTTTAACAAGTTCAACAGGCTGAACTAAAGGTAAATTTTCATGCTTTGCGCAGTTTCCGCAAATCTTAACAACACCTTTTCCAGAAATAGCATCAAATAATCTCTCCTGTTCATCAGAAACACCGCATCTAAAGCACTCTGCCATAAAAAATTTAGTTATATTCCCTTTTTAAGATTTGTTATGCAAAATACAACATTATTTTTTTATCAAAAAGTGTTTAAAAAATATGAAAAGTAAATCTATGGACGTAAGATAATAACTTTTGATCCACTATCTGCACTTTTTTTAGAATCAAAAATAACCTGTTCTAATTCTTCTAAAGTCACTACTGAACCAATTACAACAGATTCATCTATAATTATTGAAGGGATATTAAGCACATTATGATTTTGTTTAATAATTTCAATTGAACCTAAGTTTAGATTAGATGCAATAGGAAGTAAAAGAACATCTTCAGGATGAGCATACTTTAAGTCCATTAAAATCAAACTTAATACTCTTTGCTTAGAACGTACATCTACATCAGGAGAATCATAATCAAAAAGATAAACAACAGTGTGAAAACTTTCATTGCATCTCTCTTTCATTTCAAGAGCTTCTATCCATAAATTCACTCTCAATAAATCATATTTCTTATGAAGGGTCCTCATTTGATTTACAGTAAATTTAGATTGCCCGCCTGTTTCTTCAAACTTCATAACATCTTTATAAATTTCATCAGCAAAAATAAATAAATTATTTTTTGCTTGATTACAATCAACATTAAAACCATTAATTAATCCAGAAATTTTAATTTGTTGGTCCATTAATTCGATCTCAGCATTTCTTATCAATAAATCTGACTTATTTACATTAGATAATTCAACATAAAGTCCCAATACCAGTCCAGCTATAAATACAAATATAGTTATTATAAGTGCCTGCCAAAATGCATTTTTACTATTCACCATTTTATTACCATGAGTACCTCTTTACTGCAAATTTATATAATGCACTAATCATGATTAAAGGATATATCATCAGGTACAAAGTTAAAAAGAATATTAGATTAAAAACATTTATATCCTTTAGTTCAAATTCTTTCATGCTTCTTATAGCAAAAATAGTGTATGCACATCCAAGAAGGAACAAAGTTATCCCGAAGAAATTAAGAACAGAAGTGTTGAAACTTAAGTTTATTAAACGCGGTAGTGCTTCATTTGCTATAAATGAGTATTTAGTAGAAAAATATACAATTAAAATTCTCCTCATAAAAAGGTAAGAAAATAAAAGTATTCCTACGATCCCTATAAATAAAGAAGCAACAAAAAAAGGTATTACAAACATCCCAAGCATATTTTTACTGAGAGTCCACCTCTTATACTTCACAATTGTTTGAGCACCTCCAATATTCCACCTTACTCTCTGCCTCCACCATTGTTTAAATGTCCTAGGGGTTATTGAATAAATTTTTGCACTTAGAGACATTCTTGCCTTATATCCATGAGACATCATTCTCCAAACAATCTCAATATCTTGAGTCATATTTTTAGGGTCAAAAAGCCCAACTTCAAAAAGAACTTTTTTTCTATAAAGTGCAAATGGCCCGGGGGTAACATAAACAGAGTCAACATAGTCTAAAAGTTTTCTTGCAAAAGAAATAACAACATACTCTAAATATTGCATCTGCTGCATAAATGTTCCTTTTCCTTTTGCTAAAACTGCCCCAGTAACTCCTCCAATTGTTTTATCTTTTTGTAAAAACCCAATCATCTTAATCAAAGCATCTTTTTCAGGATAAGAGTCTGCATCTGCAACAGCAACGTAATCATATTTAGCAGCTTTTATACCAATATTTGTAGGCTCTGCTGCACCCCCTGAATTTCTTTTATTAACAATTAATTTTATATTATCATATTTCTTTACATATTGTTTAATAATTTCAACAGAATTATCTTTAGATTTATCATCAACTATAATTATTTCTATCATATCTTTAGGATAATCAAGATTAAGAAGATTCTCAATTGCTTTACCTATACTATCTGATTCATTATAACACGGCATGACTATGCTCACTGGCTCAGGCGTTCCCTTTGGATAATAAAACATCTCCTTTCTATGAGGAACATACACTGTTATCATAAGTGCAAGCATATATAGTGCAATAAAACTATAAAAAAAGAATATAAAATCAACAACATTCATTTTTTTTCCTCTGTTTTATTTGCTTTATTAGTTTCAATGGAAATTTCCATAAAATTAGAAAAGAGCTATTCTCTTTTAAGCATTATTGTCATAATTCTTCACCTTCATAATTCCCTTCTGCTTCATCTCTCTCAACCTCTTTTTCAGCTTTCTCTATTTCCTCATTAATCTCTCTTCCAAGTTCAGAATTATTACTTCTATCTTCTTCAGAAAAACTAAAATAATCATAAAAATCTTCACTTAAACTCAAATCATAAGTGTGTCCCACTTTTCTCTTCTTTATTAAACCTAAATCAGAGAATTTTTTTATATGGTCATATGCTTTATTACCTCTTATTTTAATTATAACAGATTGTTTTATAGGGTGTTTATATGCAATTATAGCAAGAGTTCCTTGTTCTGCTTTTGTAAACTCAGAGCTGCCTGTTGCAAGTTTATTAATTATATGAGAATACTCTTGTCTTACATCCATCTTCCACAATCCACTTTTCTCAACAATCTCTAGAGCAGAATCTTCTTTATTGTATTTGTCTTTTAATCTTTCAATTAAATCACTTAAAATAATAGGATTTAAGTCACTCAGTGAAATTAAATCTTGCATACTCAAAAATCTCCCTGAAATAAAAAATATTGCCTCTAAAGTCTTTAAATCCTCTTTCTCTTTTGCTTCATCAATCTCTTTTATTGTCTTGCTTGTAGGCATAACTAATAAAAAGAAATTCTATTTAAAAGCATTATCAATAATTATATAATAGCAATTTTAGTAACATAAACATGAAAAAGAGGAAAACATTCAAAAAAATATTAAGCACTTTCTTAATTGTAGTTTTAATCTTAACATTTACATTGTATTTAATCCGTTTAATAAACCCCACAGAAATAGATGATGTTTCTCCAAATATACCTTGCCCTGAAATTAATATTTACAACCCGGATAAATTGTATGTAATACCTAGCTATGAAAGTAAACCTATTTCATATTATCCTGAATGGTGCAAATCAATTAATTCCCTAAATAAAAATCTTGCCCTTCACGGATTAAATCACACTTATCAAGAATTCTTATATGAAAACATAACTCAAGGACAACTAGATAAAGGAATTAAAGAATTTGAAGAGTGCTTCGGGTATAAACCAGATACATTCAAACCCCCTCAATTAAAAATATCTGAAGAAAATAAAAAATTAGTAAAAGAAAACAACTTAAAATTTAAAGGATTATTTAATCAAATAACCCATAAAGTCTATCACTGTAATGACTCTGATAAAATACCGAATAGAATGATAAGAATATTTTAACTCTAAACAAAACTAAAATTTATATCTTAATATTGCTCCAACACCAGATAATTGGAAAAACTGTTTTCCTTCTTCCTGTTTGAAAAATGAGAACACCGCAATGAAATGAGGACTTTGAAGGGAAACTAAAATTTATATCTTAATATTGCTCCAACACCCGATAATTGGAAAAACTGTTTTCCTTCTTCTGTCTCTGTAGAGATAATTTCAACTTTAGTCCCATTATCTTCTGCTATTTTTTTAAATTCCTTTGTTAATCCTCTATCATATTCTCTAGATAAGAATAAAGTATCTACTGCACTGTATTCCAATGCTTTCCTTACAGCGTCTTCTTTATATGCAACAAAATCAGGTTTTGCTCCAAGCATTTCAAAAAACTTTTCCATTAATTTTTTCTCATAAACTATTTCTTGATTTGCGAGTATATCTTTAGACTTTTCAACAAGTTCCTTAAGACCTGATTCATCACTCCCTCCAATATCAATTCTCCCAATAATTTTATTTCTTAAAATAGTAGGGAGATATTCATTATCAATAAATTCATCTTTAGTTGGAATAGGACCTCCAATTAAAATTCCTTTTAATTTTTTATTTTCATAAAAAATATTTTTCATTTCATCTGCTATTCTCTTATAAAATTCCTTAGTCAAACCTTCTGTAATCCTATGGAATCTTTGTGAACTTTGTCCCCCTGCTCTCACCTTACTTGGAACTCCAGAAGTCATTTTCTGCAACACCTCTATTCTCTTTCCTTCAAGAACGCCTATTGTTGCTTCTTTTCTATCCATAACAAGCAATGCAAAAATATCAGTAACATCTAATAATTCTCTAAGAGGTTCTAATACAAATTCTTTATCGCACCTATACAGCCTTGTTTTTAGAGGTAAAGGAGGTTCAACGCCCCAGATTTGTAAATCATCTATTCCATCCACTTTTGAAACATTACCACAAAAAATAGCAAGTCCATTTTCAGGTCTTCCATTAAATTCTTTTAAAAATCTTACAATTTTATCTAAAGCATCAATAACATTTTTTCGAGTAGAAGTAGATTTAATATTCTTAGCAGTTGATTTCTCTGCTTCAAGTTGTTTTTGAACTGAAACAATATCATACCCCATTGAAATATACACTGTTATGAGTTCAGTATGCCTTCCCCTATGAGTCTCTAATTCTTCTAAAAGAGTTTCAAGTTCCAGTTTTGTTATTGCTGTCATATTCAAAGAAAATGAAAGGGGTTTATAAAATTTGGTTATATTTAATAATAATCATAATTTATTTTCAGTCACAAAAATTCTATTTTAAATTTCTTGTCCTCATTAATAGTCTTAGAATTTGAAACATTTTTTAAATCACTGAGAACAGGCTTTAACATTTCATAATCTACATCGCCAAGTGTTAAAAATATTTCTGAGTTCATTGCTTTCTTATTTAATGATTTTTCTTGTCTTATTAGAGTAATAATCTCATATAATTTGTCTAATATCTCAATATTTTTCTTAGTATCTTTTACTAAATTTTTATCTAGTTCTGGCCATCCACTTAAATGAATTGAATTGGTTTTTTCAGTTTTTCTAAAATATTCTTGATATATCTCTTCTGTAATAAAAGGCATTATCGGGGATATTAATTTCAAAATTGTTAAAAGAGATTTATACAAAGTATACTGCGCAGATAATTTTGAATTTCCTTCTCCTTGATAAACTCTTTTTTTAATAATCTCTAAATAATTATCACAAAAATCATTCCAAAAAAATCTTTCACTATCAAGTTTTGATTTTGAGTACTCATATTCCTTAAAACTTTCAGTACAATTTTTAATTAAAATATTAAGTTTATTTAAAAAAATCTCATCCATTTTTTCTAATTTAGTAATTTTATTAGAAGCGGGGTTATAATCTTTGAGATTCATAAAAACAAATTTAGAAGCATTAAGAAGCTTGTTTATCATCTTTATTCCAGCAATTAAATCTTTTTCTTGATAATCTAAATCATTTCCTAGTTTAGAACCTGCAGCCCAAAATCTCAATGCATCTGCTCCATATTTTTCCATAACATCTCTTGGAGAAACTACATTGCCTTTACTCTTAGACATTTTCTCTCCTCCAAGAGAAACATTACCTGAAATAGCAATATCCTTCCATGGAATTTTATTTTCATGTAAATAACTTTTAACAATAGTATAAAATGCCCATGTTCTAATTATATCATGTCCTTGAGGTCTTAAAGAATACGGGACAACAACCTTATTCTTAATAAGAGAACTTGTTATTTGAGGTGTTAAAGAAGAAGTTGCCCAAGTATCTAATACCATTTTTTCAGGGGTTGCATCTAATTTACACTTAGGGCATTTTTTCTTAACTTGAAGAGGATCAATAGGAAGTTCTTTTTCTTCAGCAACAATAATATTGCCACAATTACCACACTCCCAAACAGGAATAGGAACTCCAAAATGCCGATTTCTAGAAATAGACCAATCCCACTCTAACCCATTTACCCAATTATTGTATCTTTTGTGCATAAATTCAGGATACCATTTAATCTTATTTCCTTGTTCAATAAGCTTCTTTTTTTTATCGAGCACTTTAATGAACCATTGTTTAGTTGGTATAAACTCAATTTCACATCCACATTTATCATGACAATTAACAATATGGGTTATCTCTTTTTGTGCTACAATTAAATTTCTATTTTCTAAATCTTCAAGTATTTTTTTTCTTGCTTCTTTAATCTTCAAACCCTTATACTTTTCTCCTTCCTCATTTAATCTTCCATTAGAACTAAAAATAATTCTAGTAGAGAGTTTATATCTATTCACAGCATCAACATCATACTTATCCCCGTACGAACACACCATTAATGCGCCTGTTCCTTTATTTGGGTCTGCAGACACATCTGCAATAATAGGAACTTCAAAATTAAACAAAGGAACTTTAGCCTTTTTACCTACAAAATTTTTATATTTTTTATCTTTAGGATGAACAAAAACAGCAACACACGCTCCTAAAAGCTCTGGCCTTGTTGTAGCTATAAGTAAATCTTTCCCCCCACAAGAAAATTTTAAAGTTGAAAATAAACTTTTTCTCTCTTTATCTTCTAATTCTGCTTGAGCAATAGATGTTTGGCATTCGGGACACCACATAGTAGGAAATTCTTTTGGATATGCTTCTCCTAAGTTATACAATTCAATAAAAGATTTTTGAGATATTTTTCTAGAATTATCATCTATTGTAGAATAATAAACATTATAATCTGCAGAAATTCCCAGGTTCTTAAAATCTTGAATGCAATCAGGGGTTACATCTTTTAAAGTTTTAATACATAAATTAATAAAATCAGCTCTACCCATATCTTTGCTTTTTACATTATTTATTCCCTCTATAAATCTCTCTGTTGGTAAACCATTATCGTCTGTTCCAAATGGATAAAACACTCCTCCTTTTTTATTAGAAAGAATCATTCTTTGAAATCTAGCAATAAAATCTTGTTGCGAATAACTAAAAGCATGTCCAATATGCATTCTCCCAGAAATATAGGGTGGAGGGGTGTCTATTGAATAAATCTCTTTTTTCTTAAAGTCTGCACTATATATTTTTTCATTTTCCCAAAACTTCTTCCACTTATCTTCAATAATTTTAAAGTTATACTTTGATTGTGGGTTTGACTGAGCCATGTATAATTTTATCCACCAAACTTTTAAAAACTATCTCTCTTTAAAATATTCATGGCATCAGACAATAAAGTGAGTCTCCCTGGAGGATTTGGGGGATTAATGCGTTACAGTGAAGAATATAACAGTTACATTAATTTAAAACCCACTCACGTAGTAATATTTGTAATACTTATCCTAGTATTTAGAATAGTAATGCCATTTATTCTTAAATAAATTCTTTAAAATATTTTTCTTTTTTACACCAAAACTAATAAAAACCCTTTAAAACTTTTTAAGTAATGTTTCCAGGAGTAGATCCAAAACAAATGCAGGGAATGCTTAAAAAGATGGGTATTTCTCAAGAAGAAATAGATGCTTCAAAAGTAATAATAGAAAAAACAGATAATTCTAGAATAATTATAGACAATCCATCTGTAACTAAAATAAAAATGCAAGGACAAGAAACATTCCAAATTGCAGGAGATATCTCTGAAGAATACCCTAAAGAAGAAATTTCAGAACAAGATATACAAACAGTAGTAGAAAAAACAGGTGTTTCAAAGAAAAAAGCTAAAGAAACCCTTGAAAAAAATAATGGAGACTTAGCTGAGGCAATACTTGAATTAAGCGAGTAATTTTTTCTAAAAAAATCTTACAAAAACTTTCACTCCTTTAAAACAGCAAAAACTATATAAACACCACATTCATTATAGGTAATACTTCTAAATAAATAGCTATGAACAGGAGGGGAAAGTCTAATAAGTTGATGGAAGAAATAATCCAAGAAAAAATAAGTGCGGACCACCTTTTATATGTAAGTTTAAAATACACCAAAACTTGTGATGTAATCAAGAATCTTATTCTTAGATGGAGAAAGATGATTGAAACAAGTATTGAAGAGATATTAAAAAGCGCAAAAAAGAAAAAGAAAATAAGCTCAATACCTTCAAATCCTTTAGGAAAAATAGAAGAGGCAAAAAAATTATTCAAAAAAGATAAGAATTTTCTAGAAGTCATAGAGATGTATGAAATGTTCAGGAAAATAGATGAATTAAGAACAGAAAGAATAGGTGAGTTCAGAAAAAATGTTGCACTGAAGGTTTTTTATAGAGGTAAAGAAATAAATATTGATTTAGAAAAGCTTAAAGAATATGCAGACAGGTTGGAAAAATTTATAAGCACTACAAAACAATTTATTCTATCCAAATAACTCCAATAAAGAGCCAATGCACTTAAAATGAAAAAAAAGATAATTGTTATAACCTCTGGAAAAGGAGGTGTAGGAAAAACAACAACTGCAATAAATTTAGGTGCAGCAATAAATTATTTTGGAAAAGATGTTCTTGTAATTGATGGTAATTTATCAACACCCAATGTTGGAATACACCTAAATTCTCCTGAAGTTCCAATAAACATAAATCATGTTTTACGTGGAAAAGCTAAACCCAGAGAAGCTGTTTATGAACATGAATCAGGATTAAAAGTAATGCCATCCTCTTTATCCATAAAAGAATTAAAAAAAATAAAGCCTGAAAAAATATCCTATTTTAAAAGAGAATTTCTAGAATTGTCTGAGTACGTAATAGTGGATAGTTCAGCAGGATTAGGAGATGAATCTTTAGCTACAATGGATTTAGCAGACGAATTAATTATAATAACTAATGCTGAAATGCCTGCAATAACTGACGCACTTAAAACAATTAAAATAGCAGAAGAAATGAAAAAAACAGTTTTAGGAGTTATTGTTACACGAGTAAGAAAAGACAAAATTGAAATGTCTCCTGAATCTGTTAAAGACATGCTTGAAACACCTATTTTAGGGATGATTCCAGAAGATATAACAGTCAAAAAGGCACTTAACAAAAAAGATGCTGTTATCCACACTCACCCTCATTCAAATGCTTCAAGAGCATATAAAGAAATAGCAGCAAGAATAGTAAGTGCTGATTACAATTCTAAAAAAGACAAATATCCTTTTTGGAGAAGAATTATGAAAAGAGAGAATCCTCATTTCTGGAAAAGGACTATGAAGAGAAATATATAATACAAGTAAATTAATTAACTAATTTTACATCCATTTGCAATACTTTTTTCAGGGCAAATTAAAACAACCTCAGAATGATCATCTGAAACAGAAGCAAGAAGCATTCCTTGACTCTCAATGCCCTTCATCTTTCTAGGTTTAAGATTAGTAAAAACAACAATCTTTTTTCCTTCTAATTCCTTTTTAGAATAATACTCTTTAATTCCAGCACATATAACTCTCTCCCCTAACTCTTCACCCACATCAACAGTCAGTTTGTAAAGTTTATCTGCTCCCGGTATATCCTCAACTTTAATAATTTGAGCTACTCGCAAGTCAATAATCTGCCATTCATTAAATTCAACAATTCCAGGAATTTCACTTTTATTTTCTTCCATAAATATTACTAATTAAAAAAGACAATAGAGTTTAAAAAATTTTAGATAAAACTAGGATGTTAGATACCCTACAAGTGTAGTACAACCAGAGGTAGTAACATAAGCACAGTTAGCATCTACAATAAAACAAGCAGTTCCCGAGTTTATTGTTAATTGTCCAATACAAGGTGGAACACCGTTTCTAGTAAGTTGAACATTAGCACAGTAATTTGTAGCAACTATACTCATCGGGCACTGATAAACAGGGATTTTTGTACCTGCTGCTGGAGTAGTACAAGTCCAAGCACTTCCTGTCCATGTTAAAACTTGATTTGCAAGACATCCACTAGGTTGAGCAATTTCATTAATCGTATGTCCCACATTTGTGGGAGGAGGCATGTTGTAAGCATAAACCCCCATACCCAATAATACAATTGAAAGAATAATTATTAGTGTATAAGCAAGTCTATTTGAAATATTAAATTTCTTTGACCTCTTTTTCTTACCCATACTAAGAATAAAATAGGCTATGTTTAAATAGTTTGTGTAAAATTAAAAAAAGATATAAAATTTAACTATCTAATTGGAAGAGGTGTACATGTTACTTTTATCATAGCAGAAGAATCACTATATGGCTCTGTATGAACTGAAGACACATAAGAACCTGAAGGGCAACTAGCCCACTGATTTTCTCTTATTCTTCTTTGACTATCTACTCCATTAGTATATGTCCCCGGTGTAGGTGATTGAGTTCCTCTAACACTAACACAATTAGTTCCAGTTAAATCACATAGCAAGTTTATATTTAAATAAGGAATAACTATTCCCTTAGAACTATTTTTAATTGTGTTAGGTATACCTGTCCAAGAACATCCAGACTGTAGATTACAAGATGATTGGGTTGAAAAAGTTGAACATGCTCTTGGAGTACCCGAACAACCTATATAACAGCCAGTACTCACTCCTCCTATAAAACCACATCCGCTTTGAGTAAGATCTTCACAGTTGTATGGATCGTATCCGCTACCATAACAACTACTACCACTCCAACTACATCCACCAATATTATTACAATCTACAGCGGTATTAGCCATAGAACAATATATGTTAAATGACCCTCCTGTACAGCCCCAGCTACAACCAACATTATTATTACATGTTGACTGAAGGGTTATAGAACTACAAGGATTAGGGGTGCCAGCACACGAATAGGCTGTTCCCCAATCTAAATCAAGTTCACCTGCAGTATGACCCATTACAGACGGATTGTTTGTTCCATAAGCATAAACTCCAATACCCAATAATACAATTGAAAGAACAATTATTAATGTATAAGCAAGCCTATTTGAAATATTAAATTTCTTTGACCTCTTTTTCTTACCCATACTAAGAACAAAATAAATTGTATTTAAATACTTTTTGGAGGGTCAAATAAATGCCTAGTTTACAAACATCTATAATTAATTAATTTTATTTATCTTCTCTAAGAATGTCTTCAACTTTAATAATTTGGAATTAATTAAGTAAAAAGAATTTAGAAAAATAATAAATTAATTTATTGTGAAAATTTAGTAACTTGTAAACCATAATAATCAGTATTACAAGTACCTGAAAGACAACCTAAAGATAAAATAATATATCTATCACTAGTTCTCCAAACATCTCCAGACATCTGATATTGTGTTGCGGAAATTGAAGGGGTCTGAAAATTTCGAGTCATAATCATAGTTCCTCCACTGGATGAAGCAACACTATTTGTTGAAACTATCATTCGATAAACACCTGTACCACTAGTGCCTGTTCCAGAAGCATCTATATATGCATCAAATCTAATATGCTTAGGATTAGTGTCTCCCATATCAATGTAAGTCCACCTTCCTGTTGTGGGAATAGAACCACTACCTCCTCCTCCAGAAGTCTTAATCCAATCAATACCTGTATCCGGAATTGAAGCAGGAGTTGTACAGGTCCAAGCACTTCCTGTCCATGTTAAAACTTGATTTGCAAGGCATCCACTAGGTTGAGCAATTTCATTTAAAGTATGCCCCACATTTGTAGGAGGAGGCAAATTATAAGCATAAACTCCAATACCCAATAATACAATTGAAAGAACAATTATTAGTGTATAAGCAAGCCTATTTGAAATATTAAATTTCTTTGACCTCTTTTTCTTACTCATACTTAAAATAAAATAAACCATATTTAAATACTTTTTGTAAAATAAATAAATAACCCTCTAGACAAATTACCCGTAAATCCTTGTCAAATAATCTTCAATATCAAAAACTTTCTTACCCTTAAGCTGATAATCTCTCTTAAGAGGGACATTTAAAGTTACCAAACTTAAATCTTCTGGATTAGCAAGTGTGTCATATGTAACAAATAATAACCCGTATTTCCCTTTTTTAACTTTCATTTCAAAAGGCTTACCAATAGGAATAATAGAAGAACCATTCCTCACTATTCTATTAATTATCTTATCTTCCATCTCTTTCCTATATGTATCTCTTTGGTCAACAATTGCAAAATAATATCTTGCAAGTGGAATATCCATATAAAAGTTATCATTTGATTTTTCCAGGTTCCACCTTACATGTTTAGATTCCAAAGGTATTCCTCTCATCATCCTAATCAAATTCTTATTCTCTTTTGCCATTAAATAAACTAAATACAAATGTATATAATCATTATTATAATAGATAATATACCATACGCAAACCTTTTAAAATAAATTTTATATAAAATAAATATGTTTTCCAAAAAAACTTGTAATAGATGTGGAAGAAAAACAAACAAAAACAATAAGTTTTGTCCTAAATGCGGATTCCCTTTAAATAAAAAAAATAAAAAAGAAGAATTCGGAATATTAGGTGAAAATGATTCTTTCACTGAAGCAGACCCTTTTTCAAATTCATTACTAGGAGGTATAGGAGGAAATTTTATGAATAAGATGATTTCAAACACAATAAGAATGATGGAAAAGGAAATGGAAAGAGAAATGAGAAGAACAAATAAACACAACAAAAAAGATGATTTTCCCCACACTAAGATAAAACTTATGATAAATGGAAAAGAAATAAATCTTGGAGAAGATTTACAACAACAAGGACAAAAAAAAGAAAAACAAAAACCTTCTCAAATAAAATTTAATAATTTCTCAGATAGTCAAATTAAAAAATTTTCTAAATTAAGTAAAAAAGAACCAAAAACCGAATTAAGAAGAATTGCTGACAAAATAGTTTATGAAATAGAAATTCCAGGAGTTAAATCTTTAGAAGATGTATCAATCACTAATCTAGAAGAAAGTATAGAATTTAAAGCAATCTCAGATAAAAACGCATACTCTAAATCAATACCCCTAAATCTCCCTATTGTAGGATATAAATTCTCAAAGGATATTGTGACATTAGAGTTTAAAGAAAACTAAAAAAACAACTTTTATAAAGATTCTAAATATGATTTTTTAATAAGCATAAAGTTATAACTCAGTCTGGTTAAAGTACTTTAACACAAACCACCTTGAGTAATAAGTAATGAGGCTGTAGCTCAGTCTGGTTAGAGCACTGCTCTGATAGTTCAAGCAATCAGTAAGGCAGGGGTCCACAGTTCAAATCTGTGCAGCCTCATCTACAATATTTAACCTTTTAAAACTAATTAAATTAATTAAATTAATTAAAAACCTTTGTCAGAAATCTTGTTTAATTCTCTTATAATCTCTTTCATTCCAGTAGAACCAAATCCTTTATCTCCCCTCTCAGTAGAAGAAAGTTTGTCTACTTCTTTTATTTTTGCCCTAACAATTGGAACAATAATTATTTGGGCAATTCTCATTCCCTTCTCAATTTCAATTGTCTTATCATTCATATTTACTAGCATTATTGAAGCCTCTCCTCTAAATCCACTATCGAATGTCCCAGCAACAGTGTGTACATTCATTCTTTGAACAATACCTGCTCTATCCCTCACAATCCCAACATATCCTTTTGGAATTTCAATAGCAATACCTGTACTTACTTTTTTCTGGTCAAATGGAAATATACTCACAGTTTCAACTGCTTTTAAATCAAATCCAGCATCACTCTCTAAAGCATACTCTGGAGCTTCTGCTTCTTTTGAAAGTTTAAGAAATTTAAGAGTTACATCTGAGCCCTTTCCTTTTTTAATACTCGGAGATTTACTCTTTTTTATATTTGAAGTTTTACTTTTTTTAGTCACTCCTCCTTTTTTAACAACCTTCTTTTTCATACTCTAAAATAACAAATAAGCTTTATAAATTATTCTATAAAGCATCGTTACAAAACAACTAATCTAAATTGAGAACCTCAAGCTTTTTAAATAAACTTTTTCTAAAATATTAATGGCAGAAAAAAAACCTAAAGAAAATAAAAATAATGAAAATACTAAGCAGCAAAAAAGTGTACATGGAATGTATTATTACATAAAACAAGCTTGGAAATCTCCTGATTCAAAACTTCTTTCAAAAAGAATGGAAGAATGGAGAAAAGACCCTGTTCAAATAAAAATTGAGAAACCTTTAAGACTAGATAGAGCAAGAACACTAGGATATAAAGACAAAAAAGGATTTGTAATAATAAGAATAAGACTTAAAAGAGGAGGACACAAAAGAGCTAGACCAATAAGGGGAAGAAGAGGGAAAAGACTACACACTAGAAAAAACCTAAAAATGTCTTATAAGTGGATTGCAGAACAAAGAGTTGCTAACAAATACACTAATTTAGAAGTGCTTAATTCTTATCTAATAGGTAAAGATGGAATTCATTATTTTTACGAGGTTATTTGTATAGACCCTAAAAGACCTGAAATACAAAATGACCCTTCACTGAAATGGATAACTGATTCTAAAAACAAAAAAAGAGTATTAAGAGGGCTTACAAGCTCTGCTAAAAAATCAAGAGGATTAAGAGATAAATCTCCAACAAATAAAAATCGTCCAAGTAGAAAAGTAGGACAAAAACCAAAACCTAAGTCAGGAAAAAGATATATAATTCATAATTAAAAAAAATCAAAGAATAATCAGTAAATTACTCTTCCAAAAATATTAAAAAGAACACTTTCTTTAAAAAATAATGAAAAAGAAAATAAATAGTATTTTAGAAAAAACACTTACAATACTTTCTCTTGCAGTAATAATTACAGGAGTATTCTTACTCTCTGGGAGCATGACTGGGAATGTTATAGGGACATTTGAAAGAAGTTCTACAAATCTCTTAGGAGGACTGCTTTTTGTTATGGGGCTTTTAGGAGCATTTCTTACATTTAAATAAAAAGTAAATCCACTCTCTAATTTACCAAAATTATTTAAACCTATTGAATTAAGAAAAACTATGAAATTAAAAGGAAGTAAAACAGAAAAAAACTTATTGAATGCTTTTGCTGGTGAAAGTCAAGCCAGAATGAGATATAATTATTTTGCGTCTGTTGCAAAAAAAGAAGGATATGAACAAATTTCTGGAATATTTACAGAAACAGCAGACAATGAAAAAGAACACGCAGAAATATTTTTCAAATACCTTAAAGAATCAGGAGGAATGCCCGTTGAAATAACAGCAAGTTACCCTGCTGGAAAAATAGGAACAACAAAAGAAAACTTACTTGCTGCTGCAAATGGAGAATTAGAAGAGTGGGAAAAACTCTATCCTGAATTTGAAAAAATAGCATTGAAAGAAGGATTTAAAGAAATTGCAGAATCATTTCACGAAATAGCAGAAGTAGAAGAAGAACATGAAAAAAGATACAGAAAATTGCTTAAAAATATTGAAGAGGGAAAAGTATTCAAAAGAGATGGTGTTGTAAAATGGAAATGCAGAAACTGCGGATATGTTCATGAGGGAGAAGAAGCCCCTGAAGAATGCCCAGCATGTAAACACCCCCAATCTTATTATGAATTATTAGGTGAAAATTATTAATAATCATTAATTAGTCTAAAAATAAAATGGCAGAAAAAAAAGAAATTTATAAATGTAAAATTTGCGGAAACATCGTTGAAGTTTTACATAGTGGAGGAGGTGCATTAGTGTGTTGTGGGCAACCAATGAAACTTCAAAAAGAAAATACAATAGATGCCTCTGAAGAAAAACACATTCCTGTTATTGAAGGAAAAAAAGTAAAAATAGGTTCAGTTGCTCATCCTATGATAACAGAACATTACATTGAATGGATTGAAGCCACATCAAAAACAGGTGAAACAGCAAAAATCTTTCTAGAGCCAAATTCAAAACCTGAAGCAGAGTTTTCATTTGAACCAGTATCAGCAAGGGAATATTGCAACATCCATGGATTATGGAAAACAAGTTAAGTCAAATAAGAATAATTAAAAACTTGTTGTTCTAAGGTAATTTATGTTATATTCGAAACTTGCAAAATTGTACGAAGATATTGGGAGCACTACCAAACGTCTTGAAAAAATAGATATTTTATCCAAATTTTTAGAATATTTGCCACAAGAAGATAAAGATGTTATCTATCTCTTAACAGGGAATATTTACCCAGAATACGATGAAAAGAAAATAGGGATAAGTAATCAACTAATAATAAAAGCAATCTCAAAATCTTCAGGAGATAGTCCAGATAAAATAGTCCAAGAGTGGAAAAAAATAGGAGATTTAGGAAAAGTAGCTGAAAAACTAATTAAATCAAAAAAACAATCTACTCTCTTCACAAAATCATATCTAACAACAAAAAAAGTTTTAGAAAATTTAAGAAAACTTCCTGAATTAGAAGGGGAAGGAACAGTTGATAAAAAATTGAATTTAATAACAGAATTACTTATTGCTGCTTCACCACTAGAATCATTATATTTAACAAGAACAGTCTTAGGAGATTTAAGAATAGGTATACAAGAATCAACAATAAGAGAATCACTCTCAAAAGCATTTTTTGATTCAGACAAAGATTCTTCTAAAATAATTCAAGAAGCAATAGATAACTTAAATGACTTAGCTGAAATTTTTGCTATTGCAAAAAAAGGGGAAATAAATGAATTTAAAAAAATAGAATTAAAAGTAGGAAGACCAATCAAAGTAATGCTTGCACAAAAAGCTAAAACTCTCGAAGACGGATTTAAAGAAGTAGGAAAACCATGTGCAATAGAATATAAATATGATGGATTTAGATTAATAATTCACAAAAAAAATTCTGAGATAAAACTCTTTACAAGAAAATTAGAAAATGTAACTAAACAATTTCCAGAAGCTGTTGAATATGTTCAAAAATATGTTAAAGGAGATTCTTTTATCTTAGATAGTGAAGCAGTTGGGTTTGATAGAAAAACAAAAGAATACACTCCTTTCCAAGCAATATCTCAGAGAATAAGAAGAAAATATGATATTGAAAAAATAAGAGAAGAATTACCTATTGAAATAAATGTTTTTGATATTCTTCACTATAATAATAAATCCCTAATCAAAGAGCCATTTGAAAAAAGAACTCAATTAATCAAAAAAATAATCAAAGAAACTCCTTACAAAATTGTCTCTTCAAAACAAATAATAACAGACAACATAAAAGAAGCAGAAAAATTTTACAAAAATGCACTTAAAGATAATCAAGAAGGGGTTATGATGAAAAATCTTTCTGCAATTTATCAACCAGGAAGCAGAGTAGGACATATGCTAAAAATCAAACCTTCTGAAAAAGATTTAGATTTAGTTATAACAGGTGCAGAGTATGGAACAGGAAAAAGGAGTGGATGGTTAAGTAGTTTCATTCTTTCTTGTAAAGGGAAAGAAGAATTAGAATTCTTTGAAATTGGAAAAGTTGGAACAGGGATAAAAGAAAAAGATGAGCAAGAAGGGGTTTCATTCAATGAATTAAATGATTTGTTAAAACCATTAATAATTCAAGAAAAAGGAAAAGAAGTTCAAATAAAACCAAAAATAGTAGTTGCAGTAACTTATCAAGAAATCCAACAATCCATAAATTATAATTCAGGATGGGCATTAAGATTCCCAAGAATAACTGCGCTCAGATTAGATAAACATTTATCCGAAATAGCAACTTTAGATGAAATTAAAGAAGAAGTTAAAAAACAAAGAGAATAAGCTAAAAAACACAGGTTATTTAAAATAAAAACAATTAATATAATAATCAAAAAAAGAGGGAAAATGAGTAAAAAACACTTAACTAAAAATTTTAAATTAAAAATGCTAAGTGTATCTTTATTCTTAATAATTATACTAAGTATTTTTCCATTACTAAATGCTGCAGATGAAAATACACCAACTAATGAAGGATGTATTCCAAATTGGAAATGCTCTAAATTTATTCCAGATAAATGCCCTATAGAAGGTGTAAGGACTAGAGGTTGCATTGATTTAAATAACTGCGGAACAGATGAAGGAAAACCTGCTTTAACTCAAACTTGTGAAAAAAAAAGTATATTATTCTACATTACAATTTCAATATTATCTTTAGCAGCAATTTATTTATTAATTATTGTTTTAAAAAGAATATTCAAAAAAAGAGAAAAATTAAACGAACGCCAAACAGCAAAAGACAAATATTATAAGGAAGGACCAGAATATCCTTCAGAGACAGAGCAATATTATAGCTCAGATCAAACCTATAACCTTAAACCAAAATCCAAATCTAAAAAAAACAACCAATATGAAGAGGAAGAAGATCAAGAAAAATTCTCAGAAAAATACTGGCCAAAATAAGTTTAGCTCGACGAATAATTTAAAAACCTTTATAAACCCATTTTATCTTTATAAATAGTCAAAATGTCAAAAAAACAAAGTGATTACAAAATACAAAACATTGTAGCAACTGCTTCTCTAGGAAAACCTGTACCATTAACCAAATTAGCAAGAACACAGCCAAACACAGAATATAACCCTGAAACATTTCCAGGATTAGTTTTAAGAGTAAAAGAACCCAAATCAGCAGTTCTTGTTTTTTCTTCAGGAAACCTCGTATGCACTGGTACAAAATCATTAACTCAAGTAAGAGAAGTAATAGATGCTGTAATAAAACAATTAAAAAAAATAAATGTAAACATTACTGGTAAGCCAAAAATAACTGTTCAAAATATAGTTGCTTCTGGAAGCATTAATCTAAAACTAAACCTTAATTTCTTAGCACTAGAAATGGAAAATACAGAGTATGAGCCTGAACAATTTCCAGGATTAGTGTATAAATTAATTGAACCTACAGCCACATTTTTACTATTCTCAAATGGAAAATTAGTGTGTACTGGAACTAAAAACAAGCAACAACTAGAAGATAGTATGGACCAACTTCTAAAAAATGTAAAAACTGCATTAAAAAATTATAAAAAATAATAAAATACACTTTATAGTACATACAAATTTATAAAAAACCTTGCTATTTCTAAATTTAATGGAAGAGAGTAATTATTCAGAAGAGGATTATTCTGAGGCAAAAAATATTGAAGATACTAGAAAAAAGAAGCCTAAATCAGAAGAGTTAGTAATTGAAGCGAAAAATTTCTTTAATGCAAATAAAGAAGACTTAGGAGAGTCTATACGTAAAAAAACTAATGTAATTTTTTTAGATTTTATGAAACTCACTGAGTTTTCAACGCATATTTCTAATGAAATAATGGAAAATCCTGAAGAGACATTAAGTTTAATTGAATTGTCTGTTGAAGAATTGGGTTTTGCAGAACACGCAAGGGTTAGGCTAAGAAATTTACCTGAAACTCATCAAATAAAAATTAGAAACATACGTTCAAAGCACTTAAATGAATTAGTTATCTTAGAAGGAATAATTAGACAAGCATCAGATGTTCGTCCACAAGTAGTAAATGCAAAATTTGAATGTCCTAGTTGTGGTACAATTATTTCAGTATTACAAATTGAAAAAAAATTTAGAGAACCTACAAGATGCTCGTGTGGGAGAAGAGGAGGATTTAGATTACTCTCAAAGGACATGGTGGATACTCAAAGATTAGTAATTGAAGAATCTCCAGAATCTCTTTCTGGGGGAGAGCAACCCAAAAGAATGAATGTATTCATAAAAGAAGATTTAGTTGAGCCTAAAATGGAAGATAAAACAACTCCGGGAGCAAAAGTAAAGGTGATTGGAATCTTAAAAGAAGTACCTGTGCCTCTTCCAACAGGAGGACTCTCAACAAGATTCGAATTATCAGTAGAAGCAAACAATATAATTCCTATGGAAGAAACATTTGAAGAATTAGATATAAACGATGAAGATGAAAGACAAATTCACGAACTCTCTGAAGACCCAAAAATATTTGAAAATTTAGCAAAAAGCATTGCCCCTAGTGTTTGGGGTTATGAAGAAATAAAAAAAGCACTAATTCTTCAATTATTTGGGGGTGTTCAAAAACGAATGTCTGATGGCTCAAAATCAAGAGGAGATATCCACATTCTACTAATAGGTGATCCAGGAGTTGCAAAAAGTGTAACACTTGTTTTTATGTCAAATATTTCTCCAAAAGGAAGATACGTTGTAGGAAAATCCGCTTCGGGAGCAGGGCTTACAGCAACAGTTGTAAGAGATGAATATCTAAAAGGATGGAGCTTAGAAGCAGGAGCAATGGTATTGGCTAATAAAGGGCTAGTTTGTATTGATGAATTAGAAAAAATGGACCCTCAAGATAGAAGTGCCATGCATGAAGCAATGGAGCAGCAAACAGTAACAATTTCTAAAGCAAATGTCCAAGCATCACTTAAAGCGCAAACATCAGTACTTGCCGCTGCAAACCCTAAATTTGGAAGATTTGACCCCTATATGCCAATACCTCAACAAATAGATTTACCTCCAACACTAATAAACAGGTTTGACATAATCTTCACATTACGAGACTTACCTGACAAAAATAAAGACGAAAGAATTGCTGCACATGTTTTAAGTGAACATCAAAAAGAAGTTAGAGAAACTCTAATAGATTCTACTTTATTAAGAAAATATGTAGCATATGCAAAACAAAAAATAAACCCTGTACTCAGTGCAGATGCTGTAGATGAACTCAAAAAATTTTATGTTGATTTAAGGAATAAACCTGTAATGTCTGAAAGTGCAATGAGGCCAATACCTATTTCTGCAAGGCAATTACAAGCACTAATAAGAATGTCAGAAGCATCTGCAAGATTAAGATTAAGTGAAGAAGTTTCAAGGGAAGATGCAAAAGAATCGATAAAACTTATGAAATACTATCTTACCCAAGTTGGATATGATTATGAATCTAAAACATTTGATATAGACAAAATATCTGGAAAGTTTTCATCGTCTCAAAGAAGTAGAATATTTATGGTAAAAGAAGCAATAACTGCCCTTGAAAGCAAAATGGGAAAAATGATTCCTTATGAAGAACTTGAAAATGAATTAGAAGGAAAAATGCCTAAAGATGAATTAGATGAAATCATTAATAGATTAATCAAAGACAATGAAATTTATAGACCTAAAAAAGGATATATTGGAGTTTTCTAATCTATAAAACCTTATAAATACTCCAATTTTTGAAATATAAAAGATGGCAGAAGATAAACAATTCAAAAGAAACGTTGCATACAAGATAAAAATAGGAGATCTCTTACTCGGAAAGCCAGTTATGGATAGCGAAAGATTTTCTTTTTTAGAATTAGGAGACAAAAAAATAGTAAGAGTAAATATAATAGGAAATATTGTAGATAAATTTGATAACACTGGAGAGAGAAAATATACTTTCTTAAAATTAGATGATGGTTCTGGACAAATAAACTTAAAGGTGTTTGGAGAAGATACTTTAAAATTTAAAGAAATAACTCAGGGATTAACTGTATTAGTTGTAGGAACATTAAGACACTGGAGTAATGAAACCTATATCCAACCAGAAATAATAAAGGAACAAGATACAAAATATCTTCTTATTAGAAAACTTGAATTAGAAAAAAATAATCTTTCAAAAAAAACAGCTCCTATTGAAAAGAGTAAAATAATTGCAATAAAAGATAGTATAATTACACTAATAAAAAATGCTGAAGAAGAGGGAGGAATTGAAAAAGAGCAAATAATCTTAAAACTAAAAGATGTATCCCCTGAAATAATTAATCAAGAAATAACAAAATTCCTTGAAGAAGGCATAATCTTTGAACCTAGACCTGGAAAAGTGAGATACTTGGGATGATTCAATTACAACAATCCTTAAAAAAGATTACCTAATAAAAATTAAATGAAGTCAAGAACATTTAATTCTTTAATGCATTTAGTGAATGAAAAATGGGCTGAATATGCTTTAAACATGAATCTTAACCCAAATAAAGGACCAGACTTAATTGACGAAGATAAGGCTGTTGAAATAAAATTTAAACTATTGAACTCTGATGGAAAATATACTCATAAATGTTGGAGAGTATTAGGGCATCAATTAGAATATAATAAAAAATACCCTGAAATATATTGGGGATTAGGATTCTACAAACTAAATAAAGAAATAAAAAAAATTAAAGTAAATGAACTAGAAAAAATGCCTAGAGATAGAGAAATATATCTTGTAAATTGGAGATGGATGAATCAATTTCCAAAATATCATCACAAAGGAAAAACAATTCTCTCAGAATGGGACCAATATATATTATTTCCGAAATTTAGCCTTATTCCAAAAGTAATTTCAGAAAAAATTGTTGAAGGGGGAAAAATATTTTTCACAGAAGGAGTTAACCCAGAAAAATTTAATATATCATCTAAAATCACACATCAAAATCCTTATAAAGACCCTCCTTTTTAGACTTTGATGGCAAGTTATGAAAGTTTATTAGATGAAGCATATAAAAAAGTAAAGGTAGTTGAGCGAAAATCTGAAAGATTTGAAGTCCCAAAAATAGAGGGGCGTGTAGAAGGTAAAAAAACAATATTAACTAATTTTATGAATATTGCTTCGTATATAAGAAGAAATCCTGAACATTTCCAAAAATTTATTTTAAGAGAACTAGCAACATCAGGACAAAGAGAAGGAGATAGACTTATTTTAAACAACAAAATTTCAAGTGTAAAGATAAACTCTAAAATAGATCAATATGTTAAAGAATTTGTAATTTGTAAAGAGTGTGGAAAACCAGACACAGAACTTAAAAGAGAAAATAGATTAAGTTTTATTCACTGTTTAGCATGTGGAGCACAACATCCTGTAAGAGATAAAATATAACCTTATCTACTTATAGAGTTTAGGAAAGATTTTTAAATAAACTTAAAATCTAAATGTTTATAAAATAAAACTTCCTGAAAGTCACATTTCAATTAAATCCATAAAGGAGGTATAAAATGATTGAAGCTTATTGTGTAAAATGCAAAAAGAAAGGGCAGAAGATGAAAGACGCTGTGATGAATAAAACATCAAAAGGCGGATTTATGGCAAAAGGAAAATGTCCGGACTGTGGAACAGTTATGTGTGCTATGATGTCAGCAGACAAAGCAGACAAAGCTGTAAAATCTGGCGAAGCTAAAAAAGGTTACTAAATATTTAAAAAAATGTTTGTAAACATCATAAAATCCCGCAGGGATATTGTGGCTATTTGTGATAAAGAACTACTTGGAAAAAAATTTGAAGAAGATATTTTCCAATTAGATGTAAAAGAGAATTTCTTTAAAGGAAAAGAATGTACTGATGAAGAAATTACTAGCATAATAAAAAATATGGATTTAGAAGACTCAACTTTTAATATAGTTGGGGAAAAATCAGTAAAAATAGCACTAAAAGCAGGAATAATAACTCCAGAAGGAATTGGAAAGATTAATGGAATCCCTTTCGCACTTGTATTAATATAATCTTTTATCTTCAAACATAAATCTTTTTCCTTTTTGACTTATTTCATAATGCAAAGTTCCCACAGTGTCTCCTCTTTCAATTATATATTGTTTTTTAATTAAATAATCAAACTCATCCATTTTATTCTTTAAAACAGTTAAATCAAATAATTTATTCTTATCACTAAAATTATCCAATAAAAATGTTCTTGAGAGGTTTTCCAAATGACTCCCCTCAACAACAGTTTCTTCAATTAATTGATTTTTTTTAAACCTGCTGAATTCACCATAAATTTTACCCATTACAAAGTATAAAAGTAAATGAATATAAATATTTCTTAACTTCAGACTATATATTTATAAAACATCTTAATTTACTTAAAATATGGAAGACGAGTTTGAAGAAAAGGTTGAAGAAAATGAAAATAAAAAAGAATCAAAGAATGAAGAAATAAAAATAGCAAGAGCAAAAATGCCTAGAGGAGAAGAAGTAATAGGGATTATTGAAGAGAGATTAGGAGGAAATAAAATGAGAGTAAGATGTCTTGATGGAAAAACAAGAAATTCTAGAGTACCTGGAAGACTTAAAAGAAGATTGTGGTTAAGGCCAGGAGATATTGTATTGATTGAACCTTGGGAACTTGATAAAACAAAAGGGGACATTATATTCAAATATCCATCTAATCAAATTGAGTGGTTAAAGCGAAATAATTATTTAAAAGGCGAAGAAAAAGAATTCTAAACCTAATATTTATTAACCTATTTTTATTCAAAATAGAATGGGTAAAAAAAATAAAAGAGGTTTATCCGCTGTTGTAGCCACACTTTTAATTATCCTTTTAGTGTTAGTAGCAACAGCAGTAATTTGGGTCGTAATTAGAAATGTTATATCTGAAAATTCTAAATCAATAACTCTTAGTAGTTTTACAATAAACTTAGAAATAGTTAAAGTTAGTCCGTCAAATGGAACAACAAATACATGTATAGAAGTTAGAAGAAACAAAGGAGAAGGAAATTTAATAGGTATTATATTTTCAATACGAGATGAATTAATGAAAACACACATATACAGAGAAGAAGATGTAAATCTAGAAGAATTAGACACAAAAGAATTCTGTCTAAACTACACGGGAAATATCTCAAGTGTCTCTATTTACCCTTTAATATTAACAGACTCTTCAAAAAAAATAATTGGAGAAGTAGAAAGCACATACATTGTTCAAGGAGCGTCAGGAGATGGAGGGGAAAGCCAATGTACTCCGAGCTGTGATGGAAGACAGTGTGGAAATAATGGATGTGGCGGAGTGTGTGGAGTGTGCGAATCTGGAGACTACTGTGATAAAGGTGTTTGTTGTCCTATTGGATACAGTGCAGACCCAAACGGAATGTGTACTAAACAATGTAGTCATGAAGAAAATTGTATTGGAAAACAATGTGGAAGTGATGGATGCGGAGGAACATGTACACTTCCTGGAAAAACAGGAAATTGTAAAACAGACTTTGGTGAAAATTTCTTTTGTAATTCAAATCAAATATGTGAAGAGTGCATCCCGAATTGTGCAGGAAAACAATGTGGAAGTGATGGATGTGGGGGAACATGTGGAGATTGTAAAAAAAACTTTGGCTCTGAATATAATTGTAATGCTCTTACATTTGAGTGTGAAAAATGTACTCCAAATTGTGACGGAGGAAAAAGAAACTGCGGTGTTTCATTAAATGATTGCGGATACTGTGGAAATGACCCAGAAGGAAAATGTGAGAACCCTGAGGATAAATGTATAAATGGAATTTGTACACCCCCTGAAACAACAATGAATATAGGGGTAATAACTTCAGTGTGGCCAGAACCTGTAGGACGTAACTTTATTACTGGAAGTGAATTGCCTGGGTACGATGAGTCTGGAGACGCTTATAACCTCACTAAAGCAAAATACATTAAGATAATAAAATCCTACTCTACTTGTTACCAAATAATAAAATTAGAATACCCAGTTAATGAAGGACAAAACACAGTTATTCAAGTTTCAACAGCTGCAACAAATATTGAAAAAGGAGATGTTTATGAGCTGTGGGAAACCCATGATGGATGCAAGGGTTAAACTTATTAAGAACATTACTTAAATTCCATTAATGAAAAAAATAATACCTGAAAAAATAATAAGAGTAGTAAAAAACAAATCTCTTTTAGAAAAAGAACTAAATGTAAAAATAAGTATAGGAAGCAACGAGATAACAATAACAGGAGAACCTGAAGAAGAATATATTGCAGAAAAAGTAATTGAAGCAGTCAGTTTTGGGTTTCCAGTATCAGATGCTCTTTTAATAAAAAAAGATGAGTTTATTTTTGAAATATTAAACATAAAAGATTACACTAATCAAAAAGATTTTGAAAGAGTAAGAGGAAGAATAATTGGAAAAGAAGGAAGATCTCTAAAAACACTTTCTAATCTAAGCGAATGCCGTTTAGAAATTTTAGGAAATAAATTAGGAATAATTGGAGAAGCAGAGTGTGTAAAGAATGTAGAGGAAGCTTGTAAAAGCCTAATAAAAGGGGCAAAACACGCTAATGTATATGCTTACCTTGAAAAACACAGGGCTGATCCCATAATAGACCTTGGATTAAAAGACACTAAAAAGAAAAAGCAATAATTTTAAATAATGCCTAAGTTAAGTTTTTTAAGGTTAGGCACACTAAAGTATTAGGTGTCAACAATACAAAATACCAAAGTGACCTGGTAGCTCAGTTGGTTAGAGTGCTTCAATGCACAAACCATCTTCGCTTTTATGTGTCAACTCATGTATCAACAATACAAAATACCAAAGTGACCTGGTAGCTCAGTTGGTTAGAGTGCTTCA
>CAZSPD010000007.1:33784-58040 GCA_964608765.1 Candidatus Woesearchaeota archaeon
TCATGTATCAACAATACAAAATACCAAAGTGACCTGGTAGCTCAGTTGGTTAGAGCGCACGGCTGTTAACCGTGAAGTCGCAGGTTCGAGTCCTGCCCGGGTCGCTCTATTTTTAAATACATAATTCTTTAATTTTTAAATGAAAAGAAATATCTCAAAACCCAAACCACGAGTATTATTAGCAATGTCAGGAGGAGTTGATTCAAGTGTAGCAGCACTTCTATTAAAAAAGCAAGGATATGAGGTAATAGGTGCATTTATGAAAAATTGGTCTGATACTAAAGACCCTTTAACTGGAGCATGTGCCTGGAGAAGTGAAAGAAAAATAGCATTAAAAATAGCAGCTAAACTAAACATCCCATTCATAACACTTGACTTTGAAGAACAATATAAAAAAGAAGTCATAAACAACATGTTTGAAAAATACAAAAAAGGAATTACTCCTAATCCAGACATAGATTGCAATGAGAAAATAAAATTCCCCTTACTATTAAAAGAAGCAAAGAAAAGAAATATCCCATTTATCTCAACAGGACATTATGTTAGAGTTATAAAAAATAAAAATAATATTTACGAACTCTTAAGAGGAAAAGATGAACTCAAAGACCAATCTTATTTCCTTTACAAACTAACTCAAGATGAACTCTCTAGATGCCTCTTCCCTATTGGGGAATATACTAAAGAACAAATAAGAGAAATAGCTAAAAAAAATAAATTTCAAAATCATAATAAAAAAGGAACTGTAGGAATATGTTTTGTAGGCAAAGTAAACCTTAAAGAATTTCTTCAGAAAAAAATAAAACCTAGAAAAGGAAAGATTTTAGACCCAGAAGGAAAAGTAATTGGAGAACACGACGGAATATACTATTACACAATTGGACAGAGACTAGGTCCAAGATATGGATTTGAAATAAACAGGGGAGATAAAAATAAACCTTCTAGATGGTATGTTGCTAAAAAAGATGCAAAAAAGAATATAATAATTGCTGCTCCAGAAAATCACTCTCTTAATTTTAGAAAAAAGATATTAGTAAAAAATATGTATCTCATATCAGAAAACAAAGCTAATTTCAAAGATAAAAAAATTAATGTCTTCTCAAGAATACGCCATGTAGGAGAATTACTTCCAAGTACACTCTCTTACAATAAAAACTCAAAACAGTTTCAGATTACACTAAAAGAAGCAATTACAGGAGTAAGTGAAGGGCAAGCAGTAGTATTATATCAAAAAGATAAAGTTTTAGGTGGAGGAGAAATTATATTTTGATATCCTAACAATAAAACAATTTTTAAACTACACCATCTTAATCTAAACATGAGTATAGATAAACTAATTAAAGCAAGAAGAAGCATAAAAGAATTTAAATCTACTAAACCAAATTGGAGAACAATAATTGAATGCATTGATTCTACAAGATACTCCCCCATGGCTGGAAATAACTTCTCGTTAAAATTCATTCTTGTAGATAATAAAGAAAAAATAAAGCAATTAGCAGAAGCATCACAGCAAGATTTCATATCAGAAGCACATTATGTAGTTGTTGTCTGTAGTTCCCCTAAAAGAACAGAAATATTATATGAAGAAAGAGGCAAAAAATATCTTAGACAACAAGCAGGTGCAGCAATACAAAATTTTCTCTTAAAACTTACAGAATCTAAGCTAGCTACTTGTTGGGTAGGGCATTTCATCGACGGCCAAATAAAAGAAATACTTAGTATTCCAGAAGACATAGAAGTTGAAGCTCTTTTTCCAATAGGATATGCATCTAAAAAACCAAAAGATAAAAGAATAATTGAATTAGATACAATATTGTATTTCAATGAGTACGAGAATAAAAAAATGAAAAATGAATCTAAATTAAGTGCCTAAAAAATATTTCTTTTAAATTAATTATTAATCAAATAACATTAATCTCCCAACAATTCCAAAAAAATCTTTTGAGGGGAAAACCCCTCAAAAAAAAATAAAAAATAAATTAAAAATAAGTACTATGAGAAGCTTATCTCCAAACTTCTATGCCTAAGTCACTAATTTCTCTTGAAGGAGAAGAAGTATAAGAATCTTCAAAGTCCTTGCCAAGCACATAAGGTGACTTAACTCCAGTCATTATTGTTATAACTCTAACTCTTCCAGTAAAGTCTTTGCTAATTCTAGCACCAATAATAACCTGAGCTTCTGGCCCTAAGTTTTCAGAAACTGTTCTTCCTATAACATCAAACTCTTCTAATTTCAAATCAGGTCCGCAAGTTACATGAATCAATGCTCCACTAGCACCTCGATAATCCACATCAAGTAGAGGATGAGTAAGGGCTTGTCTAACAGCTTCATTAACTCTGTCCTGAGAATCGCTTTCACCAATACCAATTACAGACACTCCACCATTCTTCATAATTGCTGAAACATCAGCATAATCTAAGTTGATTAATGAAGGCAATGTAATTGTTTCTACAATACCTTTAATCATGGTAGATACTAATTCATTTGCAACTGCAAATGCTTGTTCAATTGGTAATTGACCTGCAATATCAACGAGTCTATTGTTATCTAACACTATACAGGTATCAGAAACTTCTCTTAATTCTTGCAATCCAAATTCTGCTTTATCAATTCTAGCTTTTTCAGACTCAAAAGGCATTGTTACAACACCTATAACAACTGCACCTGATTCCTTAGCTATCTGAGCAATAACCGGGGCTGAACCAGTACCAGTTCCACCACCCATTCCAGCTAATACAAAAACCATGTCTGCACTTCCTACTGCTCTTTTAAGTTCAGATAACGCTTCTTTAGCTGCCTCTCTTCCAATCTTAGGTTTCCCACCTGCTCCAAGTCCTCTGGTTAATTCTTTACCAATAAGAATCTTTTCGTCAGCTTTAGTTACACTAAGATGAAGGGCATCTGTATTACAAGCATAAATTGTAGCGCCGTTTATTCCTTTATTAAAAAGCCATGTAACAGCATTACTACCCATACCTCCGCAGCCCATAACTTTTATGTTTGCTTTTCCAGCTTTCAACTCATCAAAGTTAATACTATGCGTAGCAGTATTTGCGATTGCTTCTTTTGCAAAATCTAAAACCATCTCTTTTAACCCTCCTTTCAATTATATATAAACCCACTAAGCAGATTTTCATACATAAATAAAAATCCTTCTATTTATAAAATTATGGAAATAAAAAGAGGTATATTCTGCAAAAAATAGGAAAAATAAAAAATATTTTTAGTTAAAATTTAGATAATGTTTAAATAAAGCGCAAATCCAAGAAAAATTTTAGATAATTTAGGATAAATAATAGAATTCTATGCACTTAATTTATCTTTAGTAATTTTAAGCTCTGAATCTAATTTTCTTTTAAGTATGTCTTCTAAACAAGAATACATCCTCTTTCCAGAATATTTAATAAAATTTTCTTCTCCAATATCCAATTCTGTTTCTAGAAGATTATAAACCTCTTCCCCATTTTCACAAAGTTTAAATCCATAATCTTCTTCTGAAGATTGTAAATAAAACTTAAAATTATTATTTTCTTTAACGATTCCAAGGTAATCAAATTTCCCAGATAAGTTTTTCAAAGGAACAAACATATTAAATTCACTATTTGTAACAAATTCAGACCTTCTTCCAAAATAAGTAGGTTGAGCCCCACAATATTTATTTATTGGGCTAGGGTTTCCTTCCCAAAGGTAAGAATAATCATTTTTAATAACATCTAAAAAAGAATCAAGCTTATAGATAACTTCTGCTCTGGAAAGTCTCTTGTTATTTTTAATATAATTTTCAGGCATATGAGATTAGAATTAAAACCATTTTTATATATTATTATTGTATAAAACAACTTTTAAAATGATTTCTCTAATTTTTTAATCTTCTCCCACCCTCTTTCAATCTTATAATTGGACATTTCTAAAACCAACTTCAAAAATTCATCATTAACAAGTATTTTATCATTTTTAATTATCGGAAATTCAAATCTCTCGCTACTATTAATTTCAACAACAATATTCTTATCAAAAGTAAGAACACTACTTCTTTTAAATCCTAAATGTTTTGATTTCTCTAAAATTTCTGTTGCTTTTTTTAAATCTCTACATGCTACATGGACTATGGGAGGTTCTAGTTTAAATTTAATAATATCTTTTTTCTTCAAAAAATCTTCTAAAACTTCTTTAAATTCATTAAAATAAACTTTATCATGCCATATTTTCAAAAATAAATCTTTTCCTTTTTTATCCTTAGATATCATAAGAATAATTCTTCCAGAGCAACTACTAGTCGTATAAAAGTCAGGAGACTTATTAATTTCATTACACAATTTTTTAATCTTATTATCCCATTCCCCTGCTGAAGACCTATCTAATTTTTGTAAAACAGCATTTTTTCTCTGAAGAAATCTATCTCTTACCATGAACTCTAAAGTTTTTCAGCCTTCTTAAATTCTTTTTTAAGATATTTATTAACATGTTTAGGATGATTTCTACAATAATACTCTAATTCACTTGAAAGCTTATGAGCATCATTATAACTCATTCCCTGAGCCATTAAATTTCTCTCATGTATTTCATGTAATAAAACAAATCTTATCTCTGAGTAATCTAAATCATCATCAATCCATATTTGGTTGCGTGGAATGAATTTATACACCTTATCATGTCCTCCTTCAGTAAAATCCAAGAAAAAAAGCCCCCTTACCAATTCTCCATTAACAATCCAAACCTTAATCTTACCTCCACTATATTCCTTAATTAACTCTTTGTGTGTTTTTTTAATTGAACCTTTCTTACCTTTTCTTGCTTTAATCTCATGTGAAATAAGTTTGGATTTGCTTCTTTCTCTTTTCTCTATACGATTAGCAATCTTAACTGCATCTTTACGCTTCATACCTTTAGAAAGAAGTCTATCCATAACTAGCATATTATTAATAAAATATTCTTCTTCCCCAGGATTTCTTTCTTTATCTATCCAAAATTCATCAACTGGGATAAATTTAAACTGATAATTATCCCCATAATTAGTAAATTCAATATCTATATTATCTCTAATATACTTTCCATTAACAATCCAAACTTTAAAACCAGAAACTTTAGAGAATTTATTTAAGTAAATTTCTTTTAAAATCCCTCTTTTCATCTAAATATAATCCCTAATTAATTTAAATAACTTATCAAAACTATTCTTTCTCTAATATCTCGCATCTTATATTATTTTCTTCACACAATTCCTTAAATTCTTTAGAACTCTCATCTGTTCCAACTATAGAACCGTAATGAATAGGAATAGCAATTGTGGGTTTTATTAGTTTTGCTGCTTCTGCTGCTTCTTCAGCATTCATAGTAAATCTTCCCCCTACAGGAAGAAGTGCAATAAATTCTTTTCCTTGTTGTTTATACCCTGTAAGTTTTTGCATTTCAGGAATTAAATCAGTATCTCCTGCATGGTAAATTATTAAATTATTAATTTTAATAAGATACCCCACCCAATTTTCATCTTTAGGATGAAAATGCTTATTAATATTATATGCTGGAAAAACTGAAACCTTTATATCTCCAATATCTAATTCTTTACCTGGTTCAACAATTTCTATTTTAACTGAAACATCAAATCTAGTTATTTTACTTTGAGAATCTGCAGTTAAAATTATTCTAGTTCCTTCTTGAACAATTTTCTTAATATCTGCAACACTACAGTGATCATAGTGACTATGAGTTATAAAAATAATATCTGCTTTTTCTAAACCTTCTTTAATATTATAAGGGTCAATGTAAATTATCTTCGAATTTTTAATAAAAAAACCAGAGTGTCCTAGCCACTTTAATTCAATATCTCCTATCTTCATATAAATACATTAAAAAGATATTTTTTAAAGATTACGCTAGGCTGCTTAAAAAATAAAGGAACTTCATAAGAAGTTAAACCTAAAAACCTGAAGCTCCTGAAAACAATTAAGATTACTCTTCATCAAAGTCTTCGTCTTCGCTGTCTTCATCAAAGTCTTCGTCTTCATCAAAGTCTTCTTCGTACTTAGGCATTGTTAAACCTCCAAATTTAAATATTATCTACTTTTATCTGATATTTTTAAACTTATCTGTACATTTTAAAATAGATAAAAACTAGTGGAAAAGCTTAAAAAAGAGGCATCCCCTCATAAACTAATCAAAATGGCAAATGCATATGTAGACGCACTAAGGAATTCTAAAACAAGTAATGTAAAAACAATTTTATCTCCTAAAAGGCAAATTGTAAAAGATCAAAAAGAAAGATGTTATATGTGTGAAAAAAACCTTGGAAGTGCAATGTGTTATTTTGCTGAAATTGAAGGTCCAGATATGGACACAGGATTACCTGGAAAATCTACAAGAGCAATATGCTCCTCTTGTTTTTTTGTCTTAGGAAAAAATCCAGTTAAGCAAACAAAGAAAAAAGAAACTATAAAAGAAAACACCAAAGTAAAAGAAAAACAAGAAGAAGTTAATTTATTCAAAGAACTTAGAATCAGTAAAAATAAAACAAAAGACGAAATGTATAATCAATGGGATTAATCTCCCAATAAAAATATCTTTTAAACTAATTTAAGGTGTAACTCTTATCATTGTCCTTGGAAATGCTATTGCATCTTTGATTGTATCTAAACCACATATCCAAGAGATAACTCTCTCAACACCCATACCAAATCCTCCATGAGGAACACTCCCATATTTTCTAGTATCTAAATAAAAAGAATACTGCTCAAGTTTTTCACCCATTTCTAAAAGTCGTTTTTTAATTTTATCAGGGTCAGCTTCCCTTTCACTTCCACCAATTAATTCACCATAACCTTCTGGTCCTATAAAATCACATCCATTAACAACTTTTGAATTTCCTTCTGTTTCTTTCATATAAAATGCTTTTACTTCTTTAGGATAATTTGTTACAATAATGGGTGTATCATATAATTCACTTAATTTATCCTCTTCAATTGTCCTCAAATCTTTCCCCCAAGGAATTTTCAATTTAAATTTATCTTTCAAAATTTTTAATGCCTCATCATAAGTTATTCTTGGGAAAGGTTTTTTTAATGTAGGCTCCAACTTCTTAACATCTCTCTCTAAAATATTTAATTCAAGTTTATTTTCTTCTAATACTTTTTTAACAATATTCTTAATTAATCCCTCTCCATAATCTTGAATGTCTTTGAAAGTAGCCCACGCAACTTCCATTTCAGCATGCCAATACTCAGTTAAGTGCCTAGAGGTTTTACTTTCTTCTGCCCTAAATGAAGGTGCAAGTGTGTAAATTTTTTCTAGAGCAAAAATTGCAGGTTCAGCATATAATTGCCATGTCTGTGCCAAAAAAACTCCTTTTTTTCCAAAATAATCTACATTAAATAAAGTACTCCCCCCTTCACACTGAACAGATTGGAATATTGGGCTTTGATATTCATAAAATCTATTTTTCCTAAAATACTCGTGAATTGCATTAAATACCGTGCTTCTTATTTTCATTACTGCAGTCATCTTCCTGCTTCTCAACCACAAATGTCTTCTATCTCCAAGTAGCTCCTCATTCAAATCTTTATTAATTGGAAAATCTTCTGCAATTTGAATTATATTTATTTTTTTAACTTGAACTTCAAAACCAGTTGGAGCCCTTTTATCTTCTTTTACTTCTCCAACTATCTCCAAAGAACTCTCAATTTTAATTTTATCAATTTCTTCCCATTGTTTTTCAAAATTTTTCCTCTCAAGAACACACTGAATTATATTTGAACTATCTCTAAGTACAATAAATTTCATATTATTGCTTCCCCTTTCTCTATGAACCCAACCTCTTATAGCAATTTCTCCTTTTCTCTTTTCAATTGCTTCTTGTATTGAAATAAATTTGTTTACCATTCCTAAAAATAATGAAAGGGGTTTAATAAATTTAGCTATTTTAATCACTTTTATAAATTCCTTATAAGATTAAATTTAATGGAAGATAAAAAAAATAAAGAAATATTTTCAATAATGCACAAAGATAAAAAAACATCTGCAAGAGTAGGTATTCTCCAGACTAAAAAAGGAAAAGTTGAAACACCTTTTTTTATGCCAGTAGCAACCCGTGGAAGTGTAAAAACACTTGATTCAAAAGAACTTAAAGAAATTAATGTTAAAGCAATTATCTCTAATGCACTTATACTCTATTTAAGAGACGGCTCAAATATAATAAATAAATCAGGAGGCATTGGAAAATTCATGAATTATAAGGGAATTAACTTCACAGACTCTGGAGGATTTCAAATGTATTCTCCAAGCATTTACCTAAAATCAACAAAAGAAGGAGTTTTTTTCAAAAACCCTTTAAATGGAGATAAAATATTCATGACTCCTGAAAAAAATATGGAACTCCAATTAAAAATATCCAGTGAAGTTGCAATGTGTTTAGACTCAATGCCAATGTACACTCATTCTAAAAAAGAAATTCAAGATTCTGTAAATAAAACTTCACTCTGGGCAAAAAGATGTAAACTTCATCACAGCCTTTTACAAAAAAATATTCCAAAAGACAAACATCAGCTTTTATTTGGAATAATTCAAGGAGGGAAATACGAGGACTTAAGAAAAGAGTCAACAAAATCGCTTTTAGAAATGGATTTTGATGGATATTCAATAGGCGGATTTGGACTAGGAGAAACAATTGAAGAGGAATTTAATATAGTAAAAAAAGTAAAACAAATACTTCCTGAAAATAAACCAGTTTATTTAATGGGAATTGGAAATCCAGTTGAAATATTAAAAGGAATTTCAATGGGAGTAGATATTTTTGACTCAAGAATGCCTACTCAAAACGCTCGTAGAGGAACACTTTTCACATCAAAAGGGAAATTAAGAATTTTAAGAGAAAACTGTAAATATGATTTAAATCCAATAGACAAAAATTGCAATTGTTTTGTGTGTAAAAATCACAGCAGAGCTTTTATTCGTTATCAATTAATCCATAATGAATTAACAGGGAAAAAACTTGCAACTTATCATAATATCTACTACTTAACTAAATTAATTGAAAAAGCAAAAGAAAAAATAAAAAATGGAAAATTTAAAGATTTCATGAAAGAAGTTGAAGAAAAATATAAAGAAAACCATGAAGAAAAATAATAGAAAAAATTATAAGTTTAAATCACAAACAATAAGAATGAAGTATATTAGATTATCATTTGCAATTGTAGCATTATCTTTTATCATAGCATTTATTGCTTATCCTTTTATGCCTGAACAAATGGCATCACACTGGAATATGTATGGAGAAGCAGACGGATTTTCAGGAAAATTGTTTGCCCTTTTTTTAATACCTGTTCTTTCATTGGGATTAACTCTGCTTTTAAGATTCCTCCCAGTTATTGACCCTTATAGAAAAAATTACAAAAAATTTAGTAAATATTATTCAGGAATTATCTTAACACTAGCAATATTTCTCCTTTACTTACTCATACTTTCAATTGTTGCTAATCTAGGAATTTCATTTAATTTTATTTTATTATTAATTCCTGCACTTTCAGCCTTACTTTTTTATGCAGGTGTTCTTGTACAAAATGCAAAAAGAAACTGGTTTGCAGGAATAAGAACTCCTTGGACACTTTCAAGTGAATCTGTCTGGAATAAAACACACCATGTTGGAGGAAAATTAATTAAGATTTCTGCAATCCTCTCACTATTCGGAATATTCTTTCAGAAATTAGCAATATGGTTTATTCTTCTTCCTATATTTTTATCAGCAATTTTCTCTGTAATTTATTCATATATATTATTTAAAAAATATAAAAAAAGAAAATAAATTTTAATTTCTAATTACGGTGTCAGTCTTGTTCTATCTCTCGGAAACATTGTTGCTTCCTTAACATTATCAAGCCCACAGATAATTTGAGTTATTCTCTCAAGTCCAATTGACCACCCAGAATGAGGCGGAGCACCATATCTAAAACTATCAACGTATGATTTAAAATTATCTGGATTAAGTCTTTTAATTTTTAGTCTTTCAATTAATAATTCAGGAAGATGTATTCTTTGTCCGCCTGAGGAAATTTCAATTCCACCATAAAGAGCATCAAACCCTTCACTTAACTTAGAATCTTTCTTTTCATTTTGAGTCATAATATAAAATGGTTTTAAAGAAGCAGGCCAGGAATGTGTAAAAACTATATCCCCTGAATACATTTCACAAAGTTTTCTTTCTTCTTCAGGTGTAAAATCTTCTCCAAATTTACCTCCTGCTTTTTTAATTGCTTCTTCATAACTTAAATAAATACCTTTGGGAATTTTCAGAGATTTGATACCTAAAATTTCAAGTTGAGGTTTGCATTTTTTTAAAACATGTTTAACAATATATCTTACAGCTTCTTCAAGTTCTTTCATAATAGACATTTGATTTGTAAAAGCACACTCAATATCCATTTGCCTAATCTCATTAATGTGTCTAGTAGTATTATGTTTTTCTGCTCTCCACACAGGAGTTATTGTAAATGTATTTCCCAAAGAACAAGCTAACATCTGCTTATACAATTGAGGAGATTGTGCTAAATATGCTTTCTGTTCAAAGTACTGCACAGGAAACAACTCTGTACCCCCTTCTGAAGCTGCACCAATTACACACGGAGGTTGTATTTCAATAAATCCTTTTTTATAAAAATGTTCTCTAAATGAGTTAGCAATAACTGTTTGAATTTCAAATATTGCCTGAACTTTAGGTTTTCTTATATCTAAAAACCTATAATCTAATCTATTTTGAAACTCTGTTGTAGTTGTTTTTTCATTAACATGTATCGGTAATTTCTCTGCAAGACTTATAATTTCTAAACTCTCAACATCCACTTCAATATCTTTTCTTGTAAATTCTGCTTTAACATTTGCAGATTTGGTTTTCCCTTTTATCTCAATAACACTTTCTAAAAACAATCCATTTAATTTTTCCAGTGTTTTTCCTTGAACAACACACTGAACAATTCCTGTTTTATCCCTTAATAAAATAAATCCTAATTTAGCAAGAACTCTTATCTCATACACCCATCCCTTTAAAGAAATTTTTTTACCTGATTTTAAATCTTTAATTAAAGTTCTTTTCATATTTCAGAAAAGCATATAGGGTTTTTTAATTTAGTGGTGTAAGAAAAAAACAAATAATAGCAATTAAAAACAAAAATGTAAATAATCATCTCCACTATTTTTACTCTTAATCTTACTTGTTTAGCAATTTATTTATTGTCTCCATTGCTTCTTTACCATTAATCTTACCCTTAAATTTCCCCATAACCAATCCCATATATGCATTTGCATTTAATCCTGGTTTTTCTTTAATTATCTTTAAAATTTTTTCTTCAATCTCAGAATTATCTATTTTTTCAATCTTCACAGCCTCTTCAAATCTCTTCCCTTTAACTAGGCTAGTTAAAATGTCTTTAACATCGCTTTCCTGAATCTTATCTTTATTAATTAATCTTAAAATATCTCCATAATATTCAATAATTTTATCTTCTACCTCTTCAAAGGTTTTATTTTCTTTAGAGGATATTTCCTTTGGAAATAATGCAATCATCTTTGCTATAAAATTTATATCATTGTAAATATCAATAAGGGATTTTAATTCATCAATCTTATTTTCATTTAAAATTAATTTCATCATTTCTTCACTTAATCCTTTTCTTTTTAGCTCTCTTACACTCTCACTCCTTAATTTAGGGAGATTCTTTTTTATATGGTCAATAAACTCCCTAGATAATTTTAATAGAGGTAAATCTGTTTCAGGATACATCCTATCCATGCCAGGCATAGGTCTTAAAAATTCAGAACTAGAATCAGGTAAAGCGTTTCTAACTTCTGCTTGTGTTGGAGTTCCCCCATCATAAAAATTTTTTTGTCTTAAGACTTCATTTTCAATTGTTTTCACAAAAGTTCTCATATCTTGAACTCCTTTCATCTCAACCCTATTTCCTTCGAGAATAGAAATATTAACATCTTGTCTGATTGTTCCTATCCCTCTCTTAACCTTGCAACTTCTTAAAACATCTCCAATATGTAATGCAACTTCTTTAGCTTGTTCAGCAGATTTTATATCAGGGTTTGTAGCAATCTCAACTAAAGGTATTCCCAACCTATCTAAATTCCAATAGATTTTATCACCTTCTACTTTAACTTTTCTTGCAGAATCTTCTTCTAAACAAACACTATCAATACCCACCCTTCCAAAATCAGTTTCAACATATCCATCTCTTGCAACTAAAACTGTTCTCTGAAATCCAGACGTATTGCTCCCATCAACTACAATTTTCCTCATAACTTGGCTAGTTGGAATAATTTTGCAATTAAGCAATAATGCAATTTGGATTACTATCTTCAATGCTTCTTCATTAACTTCATGAGGAGGTTCTTCATCCAATTCAACTAAACAAGTACTGTCTTTATAACCCTGATAAACAAAAGTATTATCTAAAGAAGCTTGATATTCTGCTGCTTTGTCTATTTTCCCAGATTCACCTGCAACTGCATGGAGTTTTCTCTCAACAAAAAAATCAGGTTCATCATTCCTTAATATTGCTGGACACTCGCAAAATAGTTTCTTCCCATCTGCATCTAATTGTTGGTGGATCTCTAATCCGGATTTAAATTTCAGTGCTTGATAATCAATATTTACCATGTAAAAAAGAAGAAAAATGCATTATTAAATTTTAGCATATTTTTTCTAAGTTTTTTTCAAATTGAAACTTAATTCTAGTGTTCTTAAAAGTTTCAGAAAAAATATTTTTTAAAGAGTCTTCAAGGCTTTTCTGAGTGTAAATTACAGTCTCTCTATGCAATGGGAGTTTGTCAAATAATAATTTTGCAAGTTTTTTTTCATCAACATCTCCTAAAAACTCCCTATGCCTATCAAAACAACCATAATCCAAATAGTAATCTTTAGTCAAAGAACTATAAGATAAAAAATAACGTTTCATTTTAAATCCCTCATTAGCTTTTCCAAATTTAAAGCCAGTATATGTTTATTCAAATTCTTACAATCTTCACTAAATCCTGCTTTCTTATACACGCTTAAAGGAATCTCTAAAACTTCATTGGGGTTAGCACATCCAAAAAAATCTCCTAAAGGGGTTATATTATTTTTCTTTAAAATATCTACAGAAGGAGCATTACATGTATAATGAATAAACGAATCCTTACTAAAAGAATAGTATGGAAAATACTCTAATGTGTGGGGTTTATGACCTTTTTTCATCATAATTAATAGTCGAACTAATATTTAAACTTTTCTAATGTTACCTTTCATTAGTTACAACTAATAAATAATTAAACTTATAATCTAGTCCAAATTACATAAATAATGAATAAAAAAAAGACGTCTAAAAAAAATATACCTCCAATATTTCATTTCAGGAGTTTTGGAGAAAAAGCAGCAGACAAAATATCTTCTTGGGTGGGAAGTTGGCCATTTATTATCTTGTTTATAGGGATGTTAATGGCTTGGATAAGCATAATAATTCTATTATCAAAAGAAAAATTAGAGTTAGATCATTTTTTAATCTTAAACTTATTCTTATCATGCGTAGCTGCTATACAGGCTCCAATAATCTTAATGTCCCAAAATAGGGCAAGCCAAAAAGACAGAAAAAGAATGGAATATGATTACCTCGTTAATAAAAGATCTGAAAGAGAAATTGAAAAAATAAGAATACAACTTGATAAAATAGAAAATAAACTAAATCAAAAAAATGCTAAACTTTAATTTCTATTAATCAATTTTCTAACCTATAATTAAATTCCCCAGAAATGTTTTGAAGCATCTTTTCTTTTATTAAATTCTTCGATTTTACCCATTCTTCATTACCTAAAACCCACCCCAGTTTAATTAAAGCTGTTTCTGCGAACATATCACTTAAATAAATCATTCCTGCATCAATAAGCTTCCTCCCACTAGAATAAACCATTCCATTAACCCTGCCATTAATACACTGGGAAACCCCACACACAACCACCCCTCTTTTAGAAACATCCTTTATTTTCTTTATCCAAGATTCTGAAACATTTCCAATACCACTTAATTCAATAATTATTCCCTTATAATTATTTTTAGAATAATATTCTAAAATATCTGGAGACTGCCCAGGGTAAAATTTAATTAATGCTACTTTTTCCTCAAAATTTCTAATAGCTTTAACTCTCCTAACACTTCCTCTTTTATTAAAATTATTAAAAAAATCTAGTCTTCCTTCAGGATATGCTTTAGCAATAATTTTACCATTAATAACTTTAAATGCATCTCTTCTAGAAGTATGCATCTTCCTTACTTTTGTAGCAGGCATTACATTACAAAAATTATCACTTGAATTAGCATGTCCGACTAAGACAACTTCTGCAATATCACTTAATCCTGCAACAAATGAAGAGCACACCAGATTCAAATTTGCATCAGAACTTGCCCTATCTATACTTCTTTGAGAGTATGTTAAAACAACTGGCTTATTTAATTTTCCAAGCATAAAACTTAAAGCAGAAGAAGTGTAATGTAAAAAATCTGTTCCATGAGTTATAATAACTCCTTGTATATTTGAATCATTTAAAAATTCTTCACATAATTTAGCTAATTTTTTCCAATCTCTAAAATTCATCTCTTCAGAAAATTTCATAAAAGGAACTTCAACTTTCAAAATATTTACTTTTTCAAAAATATCTGGATAAAACTGAAACAAACTTTCTGGAGTATCTAAAGAATGAACTCCTCCAGTCTCAGGATTATATTTTGAAGAGATTGTACCCCCTGTAATAATCATTGCAATATTTGGTTTTGAAGAATCTTTTTTTAAATTAATTTGTTCTTTTTTTTCTTGAAATTTCCTTAAAATTTTTATATTGATTATATCTTTTTTATTTAACCCAATATTATATCCACTACCTAGTTTTAGTAAAATTATATTTTTTTCAGATTCAGGGCTCTGTAATAAGATTCCCTCATAAATAACTTTTCCAAAATGAACCTCAATTAAATCGCCTGGTTTAGCTGAATCTATTTTAGACAAAAGTTTCAAAGAATCTGATTTTTCTTTTGCTCTTTGTTTTAAACTTTTTACCATACTAAATAAAAATAATAGCCAATTAAAAACTTAATGATATACCTCAATTCTATACATGTAAGCTATAATCTACTAAACATGAGCCCAGGAGGGATCGAACCTCCATCGTCGGGGCCGAAACCCGAAATTCTATCCATTGAACTATGGGCCCAAACATATTTTACAAGCATAAAACCTTTTTATACTTTAATATTCAATAAATAAAGATAAATCAAATATTTTAAATACGCTCTTTAACTTACCTTAATAAATATAAAATGAAACTCAAAAAAACAGAACTAGAAAAATCCCAAGAAGGAATAACAGTAAAAAAAGAAGACAATTTTTCTGAATGGTTTACTCAAGTAATTGAAAAAGCAGAACTAGTGGATTTAAGACTTGATGTAAAGGGATTTACAATAATACGCCCTTGGGCAGCACTAACTATTGAAAATATGTTCTATCATCTAGAAAAAGAATTACAGAAAAAAGGACATAAGCCAACATTTATGCCTTCAGTTATACCTAAGGAAAATTTAATGAAAGAGTCAGAACATGTTAAAGGGTTTACTCCTGAAGTATTTTGGTTAAAAAATATAGGGGATAATAAAGAACTGGCATTAAGACCAACTTCTGAAACACTCTACACCCCAATGTTTAAGTTTTGGGTAAGGAGCCATAGAGACTTACCATTAAAACTCTATCAAAGAGGTTCAGTATTTAGAATGGATACAAAAGCAACAAGACCTTTAATTAGAGGCAGAGAATTTATCTGGATTGAATGTCATGATGCATTTTCAACAAAAGAAGAAGCAGAAGCCCAAGTACAAGAAGATATAGATACAACTGAAAAAGTTATGCATCAAATATATGGAATTCCATTCTTGCCTATGAAACGACCAGAATGGGATAAATTTGCAGGTGCAGAATACACTGTAGGTTCTGATTGCTTTATGCCAGATGGAAAATTAATACAACAACCTTCAACTCATTTAATGGGGCAAAAATTTTCAAAAGCATTTGATGCAACATTTAAAAATAAAGAAGAAAAAGATGAATATCTCTGGACAACAGCCTATGGGCCTGCTGTTTCAAGAATACTTGCATCAGTAATTGCAACTCATGGAGATGATTCAGGAATGATACTCCCTTACTCTATCTCTCCTATACAAGTAGTAATTATCCCAATATTCAATTTAAAAAATAAAGAGAAAATAATTAAAAAATGCAAAGAGATATCTGAAAAATTAGAAAAAGAAAACATCAAAAATGAAATAGATTCAAGAGAATATAAAAGGCCAGGAGAAAAATATAATATTTGGGAATTAAAAGGAGTTCCATTTAGAATAGAGATAGGAGAAAAAGAACTAAAAAATAATGAGATAATTCTTTTTACAAGAGACACAAAGAAAAAAGAAAAAATGAAATTATCTGAATTAAAAAATATAAATCAACTCGGAATAAAATTTGATACGCGTCTAAGAGAAAAAGCAGATAAACAAATGTCAAACAAAATTATTCAATGCTCTAATAAAAAAGAAATAAGTCATGCTCTATCTTCAGGTAAGTTGGCTAAAGTTAATTTTTGTTCTACACACAAATCTGGAATAAGATGCGCTGAAATAATTGAAAAAGAATTCTCAGGAGATGTTAGAGGCACTTTAGCAAACAAAGATGAAAAACCAGAAGGCAAATGTGTAATATGTGGGGAATCTGCAACAAAAGTAGTTTATATTGGAAAAAGCTACTAATACAAAATATAAATTTCTAAATAAAACATATCACCTTAAAACAATTAATACTTTTAATTTTCTAATTTTATGCAATTATTAAGCTCATCTTCAAGACATATTGTAAAGGCTATCAATTTGCTTAATTCTTGCTCAACTTCTTTTTTCTCCATTTCAAGTTTTTTGCCTTTTCCCATTTTTTCTAAACAGGCTCTTTTTAAAACAGATTTTAAAATCTAAGTAGAATTCCTTTCTCAACTCAACCCAGATTTTAAAGCTGAATTAAATTGAGTTTAGTTTAATATTGAAAGTATAAACTAAACAAGAACATGAATTTCTCTTAAAAATACCTGCTCTTCTAAGTTTATCTTTCATGCTATAGTCAAGTAGTCCCAGTTTATAAATATTTATATTTTTTTAGTGACCGAATTTTTTTATTCTTCTAAATACAAAATACCCTACAAGAAGTATTAAAATAATTAGGAGGGTAATACTAAAAATATATGCATATTTACTTAAGCGTATTTTGGTTCTTCCTCCAAACACTTCAATAACTGTTCTATTGTCTATTGAATTATTCCCATTGACAGGAACATCTAAAGGATCCATCTCTTCATGAATTTCTTTAAATCTCATCCTTGAACTATTAGATTTACCAACAGATAAGACAGACATTTCCAAGTCATAGTTGTTATCACCAGTTAAATCTATTTTAACACTTTCATCTGAATCAATAAAATAAGATGAAGAATTAATCAAAACCTGAACAACACCTGTAGATTGATCAATTTTAGCTATTTCTAAGAGGTATTGCCCTTTCTCAGATAAGTTAACTAAAATCAAATATCCCTTTAAAACAACTAATTCATATCCTTCTTGTATCTGTTTATAAGTTGGCTTAAATAAAGGATTTTCTTCTCCAGAATCTGTACCTGTTTCTGACCCTCCGCCTCCACCTCCCCCCCCTGAGCCTGGATTGTCTGCTTTCTTTTCTTGAGTAGTTAAAGTATAAATTGGAGTTGAAGCCAGGTTTCCTAAAGTGTCATTAAAATACCATCTATATCCTATTACCATCCCTACACTAGAATTAAGTTCAACTCGAAAATTTACAAAATAAGGCGTAGAAGTAAAGTTAACTAAACTCCTATTAATCCACAAACCTGAATTATTTGTTGAAAAGATATATCCTCCATTAGGGTGAAGCCCCATATTATCTGAGATATTTATTCTAAACCAACAATTTTCCCCTGCAACATTATCTGTATGAGAAACTTCAGCAAATGTAGGAGAAACCAAGTCTTCTTTTCTAGATGTTGATGGGCCATAATCTACACCATACCCTATCCATTTTTCTTCCCAATTATCTGCATTCAGTGGATATTCACTTCCTTTATCTCCCCATCCATTGTTATTAGAATCATAAATTATTTTGCTGGATATTCCAAAATAATAATTGCCTTGAGAAGTTCCAGAAATAGTAGTGTTAAAGTAATTAGAATCATTGCCATTATTAATAAAATACCCTTCTGTTTCTGTAAAATTATTCCAATAAAAAAGATTATTTCCAGAAGATTCTAAAATTCTCAAAAGTGAACCATCTTCTTTTGCACCTAAAAAAGTGTTATTAATTAAAGAATTATTTTCACCTCCGACTAAATAAACAGAGTATTCTGAATTAGAGTGAAAAGTAGAATTTACAATATTATTTCCTATTCCATTTAAAATCAAAGAACTATTCAAGTCAGAAAATACATTGGCATTAGAAATATTATTTAAAGATGAGTTTACGAGCAGCCCTATAGCTCCATTATTTGAAGTAACATTTAGGTTATTCAAAAAAATATTATCTGAATCTACATCTAACACAATCCCGGAACTATTATTAACAAACACACTTAAGTCAAAAATACTCCAATTATGAGAACCATATTCTAAATATATTCCATTATGATGAGTATAAATAATCAGGTTAGAAACAGTATTATGTGCGCTTGATCTGCTATAGATAGAATGCCCTCTATCTTCATAATTATATAATGTGTTATTATATATATTTGTAAAGTTAGAGGTGTAAAGAGAGATACTATCAGACACCACTCCCTTAGTAATAATAGAGTTATTAAATATCTCCGAGTTATTTGAATTATCTAATAAAATTCCGTGGCTAAACTTAGTTGCTCCTCCAACAATATTGCAATTTTTAATTCTAGTGCCCTTACATTCACTAACATTAATTCCGTATTCATAATATTCTAACTTAGAATAATCTATCCAATGCCCATTACAATCCAAAGTAATATTATCTGCTGTAATTTCAAAACACGTTCCAGTTGAAGAAACATTTTCAGTTAAAACATAAGTTTTTCCTTCTTCATCTAACACCCCACAAATATTTTCTCCGGGTATTCCTTTTTCTAAAGTGAAGAAGTAATCCATTTTATTTTTAGTTTCGTTTGCTAAATTAAATAAAATCATCTCATAATTATACCCTTCAAATGTTGCAGCCAAAGTATAGTCACTATAATAATTCCTTGTGCCCCCATCATTAACATACTCAGTAATTTCTTGAAGAGGTATCCAACCAGTATTATCAGTATAACCAGTGAATTCCAAATCCCCTATTGAATTATAAGCTACTACTCTAGCATTGTCTAATAAATTACCTAAAGTATCATTAACATACGCTTGATAATACCACTTCCTTATTAGATTATTGTCTATACCTTGGATTATTTCTTTTGAATCATCATAAGAGCAATTGATAAATGTAATAGTTGAATTAATTACATTAGAATCATAATATATGTCTCCTTCTAAACCGAAAGTATATGTACAGTCAGAAACTACAAAAGTAGTTGAGTCCTTCTTTATAAAATACGCATAATTTCCTGTTGCATTATTCCTTATAGCAATATTGTTTGTTCCTCCTAAAGTTATCCCAGCTGTTTTAGATGCTGTTAAATTTGAAATACCCTTTGAATCAATTAATGTGTTATTCTCCGAAGGAGAAAAAGAACTCTCACTAATATATATTCCAAATGTTTCCCATCCCCCGTAAGTTATCCCTGTTGAATTTGCTATTAAGTTGTTATGTGATCCATAAGTTAATCTAATTCCATCTCCTCCATTAGAAAAACCTGTTGAATTTATTATCTCGCTTCCAAGAACTCCTGCAAATATTTCTATGCCTGTACCCTCTTCAGAAGCATATCCGAGTGAATTAATTATTTTATTTTTTTCAGAATATTGTGATGCAATAGCACTTTCATTAGTAGATTTTGCTGTTGAATTTATTAATTCTGTAAACTCTGAATACCATCCTACTAAAATTCCTATATTTAATTCAGATAATCCGTAGGAGTTTATTATAGAATTATTTAAACTAGAATATATATGAATACCTGGATTAAAATGTGAACTCCCATTAGAATTAACAACTGTATTATTATCTGCCTCATTTATATAAATTCCCCTACCATAATAAGAATATGAAGTAGTATTTACAATCAAATTATAATTTGAAGAATTGTAAAGTAATATTCCAGGAGATGTAGGAAAAATAGGCTCTTCAAATAGTTTAGTATCATCATATATAGGCAATGTTTTATTATTGTAAAGAGTTATATTGTTATTTTCTATTCTCCCATTACTTGATCCATTAAAGGAGATGCCTATAGTGTAATTATAAATATTACAATTTTTTATAGTGGTATTAAATCTATCAGAATAAATACCATAAGAATTTTGTAATCCGTCTCCAAAATAATTCATCCAATATCCATTACAATCTAAAGTTATGTTTTCTGCTCCAATTTCAAAACAAGTTCCAGTTGAAGAGACATTTTTTGTCAAAGTATAAACTCTATTTGGCTCATTTAATACTCCGCAAGTATTTTCTCCTGGGACCAATTCATCTTCATTTAAAATAAAATTTCTCAATTCAGAATTAGCTATGTTCCCATATTCATCTACAGCATAAATAGTGTAATTATGTTGCCCAAGTTCTAAATTATCAAAAGTTGCATTAACTAAATTTGATTGAGAATCATAAAGTGCTTTTATTTCTATTTCTGAAAGAGTCCGATTAAACACCATTACTTCGTCTAAAGAACCATTAAACCAATCTGGAAAAAGCATCATACCAAACTTAATGTTGCTCCAAGTAGGGTTTAACTTATAATTAAATATTATGCTATCTACAGCTTCTCCATTAAGATAAACAGACAAATAAGGATAATCCCATACAACAACATAGTGCCTCCAAGTATTTAGGGTATATCCTTCATCAATAACTACACTATCTTCCCGCCAGATATCAGAATAATTTCCTATTCTAGCAGTAGTTATCATACCACTTCCTTCGCTAAAAGGAGAAAAATACTGTCCAATAAGCAACCCATATCCATCATCTGTCCCCCACTCATTGTACTCAGTAAACATACCTCCCCAGTAATCCTCTCCTGAACTATTACCAAAAACATTTGACCAAAGAGAGATTGTAAATTTCTGTCCCATATTTTGGATATCATTAACAGAAATATAATCATCAACACCATCAAATTTTATTCCCCTTCCTCTTACACTCTCAACACTGTTCAAAGGGCTTAAACCACCCTCAAAAGTTCCAAAATTATTATAACTTGAACCGTCGTATACTCCAGAAGCATTGAAAGAATCCATACCCCAATATCCAACTAAACTTCTATCCAAATCAATCCAAGAAGAAGTAATAGAAGAATCTGAAACATTTGCAACTATTGTGACATTTGAAGTACTTACTATTGATGTGTTTTCAGGAGTTGGAGGTTCTTGAAATATTATATTTGGGGGAAATACATCTCCAGTTGATTCTAATGTAAAAAAATCATTTAATTTATTTTTAGTTAGAGTAATATTCAATTGTTTATTAGAATCATAGTATCCTTCAGCAGCAGCACTTATAGTGTAATTTGAAAAATAAGTTGTTCCTGATTTTGAAGTTATATTATAATTGGTTATATCTTGAAGGGCTATCCTACCATTCTCATCTGTTAAAGCAGTAAACTCTAATAATCCAAGTCTATTATAAGCAGTGATGTTTACATTTGATAATGGATTCCCATTTGTATCATTAACATATGTTTGATAATACCATTTAGTTAAAAACCAATTATCTGGACCCTCATTAACTGGAAGATTTACTTCTCCTTCATTGTAAGTGCAATTTACAAAAGTATTATTTATAGAATCAGAATCCCAACCAGTGTCAATAGGGTCAGAATCTTCTCCAGTAAATGTGCAGTCCCTAAACAAGTTATTATTGGAGATTACAAGCCAAACATTAATACCTTCAGGAGTATAGTAAGATTCATTAATAAAAGTGTTATTAGAGGCATACTGTACTAAAGTAGCAGCCCCAGAAGAAAGTCTTGCAAATACTCTATTATTAATTAATAAATTGTCTTGAGTATTTAAGTATACACCCTGCCCCTCTAAAGCTAAAACATAATCTCCTCCATAAAGAGTGTTGTTAATTAATGTATTTTTACAACTTGAGTGCATATGTATTGCTGACTCATTAATATAGGTTACATTTAAAAAATTACCAACTAACAAAGTATTATTTGCACCTCTTAAATTAATAGCCATCATGGTAGTAGTAATATTATTATATAATATATTCACGAAATGTGATTCATCTAGTAAAATACCTTTCCTTTCCCTATTCTCACTTAAAGGATTTCCATCAATTATATTACAATTTTTTATAGTAGAATAAGACCTATCAGAATAAACACCATAAGTCTCATCATCTCCGCTAGTTGAAAAATTTATCCAATGCCCATTACAATCCAAAGTAATATTATCTGCTGTAATTTCAAAACACGTTCCAGTTGAAGAAACATTTTCAGTTAAAACATAAGTTTTTCCTTCTTCATCTAACACCCCACAAATATTTTCTCCTGAAATTTCTATTTTATTATCCCAGCTAATATTCATGCTTGTGATAGCGATAGGTTCAGATGAATCAATTGTAGAAAACATTACTCTATAAACTAAAGAATTATTACCTTCTGCAAAATTTTGTTCTAATCCTTCTCCTGAAGTAGGATTATACCAATTTTCTCCACCATCTGCACTAACTTGAATAGTAATATTGTTGTCTTCACCTGTATTGACCTCTGTCCAAGAAACATTTGTTATTCTAAATATGTCCTCTGTTGTATTTACAGGGTATGAAGTAAAGTTTCCTGAAGAATAATAATTACCTTCAGAATAAATAAAGTTAATTTCATCTGGGCTTAGTTGCCTATTAAACCACATTGGCTCAAAAACATTACCAACCATAAATCCTGCCCCATAAAATCCTCCAATACACCACTCTAAATCCAAGCTGTATTCTATAGGTGAATTCAATATCTTACTTATATTCTCAGTACCATCTACATAAATAGAAAAATTGTCATTAGCAGAATCATATGTCTGACAAATGTGTACCCATTTATCTATTTCAAAAACTCCTTCTACAGTAACTTCATCCTTTAAGCTTCCACAATTATTCGCAGTAAAAGTATAATCAGGGTAATCTCCCCATGTATCATAGATACAAGTTTGTGCAAAAATATTACCTCCATCTTCTTTCATTACCCAGAAGCATATGGTGTTATCTTCTGAAGGATCAAATGTAAACCCGGAGGAAATACATATTTCACTATTTCCATCCAAATAAATCGAATGTCCTGTCTTCCCTAGAGGAACAATAGAACTCCTAGAAGGGCTTCCAATTACTTCATCCATGTTATTATTTCCTTTCAAATCAAAGCCTAAGTTATCTGAATCATTAAATAAATAAGCAGAAACTAAACCAGGGTCCTCTAAATAATTAAAACCTTTCTTAAAACTCACATTTCCTTTATTCCATAAGATATCATTTGATAAAAGTATACTACTATTATCTTCAAAATCTTCATAATAATTGTTGTTCATATCTACTGTAAATGAGGTTGAAGTTAAATTAAAGTTTCCAGAACTATCATTTGCAAACACTCTTAAAATGTGTTCTCCTTCATTTACATATAAAAATTTATCATAAGAAAAATCACACTCTTCGCATAAAGTAATATTTTCTCCATCATCTACACTATACCAAACTCGCGCTTCTTCAGACAAAGACACATTAATTAAAGGGGTTACATCTGCAACTGTGCCTATTGGAGAAATTATAGTAATTAAAGGGGATGTAAAATCAGGTTCTCTAATTGTAAACCAATCATCAACCTTATTGTTAATATTTCCAAAATTAATTATATGATTCTTAGCAGGAGGGTGCCCTTCTAGATAAGCCCCAAGAGTATAATCATTATAAGAGGTTCTTCTTCCCCCCCTATTAATATAGTCTATAACTTCAAATCTGTCTATTGAACCAGAAGGAGTTGTTGATTGAGTAAATTGTAAATGTCCTGTTGAATTATATGCAGTTACATTTACATTAGGCAATG
>CAZSPD010000008.1:0-37629 GCA_964608765.1 Candidatus Woesearchaeota archaeon
AGAGTTGATAGAAGAGTTAGAAGAATATAAGTTTAAACAAAAACAAAAATGAGAAGAGAATGGACACAAAGAGAAGTCATTGAAATGGCTAATCTGTTAGGATTTAAAAACTTTGATAGGCGATCATTAGGATACTATTCAAATACTGGAGTCTTTCCAGAGCCTAGAGCTAAGCTTGAGAATGTCTTGGTATTGTATGCTGATGAAGCAGTTACCAGAGGTTTAATGGGAGTATCTAAAAGACTGAGAAATCCTGTACCTATTACAGAGAGTGATGTAGCTTGGGCAAAGTCAGAGGTACTTAAAACTAACAAAGCTAAGAATGCTTCAATGTTTCTAAGAAAATTAAAGGAGAAAAACAATGGATAACAAACTAACTACAGGAGAAAAAATAGAATTAGTTATGCTTGGATTATTTGCAGTTGGAGTAGGGATAGGGTGTGTTTACATGATGATACTCTTTCTTGATTATATATACCATCTAGTATAAGTTGTATTTTGGGTTGTTTTATACTACTATATAGTGTATATGGCAACTGAAAGACAGAAGAAATTATTGGAGAATATTGGCAAGAACCCATCCTCAATGGCTGAAGCTATGAGGAAGGCTGGATATTCTGAAGCATATGCTAGAAATCCTCAATTAGTAAAACAAACAGAGGGCTTTTCTGAAATATTCAATAAGTATGTAAGTGATGAACTAATAGCTAAAGCTACTAGAGAGATGGTTAATTACAGACAACCTGTAATGTATCAATTTTCAGAGGATATGGAAGAGGAGCAACTACACAAAGTCTTAAAGAAAATGGGCTTTAAGAAGAGTCAATATCATTGTATTAAGGTAAAGGAAGTAAAGATTATTAAAGGTCAGCCTGTTGAGATTGGATATTGGGGGGTATATGGTAGTAAACCTAGTGGACTTGTTATTCCTAAAGGAGTTGATATTGCAATGAAGGGCAAAGGTTATTATGCTCCTGATAAGATAGCATTTACTGATACAGAGGGTAAGGACTTAGTACCTACTGAACTTGATAAAGAACTTGAAGAGCTAGAGAGTAAACTTAGAGTTAATTATATTAAGGAAGTTAAGAATGGATCAGGAGATGACAAGGGAGCAGATAGAAGCAAGGATTCTGGAGATAAAGAAGCTAAAGCTTAAAATCTACAAAGAACAACCTTACAGATTTCTTTCTCCTATTGGTAAAATGGAAGAGTTTTTAGATGAAGCTTTAAGTGGTAAATACTTAACAGCTTTTATGTCTTCAGCAAACGGTACTGGTAAAACTACAACTATTGTAGGTTTAATTGCTAATATATGCTTTCCTAATGATAATCCCTTCTTTCAACAGCCTGTAATTCAAGATTGGAAGTGGCTTAAAAGAGGTAGGATAGTATCAGATACAACGACCATTAAAGAAACTATCATACCAATGATAGAAGAAATGATACCTAAAAAGCACTACACAAGGTCAAAAGCTGGTAAAGAGTTCTGGAGTAAGTGGAAAATGAGAGATGATAGGGGCAATGTAGTATTTGAATGGGACTTAATGACCTATGAGCAAGACCCTAAGCAGTTTGAATCAGCCAACTTGGGTGTAGTTATCTTTGATGAACCTCCACCATTCTCTATATACACAGCATCCATTGCAAGACTAAAACAAGGTGGTATATGTCTTATATTTGCTACTCCACTTGGCTCTAACATTGGTAGTGCTTGGTTGTATGAGAAGATTGTTTCAGACCCTAACAGAGAAGCAAATGATTTCTTTTATATGACTGCTAGTAAAGAAGATGCTTGTTTAGAGCATGGTGTAAGAGGGTTTTTACCTCATGAGCAAATAGAAAGGGAGATGAAACAATATCCTGAAGAAGAGATATTACCTAGAATCTTTGGAGAGTTTAGTCAGGTTAAGGGAAGGGTTATTAAAGAGTACGATGAGAAGATACATGTCCTAGACCAGATATTTGATGTTAATAAGGAAGATTATGCAGTAGTGCAGTTGTGGGATACTCATGCAAGAGTCAATGAAGCTATCATGTGGGTAGCAATTAATAGAAGTGGAACTGCTTTTATTGTGGATGAGTTGTGGATAGATGCTGGACTAGATGAGATAGTAGCTAAGGTTAAAGAGATTGACAGTAAATACAGGATTGTAAAAAGGCTTATAGACCCTAGTGCTTTTAATGTAGACAAGAGAATAGAGCTAACAGGTAAGTATGGAGATGTTAAGGGAGTAAGTTTTGCACAGATACTGCATGAGAAGTATGGACTTAAGTATGAACCTGCAAGTAAGAGAAGAGCAGATGGTATTACAATGATTAGAGAAGCACTTAGATATAACTTCCAAGCTGGTAGTTGGATACAATATCCAACACTATTTGTATGCCCTCATTGTACAAGAACAAGATGGGAGTTTATCAACTGGATGTGGGATAACTGGAGAGGTGTAACAGCAGAGAGAAAAGACCCTAGAGACAAACCTCAGGATAAAGATGATCATATGATGGAGAACTTAGGGAGGTTTTTCTTAGAAGGAATAACCTTTACAGAGCCAGTTGAAGAGGTGATGAAAGTAGATAGAAGTGCAATAGTAGAAGAAAGGACATATTTCTAGTATAGTATATATATGGATAAAGGGAGATTGAATACAGATCTAAAGTTAAAGTGTGTAGAAGCAAGGATTACAAAGCTTGAGGGAGCTTTGCTTAAAAGATTAAGAGCTATTCCCTTTGGGCAGATAACACTTGTAATTCACAATATTGAAGGACAGCCAATTAGAATAGAGATTAGTTCAAAGAGTAGTGAGATATTAGATGCTAAGGAAGGATTGGAGTTAGAGAACTCCACCTATGTAGAAAATAATAATTTAAATAATAAAAACAATGGCTACTAAGCTTACAAAAAGGAATGTAGGTGAAATTGAGGGTACATTGGTAGAGGAGTCAAAAGCAGAGGAAATGCAGAGGTCTAATGACACCAAGATAAAAAAACAGGACACTTACAAGGGCTTACAGGAGGTCATTTTTGAGGAGAATGAAGAGGAAAAGCTCTTAACACAGGTAAAAGCAGAGTATGACTTTGCAACTAGAGAATTAAAGACTTGGGTAGATTTAAATTTAAAAAGACTCAAGCTTTACAATAATCAGAAGAGAAATGAAGAGCATATTGGAGAGCCACTCCTATTTACTCATATGAATACATGGACAGCAAGTTTGTATGATGATAGTTATGACAGGGTATGGGTAGCAAGAGAGGAAGGGGACATAGAAACAGCAGATAACTTAACAGCAGTAAGTGAGTATGACCACGAGTTAATGGGCAAGGATGAATTAGATTACAATGCTATATGGGATGCATTATTCTTCTCATATGCAGTAACTGATATGTTAGAGTTTGATGCACATAAGATGTGTCCATCTCCAACACTACTAGATCCATTGACCTTTTATTATGATACCTTTGCATCTAGTATTGATGGGAATGTAGTTAATAAGAGTGGAATGAGATTTCTAGGTTGGGATATGTACATGAGTAAATTGGATGTACTAAGAAGTCCTATACTAGGAGAGGAAGCTTTAAGATACTTGGATGACAGTTCAGATAGTGGTATGAGCCATAAGGATGAAGCAAGGAAGGAAAGATTAGAAGCATTAGGAGGGAACTACACACATCTTAAAAGAGATGATATGGGAGATAACAATGTGTACGAGTTAGTACAATGGAGAACAATGTTTAATGGTAAGAAGGTTGTACTGGTACTTAATGCTAAAAGAAGTAAGATACTAGGAGCAAGATACTTACCTCAAGATGAAAGTGGAAACTCTTTATCGTGGTTTGTAGCAAGTAAGAGGTTTAATCCTCAGCCACATCAATTTAAAGGTATGAGTTTACCAGACTTACTTGAGGACAAACAAAGACATAAAGCAATGATAATCAATGACCAGATAAACCTAGCAAGAAGTCTTACTTATGGGAGTTATGTATATAACACTCAGATGATTAAAAACAAGATGGACTTAAAGTGGGGTTATGATAAGTGGATAGGAGTTGATGGAGACCCTAATAGTGCTATAGCTCCAGTAAGAAAAGATACATCTAGTTTAGCTTTCTTGGATAATACACTAGGTTACATTGATGCTTCAGCACAAAAGGCAAGTGCAACTCCAGAGCTACAACAGGGTGTACTTAGTGAGCAACAAAGGACATTAGGAGAGCTTAACCTAGTAGCATCTTCTTCTAAGACAAGGTATTCTCTTGCTCTTAAGACCTTTGCAATCGGAGATAGAGATTTTTGGAGATTGTGGTACTTACTGTATAAGATTAACTACAAGAAGGGCTTGGGAGAGAAGATTGTTAGAATAGGTGGTAGTACAAGAGTATTTAGAACACTCAATAGAGAGAACTTAATTTGTAAGACAGACCCTGATATAAGGATAGAAAGCAAGGCTGTAACAGAAGCTAGAAATCAGGGTAAGTTAAAGCAATTAGCAGGGCTTGGAGAGTTTATTATGCAAGACCCTGATGCTGACAAGAGGGCATATATTAAAAAGATACTTAATGTAGCAGGACTTGATGGACAGGAAGTAGACAATATATTACCTCCAACATCTGATGAGTTAATAGCTAAAGAGCAAAATGATATGATTAATAAAGGTAAGATACCTCCATTTTTAGTAAATGATAATCACTTGGTACATATTAGAGAGCATAGGGAAGCAGTAGAAGGGGATATTAAGAAGAATCATATGTTCCTTCACTTAGAAGCTGTTAAAATAGAGCAGGAGAATCCTACTTTAAATCAGGATATATTTGAGCAAGGTATGCAAATGGGAGAGCAATCTCAAATGCCACAAGAGAACATGCCACAGCAAGGTGCTATGGAGCAGGAGAGAATGACTCCAAGTAGAGAAGCTAACTTAATTAATCAATTATAGTTATGAATATACAGGAATATAAGAACATAATAGCAGATGAGAAGGGCAGAAAGTCTATTGCAGACACTCTTATTTCACTTGAGAAAACACAAGGTTGGAGAGTACTTAAGATGATATTAGAGGACAGGGTAGTATTTCTACAGGAGAGTATAAATGACATACATAATACAAAGGTTGAGGATGTTATGGAAAAGAGAGTGGAATTGTATTATATTAAAGAGTTACTTAACATGCCAAGAGTACTAGCTGAAGGATTACTCACAGCAGTAGATCAAGAGCATGATGAGCAAGTGTATGAGTAATATATAAATTTAGTATTGCCCTATAATGGCAGACATACAAGAAAAAGAAGAACTTACAAATCAGGAAGTAGAAACTCCTGAAGTAGAATCTACAGAGGAAAATGTAGAGGATTATTTTAACCCTTTTGCAGATATTAGTGATGAGGATAAGGATATAGAAGAAGAGATCAAGAAAGAAGATAAGGCTGGTAAAGAGCCTACAGCAGGGTTAGATGATAATGTAGGGTTAGATGATAATGTTAAGAGTGAACTTGCAGAGATAAAAGCAGTTAATAGTGCTACAAGAGAGGTTAGCAAGTTTGTTAAAGAGCATCCAGAGTTTGCTGATATGGGAGATGAGTTAGTAGACTTAGCTTCTAAGGCAATGGTAAAGGGACACAGTAAGCCAGTAGAGTTTGCTGTAAGAAATGTTAAGAGTCCTTCTTATTGGATAGACTATGGTAGAAAACTAGCTAGAGAGGACATTGCCGAAGTATCAAGAAATAGCATTGGTGGTGCTAGTATGCCTAAAACTGATACTAAGAATACAGACTTTTCAGGGCTTCCAACAGAGGACTTTAATGACCTTGTAAGGAGTGTTAAAAATAGTGCTTGACAATAACCCTTAAGTAAGGGTATATTATATTACAACTGAATAATGTAAAGGAAATACCTTGTTGATAGATGTAAGTCTTGATGCAAGGTATTTTGTTTTATAGTTAGTTTATTTTATTTAATTATTTATAACAAATGGCAAATACAACAACCATTCCTCATGCAATAGCAAGTTATTATGACAGGCTATTACTTGAGAGGGAGAAGCCACACTTAGTCCATGCCTTATTTGGACAAGTAAGGAATATCCCAGCAGGTATGTCCAACACGATCAAATTCAGAAAGTATGGAGCATTACCAGTCAATACCACAGCACTAACTGAAGGATTAACTCCAGCAGGTAGAAGTGCAGGTGTAACTGACATAACAGCAGTAGCACAATGGTATGGTGATTACATAGTATATACTGATGTAGTTACAATAGAGTCCCCAGATCCAGTACTTACTGAATTGACAGAAGTATTAGCAGAACAGGCAGGACAATCAGTAGACACTATAATTAGAGATGTCTTAGTAGCAGGTACAAATGTTAAATACTCAGATGCATCAGTTCCACAGGTAAATGCACAGACAACAGATGTTTCAGCAACTGATGTTTTGACAGTAACAGACCTCAGAATTGCAGTTAATATGTTGGATAATGCAAATGCAAGATATATTACTGACTTTGTAAATCCTGATGCAGGATATGCAACAAGTCCAGTAGCTCCATCATATGTAGGTTTAGTACATCCAAATCAAGTAGCAACAGTTGAAGCTCTTTCAGGCTTCACCTCAGTTGAGAAGTATGCTAATAAAGCAACTATCTTCCCACAAGAGATTGGTAAAGTTGGTAGAGTAAGATTCATTCAATCTACACAAGCCAAGATTAAGGAAGATGGTGGAAATGGAAATATTGATGTATATTGTATTCTTATCTTTGGTAAGGATGCATATGGTGTAACAAGTATCAATGGAAATTCTATGAAGATGTTTGTTAAACCTCTTGGTAGCTCAGGAAGCTCAGACCCATTAGACCAGAGAGGTTCTATTGGTTGGAAAGCAAATGTAGTTGCTAAGATTCTAAATCAATCATGGATGGTTAGAATTGAGAGTGCATTAGTTTAATAGACTAATACAGGTTTTACTCCTTGTACCTTTAATAAAAACAAGGAGTACCTTAGGGTTATAGGTATACCAATGGTATGATAAATACCCAAAAACTAATTTTAATAAATAATACAATGTCATTCACAGACAAAAATGTATTGTTTAATGCAAATCTTAAGGAAATACTTAATGATTACATTGAGCAAATCAATTCAGGAAATGGTACTAGAATATTAGGCAATCCTACACTAGCTATCGGTTCTTCTTCTAAAGCAAAGGTTCTTAATAGTGCTTTTGATGTAATTAGAGATGGTTTAACATATACCATAGATAGTGCAGAGACAGCATTTACAGAAACAACTGATGATTTAGTAAAGAATACTGGTGCAGTTTATCTAGTATATCTTGATGAGAATAATGCTATTAAGATACTTAAGGGTACTGCAACTCTTGCAGGAACTGATGCAGTATGTCCAGCAACTCCAGAGGGAGGACTTAAAATAGGTGAAGTTAAAGTAGTAACAGCAGCAGCAGCTTTTGATGCTACTACAACTGAGTTAGATGCAGACACAGTAACGGCTACTTATACTAACAAGACAGATGCATTAGCAACAATAGATGATTATGAGCCAAAGCATTGGTTACATTGGCACAATCTTCATGAGATATTAGAAGATATTAATGATGTAGTTGTAGATAGTGGTGGATATAGATTACTATCTAATCCAACCCTAGCAATAGGTTCAAATTCTAAGGCAAAAGTAAAACATGGTGATATTGTGTATAGTAAAGATGGTGTAATTACAACAATAGCAGGAGGAGAAGTAGCATTTACAGCAACAACTGATGACTTAGTTGATGGTACAGGTGCAGTATATCTAGTATATCTTGATGATACTACAGTTAAGATTCTTAAAGGAACAGCAACAGCAGGTGGAACTGGTGCAGTATGCCCAGCAACTCCAGCAGGGAAACTTAAACTTGGTGAAGTAAAGATTGTAACTTCTGGTGCATTGTTTGATGCAACTACAACCTTACTAAATGCACAAACAGTAACGGCTACTTATACCAACAAGACAGATGCTAAAACTAACTTTGCTTTATCATATGGTCAATCACACTACTTGTTTAGCAAGAACTTGTTAGATGTATTTGAATGGTTGCTAGATGGTTTAGAGTTTGCTAATAATAACAGAGTAATAGGAGATCCAAATTTAACATTTGGTAGTACTGATAAAGAGAAAGTTAAGAATGATGCTTTCTTCCTAATACAAGATGGTGTTATTTCAACAATCGCTTCAACAGAAACAGCATTTACAGCATCAACACATGATATAGCAAAAGGTAAAGAAGCAACATTCTTAGTATATGTAGATGGAGCTACAATAAAACTGTCTAAGGGTGCAGATGCAAGTGTAGGAGCTTCAGTATGTCCAGCAACTCCAGCAAGTAAAGTAAAGATAGGTGAGGTCATCATATCAGCAGATGGTGCAAAATTTGATGCAACAACTGATAAGCTTGATGTATTAGTATCAACACACTTAGGTGTTGAATTTGTAAATAAGGTTGATACCTTAGATGCAATAGTTTAACCTTAATTGGTTATGAACTGCTGTAAGAAGCAGATGATAACATGTATTAACAGAAATGTTTTTACATACCCAAATTCTTACATTCCGTCAGAAGAGAGCTTAGGCTCTCTTTTGATTTTTGTGTATGTTGATATTTGTTGCTCTTTGCTCTATATTATATTAGTAGTTAATTTAATCACTTGCTTTTATGGCAACAAAGATTACAAAGGAGAGTGTAAAGAAAGTATCTACTCCTGAAACAAAAGATACAGTAGTAAAAGAAGCAACTCCTAAAATAGAGATGGATAAGGTAGCCAATCCTGTATCTACTCCTAGTGAAGTGGACAGGGAAGCTTTAAAGAAAGAATTAATGAAAGAGGTTGTTGGTGAGATGGGTGCTGTTGAGGTTACCTTTATGAAAACAACAATCCAAGACAGTAAGAGATTTGCTGATCTACTCAATGATTCTCCTAAAAAGCTTACTATGTGGGAACTAGATGAGGGAGAGAAAAGAGGTGCTTTAGAAGAGGTTACTATTAATGGAGCAGTAGCTCAGATTCCTAAGGGAGTATCAGTATTAGTACCAGAGCAAGTAGCATCTATGATAGAAGGTTACAAGAGAGCAGAACAGACAGCAGGAGAAGGGGTTAGGAACTTATCAGGAGGGCTTGGAGTCAAGGCAGATAGAGATGAAGCTACAAGGAGTGCATTAGGATTGTAAAAAAGTATGTAAAAGCATAAAGTTTATTTAACTTTGTGCTACAATATAGTATGAGAATTACTGAAGTAATAAATCTAGCCAGAAGAAAGTCTAAGACTAATTCTGCTACTTTTTCAGATGCAGACATGCTTTTATATTTGAAAGCAAAGATTCCTCAATTTCAATCAGATATTGAACAGACCAATGAAGATTACATGGGGTCTATTGAGTTTAGGGATTTAAGAGCAACTGGAGATGGTACTTATGTGAGTGATGGAAGTACATATCTTTCAAGAGAGTATAATCTTCCAACTGATATGATTCCAAGACTTAAGTTTGTTTCAGCTAAGTTAGATGGAGAGAACTGGATAAGACTTAAGCAGTATGATTTAAACAACATTAAAATTCCTTTTGAAGAAGCAAACATATTATCAACCTTTAATAATACAGAGGGTATAGCAGGTTATGAGATATTTAGAGGTTCACTATTTTTGCTAACAGGAGAGATAGAAGAAGAGATAGAGAATGGTTTGAAGATATGGACTTACTCATTTAGTGCATTACCAGCAACAATTCCTACAGCTTCTAGTGAGCAGGATATTGATTTAGATATGTATGGAATACCAGAAACAATGCATGAGTTACTTGCAACAGCACTTTGTATAGAGTGGAAGGGTAATTTAGAAACTCCAGTACCATTGACTTTAGCAGAGCAAAACTATTATGCTTTATATGAAAAAGCTTTAAGAAGCTTAAGAGCCTTAGACAGGGATCAGGAAATACAATTTGCCAGACCTAAGGATGGCTATAACAGAGGGTTTAATCTTTAATTTAATTTTATTTATATATAGGAATGAAAGATAGAAAACAGTTGATGACTGAGATTATGGATGACATAAACAAGAATCAGTTATCCAGAGAGGTAGAGTTAGACTTAATCAAAAATTATCATATGCCAAAAGCATTGAAAATGAAGAATAAAGAGGAGAGAAAGGTACATGTAGAGAGTTTAGAGCATAAGATAAAAGAACTTAAGGATGAAATGGATGCAAGAGAGTATTTGATAAAAACAGTTAAGAAAGAACTAAAATAGTTAATTTTATTTACAACTACAATGAATGTAGAAAAAACAGGAGTAAAAGGAATAGTTAGAATTAAGCTCTATGACAAAGAGGGGAATGAGAAGCAACTCTTTCAGGGCAATGGGGTATGGGACTTTTTCAAAAAGGTCTTTAATTTAGATGTAAAAATATCTGGTATTACAGGAGAATATACTACAGAGGGGTTAATGTATAACACAATAACAACTGCAGGACTAGCATTAACTGCCAAGAGACTTGGTGGTGTAACTGCTAACCCTATTAGCCACATGGCAATAGGAGTAGGAAGTCCCTCTACAACAGCACTAGGAAGTGAAATAACAACAGCAGGTGGGGCAAGAGCAGGTGTAACTCCAGCAAGTGCAACAACAACAGTTACTGATGACACTATTAGGAGTGCTAATACTTTCACATTTACCTCAGGTGCAGACTTTGCTATTACAGAGGAAGGACTACTCAATGCATCTTCTGATGGAACAATGGTTGCAAGTAGAACATTTAGTGCTATTAATGTAGTAAGTGGGGATAGTTTGCAAATAACTCATGACATTGTTATGAGTACAACTTAAATTGATTAATACACTAAAATGGCTTTAGATCCAGTAAAAAACTTTGCTATTTCAAGAGTAGCAACTGCTCCTTCTCCAGCAGATAGTGGAACAACACTTGTTGTAGAAACAGGGGATGGTGTTTTATTTCCAGACCCTTCTAGTAGTGGAGAATATAATGTGGTTATTTATCCTAATGGAGAACAGCCAACAAGCACTAATGCAGAGATAGTTAGAGTAACTGCAAGAACATCTGATACTATGACAATAGAAAGAGAGCAAGAGAGTACATCAGCTAGAACTATTGTTGAAGGGGATGTAGTGATGCTTGGTATAACAGCTAAGGTAGTAGAGGATATTCAAGATATTGCAGATGCAGCAGATGCTAAAATAACAGATTTTAATGGGGGTTGGATAGATGCAAATGAAACTTGGACTTATGCTTCTGCTGATGACCCTACATATACATTTACAGTAGCAGCAGATGTTACAACAAAGTATAGTGCAGGTATGAAGATTAAATTGACTCAGGGTACAGTCAAGTATTTTATTATCACAGCAGTATCAGCCTTTAGTGGTGGTAATACAACAATTACAGTATATGGTGGTACTGATTATGACTTAACAAGTGCAACTATTACTGAGAATTATTATTCAACTCAGAAAGCTCCATTTGGATTTCCTATGAGTCCTGCTAAGTGGAGTGTGGAAACAACAAGCACAAGTGATCTTTACATAATTAGTCCTACAGCAGGAACTTGGACTAATACAGGGGCAATAAGCATAGTCATTCCTGTTGGAGTATGGAGTGTTGCTTATAAGGTAACTAATTATTCAGAGAGGGCTGGGGGGGTAAGTGGGGTAAAAGTTACATTGTCATCTACTAATAATAGTCAGTCAAATGCATTATACACAACTATTCGTAGAGGTAGTGTTGATGGAATGGGTGCAACGACATCTGCATTCTTTATAACCCTGACTTCCAAAACTACTCATTATATAAATATAACTGCCACAGATGCAAATCAATCTTCTATTGGGATACAAGCCTCATTCGGAGGAACACATTTTGTTAGAGCAACTTGTGCCTACCTTTAACTTAGTGGAAATAAAACTTGAAAAAACTACTGCTACATATACTAGGACTAGGGATAATAATATATTTAATTTGGCATTTTAGACTGCTGATAGGTTCATTTTTACTTTGGGTGTGGTGGTATGTAAGGTAGTTGGGCTAAATTAAATAACAGCTTAGTACAATGGCAACCTTAATTGATAGTTATAGTAGCAGTAATATCAGTTATGATAGTCCTATTTCTAGTGCTACATATCATGGACAGTCTTTTACTTGTTCTCAGACTATTCCTCTTCATAGTTGTACTTTCTATCTTAAAAAGGAAGCTGGTGCTACTGGTAGTTTTTATGCCTTTTTAGCTGAACATTCAGGGACATATGGTACAAGTTCTGTTGTAAGTGGTTATGAAATTGCAACATCTGGAGATGTTAGTATAGATGCTATTGGAACTTCTTACACTCCAATAACTTTTACATTCACAGGATCACAGAGATATAATATGCAATCAGGCACTTATTATACTATTAGTGTTTTTAGGTCTTCAGGTGGTACTGGCTTTGTATATACTGGAACAGATAATACAAGTCCTTCTCATAGTGGGAATAAGTTTATAAAAAAGACTCCATATGCAACAAATGATTTAGCTTTTGCTGTGTATGGAGAAGCAATTATACCACCTACAGTAACGACACAGGACTGTAGTAGTGTTTACTCAGTAAAAGCAACAGCAAATGGTAATATAACAAGTATTGGTTCAGCATCAGTAACAAGAAGAGGATTTTGTTATATGACAGGAACAACTGGAGATCCAACTACAAGTAATTCTGTTGCTTATGATGATGGTAATTTTGGTACTGGTACTTTTAACAAGGTAATAACAGGACTTTCTCCTAGTACAAATTATAGAGTAAGACCTTATGCAACAAATAGTGGAGGTACAGGATATGGAACAACAGTACAATTAACTACACTAACAGATGAGCATACACTAGAAGTGAGTGATACTATGGCTGTAGGAGATTCTTACAATCTTAGAAAGGCACTTAAAATGGCAGGGGTGCTTCAAATTGGTACTTATGGTGGTTGGTATGTGGGAGCTAATTACTGGGCAGGAGGTTTTACTAGAAACTTCATAGAAGAATTTGTAGACAGTCTTAAAGTAAGGGATAACATGAGTAAGATAGCTGGGTATGTGAGGGGCTTAGTAGAGAGCCTGAACCTATCAGAAGCATTTACCTCAAAGTTTGAAAGGGCTGTATTCTTTTTAGATTCAATAGTTGTTAGAAGTGGGCTAGAAAGGTTGTATGGGATGGTTAGAGGGTGGGTTGAGAGTGTTAGTCTTACTGATACATTTAATAGGGTTGTAGGCAATGTAAGAGAGTTTGTTGAGAGTATTAGTCTAACAGAATCTTTCAATGCTTCAATGGTGTATATCAAGGGATTGGTAGACAGTATTGTAGCAAGTGATTTCTATGCTAATAGTGTAGGAAAGGTATTACAGTCAGTAGTTACTGTTACAGACACTCTTTCAAGTACCATAGCACTTGTAAGGGAGTTTGTTGAAAGTGTTGTACTACAAGAAGTGTTTAACACAGCCAAGCTATTTATTAAGATATTGCAAGATAGTATTACTTTGGCAGACACTATATTACAAGCTCTAGGAAAGTATTTTGTAGATGCTATTAATGTAGTTGATAACTGGTGGAAAGCATTTGTAATTTCTCTTGTTGATACTATTAGTTTGGAGGATGTTTTAAGTGGGTTTACCAAGATATACAGGAGGGTTATGCAAGAGATAATAAGCATATCTGATTTAGTGTCAAAAAATGCTACAATAGTACTAGCAAGTATTGTTAAAGTATTGGATGGGGAGTTTGTTAGAAAGTTAAATGGACAGTTGATAGCATGGGGTAAGGGAATAAGAAAGGTTTTAGAGTGGGCAAAAGTAGTCAAAAAAGAGGATGAATACCTAACAATAGAAAGAAAGCTAAATGATTGGGAAGTAAGGGAAAAAGATTTGGGTCTATATGAGTCTAAGGTTAAACCTTTAGATGAATGGACTAAATTAAGAAAAGAAAAATAATGAACAAGCCAATGAGTATTAATAACTGGAATATGGGTGGCATTTCAGAGAGTAGGGTACTTGGTAGCGAAAGCAGTCTTTGGAAGATGGTAGGGGTTAATGTACATGATGAGGTAGGACTTCTCAAAAACAATAAGAGAATGGAAGCTATTTCTTCCTCTAGTGATGTTGATGAGTTTTGTAAGGTTATGATTACTCATTCAAATGGTAATATATATGCTTTTTCATCAGAGAGTGGAAAGATATGGGAGTGGGATGGTACAGATTGGAGTAATCCTTATACAGTAGCAAGTACTAATGGAGAGAGTAAAATACTTGGGGCATGTGAGTATAATGGTTATTTATTCTTCACTACACAAAACTATATTTACAAGATACAAAATGAGAATCTTACTCAAGCAAATTGGACTAGCTATGTAGTGGTAGTTGGTAACATGAGTATAGATCCAGTAGTAGGGGATAATCTTTACATGGGAGGAACAGCAGAAGAGTACTCACTTCCAACAAGTATTTCAGAATCAGCAACAGACAAGGTGGCTTACTATCCACAAAACACTTGGATTTCAGGAGTATCTATTTACTTAGATACAAAGCCTTCTACTTCTTTAACAGTAACAGTTCATAATAGTGCAAATAGTGCTATAGCTACAGCTACAGTACTAGAAGCTAATTTAGTACTTGGAGTAAACAATATCTTCTTTAGTAGTGCAGTTAGTTATACAAGAGGTGAGCAGTATCACATACATGTTATTCAAACAGGTACAGGTGGAAAGATTAATACAGCAGTAGCATCAGATGCAAGTACAATGTATCTAAGCTTGTATGGAGTATCAGACACTACTTATCATCCTATGATAGTACAAAACAACATACTATTTATTGGAGATAGGCATTATGTACATCAGGTAGAAAACACTATGACCCTATGGGCATTAGATGTACCAAGAGAACAGCATATTAAGTGTTTAGGAAAGATAGACATTGACTTACTTATAGGAACAGAGGTAAGTGCATATGTACACAAAGCTATGATATTTAGATGGAACACATGGAGTGAAAGCTGGACTATTGAAGATGAAATACCAGAAAGAAGTATTAATGCATTTATTCCTGTTGATAACTATGTGTATGTAATAGCAGGAAACAGAGGTAATGTGTATTTTTACAATGGACAGACACTAGAGCTTTGGAGAAGAATAGGTGGAGATTTTATGGCTAATGATACAATACAAGTACATCCTAATGCTGTAGGAAATTTCAATGGTATTCCTTTAATAGGAATAAGTAATCTAGCAGGAGATCCAATAGAGCAGGGTGTGTATAGTATGGGAACAGTTAATGCAAGGCAATTTCCTAGAATATTTTGTTTAGATTATGTACCAAGTGAAGGAATGGAAGGGATAGACATTGGAGCTATTGCTTCACAGGGTAATGATGTTTATATGTCATGGAAGCATGGAGATGTTGCAGGTGTAGATAAGACACATGCTAGAAACTTATACTCAGGAGCTTATATTCAAACAAGAGTGTTTTATAGAGATAGAAGTACTAGAAGTACATATAGAAAAGCAGTCATAAACTATCACAAGATACTAGAAAACACTTATTCAGAGCCAGAGGGTTTGTCAGGAACACTAGCAGGATACACAGCAGGACAAAACTACTGGGCAGGTTTTCCAACAAGTGCAGTAGATTCAGCACAGGTTAAATTTGACCCTGATACAGATTCAGTAGTATTTACCAATCATGGATTAGCAGAGGGAGAGCCTATAATATTAACAACAGATGGACATTTACCAGCAGAACTAGAGGAGTATGAAACATATTATGTCTTTTATGCTACAGGGATAACAGTAAATGGTTTTCAACTTGCTGATGAGGAGGGTAATTTAGTTACCTTTACTGATGCAGGGATAGGAGTACACAAAGTACATCTTGAGAAGTTAGTAAAACTGTATTATAGAAAGGATTACAATGAAGGGTGGAATGAGATTGCATTGGTACATGATGGAGATAAGAGACAGTTCATATCTGAAAGCTGGGGAGACTGGGCATTTTGTATGGAATTAAAGCTTGAGTTAAGAGCATGGGCAGGTATGACATCTGTCATAGATGAAATAACTTTATATACTGAGTAACATGAGTTTTAGAGATACAAAGGATTTAGATACAGAAGCAAGGGTTAATAAAACAGAAAGAAAAGCTGTTAGACTAATACCTGAGAAGGGAACTTTCAAAGAGATAGAGGTTGGAGCTGGAAATATTACCTTTAAAATGGATAAAAGAGGTATATGGATGGGAGCAGAGGATTATGAAGATGCTCTTTTTAGAGTAAGTATGGAAGGTGTTATGAAGATGAGAGCTAACATAGCAACTAATGAGTTTATAGGAATAGACCCTACAAAGGGTATATGGCTTGGGGCAGAAGAGTTTGATAATGCTCCTTTTAGTGTGGATTTGAATGGTAAGATGAGACTCAAAGCAAGTCCAGAAACTGCTGAAATGAGTATGGAGTGGGAGGATGAAGAAGGAAATTTGGGTATTTATTTAGGATTTGAGGACATAACATGATAACTCCAGTTCTATATACAGGACAAAAGCAAAAGGATGTATTAGTAGACAATGCTAGGTATAGGACATTAGATTCAACTAGGAATCAATTTAAGGTCTTTGATAGTGGAGTAGAAACATTTTCTCTTAATAGTGGTAATAGTTATAGCTGGACTAAAACAGTAACTCACAATCTTGGTTATGTACCACTAGCACTTTGTTATTCATACTTTGCTGATGTGAATGAAGATTGGACTAGCATGGTAAAGGTATCAAAGTTTACATTAATACCATATTCTATACTTATGGGAACAGACCCTATGACAGCATGTTTAGTAGCAGTAATGGAAAGAACAACTGCTTATGTAAAATTCAAATTCTTTCAACAGACAGATTTTTATGAGTATGAACCTGCTCCAGCAAATTTTACATTAACTGATATGAAGATGAGGTATTTAGTTTATATAGATCAAGAATAATGAAAACTCCTGTACTAAAAATTAAAGACATGGCAGGACAAACAGGTAAAATACCTGTAGTTAAAGTTGCTAAAGCAGAGCAGAATTTAAGAACTGCTGATGATACTGATATGGCACTTAACAGTTTACTCTTTCTTCCTAAGGTGTATGCAGTTAAAAAAATGACTCCAGATATACCAGAAGGTTATACTGGTGGGGAATACTCTTATAGTCATGGGTTAGGTTATCCTCCAATGTATTTGTATTATGAGCAACAGCAGTATTTTAGAAACTTTGAAGGAGACACAGCATTTGACCCTGTAAGGTTTATTTATGGCTCACAAGGAAGATTTGCCAACATGGATAGTACAGAATTTAGGAATGAAGCAGCAGGTGCTTTGGATGCTTATTTAATACTCTTTGAGGACTCTCTTTTATCAGAGGACAGAGATTATTCAATAGACAGTAGAAGGCAGACCTTAAAGGTTCATATGCAAGGGCAATTTGTGTGTAACTTACCAGCATGGAACTCTACAGCATTTCAAGGTGCAGATTGGACTAAGGATAACTGGTTTGAGCTGTCTCATAACTTGGGTTTTCCCCCAGTACATACTCCCTTTGTTAATACAGTAGGGTTGAGCTTAGATTTAGCTTATGCTGGAAGTATACCAACAGATTTTGTTGTTAATGATGTTAATGATGCAATGGCAGAAAGGTGGGCATATGAATTTGGTTGGTCATTAGAGCTTTCTGAAGGGTTATGGATATATGTAGATATTAATAAATATTATGTAGGTTATAGAAGGCAGAACTGGACTGCATCAGCACATACTTTTCCAGCAAGGACTGTAAGGGTGAATTACACTATATTTAACTTACCTATAAATGAAGAGTTCAATTTGTTATCTTAGATAAACTATTATATATTATATTATGGCAATACAACTAACAAGTCCAACTGAAGTAACATCATATCTGAATACTACTCAGACTACTCTCAATGAGCTTGGAACATATGATCCACTAGAAAGTGGTAGTGTTGATAAGTTCATGGAAGAGCAACTTGGAATGACAGGTACAATGCCTGAAGCTCCTAAGTATGTAGACATGTACAAAGACATGAGAGAAGAGTTTGGAGTAAGTGAGATGGAACAGAGTATGGCATGGTACAAGGATGCTATTAGAAGGGAAGAATTGCTACTTAATCAGCAGAAAAACTACATGAGAGGACAGCCTGTAAGGTTGGGAGCAATAGAAGGTAGGGTTGATAAAGCAACAAGAGACAGGCAAGAGCAGATGCAATGGTATGGTAATGAGCTTTCAAGAGTATCAGACATGGTACAGGGTGCATACAATCAGATAAACATGATAATGCAATTTACTCAAATGGATTACGAAACAGCAAAAGAGCAGTATCAGACAGAGTTTAATACAAGAATGAGTGTGTATAAGGCAGTTGCAGACCAGTTTAATGCAGACAGAGCATTTGCTTCTACACAATGGTCTATGATGGCAAGTTATATTTCTAAGGGTCAAACAACTTGGGAAAAGTTTAGTCCAGACCAGAAGGCACAAATTGCTAAGTATGAAGCTATTATGGGTATGCCTATTGGATTTATGAGTAAATTACAAATGGAAGCAGGAGCAAACATTATATCAACTACACAAAGGGTTTCTCAAAATGGTGGTACTTATACAGACATTGTTTACAAAGATACAGATGGTTCTATTAAGTCAAAGAGTGTTTATACAGGACAAACAAGGATAGCTTCTAGTGGTGGAAGTAAGACTACTGCAAGTTTTGATGGTAATAGTGGTGCAATAGCAGAAATGGAAGCATTACTTTGGAAGAAAACAGGTAGTGATAAGAATGTGTCTCCAGACACATACAATCAATATAAAACACAATGGGTAAGAAATGGTGGAACATCCTATGGTTTTGATGCTAACTTTGGTAGGTTTATTAATGAAAACTATGCATTTAGAGATGCAAATGTATATAACTTAGATCCTTTGTACTTACAAAAGCTTGGTAAGACTGGTTCAAGTAGTACCAGTACAAATCCATTCAACTAAATTGATAATTGAATAGTTATGGCATATTTTTATGACATAGATGATGAGGAAGAGAAAAAGAAGAGAGAGCTTCCTCAAGCTACAAGTAGTTCTTCAAAAGGTTATTTTCAAGAAATAGAAGAGCCTGTTAAGCAGGAGTTAGAGGTAAAGCAAGAGCCTGTTAAGGAAGATGTTGCTCCTTTAGCACAACAACCTGTTAAACAAGAGCCTGTTAAACAGGTAGAACAAAAGCCTAAGAATAAAATCTATGGTGCTATTAACAATGCTATATCTTTTGCTACAGGTAAAATGCAAGAGTGGGGTTTTGTAGGAGAGTCAAGGGGAATTGTAAGTAAAGAAAAAGAAAAGAGTTTACAGCAGAAAGATTTTGAAATGACATCTGGTTTTAGTGGAGAGAACATTCCTGTTGTTAGAAACGAAATGCTAAAAACTAATGCAAGGGATCATATAGAGTATCTTGATAAAGTACAAAAAGAGGTAGAAGAATTAAAGCAAGATAATACTCTTTACTTAGCTAAGAAAAGAAAAGAGCTTAAAGAATCAGGACAAGAGTTTGATGCAAGGCAGTTGTTAGAATACAAGCAGAAAAGGTTAAAAGAGATAGCATTAGAGATGGGTTATTTTTCAAAGGAAGGCTTAAAAGAAGAAGATGTTAAAGACATTACTTTCAAGGATGTACAGGCAGAAGGCTTGTTGTCTTTTATTAAAGAGGATAAATATCTAGCACAACAAAACATAACTTTAAATGATGAGGTACTAGGGAAAGTACCAGTAGACAAGAATGTTTGGAATCAGATAGGGAAGGCAGTTAAGAGTAAAACATATTTACCTTCTTTATTAAAAGGCAGAGAAGCAGAGTTTCAAGAGGATTATTTACTAGCTATGGATGCAATACAGGAAGGTGCAAGTATAAGTCAATTAACTCCCAATCAAAGGTCTGCAATAATAAGACAGACCAACAAAGACTGGGAAAACATGGTAGACAGAGGGCTTCTTGCAGAAGCTCCACAAGGACTTTCTGATATGACTGGGTACATGGTGGATTTAGCAATAGCAACAGCACTAAGTGGTGGAAGCCCTTTAATTGTTGGTGGTGTAGAGCAGATAACATCTCTTCCTAAAACAGTACAAAGGGTAAGAGCAAATACAGAGGATCAATTCACATTTATACCAATAGATGACAAGGATGGTTTTAGAATTATGACCACTAAGCTTGGTACAGAAGATGATGTTAAAGGTACTGTTTCAGCCCTAGCAGGTGGATATATAGAAACAGCAGTAGAGCTTTTACTAGGTAAGGGTATAGACAAGCTTCTTGGTGCAGGTGGTACTAAGTTAGCCAGTTCTGGTGTTGGTAAGAAAGTACTTGAAGCTCCTATAACTAAAAAGCTAGGAGAGAGTTTTGTAGTAAAGTCTATTTCTAAGGTAGATAACTTCCTTAAAAATAGTCCTACTGCAAAGTTTATATTACAATCAACAGGACTTGATAGTATTGCTGGTGAAATAGCTGAGGAGTTAGTTCAAGATATGACCAACAGTATTACAAGTGGAGATGAGTATGAGATAAGTACAGATTATATAGCAGATGTAGCTTCTCACACAGCACTTTTAACATTTATTGCAGGTGGTGCTACAAGGCTAGGTGGTGCTATGACAGATGCCCAAGCACAAGCATTTGTTAATGAGGTTAATGGTAACAAACAAGCTTTTGGTTTACCTGAAACAGCAGAATTAAATACAGAGGGTAGGGTTGTTGATACAGAAACACAGCAAGATATTACAGAAGGCATACTAGATGGCAGTCAGATAGTAGATAAGACAGGGGCATTTGACGAGCTAGAAGCAGACATAGCAAAGGCAGAAGAGGAAATTCAACTAGAGGTAGTAGGAAGTATTAGTTTTGATACCTTGCCAGAGCCAACTCAGGCAGATATATCAGCCAATTTGTTGGAAGCAATAAAAGAAACTAACTTCACAACAGAGCAATTAAAGGCAGAGTTAAAACAACAGATTAATTTAAACCTAGAAGTAAAAGAATTAAATGCACAACAATTATATGATAAAAGTAATATCTCTAACGAACAATTCTCTCAAGCACAAGTAGACAAGCTTAAAAGACTAATAGAGTCAGGACAGAAATTAGACCCTATTATAGTAAGTGGGGATACTTTTATAGATGGAGTACACAGATTAGTAGCATACAAGGATTTGGGTTTAACTGTTCCAGCAGTAGATATTTCTAGTTTATCTAAACAGTTGATTGGTAGTGGTATTGTAAATAATGCTGGTGATGAAATAGATTTTTCTAAAATAGAGACACCTGTTAAACAGGAAATAGAAGCTAAAAGGATAACAAAAGAGGTTGCAGATAGTATGACTGTTGAAGAAATGAAACAAGAGTTAGATCTAAGAGGGGTTAGATATGAGGACAATACTCCAAGATATGTTTTAAGAAATGCAGTATTAAGAAATGAGGGGTATGGTAATACTGCTAAGGAAGTATTGGACACTTACTTTGATACTCATGAATATATCTCCTTTTCTGGTTTAGAAAACTGGTTAGACTCTAATCATGCTTCATACCTTGTTGATTTTACAAAGGAAGATGTTTTAGATCTAGCAAAAAAGAGCAAGAGAATAGAAGAAAAGAAGAGTAAAAAAGAGTCTAAGAAAGAAACTAAAAAAGAAGAGAAACAAGAACCTAAAGAGGATAAAGAACCAACTAAAAAGAAAGAAGAACCTGTTAAAGAGAAAGCTAGTAAGGAAGTTAAGGTAGAAGAAAAGGAGAAAATCAGAACAAGAAACTTAGAAGAGTTTGAGAAAGGATTAAACATTGCCAGAGAGTTGTTATCTAGTTACAAGGCAAGTTTGGAAGTACTAAGAAACAACCCTGCTCAAGCTGTTAGAGATCAATCTAAGGATGGGGAATTTGGTCAATTATTAGTAGAAGGAAAAACAGATAAAGAGTTGTTATCTATTCCTTATATTAAAAGGTGGATAAAATCAGAAACTTCTGAGCTTGAAAGAGCTATTAAACGTTCAGAAGAAATAATGGCAGAAAGAACAAAGGATTTCTATGGAGAAGAGGTATCAACAGACAAAATGGCTATGCTAGAAAGTAAGGCACAGGCTGAGTATGAAAAGAGTTGGGACAAGCTAACTCCACAGCAACAACACAAAGTACTTATGAGCATGGAAGATGGAGAAAGATATATCAAAACAACAGACAAGGATGTACTAATGAAGCTTGGTAAGGGGGTAGGTATACTATCTCTTAAGGATACTGCTGTTAGTGATAGGCAGGAGATATTCTTATGGGGAGGGCAAAGAGAAGGTTTGTACACAGATGGAATGATACTCTTTACAGACAAGCCTATTGTCAAGAAAATAATAGATAAGTTTCAAGAGCAGTACATTACTAAAAATGCACAATTAATTAAAAGGCAACAGGGAATACCTTTGACAGAAGCTAAAGAGGGTATTAGAAGTGCATTTACTAAACAAAGAATTGAAGATATGTCTTTCCCTGAAACACAGTCAATACTAGATAGTGCTAAGGCTAATCACAAATTAACTCCAATAGGGTTTTATGCTGATGAAACTAACAGGCAGGGTGGCTCAATAATCTTTAAGGCTGAGAATGGAACACTTGTAAGACTTAGTGGTAAGTATTATTCAGCAATTAAGAGTTTCTATCCAAGTGCAGAGTTTTATATTACTGATGAAAGTAATGTAAAGCCAATATCATTTGTAGTAGGTAAAACTAGAAAAGGTATTGTAATGCCTATGATGTTACCAACTGATGCTACATTTACTAATCTTGTAGGTAAAAAGGCAGTAGAAGAGTCAAAAAGAGCAATGATGGATGTAGCAGAAAGAGAGCAACAGGACAGATTATTAGAAAAATCAAAAGCATTTACAAGAGAAGGCATGATGGATGAGATGATAAACTCTATAGCAAGTTATATAGAAGAGGATATACCTATAGAAAAAATGGCATCTATTGATGGCACAATAGGATATAGTGGGGAAGGTACATGGAAATATAACAACAAGACAAAGGTAATAACTGTTAGTATGTTTGATGGTAGGACTGTAAAGATTCCTATGAAAGAAGCCAGAGATTATGTTCAAGCATATTTGGACAAAAAAAATAATAGAAAAACAGATGATGATGATATAGCTTTCTATACAACAGCCAGAAGAAGAGGGCAAAGAGGTTATGGAGATATAACAAGTATGGCAGATATAAGAAGAAACTTGGATATACTAAGAAAGGATAGACAAGCAACAGAAGTTGAGCAGGAGAAGTTTTATGATGCAGATTATCTTACAGATTATGTAGTTAATGCTTTATCTAAGACAGGAAGAGAACTTAATAAACCTGAAAGATTACAGGGAGAGGGAATAAGCTTTAAAGAAGCAGAAACAGGTTTAGCTAGAAATGGTAAATATCTAAAAGACAGGATTGTAATTGGTAAAAAAGATAATGGAGATGTTATTTTAAAGGATGGTAGTCATTTATTAGAAGCATACAGACAACTAGATAAGCCAATACCATTTGATAAGGTCAAGTTTGAAGATGGTGTAGCCCCTCTTGATGTAATAGGTGATGACCAGTTAATGCTAACAGATAGCACAGTACAGCCAGTAGCACAGGAAGGTACTTTATTAAAGGAAGCTAGAAAGTATAATAATGCAGAAGAGTTTGTAACAGCCATGTTTACACAAAGGTCTGATTATGCAATGAGTCATAGACCATCATACTTTATTGATGAAGAGGGAGATTTTACACAAGTAATGCCAACAGCAAGTAATTTGCTAGAAGGGGAAATTTTACCAAGAGATGTTTATGAGCATCCAGAGTGGAGCTTATCTCCTAATCATACAGATATTGCTAATCAGCAGAGCTGGAAAGCATTGCTTTCTATTAGAAATAAACCTGATGCAGATATAACAGTATACAGAGCAACTAGAAAGAATGAACTAAACATAGGAGATTGGATAACATTTTCTAAAGAGTATGCTAAAGACTCTATAGAGGGAGATCAAGAAAAGGTATATGAGTTTACAATCAAAGCAGGAGATGCTGTGTTTGCAGGAGATGATGTAAATGAGTTTGGGTATTACCCTAGAGAAAGCTTGACTGAAATATGGAATAAAGTACAAGCAGAAACACTAAAAGCAAAAGAGGATGAGAGTAAAGGCTCTCAGAGTTTAGAAACATATGAAGCTAGAGAGGTAACACAAGCAGAGCAACTTAAGATGTCAGATGAGGTTAAAGCTTTAGTACATAAGTATGCTGATAAGGTAGGAGAGAAATACTTACCAAGAGGAGTGCTAGGAGTGTTTTATGGTAAGACTAAAGAGATAAGGCTTAAAGGTATAACAGACTTGTATGTAGCATCTCATGAGATAAGCCATGCAATAGATAAAAAGTATGACATAACAGCTAGAATTACTCCAAGAGATAGTGTTGATATGCAACTAAGGGAAGCTTACATTAATCTATATCCAACAGCTAAAGAAACTCATGCAGTTAAAACTCAAAAACTAGAAGGATTTGCAATGGCAGTAGCAACATATCTTCAAAGACCAAGCAGTTTTACACAGGAATATCCAGTAATAGTTAAAGAAATGTTTACACAGGGTGGTAAATATTACAACACAGAAATTGGAGAGTATCTAAATGATGTAAGTAACATAGTATCTAGGTATCAGAGTCTTAATGATTTAGACAGAGTAGCAACAAGAATAAGTAAGAGTATTCCTACAGTTGAGCAGACACTCTTTAAGAGTAAAACAGAAGCTACAGTAAACATGCTACAAAATGACTTGAATCTATTTGAAAGATGGGTAAAGGAAAATGGAGATACAATGACTAAAGCAGACTTTACTAATCTGTTTAGGTTTAGAACACAAGTAAAGCAGATATATGAAAACAATATAGCAACTAACCTTTCCAAGAAAAATGTAGAGGAAGGTAAGTTTAAAAACTTTATGGGAGGTTTGTATAGTTATATAAGAAAGAGTGTAGCACAAGATACTTACTATGCTTACAATCCAGAGACTAAAAACATAGAAAGAAAACATGACTTTAACTGGGGGACTTTAAGAAGAGAAGTAGCACAGAAGGGTGTAGACAGACAGTTTAACTCACTTCTTGTTGCAAGAAGAGCTTACTATGACTTTGAGTATGCTGATAAACTGAAAACAGAAGTAGAAACTATTAAAGCAGATTTAGAAGGATTGCATGATGAAGTTGTAGCAATGTACCAGAAGAAAGAAGGGGATAGAGATAAAAGGGCAGAAAAGGCACTTGAAGCAGAGATAGAGGGAACTAAGGTACTTTTACAAGAAGTAGAGAGTAATTTAGAAGAAGTAGAAAGCTTACTTAAAAATGATGGCTGGGATAGAAGATTAGTTACAGACTCATACCTAAACAATCAGGGACTCTTTGAGAAAGAGTTGGATATGTTTGATAAGTTAGTAGCACAAGACATTCTACTTGCAAAGCAGGTTGGTATTATATCCAATGACAAGTACAATGAGCTAAAAGACAATAAAGGTTATGCTCCATTTAAAAGAATCATTTATGATGAGGTACTAGGAGAAGTAGATCCAAGTGAGATAAATGGAAATCTAAAACTTGGTAGTAAAGAAATATCCTCCCTTAAAAAGAGAACTGGTAGTACTAAAGAGATTATCTATCCTTTGCAAAGTGCTATGAGAAATCACATGGAGTTTTTAAACAAGAGTGTATCTCAGGATGCTATTAATACATTCTTAACTGATAGGACAATGGAAATGCACTCAGCTAATATTAAGAAGGTAGAGTGGCACAAGGGAATAGAAAATCAAAAAGATATTATTATTAAAATGGAAGATGGTGTTAGAAAGGCATATGCAGTAGACCCTATGATAAAGGAACTACTTTCAGGGTATCTTTCTCCAAAGCAGGTAGACTGGTTAGAAAAGGTACAGCAAAGCTATAAGCAGTTGTTTACAATGGGTACTACAGGAACATACTTCCAGTTTGTATTCACTAACCTTCCTAGAGATGCTTTTAACTACATAACACAAACATACCAGAGTAGTTCTATTAAAGCAGTTTACAACCTATTTGCAGATACAGCTAAAGTAGTCTTGGGTAAAAATCCTGATAACAACTTAGAATTACAATACTTCCAGAAGTACTTAGCACTTGGTGGTAGAGAAATGACATTTGTTAAATATATGGAAGGAGATTATGATGCTTTTACAACCTTTTTAAGACAGGAAGAAAAGGGGTTAAAGAAGATTAAAAATACAATAGGTAAAGTAGCTAAGGTAGGACTTGATGTACTTTCAATGCCTTCACAACTATCAGAAATGTGGTATAGGTCTGTAGAGTTTATAGAAGCTAAAAAGAGTGGGGATAGTGATGTAGTAGCATTAGAAAAGGCAAGAAGAGTAACAGCTCCATTCCATCACAGAGGAAGTTTTAAGTACAAGGACAGTAAAGGTAACATAACAAAAGCTCCTAACATTCCTAAGTATGCACCATTCCAAAATGCATCACTTCAAGCATTTGCATGGTCAGGTGGAAACTTTATTAAAGACCCTAAGATAAGAAGTAGGATGTTATTTATGGTAGGTCTTACAACAGCAATAGGTTTAGAAGAGATGTTAAGAGCATGGAAAAATGCAGATGATGATGACAAGGAGCAGTTTAAAGACTTAACAGCAGAGGATTTAAGTAGGTTTATTCACATACCTAAAAAGGGAGGTGGTATTAGAAGGATAGCAGTAGCAGAGTGGGCTGGTAGTATAGCAGGAACTATTAACATGGCAGTCATGGACTTCATTTTAGAAGATGATGTAGATTATAGTGTAACTGATTACACAACAGCATTAACAACATCTCTTCCAGATCAATTCAATTTGCTTCCAGCAGTAGTAAAACTAATAGAAAAAGGAACATGGGATGAGTTTGGTAAGTGGGGTGCTTCACTCTTACCAGCACTAGCCAACCCTATAATTGCTATTATGGGATATAAGACATATCCAGAGTTTGCTCCACTTGAGAGTAGTTGGCAAAAGACTAAGTTACCAGCAGACAGGTACAATGAAGGAACAAGTAAGTTGGCTAAGTGGGCAATGAGTTTAGAACTTCCATTTGACAAGGGTAGGTTAGGGGATTTCTTTAACCTATCTCCACTACAACTTGATGCAATATTAACACAGAGTTTTGGTAGAACTATTGGAATGATAACTGGAAAGCCTAATGCTTGGAATGTACTGAAGTCAGTTAATAGGGAGTATTACTTTGAATATGGTAGAAGATTAAATGACTACTGGGACACTAAAGAGAAAAATGACCAGTTATACAATTCAATGACAAAAGGGACAAGGGAGTATAGTAAAGAGAAAGAGTTGGAAGTATTTAGAAGAAAAGCAATTAGTAAAGACATAGACAAGGCTTTAGATGAATACAAACAAGCCTATGATGACAAAGACATAGAGAGAATAGAAAAGACAAGGGCAAGGGTAATTGACTTGGTAACAAGGTACAATGATAACCCTAGTACTCCTGAAATGGAAATATATCTTTCTAATCCTAATGCTAAGACAATGGAAGAAGCTATGAGGGCAAGGGCATTAAGAGAAATTAGTATGAAAGACCCTAGAGATTATACAAAAGAAGAATTAGCTGATGCAAAGGCACTAGCTAAAGAGTTCAGACAAGAGGCGTTACTTGCTAGAAGTGATTACAGTTACTCAGAATTACTGTTTGGTATAACTAAAAATGATGATAAGGTGGTTAAGATAGAAGAGGTAATAGAGGGTAAAAGTGAAGCAGAAACTAAAAAGTATCTAGCATCTTTAAAGTATGCTGGAATGATTAGCAATGATGTAATCATTAAGCTTTACAATGCAGGAGTAATTAACTATGAACTAGGTAAGTGGGCAAATGATTTGGAGAGTAATAGGAATTTTTAAAAATAACATTTGCTTAAATGACTTTCATACATTAAAATAATACTAAGGTATGCAAGATAGGGATGACTACATCAAATAAACAGAAGAAGAAAATGACAGACAAAGAAATAGATAGGAAGATAGATCAGAAAATACAATCTGCTTTCCAACGACTTTCAGACGAAGTTAATTCACTAGGATGTGAGGTTACTAAACTTAAAGTAACTACAGAAGCTACTGGTAAAAGTATTTCAAGAATAGAAAGAGTGTTACTTGGAGATACAGAATATGATGATGATGGCTATGTGAAGATGATCAAGTACAGTTATGAACATGCTAGAAAAAACGAGGAGAGTCAGATAACAGCAAAGGGATGGCAAGTAATAGAGCATTTTGATAACTGGGAGAAAAACGGTAAATGGAAAGCATTAGATGAGATAATCCAAGACAATTTCATGACAAAGAAAGTCAAGATGTTTTTCAATGTAGGAAGTTGGGCTGGAATAATATCATTAATAGGAACAATAGGAACTGTAATAGGATTTATTATATACTTGTATAACTTGGGATTAATAAAGTAGTTAATTTTAATAATTACTGCTATGGCACTAACAATAGTACAGAAACTTATACCTACTTCTAGGTATAATTGGAAGAGTCATACAACAATGAATCCCATTGGAATTTGTATTCATAATACAGCAAACGAAGCATCAGCAGTAAATGAGATAGCATATATGACTAGAATAGATCAGAAGATTTCATATCATTATGCAGTTGATAACATACAAGCTATACAAGCACTTCCAGAGAATAGAACAGGATGGCATGCAGGTGATAATTTAGGTCAGGGTAACATGAAGCATATTGGTATTGAGATATGTTATTCCTTACCTAAAAAGTTACCAACAGCAGAAGTGTATGCAAAGTTTGATAAAGCAGAGAAGAATGCTGTAGAGCTGGTAGTACAGATACTAAAGAGGTATGGATGGGGAATAGACAGAGTTAAAAAGCATCAAGATTTTAGTGGTAAGTATTGTCCTCATAGAACATTAGATCTAGGATGGGGAAGATTTCTCAATATGATAAAAGCAGAACTTAATCCACCACCAGTAGTAGTACCTAAACCCTTCATAGAAGGCTCTGTAGTCTATCCTACACAGGATGTAGTCATGACTTCAACTGCTGGGTACTCTAATTCAACAACAGCCACCTTAAAGAAGGGTACAAAGAGTCTAGTTATGAAGTATCATGATAAGAATGGATTGTATATGGCACTAGGGGACAGTAATGGTGTATATTATACAAATGCATGGACTAAGGAGTTCAATAAATTTAGTTTGGAGAATCCTTTTATGGATGAGATAAACAAATTACAAGCACAGATTGAATCTTTACAATCTGATTTAAAGATAAAGAGCGATCAGGAGGAATATGCTAGGAAGTTATTGGATGAAGAGAAAGCTATGAATGGTGAATTAAAAGTAGCACTAGACGAACTAGAAGACAGAATAGAGAATTTAGAAAACGATCTTAAACTCAAAGCAGAATCTTTGATGAAAGTAACTCAGGCATATAACGAATTGAAGGGTAGTAGGTTTATGAAGATAGTAGAGTTATTGGAGAAATTATTTCCTAAGAAATAAGAGTATCCTTAAATTATTATTTAAAGGGATATAGAACCTTTAAAGAGTGTGAAACAAATACTAAGGGAACAACAAGAATCTGTAGTAATACAATTCTTTAGGTTTATATATAATTTATTTAATGATAAATAACATGGATCAAGTAGAGTTAGGATCATTAATAGCAGGAGCAGTTTTATCAATAGTTTTTGCTATTATCAAGAGATGGGTAACACTAGACAAGAAAGTCTCTGGACTAATTGCTTTAGTAGTATCTTTCTTAGTAGCTTCAGTATTTGAGTTAGTAAGTGAAGGCTGGGATTGGAACAGTTATATTTCTAAAGTAGGTAAGGTATATGCATCTAGTCAGTTAATATACTGGGTAGTATTAAAGGAGTTTGACTTAGAAACAGTAATAGAAGGAAAGTAAAAAATAATGAACCTACTGCTTGGAGATTGCTTGGAAAAGCTAAAAGAACTAGAAGATAACTCTGTTGATGCTATCGTAACAGACCCACCATATGGGCTATCCTTTATGGGTAAGAAGTGGGATTATGATGTACCTAGTGTTGATATATGGAAAGAGTGTTTAAGAGTTCTAAAGCATGGTGGGTATTTACTATCCTTTGCAGGTACAAGAACACAGCACAGAATGGCTGTTAATATTGAAGATGCAGGGTTTGAGATAAGAGATATGATAATGTATGTCTATGGAAGTGGTTTTCCTAAATCATTGAACATCTTTAAGCAGTTGAAGAAGAGGTGTACATGTGGTAATATGGAAGCGTATGAACAAGGTGGAAATGTACAAGGGGTATCTAGTGAACAGGAAGCCAAACACAGTATGCGACCTGTGTCAGAAGCCGATTTATCGCAGACCGTCTCAAATCAAAAGACAGAAGGGAAAGTTTTGCAGCAGAGCCTGTCGGAACAGAGCCTACCCACTTCCCTTTTGCAACTTCCCAGTAAAGTACGGAAAGGACAACCCAGCTTGGAAGGGGGGAGTAACATACAAGAGAGCAAAGGGGAATTACAAGGGAGTGATATATCAGAGGTGTCCAAAGGAATATCTGCCGATGGCGAGGAAAGATGGATACATAATGCAGCACAGATTAGTAATGGCTCAACACTTGAACAGATTACTAACGAGAACGGAGGTAGTACATCACCTAGACCACAATCCCAGCAACAACAATATAGAGAACCTTGTGCTTTTTGCAAACAATACGGAACACAAGCGATGGGAGCACTCGGACTTGGGTCAGCTCTCAAACCAGCTTGTGAACCAATAACTGTTGCTCGTAAACCAATCTCAGAGAAAAACCTTGCTGACAACCACTTGAAGTGGGGAGTAGGTGGAATAAACATTGATGGGTGCAGGGTGGAGACAGAGGAATTAAAGCCATACAAGTTTGGTTTTCAAAAAGGTTCGTTTAATGATGATGGCTGGAAAGGAAAAAATGTAGACGAGTTACAACCAGCACCATCTGGTCGCTTCCCAGCCAATCTAATCCACGATGGTAGTGAGGAAGTAGTAGGGTTGTTTCCACAGACAAAGAGTGGAAAAATGGGACCTCAACATACAAGACATACAGATGGAAGCCCTAATGGTATTTATGGAAAATTTGATATAAATCATGAACTAGGAGAAACCTATGGCGACTCAGGTTCAGTAGCACGATTTTTTTATTGTGCCAAAGCAAGTAAGAGAGAAAGGAATATAGGGTGCGAGGGACTGGAGGAGAAGATTGTTAATGATGGAAGAGAAAAGGATATAGACAATGCATACCAAAGGGGGATAACACTTCGCAAGAACACACATCCAACGGTCAAACCTATTGCTTTAATGGAGTATCTAGTCAAGATGGTAAGTAGAGAGGGGCAGGTTGTATTAGATCCGTTTATGGGTAGTGGGACAACAGGTATGGCTTGTAAGAAATTGAATAGAGATTTTATAGGAATAGAAATGATGCCAGAGTACATGGAAATAGCCAAGTGTAGGATAGAAGCAACTAAAAAAGAGGATCAACTTAATATGTTGTAATTAATCATGGAAACAATGAGCCAGAATACAGAACAAGAAGGACTCTACTATCCAGATGGAAGTTACAAGAGTAGTAAGCAAATAAGATACGAAAACATAGACAGTCCAGAGTTAATAAGAGAAAAAACTCATGGTAGGAAACCTTCTTTTTATGAATGGACTGATGAGTTTATTAGAAGAAGAGATTTAAAGACAGAAGTTGAGGGTATTCCTGATGAAATAGAATTATCATTTAATACTAATAAGCCTATTATATGGGGTCTTATTGGAGATATTCATAGTGGTGGGTATGAGGTGGATTATGAGTTACTTGCTCATGATATTTCATTTATATCAAGTAGAGATAATGCATATCTTTTAGGTGGAGGGGATTGGACAGATGGGTTCTTTTTCAATCCTGCTCAAGATGAGATGATAGGTTCTTTTAATCAGCAGAGGATGTTTATTAATTCAATGGTAGAAGAACTAGGACAAGATAAGATATTAGCACTTCTAGTTGGTGATCATGATAATTGGGCTTCTAAGATGGGTACAACAATCTATGATGAGTTTAGGGACAGAACAAACATACCAATAATACATGGTACAACAAGACTAAGAGTAAATCTTCCAGAGGTGCAGTACAAAGTAGTTGGTGGACATCAGTTGCAGGGAAACAGTATTTACAATGACACACATCCTGAAAACAGGTTAAGCAAGTATGGTATTCAGCAAGGAGATGTTTACATAGGGTGGCACAATCATAAGAAAGCTATATCAGAGCAGGTGGCAGATGGCTTTGATGGGGACAGAAGGCAGTTGTTTATTGCAAGTGGTGCATACAAGTATAGTGATGAGTATGCAAGAAAGAAAGGTTGGCAAAAGCAGAGGAGTTTAAAACATGGTGCAGTATGGTTAGTTTTAGATCCACTTGAAAAAGAAGCACAAGCATTTTACACAGCACAGGAAGCAGATAGGTATGCTAGAAACAAGTAGTTACTAAGATATAGTGTTCTTTAAAAATCCTACTAGAATCCAGACCTTTGGAGGTGCATTGTGGGTAGAAGCAAATGGAAGGTTGCTGTTCACGAGAGAGATTGTTTTAAGTGTAAGATATGTGGGAGTAGTAACTATTTGACTGTTCATCACAAGTTACCAGTATCAAGAGGAGGGAAAGGTACACTAGAAAATTGTGTGTGCTGGTGTAAGTTTTGTCATCAGGAATATCATAAAAGGTGGAATTTAACAACATCAGATGATTATGGTAATCCAGTCGGTCAATATCATAGCAGAGGAAGTAGAAGCAAAAGAAAAAGAAAAGGAAAAAACAAGAGAAGATAGTAGGACTAAAGAGGGGGTATTAAAAATATCCTTTTAACAGGTATAAATACTCCCTCTTGACATCTCTTATTTTTTGGTTGTATATTAGATGTATGGAAACATTGCCTCAAACAATTTGTTTACAGAGAACTATCGGCAGACAGACTGTTGTAGGTAATGACAACACCATTGCATAAGCATCCTTAGGGGTGCTTTTTGCATTACAAGCTCTTTAAAATTGACTAATAATCAATTTGCAATGCAGTAGAAGTTAGTCCTTAGAAGTCCTACATCACACATTGGGCTGGGCAGTTCCAATAGTAGGCTAATTCAGGGATAGTACAGTTTGACTAAGCTACACTATCCAGCATTGTTATCTTGGGTATTAAATGTAGCAGGTGAGTTTCAAAACAACCTTTGGGTTGTGGGCTTACACCACTCATCAGCTACATCTAGTACCTAAGGGGCTAGAAGGCATATCTTAACTCTTCTTTTGACTTACAGATAGAAGAGGCACAGCTGATATGTTAGCCGAGAGGCTAAGGAACTGTAAGAGAATACGGATACTTCAAGGATACCTCAGTTAAGGTAGTGAAAGTAGAAGTACATATATGTTGGCTCTTTCTGGATAAGTACATTCCAGTAACTAAAGAAGATAGATAACTAAATGTCTTTTATTTTGTTGTCTAAATGTAACACAAAGTAGGTTGTGTGGTTTGTGTTTTGTTAATAATCAATAACACAAAGAGGAACTAGAAGCCATTTCTTTAGTTTCCTAGTTAGGTAGTATTAATAGAACATAGCTTACAAGCGATATACACAGTAGAAAGAGTTAAAAAGAAGATAAAAACAGATCAAAATCAGCCAAACAAAAACAGGTGCAAATAATAACACTATCTTATAGCTATTATATATTGACATTGTGTGGAGTAGTTGCTAGTATAGAGTAGGAATGTTGGAAGATAGGACTTACTTGTAACTTCCATATTTAAATTGTAAAGGATATTTAGTTGTACTTTTAAAGTCCATAGTAAGTATTTTAAATTAGTTTAATAAGTAAATGGCAAACAGCACAGAAGAGTTTTTACCCAAAGATTACATACCAACGACAGATGAGTTTATGAAACTCAATGAAGGGGATAATGATATTAGAATCTTATCCAGACCTTTGATTGGTAAGTTGTGGTGGGTTAGTCCAGAGGGAGTAGTTAGAGGAAGAAATGATGGTCAAAAAGGAGATAGACCAGTAAGAGTAGACTACAAAACAGAGCTTCCAGATGAAGTTACAGATGCACAGGTTAAAGAGTTTTGGATGATGAAGGTATGGGACTATAACAGTCATGCTATTAAAATCCTAGAGATTACACAGCAGACTATTATCAAAGCACTCAATGAGTTTATAGCTAACAAAAAGTGGGGCGACCCTAGAGCTTATGACATTAATATCAAAAGAGAGGGTACAGGTATGGATACTAAGTACTATGTAATGCCTTCTCCACCATCAGCAATAGATGGAGATATTAAGATAGCTTTCAAGGAGAATAAAACAGACTTAACTCAAGTTCTTAACTCTCCAGAGGATGATCCTTTTGAGGGAATGGATGTAGATGAGCATGATGTTAAGGATATGAAAAAGAATATTAAAACATCAGAGCCTGATGAGATAGAGGAAGAGGATTTACCTTTCTAAAAAATGAGAAGAACTACTAAACAAATATTGTTAATCCTAGCAACTGCCCTTCTGGTGGTTGCTGGGGTAGTTCTGTATCTTGAGAATCAGAAACTCAATACAGAGATAGATATCTTAATTGAGCAAGGGGGATATTAAAATGAAAAAACATTATATAAAAGTATATTGGAGTAAAGAGTGGGATGACTTATCAAATATGTTAGATGAAATATGGGATGAAGATGAGCCTGTTGAGTACCAATCAACATATGCCCAGCATCTTAGTTATGAATTTGGTGGGGTTGAAGATAGGAAGCAATTATATTTAATTAGTGGAAGGGTTTTCTTTAACATTGGTTGCGATTTGTCTTTTGATGAGGTTATTATAGGGAATCCAGAAGATGATGATACTTGGGTGCATTTGTATGATATAGAGTTTGAATGTTCATCTACTCCATATGAGCTTCTTACTTTTATAGGAGAAGATCCCCATCAAAATATTTCTGTTTTTTTAGATAAATACAAGAAATGTAAGGGTGAAAAGGGTTATAGATTACTTGAATTAGGGTTTAACTATGAAGAAGATAACAATTAACATAGAGGTAAATTGGGGTAGTGAATTTCAACAGGATTGGTTGATGGGTGCATTGAATATCCTATTGGAAACATGGAAGAATGTTGCAGAAAGTAAGCACAAGCAAAATAAGATAACTTATGAAATAGATACTCACGATGGATACAAAATCAAAAAGTTCTAAGAGAACTCTACTGCTCAGAGATTTTGTAGTAGATGAAGATGAGAGGTTTGTATATGGAGATAGTAAATACAACCTCATCTTCTACAACAATGACAATCCACATAAGCCTAAAAGATTCATAGAGGTCTGGTACAAGGAAAATGACCTGCAGTACCTAAAAGAAAAGACCTCTATGGATTGGGGGGTACTTAAATACAGATGGCAGATAGATGAGAGGAATAAGACCTTCTGGAAGAAAGTAAATAAGTTTTATGAGGATTACTTCAATGAGTAGTACAAATGTAATTACACTAGACCAATACAAGTCTATGACTAAAAAGAAGTCTAAAGGTAAGAGAGGACATCCTGAACATGATGAGCAAGTAAAAGTTTTCAAGTGGGCAGAGATAATGGGTAATAGGTATGAAGAACTAAAACTACTCATGGCTATACCTAATGGTGCTTACTATGGAGGACATTGGTCTGTAGCTAATAGGATGAAAGCAGAAGGAATGAAGTCTGGAGTCCCTGATATATTCTTACCAGTACCTAGAAAGTATAGTAATGGAAGAGTAGAGTACAATGGACTCTGGATAGAAATGAAAGCTGGTAAAAACAGAACAAGTGATGATCAGAAGTGGTGGATTTCACAACTGCGAGAACAGGGCTTTAGGGCAGAAGTATGCTTTGGAGCTAAAGAGTCTATAGACTTAATCACAGAGTATTTAAGTTTAGAGGAAAAAGAAGATGGGAAGTAATGCCTACATTATATTTAAAACTAAACCCTTTGATGGCTGGAAGATGAACATGCCTGAGTTTAAAGGACAAAGAGCTGTAGCAGTACCTAAAAAGAAGATTATGGATGCAAGACTTACTAATAAGGATGTCTGTATTATAGATAAAACTTCTAAACAGTTGGAGTATATGATTCTGGATAGTACAGAGATACCTCTATCTATTGCAGAGTTTGAGGATAAATGGGGTAGACAAGAAACATACCAACTGTACTACTATATCTGGAAACCTAGTAAACAACTAAGTCTACTATAAGATACTTGACAATGAGTGTATATAGATGTAAGATAGTATTATTAAATTATTAGGGGGTGTAAGCCATGAGGATTTTAAATATAAAGTCCAAAGACCTAAAGTTCTGGAAGAGATGGAATCTTCTGGATGGGCAAAAGAGAGGGGAGATAATCTTTAGAAGAGTGTTCTTTCTCCTAGCAATGAGTATGCTACTTTACTTACTGCTATTAACTTTAGTAGGTAGAAAAGATCAGAAGGAAGTAACTATCAAACAAGAGCCTGAGAAGGTAATTGCTAAAGAGGTAGAAGTAGAAGAGAAGGTAGAATGGGTGGCTGGAGATAGAGTAACTACAAAAGCTGATGGTTCTGTAGAGGTAGTACCAGCAGAAAACTTTATGGACAGTCCTGTACAAGCTATAAAGAAGTTTACAGAAACTTATTCTGGTTCAAGGATAGATAAGGAATACTTTGCACTTTTAGATGAGTATTGTTCTGATGAAGCATTAAGGACTGTAGTAGCTATATCAGTTGCAGAGTCTAGTATGGGTAGAAACACTAGCAGAAAGAGTAACTTCTTTGGATGGTTTAAAGGTGGTAATAGAAACTATGACCCTGACCAAGAGACAATGGCTAAGGAGATTTGTAATGGAGTAGAGAAGAACTATCTTAACATAGGTAATGATATGGCTGAAGCTAAGAAGTATGTAGGATATGTAAGTAATGATTGGTTAAGAAACTTTAGATGGGCTTATGCTCAAATGGAGGTAAAGTAATGATTAGACTTATTAGAATATGGGTTCTTAGGTGGTTGTTTGAAGGGGTGGATAAACATATTAAATCATTACCAAAGAGAGATTCTTATGAAACAGAAAGAGAAAAGAGAAATGCAACAAGGTATTATATGAAATTAAGATTTGTAAGAGATTATATAAATGTTGTACTAATTGAGTTAGGTTCAAGACCATTAAAAGGTAAGTAGCTCTTTAAAACTTGGGGATTAGTGATAGTCCCCATAGATTAGGATTCAAGTGGGCTGTAAGTCGGTTGGGGCAGTACCGATAACACAAAGCTTGAGTTCTTATCCCTTCTTCTGGGCTGTAATAAGGTGCTGGAGGAAAGGATAAGAATTATCTAAATTAACAACAAAGTAATATGGAAAGTAAAATAGAGAACTGCCTGTATAT
>CAZSPD010000009.1:0-20394 GCA_964608765.1 Candidatus Woesearchaeota archaeon
TAACTGTTGTTCCACAATTTGTTGTAACATTTCTTGAACCACAGAATGTATTTAATGCAGGAGAATAACTTGAAACAGTACATCCACACACATTTGCTGTACCTCCTCCCCCACAGGTTAGAGGTGAAGAACAAGACCCACAATTTACTGTTTTTGAATTACCGCAATTATCTACTCCTGTAACATTTCCACAATTTTTACCTAGTCTAGAACAAAATGCACTATTAGATTCAGGAACACAACCTTGAACACAAAGCCCATTAGAACAAGTGTAACCTGATTGACATGTTCCACAACTTGAAACTGTTCTAGAATTTCCGCAATTATCTAAAGCTGTAACATTTCCGCACTGTTTTGTTAATCTTGAACAAAATGCACTATTAGATTCAGGTGAACAACAATTAGATACATTATAGATACATCCACTCGTACATGTTACAGTACCCACAGTATATCCTGAGCCAAGTACACTTGCACATGTTGCACCACCTAATTGAAGTCCATCACACTGTTCACTTCCTTCTCTTACTCCGTTTCCACAACTAGGATTACAATTATTATCATTAACAGCATTACATCCTGTAGGACAACACCCATCATTATTAATACACTGAGTTATTGGTGTAAATGTGCACGAACCACTTACACATCTATCTGTTGTACATACATTATTATCATTACAATGACTATTCATTGTGCATGTTGTACAATCATTATCATTCCCTAAATTACATCCTAAAGGACAGCACCCATCATTATGTTTACACAACGGATATGATTGGTAACATTTATGATTACTCAAATTACAACGATCTTGAGGACAAAAAGCACCTCCCCCACATTGAGAATCAGATGTACAGCAATCAGATATAGGAATGTGAGTACATAATCCATTACTACATATATCAGTTGTACAAGGATTACCGTCATCTTTGCAAGAGACTCCTGTTAAAGATGCATGTGAACATCCTGTTGAAGGATCACAAATATCTGTTGTACAATCATTACTATCATCACATGAAACAGGTGTGTAAACGCATTTATTATTTGAAGAACAACTATCTGTAGTACACACATTATTATCATTACACACACCACAACTAACTATTCTTAACTCCCCACAATTATTTAATCCAGCAGTTTTTCCACATTGGCTATTTAATCTAGTACAAAATGTATTATCAGATTCAGGATTACACCCACACACATTAGATATTCCACTTCCCCCGCAAGTTAAAGGTGAAGTACAATTTCCACAATTTACTGTTTTTAAAATTTCACAATTATTCAAAGCTGTTACACTTCCACAATTTTTACCTAATCTCAAACAAAACTGAGCGTCTGCTTCAGGAACACACTGCTCAGCTACACACACTCCATCACTATTACAAGTATATCCTGTTTGACATCCACCTCCATAATTTCCACAAGTTAATGTTCCTCCACATCCATCTGAAACTGTTCCACAATTCCTACCTAATGCTGAACATGTTGTAGGAGTACACCCGCACACATTTTCTGTACCTCCCCCTCCACAAGTATTAGGTGAATTACAAGATCCACAATTTAAAACTGTCCTTGAAATCTCGCAATTATCTAAAGCTGTAACACTTCCACAATTTTTACCTAGCCTAGAACAAAACTGAGCATCTGTTTCAGAAACACACTGTTCAGCCACACAAAGCCAATCACTATTACAAGCATAACCTTCATCACATTTTCCACAATCATCAATCTTTCCACAAATTGTAGGAGCTCCACACTCATATTTTAAAGAAGAACATGTATCTGTACACGGAACATCCATACAAACTCCTTCTGTATGGCACTCTTCTCCTTCATCACACACACCGCAAGTTAATGTTCCCCCACACCCATCTGAAGCCTCTCCACACACTCTTTCTAATTTTTCACAAGTTGTTGGAACACATGTAGGATCTTTCACACATTTTCCACTATTATTACAAACATAACCTTCATCACATTTTCCACAATCTTTCTCTTCATTGCAAATTGTGTGAGTTCCGCATTCATACTCTAATGAATTACATGTATCCTTACAAGTCGGAGTTGAACCTCCTCCATTACTCCCCCCACTTCCTGAACTCCCTGAACCTCCTGAACTTCCATCTCTATTAAATAAAAATTCATCATTTATATTTCCAATAACTTCTTTTCCTGAATTAAGTTTAATTATCGGTGCAAGTGTAATCTTTCTAGCTTCAGATGCATTTAATACATATAATGTGATTTCAAATTTTTTTTCTTCAAGTTCTTTCATTGAAATATTATATCTTGCAACTTCAGAATTATTTACATTATGAACAACAAAATAAACACCGTAAATATCTCCTTCTCCAACACCTCTTTTTAAAGTAACATTTAAATGAGTATCATTTACAACTTTTGCATTAGATATTCTGAGATTTACTGTGAGTTTATCTAAAGACACTTCATCACTTTGGTCTTTTACATTACCTCTAATAACCACCCAAACTATTGCAGCTAAAACAATTACAAATAATACTATTAAAAGAGTTGTTACAACAGCTGACAAACCTCTCTTTTCACCCCTTCTAAACATAGCTAATATAAGAATAATGTATTTAAAAACCTAATTAAATCCATACAAAGATTTTTTTAAGTTGTTGAAACCCCATCCCATCCAGCCATCCTAGCTAGGGTCCACCACAAAGCTTTCCCAACTCTCAATGCACCAACACTTCCAACATGGTCTTCTCCAAGAGGATCACTAATCATTCCAGGAATATTCTCCAAATTGTCAGGATGTATTTGAGAATAATATCTATTAATGCCTGCTTGATTCCAACTTATTTGATAAAGTTCTCCTTCATCATTGTGACTTAATATATCTGCATAATCAAATAAAACAATATTTTCCTGGGTGTTAACATAATCTCGAATATATTGGCTTTTAAGTTCTCTTTGATATCCTTCTTCTGTCCCGACATCTCCCCATGAAGGATCTCCATCAACTGGAAGAGTGGAAAATATTATTCTCGTGTCCCATCCCTTAGAAATACAGTAATCATTAAACTCATTAAACCCACTAATGTAAGTATCCATACAAACTGAATTTCCTGTGTATTGCTGATCATCTGAGGTAAGCCCCCACGGCCTATTTCCTTGAGGTCCACCATCAGTTACACCATACCAATGAACATTATAAAGAGGATTTACACCTTGGCTAGCAGGAGAGCCCCATGTTGCTTCATAACTCCATCCAAAAATTACATAATTAATTCTATTATTAGATGGATTATAGTAATCCAGATTTTCCTTAAAATCACTTCTTCCTTGAGAACTTATACATGCATTAACACTTCCAAAATGAGGCCTTCCTATTCTTAAGTTACTATTAGTTGGTCCAGGAGGAGAAGTGTGATACCAAACTGTAGAAGCAAACTTACTATCTATTTGAAAAAGAAATTGGCATCCATGAAAATAACTATTTCCATGGGACATTCCAGGAATCCAAACAAGCATTTTTTTAACTTCATCAATATATCTCTGAGGTATTTTATCATACTGATCAACAACAGTGTGGTCTGCAATAATTGCTCCAGTAGGCGTTGGTCCTCCTCCACTCTTCACACACGTTCCATTTGCTGCACAAGTATACCCTGTTTGACATCCACCTCCATAACTTCCACAAGTTAATGTTACACCACATCCATCTAAAACTGTTCCACAATTTCTACCTAGTGCTGAACATGTTGTAGGAGTACACCCACAAGAATTAGCTGTTCCACCTCCTCCGCATGTTTCAGGAGCAGTGCAAGTTAATGTTCCAGTTCTAGTAACTATTGTTCCGCAATTTGTTGTAACATTTCTTGAACCACAGAATGTATTTAATGCAGGAGTATAAGTTGTAACAGTGCAATTCTCTGGAATCTTAATACAAGTTCCATTTGTTTCACAATTATAACCTGATTGACATATTCCACAACTTCCCCCACATCCGTCATTCCCACAATCTTTAGATGCACAATTTGGAACACAATCCTTTATACAAGTACCATTTTCTGCACAAGAATATCCCGTTTGACATGTTCCGCAATTTTCAACTTTTCCGCATATTGTATAATTCCCACATCCATGTCCCAGAGAAAGACAAGTATCAGTGCAAGTTGAACCTCCGCTTCCACTACCGCCACTTCCTCCACTACTTCCACCTGAAGAAGTTTTCTCCTTAATACATTTATAATTTAAACAAAAATAACCCTCTTTACACTTCCCATCCTCCTCACCACAAAATAATCCACACCCATTAACCCCACACTGTGCATCAGGGGGGCAGTAATTTGAACAAACATTGGGTGTAATATATTCATCTTTAACACCTCCAGTAACTTTCAAACCATCTTCATTAGTATAAATTATAGAAACAGAAATACTTTTTATTCTTGAAACATTTATTTGAATAACATCAATTGAAAATTCTTCAGATTCATTTTCCTGAATAGAAGTATTAACTTTTATTATTTCAGTAATACTTCCATCACTAATTAAAAAACTTAAGCCCTCAAAATTTCCTCCACCTACATTTCTTTTGACAGTAACATTTAAAGTATTATCATCAATCCTCTTTACTTGAAAGATTTTAAAATCAAGATTTTCTTCACTCAATACTTCTTGTTTAGAATCATCCATATACCCTCTAACTATAATAAAAATAATAACTGCTAAAGCCAAAATTAAAAATCCAATTAAAAAATTAATTGTTAATCTTGACATCTCACCTTTTTTTTGCATGAACAACATAAGAATTTAACATTTAAAAGAGTATATACTATTTCATTAATTAAAAGACGGTATTTCTTAGGAGTATATTTCCAGAGCTTTGATATTCTGTTACTCCAGTCCTACTAAACCTATTATCTGTTATTGTGTTTTGAGTACACTTAGTCAATTGAACACTATTACCATTAGCTCTTCCTGTAACATTATTCCAAGTAACAATAAGGTTCTGAGTATCATATAAATAAATTCCCCAATCAGAAGCACTTGAGAAAACACTATTATTAACAAGTCCCCCATTAGCAGACTGCATAAATAAAGCTTGTCCACCAGAAGAACTAACTCTAGTATTTACAATACTTATATTCCCGTTTTCAAATAAAGAAATTCCATTTCCTCTAGAAGTAATATTTGTATTTTCAATTCTAACATTATTTGTATATTCTAATTGTATACCCTCTCTAGAAGAAGTCCCAGTCCCCACTATATTGCAATTTTTAATTACAAGTCCACTTCCAGCAGTATACCAATAATCCTTCCCTATACCCATACCATTTCCACTGTAAGTAATTGTGTGTCCTTGGCAATCTAAAATTATTCCTCCTTGATCAACTATAAAACATGTTCCACTTGAAGAAACATCTGAGGTAAGTACATATGTTGTAGCAGGTGAATTAAGTGTTCTACACGAATTTACATTAACAACTTCTCCAGCAAAATTAGAATTCATTAAACCAATTAACAAATCAATACGCTGTCCGTAAACTGTATTACCTGCAGTAGCTCTAGCATTAGTAAGCATTGTCCTCATTGTTCTTAAAACATTAGGATTCTCAAGAGCATAAACATAGTTAGCTTCAGAATATTCAACAAATGCCTTCATTTGAGAACTTGCTGGTCCATAATATAAAGGATAATATTCTTCTAATAATAAATCTACATCCAAATTTACATCCCAATATGCCCTAGAAGTTATATAAATATTAAGAGAAGTTGCAGCAAATGAATCCCACCCTAAATTCCAAGGAGGCCAATTTGAATACACTTCCATAAACTCTCCTTTAGAATTACTCTTAAGCTCTTTAAGATCATCTACTATCATGTGGGGGAAATAAGTTGGAACTCCTTGGGTATAAGAGTCCATTCTATTATGTAAATAATAATCATAAGAATAAACCTCTTTAGATGGGAGCATATTTATCCATTGATTTCTTACTTCCTTATACACTCTATTTTCTTCTTCTGATGCAAAATTACTTCTCCATTGTGTTAAAATAACAACTAAATTCGGAGCAACAGGTTTAGAAAGTTTTGTTGGAGGATATAAATACGGAGGATATGCGCAGTTAGAGATTTTCTTTCCAGCATATTTCGGGTCATTGTAAATTTCCCATGAAACATTGTTTACATAATCCCAAACATAATTAGACAATGCAGATTCCCATCCCCTTGAATTATCTCTAGTTGCTAAACATCTTTGACTTGATTCTGAAGGCCCTTCAAATCCATCTGTTGGCATAACTGAAACAACTGAAAAATTATATAAATCAAACATAGCTTTAACATACAATACATTCTCCTGTAATAATTCTTGAGAGCACAAGTCTGGAACAGGATTTTCTCCGTTTCTTCTTACTCCATTAAGAATAGCATAATATTCAGGATGATTTGTTCTTTGTACAGAGCGCTCTATTACCTCTAATATGCCGTGAGCAGGATTATCCATAAATTCAAAATAATTATTCAGTCTCAAACTTAGTGCCCATTGCAATCTATTTTCATAGTCAGGGTATAAGTAGGGTATAAGATGCCCAAATTCCATGTAATACATGAAAATACTTCTCATAGGATAATCAGGATTTTTTAAAACATTAGTATTTCTAAATCCTACACTTTGTTTATTAGGAATTACAACACCTATATCTCCAGGAGCATACCATCTTATTCCTTGGTCATATAAAAATTCAAATACTGCATTCATAGAACCCATACCATCCATTCTCCAAATATTTTTTTCAGGGTTTCTTTGTTTTTGATAAAAATTAATGAAATTATTCTCCCATCTTCCACCTGTTAAAGCATCCCATTGAGACTCACTTGTAGGCCCATAAGGTGTAAATGGTTCATCATCTCCTATTAAAACTAAATAATCACTTCCCGAAATTATCTTAAATCCATCATATTCACACCCATTTGAATTAATTCCTAAAGAATCAGTGTAACTACTTTTTCCAATATACACATGATACTGTTTAGAATTATTAATTGTATTTGAAATAGGTAATCTAACACCAGTCATATTTTGAATATACATTTGGAAATAATTTCCTGCAAGTTTAACTGTGTTAGGTGCATTTGAAGCAACAATAATATCAGCATAACCTACTCCATTTTGAACAAGGTATTTTAAATCAGCACTATCTTTCACACACGTTCCATTAGCTGCACAAGAATATCCTGTTTGACATGTTAGTGTTCCTGGCATAGTAACTGTTGTTCCACAATTTGTTGTAACACTTCTTGAACCACAGAATGTATTTAATGCAGGAGTATAACTTGAAACAGTACATCCACACACATTTGCTGTTCCATTGCCTCCACAAGTTAGAGGTGAAGAACAAGACCCACAATTTACTGTTTTTGAATTACCGCAATTATCTACTCCTGTAACATTTCCACAATCTTTACCTAACCTTGAACAAAACTGAGCATTTGTTTCAGGAACACAGCTTTGAATACAAAGTCCATTAGAACAAGTGTAACCTGATTGACATGTTCCACAACTTGAAACTGTTCTTGAATTACCACAATTATCATTAGCTGTAACACTTCCACACTGTCTTGTTAGTCTTGAACAAAACTGAGCATTTGTTTCAGGAACACAGCTTTGAATACAAAGTCCATTAGAACAAGTGTAACCTGATTGACATGTTCCACAACTTGAAACTGTTCTTGAATTACCACAATTATCATTAGCTGTAACACTTCCACACTGTCTTGTTAGTCTTGAACAAAATTGAGTATTAGATTCAGGTGAGCAACAATTAGATACATTATAGATACATCCACTCGTACATGTTAAAGAGCCTGAAGTGTATCCTGAACCAAGTAAACTTACACACGTTGCACTGCCTAGTTGAAGCCCATCACACTGTTCACTTCCTTCTCTTACTCCGTTTCCACATTTAGGATTACAATTATTATCATTAACAGCATTACATCCTGTAGGACAACACCCGTCATTATTAATACACTGAGTTATTGGTGTAAATGTACATGTTCCACTTACACATGTATCTGTTGTACATACATTATTGTCATTACACTGACTATTTCCAGTACATGTAGTACAATCATTATCATTCCCTAAATTACATCCTAAAGGACAACACCCATCATTATTAGTACATGAAGGATAATTACTGTAGCATTTATTATCACTTAAATTACAACGATCTTGAGGACAAAAAGCACCGCTTCCACATTGAGAATTAGTAGTACAACAATCAGATATTGGAATGTGAGTACATAATCCATTATTACATATATCAGTTGTACACGGGTTATTATCCTCTTTACAAGAAATTCCTGTTAAAGACGCATGTGAGCATCCTGTTGAAGGATCACAAACATCAGTTGTACACTCATTATTATCGTCGCATGAAGTAGAAGAATAAACACATTTTCCATTTTGAGAACAACTATCTTCTGTACATAGATTATTATCATTACAAATACCACAAGTAAGGGCTTTACCACACCCATCTGAAGCTTCTCCACACACTCTTTCTAATTCTTCACAAGTTGTTGGAACACATGTAGATTCTTCAACACACTTTCCATTATTATTACAAACATAACCATTTCCACATGTTCCACAATTTTCTTCTTCATCACAAATTAGGTGAGTTCCACATTCATAGTCTAATGAAGAACATGTCTCTGTACAAGTTGGAGTTGGAGTTGAACCCCCACTTCCTGAACTACCACTACCACTTCCTCCACTACCACTACTTCCTGAACCACCTGAACTCCCACTACTTCCAGAACCCTCGTTTCTAATTAATAAAAATTCATCATTAATACTCCCAACAACTTCTTTTCCTGAATTAAGTTTAATTATTGGTGCAAGTGTAATTTTCCTAGCTTCAGATGCATTTAATACATATAATGTGATTTCAAATTTTTTTTCTTCAAGTTCTTTCATTGAAATATTATATCTTGCAACTTCAGAATCATGTATATCATGAACAACAAAATAAACACCATAAATATCTCCTTCCCCAACATTCCTTATAATTTTAGTATTCAAGTGTGTATCATCTATAATTTTAGCATCAGATATTTTGAGATTTACTGTAAATTTATCTAAAGATATTTCATCACTCTGGTCCTTTACATTACCTCTAATAACTACCCAGACTATTACAATTAAAATCATTGCTAGCAATATTATCAAAAGAGTTGCTACAACAGCTGATAAACCTCTCTTCTCACCCCTTCTAAACATAAATAATATAAGAATAATGTATTTAAAAATCTAATTAAATCTATACAAATATTTTTTTAAATCTATCTTATTATTTTTATCAATCTCAACACCCTCTCTTTTTAACATCTCAATTTTTTTCCTAGCCCCAGAAGCAAATCCTCCTATTCTCCCATCTGAATTTACAACTCTATGACACGGAACTTCTGGAGCATAAGGATTTTTATTCATTGCATTTCCAACAGCACGATATGCTTTAGAATTTAGTTTTTTTGCAATTTCCTTATAAGTTGTGACTTTGCCTTTTGGAACTTTTCTTAAAATACTATAACACTTCTCATTAAAGGAGCTATTATTTTTAATTGACATCTTATAAACAAATTTATAAATATGATTTAATAAATATTCCTATGAATATTAAAGAAAAAGTAGAAAAAATAAAAGAGTTTGCAGAAGAAATTGTTACAGAAGAAGAATTAATTCAACTATTTAAAAAAAAGCCACATCCAGTAGCATACGATGGGTTTGAACCCTCTGGAAGAATACACATTGCCCAAGGATTACTTAGAGCAATAACAGTAAATAAACTTACTTCTACAGGAATTAAATTTAAATTTTATGTTGCAGATTGGTTTGCCTTATTAAATAATAAATTTGGCGGGGACATTAAAAAAATAAGAATAGCAGGAGAGTATTTTATAGAAGTGTGGAAAGCATGTGGAATGGACTTAAAAAATGTTGAATTTATCTGGACATCAGAATTTATTAAAAAACATCCAGAATACTGGGAAACAGTTCTAAAATTATCTATGCACTCAAGTGTAAATAGAGTATTAAGATGTGGGCAAATAATGGGAAGAGAAGAATCAACTGACAACCCATCTTCTCAGATACTTTACCCTTTAATGCAGGCAGCAGATATCCACCATCTAGGAGCAGACATAGCTCAATTGGGAATGGACCAAAGAAAAGTAAACATGCTTGCAAGAGATGTTTTTCCTAAACTTAATTTAACTCCTCCAATTGTCGTCTCACACCATATGCTTTTAGGATTACAATTTCAAGAAACAGAAAAAACAGGAATTGATAGAAAGATTGCAATGAAAATGTCAAAATCAAAACCAGAAACAGCAATCTTCATGACTGATACAAAAGAAGAAGTTTTAAATAAATTTAGAAAAGCTTATTGTCCAGAAGGAGAAGAAGAGGAAAATCCAGTATTAGAATATGCAAAATACATTGTCTTTGAAAAATTCAAACAAATTACAATAAAAAGACCAGAAAAATTCGGAGGCAATTTAACTATTAAAAACTATGATGAACTTAAAGAACTCTTTATTAAAAAAGAAATACATCCTCTAGATTTAAAAAATACAATTGCAGAATACATTAATGAATTACTTGAACCAATAAGAAAACATTTTAAGACTTCTAAAAAAGCAAGAGAATTAGAAAAACAAGTATTGTCTTTTTAAGAATAAGAGTAATTTTAATTTTTGCTTTTTCACTTAATTATAATTTACTAATAATTGCTTTCAAAAGGACCTAAGTCAGGTGCTGAACCATACCATTCTCTACAGTTTTGTCCTGGATGTGCTCCTGAAGTTGTACAATGATATCCTGGTATAACAACACCTGCATCAATTAAATCACTTCCTTGTTTTAATTTACCAAAATCAACATCCGGTAAACTGAAGTCTGCTTTTCTTGGTCCCTTTAGTTGAGAAAAATCAAGACTTATAAAATCATCATCTGTTACAGTGTAAGCAGGATTATATTCCCATCCAGGCCAATCTTCTCCAGATGTAGCCTTCCAAGTATTATTACTATGAGGGTAAACAGCAGGATTGAAAATTCCCACCTCATATAATGGATCCGGAAGTCCATAAGCTACCCCGCTCTTGTCTGTACTTTGATAAGCAATATTATTTCTGTAATCTGTTGTACGAGTCCCCATATTAAAACCACTATCCCAAAAATTACCTTCACACCTGTATGCAAAATTATTTCTTACAAGTGCATTACTTGGCCAGCAGTTATTAGAATCATACCTTATTTCAAGGTTAGTTATTATTCCTGCACCTGAGCAATCAGCAACTATGGAATTTTCTATTTTCACAAAGTTCTCTCCAAATAATTCATAGCCTTCAACACCTGCAATGTTAACACATGTTGTCTTGAATCCATTTCCTTCAACTCCTTCGCTTTCTGTCCATCCCATATAATCATATTCATGTCCAGAAATAGCCCAACAATTTTTAATAGTAGTATATCCTGCCCCATTAGTATTGAATCCATCATCAGAATAATTCCAGGCTCTGCATCCTTCATATAAAAAATTACTTCCATAATATCCTACAAGATACCATCCATCAGCAGCATTTCCAGGAGTGTTAGAATATCTATCAAAAAGATTATATGCATCACAATTTATATAACTTGTATTATCTGAATCAAATAGTGCCCCAGGTCCATCTTCTACATTCCATGCCCCACTCCAGTGCTGAAATCCCCTTCCATTAACATTATACACAACCATATTTTCAAATCTTAAATTAGCAGATTCAGTAGAAGATATTCCATAAACTTCAGAGTGGGGTTTTCCGTGACTAAAATCAGGAGGACTCTGAAAAATATTCCTTATTGTTAATCCCTTGAAATATATATATTGTGCATTGCTTATTCCTATTCCACCCTGCCACCTGTCTTGATTTGGAGTTAATAAAATTCCGTCCATAATAGGAGTTTCTCCAGGGTAATTATAATATCTTATAGGAGCATTTGCAGTTCCACTTCTTCCAAAATTAGTGGTTCCAGGTTCTATTGCCATGGCTATGGCTCCAGTGTTATAAGAACTTCTGTAGATGTGATTTGCAGGTTGCCACACTCCTCCTCTGAAGTAAGTTATATCTCCTGGCTGGGAAACCTGAACTGCTTTTTGCCAAGTTTTCCAAGGATGAGTGAAACTTCCATTCCAGTTATCATTTCCATTAGTTGCAACAAAATAAGTATTTCCAGTTACATTTTCCAAGCACACCCCATTAGAACAATACTCTCCTGATTTACATGTTACACCATTACACGTAACTACAACATCTTTCACACACGTTCCATTAGCTGCACAAGAATATCCTGTTTGACATGTTAGTGTTCCTGGCATAGTAACTGTTGTTCCACAATTTGTTGTAACACTTCTTGAACCACAGAATGTATTTAATGCAGGAGTATAACTTGAAACAGTACATCCATTATTTCCTCCAGAATCTCCTCCACTACCTGAGCTTCCTCCCCCCTCACCACTTCCTGAAGATGATTTATCTTTAACACATTTATAATTCACACACGAATAACCGCTTTTACATTTTCCATCTTCACTCCCACAAAATAATCCACATCCAGTAATTCCACACTGTGCATTAGGAGGACAGTAATTTGAACAAGTGTCAGGTGTAATGTATTCATCTTTAACACCTCCAGTAACTTTCAAACCTTCTTCATTAGTATAAATTGTAGAAACAGAAATACTTTTTATTCTCGAAGCATTAACCTGATTAAAATAAAGTGATAATTCTTCAGAATCATTCTCTTCAATAAATGCATCTAATTTTATTATTTCAAGATTTACACCATCATAAACTATAAAACTTAAACCACTAAAACTCCCTTCTCCAAAGTTTCTCCTCAATGTTAAACCTAAATTACTATCATCAATTTGCTTTACTTGTGAAATTTTCAAATCAATATCATCATCTCCAAACACTTCATATTCACTGCCACTAGTATAACTTCTTATTAAAATAAAAATAATAACTATTAAAGCCAAAATTAAAAATCCAATTAAAAGATTAATTGTCAATCTTGACATCTCACCCTGTTTTTGCATGAACAATATAAGAATTTAGTGTTTAAAAATATAGCCAACAATTCTAAATATTCAATTAATAATTACTTTCAAAAGGACCTAAGTCAGGAGCTGAACCATACCACTCTTTACAGTTTTCTCCTGGATGTGCTCCTGCTGTTGTACAATGGTATCCTGGGATAACAACTCCTGCATCAATCAAATCACTTCCTTGAGCTAAATGTCCAAATGTAATATCGGGTAAACTTCCATCAGCTTTTCTTGGCTTTATAAGTTGAGAGCAATTTAATGAAATAAAATCATTATCAGTTACAGTAACTGTACTATCCCAAGAATTACATTCATGAGTATAAATTGCGTTTTGTATTAATTTAATATCATCCATATAATTGTCATATGCAATATTATTCTTAAGAACTCTCAGTAACTCTTTATCGCTTCTTCCTGACTCTAAGCGAGAGATACTAATTCCAAACCCCTCAAGACCAATTCCTCTTTCATTAGCCAATCCATTCTTATACACAAGATTATGATAAATTCCCGTAAAGGGAATATCCGCACCATAATATTCATTTGTTAAAATTCCTGTTCCATCATTACATACAGCCAAGTTACTATAATATTCTCTAAGTTGTGACTCATAATCCATCCACCCTAATTTCCATCCTGTCCCTCCTCCGTAAACCTGCCCTGTATAATAATATCCTTGATTCCAAAAAGACCAACAACCAACTGCTTTAACATAATAACTAACTCCTGTTTGAAATCCTTGATCAGAAGTATTCCATACTCTACAATTATACAAATGCACTTCCCCTAATGCTTTGCTATCTCTATCCCATAATGAAAATCCAGCTCCGGTGTTTCCAGCATTTGTTCCAAGAGGGTCACCTGAAATCCAATCGCAACAATTATAGGCATCGCAATTAATAAAATACACTTTATCTTCTGCTCTATCTCCAAACCATGTTTCAAAACCATGTCCCCAAATATCATAAACTGTACATCTCTCAAAAACCATAATTCCCCCTACAACTCTTATACCAACTCCAAAGTTTCTATTATAATATTGTTTTACATTCCTTACATTAAGCCCAATAACCTTTACATAGTATATATCTTCAAATAATATTCCCACATTTCTTAACCCCGGATACAAAATGTCGCTTTTCACAATATTATCACAATCTAAAATAGGTGTTTCTCCAGGGTAATTAGAATAAGTTATCCAATGATTCTCTGTACCACTACGGCTAGGTTCAATTCCTAACCCTGTTTTTACGGTTGTAGGATAGACTCCTCCTCGAATATAAACAATATCTCCTGCATTCACAGAAGTAGAAGTAAATGCTTTTTGCCAAGTTTTCCAAGGTCTCTCAAATGTTCCAGGGTTATTATCATTTCCATTAGTTGCAACAAAATAAGTATTTCCAGTTACATTTTCCAAGCACACCCCATTAGAACAATACTCTCCTGATTTACAAGTCACTCCATTACACGTAACAACAACATCTTTCACGCAAGTCCCATTAGCTGCACAAGAATAACCTGATTGACATATTCCACAACTTCCACCACATCCATTATCTCCACATTGCTTACCTGCACAATTTGGAACACAATCTCTAACACAAGTCCCATTAGCTGCACAAGAATAACCTGTTTGACATCCACCCCCATAATTTCCACAAGTTAGTGTTCCACCACATCCATTTGAAACTGTCCCACAATTTCTACCTAATGCTGAACAAGTTGTAGGAGTACATCCACACACATTTGCTGTTCCATTACCTCCACAAGTTAAAGGTGAAGAACAAGAACCACAATTTGAAACTGTTTTTGAATTCCCACAATTATCTGTCCCTGTAACTCTTCCACAATCTTTACCTAATCTTAAACAAAACTGAGCATCTGTTTCAGTGACACACTGTTCAGCTATACAAAGCCCACTACTATCACAAATATAACCTTCATCACATGTTCCACAGTTTACGCTTTTTCCACAAATAGTGTAAGTTCCACACTGGTAAATTAATGAAGAACAAGTATCTTTGCATTCATTACTTCCTCCAGAATCTCCTCCACCACTTCCTGAAGAAGTTTTCTCCTTAATACATTTATAATTTAAACAAAAATATCCTTTAGCACACCCATTTCCACAAAATAATCCACATCCAGTAATTCCACACTGTGCATTAGGAGGACAGTAATTTGAACAAGTGTCAGGTGTAATGTATTCATCTTTAACACCTCCAGTAACTTTCAAACCTTCTTCATTAGTATAAATTGTAGAAACAGAAATACTTTTTATTCTCGAAGCATTAACCTGATTAAAATAAAGTGATAATTCTTCAGAATTATTCTCTTCAATAAATGCATCTAATTTTATTATTTCAATATTTACACCATCATAAACTATAAAACTCAAACCACTAAAACTTCCTTGCCCAATATTTCTACTTAATGTCAAACCTAAATTATTGTCATCAATTTGTTTTACTTGTGAAATTTTCAAATCAATATCATCTCCACTAAGAGTTTCATATTTACTACCTTGAGTGTAACTTCTTATTAAAATAAAAATAATAACTGCTAAAGCCAAAATTAAAAATCCAATTAAAAGATTAATTGTTAATCTTGACATCTCACCCTTTTTTTGCATAAACAATATAAGAATTTAGTGTTTAAAAAGACATTTAAAAAATAAAAAATTAACTAAATTTAAAGGCGTATTAAAAGTAACATTTTTAAATAAAATAATCATACTTACTAAATGAAAAAAGCGGCTAATGAATTTAAGGACTTTCTTAAAGAGTACAAGGTTATACCTTTAGCTATTGCTTTTATAATGGGCGTTGCTGCTACGGCACTAGTTCAAGCTGTTGTTAATTACTTGATAATGCCGATAATAACCCCATTTATACCAGGAGGAGCATGGCAGACTGCAACATTGACAATATGGAAGATTGTTATAAGTTGGGGAGCTCTTTTAGGGGCAGTAATAAATTTTGCAATTATAGCATGGATAATCTTCTTAATTGCAAAGTATGTACTCAAAGAAAAAAAAGTTACTAAAAAATAAAAACAATTTCTTTTTTATTTTATTTTTTTAATCTATTAGGTTAACCTATATTCACAATCCCTCTTGAACTAATAAACAAAGTTTGTTCTGATAAAGGATATTGCATATTTGCAGTTGAGATTGTAGCGTTAAATCTTGTTTCACCTCTCTCTATAAAAGTTATATTTCCAACACCTAAATTACAGTCAACAGTTATATTACAGTACTCTGACATATTCAATGCCCAATTCATATTCAATCCTGGACAAGCACAAGAGTTTGGCTCAAGAGTTATATATAAAAGAATATTATGCAATATGGTAATATTATGTTCAGTAGTGTTTGTTTTATAACCTGATTTAGATGCTTCTACTGAACTTGGATTATAATAACTTCTCGTTCCCCCTCTATTAACATACTCTGTTAACTCTTGTCTTTGAATCCAACCACTACTATTAGTTTGTTGTGTAAATTGTAAATGTCCTGTTGAATTTCTAGCTAAAACACTCACGTCACCTAATGGATTTCCACTTGTATCATTAACATATGCTTGATAATACCATTTTCTTATTAATTCGCTTCCAGTTGCTATGTCTTCTTTGCCTGTAGTATAAGAGCAATTTATAAAAGAGTTATTAATAGAATCCTCAAAGATTCTTATATCTAAACTACCTCCAGATATATTTTTACAATCCTTAAATGAAATATTTGAAGACTCTTCATAAATACGAACACCTTCAATACTACCTCTAGAAGTTAACCCATAAAAAGTAATATTAGAAGAGCCTGCTACACGAACTCCAGAGCCATAACCATCAAGGTGTATTCCAGTACAATTAATTAAAGTGTTATTTTCAGAAAAATAAACAATTATTCCAGAGCTTCCACTGCTTATTCCAGTATTATTAATTAAAATATTATTATAACTATGCCAACCTATATCTATCCCGTGTTGAGAACCACTTATACCAGTGTTATTCTCAAGAATTCCCAAATGTGCAGAATAATATATTCCCCCCAGAGAGATACTTATACCTGTATTGTTTGTTAAATTATTAAAAGATTGTCCCCGTGAAACCATTATTGCATATGAAGAGCTTGTATTTACCCAATTATTTAATAAAGTAGAAGCATTGCTATTCCAATCAATATAAATACCTTCTCTACTATCTAATTCTGAACTCCAGTTCCCATCAACAATATTACAATTCTTTATAGTAGTATTAAATTGATTAGAATAAACACCATTAGTCTCTTCCTCTCCACCTATTGAATAATTTATCCAATGTCCATTACAATCTAATACAATATTTGGGCTAGTTACTGTAAAGCATGTTCCAGTTGAAGAAACATCTTCAGTCAAAACATATGTTTTTCCTGTTTCATTTAAAACACCACATGCATTTTCTCCAGGAATTTCTATTTTATTACTCCAACTAATATTCATGTCTGAAATAGCAATAGATATAGATGAATTAAATGTAGAAAATATTACCCTATAAACTAAAGAATTATTATTTCCAGTAAATATTTGAGGCAGTGCATTCCCTGAAGTAGCATCGTACCATCTTACCCCTCCATCTGCACTTACCTGAACAGTAATATTATTGTTTGTATTTGTATTAACTTCTGTCCAAGTAATATTTGTTATTCTAGTTATATTTTCTGTTGTATTTATAGGATATGAAGTAAAGTTCCCTAAAGAATAATAATTACCTCCAGAATAAATAGAAGAAATTTCATCAGAGCTTAACTGCCTATCAAACCACATTGGTTCAAATACTTGTCCTTGCATAAAGCAACCCCCATAACATCCTCCAATGCACCATTGATAACTAGGATTATATTCTATTTGGTAATCTAGTCTCTTGCTTGTGTTCATAGCACCATTTACATATATTGTCATATTACGACTATTAGAATTGTAATTTTGACAAATATGTACCCACGTATTTCTTGAAAAAACTCCTGGAATATATATCTCATCTATAGCACCACAATTATTTGCTGTAAAAACATATTCTCTATTATTATCCCAAGTATCATAAGTACAATGTTGAGCAAATGCATTTCCGCCCTCACCCAGTTGAGTCTTTCTCACCCAAAAACACATGGTATGGTCCTGTGAAGGATTAAAAGTAAACCCATAAGGTATACACACTTCACTGCCACCAGGTAAATTAATTGAATAACCTGTTTTTCCAGAAGGAATAGTAGTGCTTCTAGAAGGAGTTCCAATCTCTTCAAACATGTGATTATTGCCTTTTAAATCTAAACCGAGATTATTTAAATTATTAAACAAATAAACAGAAACTAAATTAGAATCCTCTAAATAATTAAAATCTCCTTTGAAGCTTACATTTCCTTTATTCCACACGACATTATTTAAGGAATATATGCTACTATTATCTTCAAAATCATCATAATAATTATTTTTCATATCTATAGTGAATGAAACAAAAGTTGTATTGAAATTTCCAGAACTATCATTTGCAAATACTCTAAAAATATGCTCTCCTTCATTTAAATACAAAAATCTATCATCAGAAAAATCACACTCATCACATAATGTAATATTTTGCCCTCCATCTACACTATACCAAATACGTGCTTCTTCAGATAAAGATATATTAATTAAAGGGGTTACATCTGCAATTGTACCAACTGGAGAAATTATTGTAATTAATGGAGGAGTAAAATCAGGCTCTCTAATTGTAAACCAGTCATCAATCTTATTTTGAGTATTTTCAAAATCTATTGTATGATTTTTAGCAGGAGGATATCCTTCCAAATAAGCCCCTATTGTATAATTACTATATCTAGAAATTACACCCCCTCTATTAACATATTCTATAACTTCTTGCCTATCAATTAAACCACTACTATTAGTTTGCTGCGTAAATTGTAAATGTCCTGTTAAATTATAAGCAGTTACATTTACATTAGGCAATGGATTCCCCACAGTATCATTAACATATGCTTGATAATACCATTTTCTTGTTAAATTGCTTATAGAGGATTGAATTCTTTCACCATCATAGGAACAGTTTAAAAAAGTAACATCCACATCTGCACTTTCATGAGAATAAACCCCATAACTACTACCAGTAGTATTAACACAATCTGCTACAAGAATATCTGTTGCATTCCAGTCAAAATAATATGCTCTTTCACCTATTGCAGTGCTTCTCATAATTGTATTATTAAATCCACCTATACAGATACCTGATCCCTCTTCACCTACTGAGATACCTATTGAATCAATTAAAATATTATTTGAAGATGGAGAATAAGTTCCCTCACCAATAATTATGCCACAACCACCATAAATTAATTCAGATGTTCCAGTTGAATTAGCAATTACAGAATCTATAGTTCCATAATAAAGTGAGATTCCAGCAGAACCTGAATCTGATTTTCCTGTTGAATTTAAAATTAAAGTATTCTCTCCTGCTAAAATCATTATTCCGTCTCCATAAGAGGCATGCCCAGTAGTATTTATTATTTTATTATTCTCAGAGTATTGTATGGCTAACGCATAACCATCCCATTGAGAAGAGTTTGACAAGATTGTTGAGTTTATTACTTCATTCCAACCTCCGTAATAACCTATCAATAGTCCAATGTCTGAATTAGAAAAAGCATAAGAGTTTAAGACGGTATTATTGTACCCCGCGCTTTCATCCCAATCATTTGTATATATTTGAATACCTGGATTAAAATATGAACTTCCATTAGAATTAACTATAGTATTATTTGTTGCTTCATTTAGATAAATACCCCTACCATATTGAGAATACGAAATAGTATTTATAATCAAATTATAGTCTGCAGAATCGTAAAGTAAAATACCTGAAGCTATTGGGTCTAATCCTGCATCATAGATATCATCAATTAAAAGAGTTCTATTTTGATACGTTTGAATAGTGTTATTTTGAATTGTTCCATTGCTTGCACCATGATAATAAGCACCAATTGTGTAATTGTAAATATTACAATTTTTTAGGGTTGTGTTAAATTGATTTGTATATAATCCATAAGCATTTTGTGAACCTGTTCCAGTATAATTTATCCAATGTCCCCTACAATCTAAAACTACATTAGGTCTAGTTACATTAAAGCATGTTCCAGTTGAAAAAACATTTTGTGTTAAAGTATAAGTTATCCCTGTTTCATTAAGTTGTCTACACGAGTTTATTTGCTCTCCAAAAATTACTTCTT
>CAZSPD010000010.1:0-16191 GCA_964608765.1 Candidatus Woesearchaeota archaeon
TATTTTCCATATCCACCAATTGTGTATTTTTTCATGTTATTTAATGGTTTTTATTATTTAAATACTTTTTGTTTTTGAATTTTAGTTCAAAAGAGTTTAGCCCAAAAAGGAAAAATCAATAAGAATAAAATTAATACTCCTTGAATTACCCAGATAACTATAGGTATTATAGCATTTCCATGAGATAACATTGAACTTTTTAGTTTTCTTCCATCAGAAGTCCTTGCTTTAGTAAATCCAGCTATTACTAAGTATAATACTAATCCAACTAAAAACCATATAATTCCAATTATAATCAAAAAAGGAACAGATTGTGTTACATGGGTTATTGTTTCATAGTCTAATATTTGAGTTATCATTTTCTCCTCAAGATGATTGTTATTATAAATATTACTACTAACCCAAGAAGAATGTATAAATACCATTTTATTGGTTCAAATTTATTAGGAGTAAATTCAATGTTTAATGTTCCTTTTGTAATTTCATTTTTAGAATCTGTAGTTGTTTCTATTTTAAAAATCACTTCTTTTGGTTTTTTTAAGGTAAATTCATAGATTCCATCACCAGAAACAGACCCTCCTCTTTCGTAAGTATGAAACCAAGGAGTTTTAAATGTTTTAACAACATCATCAAGAGTAAAACTAACACTTGCACTATCTCCATAATAATCTGTAACTTGATAACTATAATCTGCTTTTACTTTTCCTGCAGGTAAGGTTATTTTTGCTTCAATGTAATTTGTTCCACCATTTGAACTTCCAATTATCTTATTTGAAGAATATAAAGTGAGTTTTGAATCTGATTCTATTGAATTACAAAGAGCAATTTCCTCATCATGATTATTGTTTATATTATAATACCCACTTGTTAAACAACCAAGATAGAGAGTTTCATAAGTTCCTTGTGTTCCTGCAAAATTAAAAGTTCCATTAGCTAAAGGAAGTGGAACATTGTTTTTTTCAATTACAAGTATTGATTGACTTGTTCTAAAATAAAGAATTAAGAGAAATCCTATTATTAAAAACAAAGCAATTCCTGAAATGATTAAGGTTTTTTTAATTTTCTTCATCTTTTTCCTTTTTTCAAATATTTATAAAAATTGAAAGAAATTAAGATTACTAAAATGACTATTATAGAAAAAATAACAATTTGTTTCCAATTGAATGTATCTGGATTATTTCCACAATCATTTTCACAATAATATGTTGCACCTAAAGTTTCACCTGCTTCACATATACCATTTCCACAAATAGGAGGTTCATCACAATCAAGAGAACAAGTTGTTTTAGTTTCAGGATATTGGCAAATTCCATCTCCACAAACTATTTCATTTCTATCTACACACTGAAAATAATCACAATCTAAACCTTGACAGCAATCTATTCCTGGTGCATAACCACAAGATTGTCCTTCAACTCTACAATCTTCAGCAGATACAAAGGATAAAAGAGTTAAAACTAGTGTAATTGCCAAAAATAAAGTTAATCTTTTTTCTTTCAATTTACACTAACCCCTATTAATTTAGTAAGAGATAATACAGTAGCTACAATAAAAATTATTTCATCAATTAAAGGTACTGGGTCTGGAACAAATATATCAATTATTGTTATAACAGCAAATACAAAGAAAATTATTAGCCATTTCTTTATTCGTTTACCTTTGGCTTTCATCTTTATCTCCTATTCTTTCTTAATAATTTAACTACTCCAGCAATTAGTAAAATTGCACAAATAATCATAATCACTGGTGTTACAAATACACTTGCACCCTGACAGAATAATTGCCACCATTTACATTGTAATGGTCTAAAAAACCATATCAAAGCAGATAATCCAATTAAAACTAAACCTACAATTTGATTTGTTCCGAATATTTTTTTCATTTTATGCTTGGTTAAATGTAACAATTTGAGTATCTGTTATTTTATTGTCTGTGAATATCTCAAATTTACCTGTATTAGTTCCTAAAGGCATACCACATAAAGAAACTTTATATGTTTCACTTGAAAATTCACTTACTTCTATTTGTGTATTAACTTGTTGAGTTCCTGAAATAAACTTTAAATTACCTGCATCTCTTAATCCTAAAAAACTTTGTGAAGTAAAACCACAAATTGATACTTCTTTAGAAATACAATAGATATTTGAGAATTTTAAATTACTTATTGGAGAATTTGATATTGTTACATCACAAGTAACAGAAACTTTCTTGGTAATTATTCCTCCACCTCCACCATTTCCACCATCAAAATTAAATAATCCAAATATGTAAGCCAAGAGAATTAGTAAAACTATAGTTCCAATTATTCCTATAATTAAATTTTTTTTTTCTTTTTTTGCCATTATCTTCTTCCCTTTTTGAAATATTTATAAAAATTGAAAGCTATTAAGATTACTAAGAGGATTATTACAGAGATAACAATAAGTTGTGTCCAATTGAACTCTTTTTTTGGAATACATTGAACATTAAGTGAATCTGAATCATCACATTTATATCCTTCTCCACAAGAAATATATTCTCCCCAATCACTTCCACCACTTCCTGTATTTAAACAAGTTGCTTTTGATGTTCTATCAGAAGAACATTTTGATTCTCCAACTTCACAATTTATATCTGCATCTGCACATTCATCTCCATCACATCCATCTGCACATTCATCTCTACTAACTGTAATAGAAGCACTAATACATTTTGCTTCATAATGAACTCCGCCTGTACAACCTTCTTGTTCAGACCATAAAGAACTAGGAGGTTGAGGAGAAAATCCAAATTCAGTAACAGCAGTACCTAATGTTAAAGATAAAGATTTTCCTATACATTGAGAACCATATTCACTTCCAGGACACCATCCCCACTGCATTCCAGTTCCATCCCAATCAGTACAAACTTGTAATTTACTTGTACTTAAACATTTAATTTGTCCATCAGTATAACAAGTAGTAGATTCAACAAATGACATTAAAGTTATGAATAATAATGATACCAATATAGATAAGATTATCTTGTTTTTCATAGATAAATTAGATTTTTATTCTTTAAATACTTTTCGTTTTTTGAATTTTAGTTCAAATTAAAGCAAAATCAATCCTAAGAAGAAACTTGTTAATAAAATTATAACAGACAAGAAAAATCCTGCAACTTCCATTTTTCTTTTACCAAAGAATCTTAATGTAAATATGAATAATAATATTGAAAAGAATAAAGAGGGTAAAGTAACTAAAAATGTCTTTTCTGTTTTAAATAAATAAGAATACTTGTATATATAAGCTAAAAAACTTACTTTTGAACTTACACTTAGTTTTGAATAATATTCTGTTCCTTCTTCTGTGCTTGTTGCTAAAATGTTAAAATAATAAGCATCTCCTATTGAAGAATTTTCTGGAGTTAATAATGTTAAAGTTCCTAAATAAGGTTCATTTTCATTAGGAGAAACAACTATTGTTTTTTCAAGTATTTTCACATAATCACAAATTGAAGAATTTACTGATTCACATGAGATTGTTAAAGTAACAGGCAAACTTCCTTTATTTGTTATGTAAAAGTTTTTAGTTCTTGGTCTAACTGAATCTTTTGCTAAAGAAATATCTAATTTATCTAAATAGTTTAAGGAAGTTATCTCAAATACTTGTGATTTTTCCCTTGTTATTCCATCTCCACCACCACCTCCACCTCCACTAACAGTTGTTCCTGTAGAAGCAGAAGTTATAAATGCTAATTCAGAATAATCTTCATTTCCTGCTAAATCTAAACCATATACTCTTAAAACATAAACCCCATAAGCAGTTACAGTTGCAGAATGAGGATTTGTATTACAAACCATTGAAACATTTTCGTTTGTACCATCTATCATTCCAGAAGAATTATAAATAGAATATTTACATGAATTTAAATTTGTATCATTTTCAGTTGAATTAAAAGAAATTGTTTGAGAACCTGCTGTTGTTGTAATTGAATTTATTGTAATATTTGGATAAGTTGTATCTATTGTAAAAGACCTATTTAATGTAGCCCAAGCACTTGTTCCAGGTAATCCTGTAGAATCATTACAAAACACATTCCAAATATAATAATTATCTGTAAAATTAAGAGAATTAAAGCTTGTTTGAACTCCACTTGTTACACTGGTTAAAGTTTGATTTTTATGCCAAGTTCCAGTTGAATTTATCCATAATTGACAAGTATCTATTCCGTTTGTATCTGTTGCTGTAAAATTAAATAGAGTATTATTTGTATTAAAATAATTAGCAATTGGAGGATAATTTAAATTAACAGCAGGTGCATTTGCAGATAGTGTCCAAGTATGAGAATCTGTTGCTAAATTTCCATAAGTATCATTTGCAAACATATAAATTGTATAAGTGCCATCTACACTTTGGCTTATTGTAGTGTTTAAAGAACAATTTATTGTCTGATTTCCTGTATGATTTTGATACCAACACATATCTAAACCTATCCCATTGTCTGTTACAGAGAAATTCAAATCAATTGTTCCAGAAGTAAATGATTCTCCATCAATTGGATTAATTATTGTTAATACTGGTTTGGTGGTGTCTGTTACAATAAACTGACTTTCATTGAATATATAAGTATAATTTGCTGTATCGTTTCTTTGTAAAGAGAAATTATAAGCACTTACACTTAAATCTTGCTCTGAATTGTTTGAAATAGTTGTTCCATTTCTTGATAATACAAATGGACTTGTGCAATTAGCCCAAACTCTAAATGTATTTGTATATTCTAAGGGAGAAGTTTCGTTAAATAAGACTTGACAGTTTTCTAAACTTTTATTTATTTCTAAAGTATATCTTGTCCAAGCAAGATTATTAGAAGTGTCGTTTATTGAAACATTTATTTCATAATTACCTACTCCTAAGATTAAATTATTTACTAAAGTTCCATTTTGAAATATTTTGAATCTTGTATCATTAATTGAATAATACCCAAAAGCTATATTGTCAGTAGCATCAAAGTCTACACTCAAATTGTTTGGATAAATAAGTGAAGAATTATTAGGTATTGTTATAAATGTTGGAGAAACAATATCTGGATAACCATAATATAAAAATATTGTTTTATTAACTGTATCTGTTAAATAAAAATAAGTATTATCCATAGTTATTGATTTTGCACCTATATTTCCACTCCCAGCAGTGTCCCAATGTTGTTCAGTATAAGTTCCATTCATATAATATCTATAAACCTTGTCTGTTGTGTCATCTGTAATCCATATATAAACACTATTTGTATAAATACCTCTCCCTTGTGCTACTTCTGAATTAACAGCAAATGTTCCATAATAAGTTCCATTCATCCAGTAGATTCTTATAGCATTTCCACTTGAACCACAATTTAACCAGAAGAAAGTACCATTTTGTGTAATTTGTCTTGCACAATTATATGCAGAATCAGGAGTAAACATCTCGGTAGTATTTGTTCCATTCATCCAAAATTTTGATACAGTACCACTACTTAATATCCAAAAGAAAATATTATTATTTGTAATTCCAGTCATTACTCCACTTGTTGTAAAGTACTCATTTGTATAAGTCCCATTTTGCAATAATTTATAAACATTATGTAATGGAGTTCCATCTGTTCCCCAAATAAAAGTATTATTAGTTGTTATTGCAGAAAATAATCCACTAAGCCCTATAGAACTTGTATCGTATGTAGTTCCAGTATAATCTCCTTCAGCAGAAAACAAGAAAGGGATTAAGAGGAGTAGAAATCCTATTGCTATAAAATATATGTATCTTTTCATAGATTATTTAATAAACCAATATATTTAAAACTTGCTTTTTTGAATTTTAGTTCAAAACAAAATAAAAAAAATAAAAAATGGATTATCTTTCTGTTATTACTACTGCTTTATCAATATCATATTTTGGAGAACAAACTTCTGGAATTGCAACTCTAAATCTTACATCCTCATTTTTAAGGTTAAAACTCCAATCTTCTCTAAGTGTAGGCATAGCATTCCAAGTATCTTCTCCTTGCATTTGATATTCAAAGTTTTCTGATAATAAAGCATTAGTTTTTTCTCCAGAAGGATTTTCACAAATTATGGGTAAATTTGTATATTGACATCTTGTGTATGGCTTTTCATAAGTCTCATAATGACAAATATTCCTTCTTACTGGATATTGATAAGTTTGTTTTTCACAAGTCATTTGTCCATCTATTCTTTTACAAACTGTCTTTGTTCTGTCAATATATGATACTTGAACCTCACAAACTCTTTTTTTTATAGTTTTATAAGTTGTTTCGCATACCTTTTCACCCTTTATAGGATAAGCATTCTTTGAATAAAACATTCCATCATCTATATGATAAAAGTCTGTAGTCAGAATTGCACCATTTTCCCAATCTCCATTAAATTCTGGACTATATGAAGTATAAGCACTTAAAAAACTTAATGCAAAAATCCCAAGAATCATAGCTAAATATCTTTTCATTTTTTTTTACCTCCTTTCATCTCTTTTCTAAAATATTCTCTTGGTATTATCTCTATCTTTTCTCCTTTTTTTAATTTTACTAATTCAACTTTAACTCTTTTATTGATATGGTTTTCTGGCAAATAAACAACTCCATAAATATCTCCACGACCATTTTTAGCTTTATTTACATAATATATTCTTTCACCATTTAAAAATTCAAGTGGTTTTCTACCTTTTTTCATAAGAAATTTAAGAATTAATACTTTATAAATGTTTTGTCGTAAGAGAAATTATATTGACATTCTCCATAGATAACTCAAATAAGAAAAAATACCTAATGCTGTATTAAATATTATAATTTTTAATGTATTAAAAGGATTCATAAATTTGAAAAATGAATTAATTAAGAGTATGGCATCAAATATAAATAATATAGCTAATGAAAAAACTATCAAAAACATACTTAAATCTTTCTTAAATTTTTTTTTCATCTTTTCTTTCTCTTTAATTTAGGACTAAATACCCAAATTATCCAGTATAATATCCATAAAGGACTAATTAATAAAGTTAAAACAAACCAAACCCATTGATTTCTTCTTGCTTGATAAACTAAAGTTAGAATCCATAAAATTCCTAAGACTAATAACAAAATAAATAATACAATTGCTAATAGAGAAGAAAATAAAAATATCTCACCTAATAATTCAAATACATCTGCCATTTACTTTTTTCTCCTTAAGGTTATATGTAATAAATAACCTAAAATTAATCCTATTATTGTACCATAAAATGTATAAGAACTAATATTCATATTAATACAAGCTTCTTCTACACATCTTTGAAATATTAACCATAATTTACCTTTTCCAAAAATTAACCTTGCTGTTAAACCTCCAAGTAATCCACCTATCCAAAATCCCCATAGTGTCCAAGGTAAAAAACTTTTTTTAGACATAATTAATTATACCATTTATTTTATTTAAACATTTATCTTTCCAATTATTATCAGTTATTTCGTTGTCTCTAATAAAAATTGTAGTATAACCATATTTATTAAAATAATTACTTCTTAATTTTTCATAATTTTCACAACTTCCAAAATCTCTTATTTTATAATAAGAATAATAAACTTCTATAACTACTTTATTTTTTTTATCTACAAAATCTGGGTTTTTATGACCAACTAAAAAAGTTCCATCACCACAGTAAATAAATGGTAAATTATTTTCTATACATAAAACAGATATTTTCTTTTCATATGATGTTGGTCTTTTTATTAATCCTTTTATAGAATTTTCTACTACTAATTTAGCATATTCTTTGTCCTTCCATTTTTCTTTCATAGAATTACTTCTTTTTTCTCTAATATTCTTTGCTCTATTTTCTCCATATAACATAATACTCGTTTTTCCTAGAAAATAATTTTTTATTTGTTCTTTTGTTAATTCACTATGTTTAAAATTATCTTTTTCTCTCCTTGTTAATATGAAATTTTCTATTTTATTTTTTGCTTTATCCTCTCCATACATCTCAATATAACTTTTTCCTTTATTGATTAAACTTAATTTTTGTTTTGTTAAATCAGAAACAATTTTTCTCCTATTACCTAATCCTATTTTCTTTTTAGTTTCTTCAGATACAGTATGATTCATTAATGTTTTACTAATCTTTTTAGATATCTCATCATATTCTTCTTTTGTTCTGAATTTTATATTATGCCCTATTTTATACTTATTAGTACAAAACTCTCCACATCCACATAAACATAATTTATCTTTCTTTTTCATTTTTTCTTTTTAAATGTGAAATAAGTTATTACAATAGTAACTATCAAAAATAAGAAACTTATTAAATATATTTTCCAAGTATTTTTACTACTTGCAGAATTTAGTGCATTCAATCCTGAAGGGTCTGGTATTGAATATGTTACTGAAACTCCATTATTCATAAAATTAGCCATATTATTTACTGCTTGATTAATATAATTTTCATATCCAGAGATTGGAACAACTGCACAAAGAGGTCTTGAAGCTACTTGAAAGAATTTCCATAATGTTCCAGTAAAATATAATACATAAAGTAATATTATTGAAAATGATAAAATAGACAATATCCAAATTAATACTTTATGAGATAATTTTTTATTTTTCTTTTTTATTAATTTTCCTAGCAACAACAAAAATAACACAAATAGAACTAAAAAGAATATATGTATTGATGTTGGTACAGCAGTAAAACCTCTAAAACCTACTGAATATTGTTTTGATTGTGAAACTTCAGATACAAATGCATCCATCATCTTTGGAACATCTATATCGCTTGTTTGTTCTGAAGAAAATACTTTAATCAAATAATCTCTATGCTGTGCATAATTATTTGCTAGTGCTTGTCTACCTTCTAAATTTAATTGTTTATGGTTAGGTATTTTATTATTTACACATTGTTCACCTAAAGCATGAACTAATCCGTTTACTAATCCTGTTTTTTGTATAACCCCTGGAACAAATCCATTATGTGAAGGAGAATCTTCTAATGACATAGCACAAATTCCATAGGCACAAGCAAGTTGTTCTTGATTACCTTTATCTGCTAATTCTATTGCTCTTGAACACACATTTACTCCACTATGACTTGCAAGGTATGTTTTTCCAATAGTATTAAATCCTTCTGTGAAATATAAAAAAACAGAATAGTCTGTTATAGAAGTACAAGCCGAGAAATCAGCAAAGTTATTTGAAATTGTTTGACTTATTTGAGTTCCAGAACCAACAATTTCTAAAGCTTCTTTACTAATATAATCATGGGTATCAGGAACTATCCATGCTGAAGATAAACTGCAAAACATTATTAGTGTTAATGCAAATATTAAAAATAAATTAAATTTCTTTCCCATCACTTCCTCCTTATTACCACAAAGTACACAAATAATCCTATTCCTAGAACTAATACTGATATTATTAACAAAGTTTTCCAATCAAAATCATCATCTCCACCATTACAAGCTGTTCCAGTTAATATATTAATTGTCTGACCTTGTCCTGCATTTAATTGAGAACTTCCTAACTCATTTGAACTTGTTATTCTTACTATGTATAATCCTCCTTCAAGGAAATTATAACTAAATGAATATTTTCCATTTGTTCCTGTTGTACTAACTGTATCACTTCCACCCAAAGGTTTGTCTATCTTAACTATATTATTTGTATTTATATAATTTCCTTGTGAATCTTTTGTAAAGAATTTATTTTCTAATGTTCCAGTGCATTTGTCATTTATAAATTCAGTTGAAATTAATATTGATGCTTTTTTAACTTCTATCTGGAAATATTCTGTCCAATCTGTCCATAATCCAGTTTCATCTTGTCCTCTTGCTCTTACTCTCAAATTTCCATCACCTTTATTCTTTAAATTATAGTAATAAACTAATAATCCTAGACTTGGATGTTCTATTGTTTCTGGAGAAACTGCAATTCCATTAAATGTAGCTTCAATTTGTTTGTCCGATAAATCTTTGAAATTTCCAGATTTATATGATTTTAACATTACTTCAATTGGTAGATTATTAAATTGAGTTAGACTTTTTGCATCTAAAACAACTGTTAATGATTCTGTTACCTGGAAATCGTAAGTCTTTTCATAATCTCCATGAGTATCAGAGAAAGATATTTTTACTGTATAATAACCAACACTTAATGTATCAAATGTGAATGTTGTTTTTCCAGAACTGGTTTGTTGTGTTTTTGTTTGAATAACTGTTGATGATTGATATATTGTAGCTGTTATATCTTTACTTGTTAAGTCTGAAACAAATTCTACTTTTAATTTGTCTGATGTACTTAAAACTAAACTGCTTAAACTTGTTGAAACTGTATAAGCATCAACTATCTTACCGTCTCTACAAACCTTTCCTGAAGATGCTGTTTCTTTTGTAATTGTAGGAGGAGTAATACATTTTTCTAATACTGATTCACTTGTACATAAAGTGTTTCCTTTTTGTATTATTTGTCCATTACTTGCTATACAACTTGTTGGAGTTTCACATAATCCAGTATTTTCATTAAATAATAAAGTTCCACATGATTGTGTTTGAGTTCTATCTATTATTCCACATCCATTTGAATCTGTTATACACAAGTAATAAGTATTTGAAGTTACTTTTACATTTTTTGTACATTCACTTGTTTTTGCTTTGCTAATTGTATATTCAATATCTCCTACCCAATTAATTTTCTGCCCTGAACTTAAAGCAAAGCTTTCTTTTGTAAATCCTGGAACTGAACCAGAATAACTTATTAATTTAGTTTTAGAACCAGTTACACTTTGTGAACATTGATAAGAATTAGCAGAACCAGAAGTTATTTCATAATATTCACTTCCTTGTGGAGAGACTGCAGTATTACATCCTGTTCCAGATAAATACCTTATACCTGCACAATAGTTAGTTTCTACTTCTGTTTTTTTAGTAAATACAGTTGAAGAACTTCCATACAAGAATTTTCCTCTAGCTATTGGAGATAATTGAGGTAATAATATTTTATTTGTAAAAGGAATATTACAAGTAGGTGATGGATTTGAGTTTATTGAATAACAATCTAAATCTCCATCAGAATCATAATCCCAAGCAATCCAATTTCCATTTGTCCTAAAAATAACTTTTGGTGCAGATATTTGAGTATTACAGTCTAACTTAACAGTTGCTATACAAGATGAATCACTTGGACAAGAAAACGAACCTGTTGTAGTTCCTCCTGTAGAAACAGTACATTGAGATGGAATGATTGATTGTGGTGTATTAAAAAAAGCAAGATAAATTCCTCCTCCAATTAGTAAAATACTGGATAAAATTAAAATAGTAATAGATGCTGGTTTTTTCATATTTTCTTTAAGAATTGCTTATTTAAATACTTTTTGTTTTTTGAATTTTAGTTCAAATTTAAATAAAAAAATAAAAATAAAAAAATAAAGATGATTGTGATTTACTTCTTGATTGGTTTTTTAATTGGTTTCTTCTTCGCCATAATCCTCCTCCTCTAAATCTAAATTTAGTAGTTCAACAGAATCAGGTTCAAGTTTTGTTTGCAATTGATTTCACCCCCAGAATAAATCCTCCAATTAGTAAAATGAAAAATGCTAATGAACCAAAGAAGCCCATAGAACTATAAAAAGTATGCTTATTGAGTTTAATTATTGCCCAGATTAAACTAACTAATGAAGTTACTCCTATAACTGCATAAGTGTACCTTACAAAGTTATGTAAAAAATCTTTGAACCTCATGACCATCTCCATAACCGTTTACTGATATATCCCCAGAAAAATAAGTACCATACAAGCACTATTAATCCAAAGAGTCCACCAACAATCACTAGTCCTTTTTTAACTAAGAAAATTCCTAATAGCCATAAAGGTAAAGCAGAAAGCATTGTCAGAATACTTGAACCTATACCTTTTAGAGATGTTATAAAGCTGTTTAAACTAAATAATTTACTTTTCATTTTACCTCCTTTCAAGCAATCCAAGTACACATTCCATCATAACAAATAGCATCTGGATTATTTAATTCTTCTGCACAATTAATTGTTACATAAGAACAAGCAGTATCAGTTCTACAATAGTATTCAACTAATTCTCCTCTTGAACAATAATCTGAATATTCATCTCTGTCTAAGAATCCTGTATCATCACAAGTTCCAGCTATTTCATAAACAGTTGTATCTCTATCAATTAATTCTTTATCAGAATCGTAACAAGTTGGTGTTTCTTCTGGTGTTTGTTCTGCACATGAACAATCACCTGCTATACATCTTGCATCTGTTGGGTCTTGACAATAATTAGCACAATCACTATCTATTCTACAATTTTCAAAGGTAAAATCATCTAAATCACTTTCAGTTCCTTCATCAGTTCCATCATCACAATTCCAGAAACAAGGAATATCAAAATCCCAATCAAAATCAGGAAAACTAAACCAAGAAAAATCATCTTCTTCTGTTCCACTTGTTCCTCCACTTGAACCACCTGAAGTTCCTGTTGATGTTTCATCGTTTGGTAATTGAGATTGAGGTTGAACTCCTATTCCAAAAAGAACTCCTCCTAATAAAATGAATCCACTAAATACTAAAAGTAATACTAATAATGTCCATAGCCACCATTTAGATTTTTTCTTTTTATGTTTTGGCATTTTAATATCCGTATAATTTCTTTCTTAATTTTAATAAAAAAGCATGATGTCTTCCTTCGTCTCTTGATAAACCAAGTAATCCCAATTGTTTATATTCAATATGTGCATTTTTTTCATCTTCTATTAAAGCATTTATCTTTTCTTCTGTTATCTTCATTTTTTCTTTAAATCATCTATGACTTCATAATGTTCACCATTTATTTTAATTTCAACTATTTCTGCACCACCCCATTTTATTATATCTCTCATCCATTTGGGTAATGTACTTGCTTTAATTGTATAATTATATTTTGACATTTTATTCTTTATAAAATCCTAATCTAAATTTTCTGAATATTTCCTCTGTTACATCTTTATGTTTCTCATCATAAATTGTAATATCAAAGTAAGCGAAGTCATCTGGATTTGATTCATATTTCTTATCTAATTTAATTAATGCTTTTTTTAGACTTGCTAAACTTTTATGAGTTTCAGAATAAGGTTTTCCATAATCAACTACAAGTTCATATTTTTTAGCCATGTTTTTTTTAAGTTTCTTTTATTTAAATACTTTTCTATTTTTGAATTTTAGTTCAAATTTAATTTGGTATTCCATAAATTACTTTTTTTCTTTTTTTTCTATAAATTCCTATTCCAATTGTTAGGAATAATAATACTACATAAATCATTATTGAGATTAATAATAAATCTTCTTTGATTGTTACAACTTTAGATAAAATCAAGAACATATTATTCATCATGTGAAATACAAAGAATGGTATAAAACTTCCAGTTAATAAAGTGATTGTTAATCCTAAAATTCCAAAGATTATTGTTCCTAAAAATGCAACTTCAGAATTTCCATAAACTATTGAGTGGAAGAATCCCCACATTATTCCTAATAAAATAACTATCAAGAAACCTAATGCAAAGAACAACCAGATGCTTCTATTATTATTTTTAGCTAAGAAATAAGCAAGAATACCCATAAACAACATAAAGAAAAATAAGATTAATCCATTTTCTGCAAATGCAGGAACTAAAGCACCAAAGCTAACTTCTGAAGCAACTGTTACTTGTTGTAATTGTAATTGTGGAACTCCTGAAACTGCTAATTGAGGATTTCCTATTATTAATAATCCAAATACTCCAAATAATAAAATTGAATACCAAAATAATTTAATTGGATTCTTTAACCATTTAAAGTCTTTTTCTCCACCAGCAAGTCTATATAATAATCCATTTTCTTCTGGTGCATGGATAAAACTAACTGTGAAAATTCTATGCCAAGCAGGTCTAGGTGTAGTAGCAGGATGTTGATTTGGTTTTAAAGTAACTAATTTCATTATAGGAAAAATAATAATTAATAAAGAAACAATTAAGAAAGGAGTATAAGTTAAGAAGTTTGCTAAATATGAACCAAACTCTAATGCTTGTCCCCTTACAAAACTTTCTTCAAAACCTTGTAAAGCTAATCCTACAAATAAAGGAAATGCAAAAACAAATGCAAGAATAAACAAATATAAACCTATTTCTATTAAAGTAGATTTTAAATAGTTAGCTTCTTTCATCTCTTTTTTAAGAATTGCTTATTTAAATAACTTTCTTTTTTTGAATTATAGTTCAAAAACAGAGAACAAGGAGTCATGAGTAGTTTTTTTGCATCCTATTCAATCATTCACCTTTCGGTTGAAAAAGAGGTTGTTTCATTTTTTCAATTCTCTTTGCCATTCATCATGGTTGCAAGTCAGCATATAGCCATTTAGTTCTCTGATTGTATAATATATATTTCATCATTTGAATTTCCTAAATTTGTATTGTTAAATTCTGAATAATAGTTGAAATCTGTGTATAGGTCTTTATCAAAAACATAAAAAGTCAAGGAATCCCATTTGTTTAGTTCATTAGATTTTATCTCAAAATACATTTCAACAGATTCATCTTTTATTGATTTTCCTAAAGAATAGCATCTGTCTACTTTGTTTAAATATCTCTCTGGTATTTTTACTTCAGACAAATAAGACTTAACTGAAATGATATTAGAAGTCCAAGAAATACACAAATTTACATCCTGGTAATATCCAAATGCAGTAATATTTAATTTTATTTTATCATTTAACTCACCTATATGAGATAATTTGACTATTCCTGTTTTGTTTAAAGAACAATAAACTTTAGATGAATTGAAGTCTTTTTCTTCTTGGGTAAAGTATTTGACTATTTCAGTTGAATAAAATCCATCAGAAGAACATAATATTCTATGTGAAGCATTTTCAGATAAATTATTTACTTCTGCAAAAGAATCTACACTTAATTGTCCACTAATTATTTCTGAACCATTGATTAGATAATATCTTCCAGGAATAAATGAATTATATTCGGTATCTTTAGCCATTAAATATAAATTCATTGTTGGTTCTCCAACTGCTTCTCTTTCTTTTTCTACTTTATCTTGATTTGATATTATTAAAATAGTTAATAAAATCAATAGAACTAAAATAAATGATAAAATTGCCCAAAACCAAACATTACCTTTCTTGTTCATAATAATCTCCATTTCTCCTCCAAAACACATAACCAGATTGTTTAATTGTTTTTAATACTTCTTCATGTAATCTTCTGACTACTTCTTCAGTTGTTTTGTCCATCTTCTTCCTCCTTTGAAACACATTCATATATAATAAGAAAAATTAAATAAAATAGTGAAAACCCCATACCAATAATTCCTAAAATTGTAAAAAATAGGTTAACTGGAGGTATAAAAATAATAAATATACTTAACCCAAACAGAATCATTGAAGATAATATTTCTAAAATTATCTCTCTCATTTTTTCTCCTCTGGAAAATAGTCTTTCCAATCTACTTCTCCATTGTTCATTTTTCTAACAGCTTCTTCATCTGCTTCTCTTTTTGTTCTTTCAAATTCATCTTCTTCTGGTTTAATTAAAAGAATAGATATTAAAAAATATATTGTTCCTACAAGAAAAACTATTAATGCCTGTCTTATTTGTATATAGCTTGACCACCATAAAACAAGAGAAGAAAAATATAAAGCAATTCCTAAGATTAAACTTGCTAATCTAACTTTTTTTGTATTTTCATCATAATCCATAGGTTATATTCTCTACTTTAATTGATAAGTTATTAGGTAAAACTATTGTAGCATTCAAAGTGATATTGTTATAGTTGTTTATTTCATATTTGTTTGTATCTGAATTATTTACTTGAACATTCATAGGAACAGACACATTTGCAGGTTCTACATTGATTGTATTCTGATTATTTAAATTTAAATCCATATTGTCTAAGATTATATTTTTCCAGACTAATATCCCAATTAAACTTACTGACAGAACAATGAAAACAATTAATCCTATTTTCAATAAATTATAATTCTTTTTATCAACTAATTCTAAATCTAATTTTTTAACACTTGGATTCTTGTTAAATTCTTCTTTGTATTCTTCTTTGTATTCCTTTACTTTTTCTTTTTGTTCTTCTTTTTTTCCATAATTACTAACTACTTGTTTGTTTGATATTGAATCTAAAAAATCTAATGGTGGAATTTCTTTTTCTTCAGTCATTTTTTTACCTC
>CAZSPD010000010.1:16291-19391 GCA_964608765.1 Candidatus Woesearchaeota archaeon
AATCATGCCAAGAAAGATTACCTTTCTTTTTTGTTAATTCTTCATGTTCTTCATCTGTAAAGGTTATATGAAGATTTATTGTTCTATTATTTATATTAAAATCTGGTTCATATTGTTTAACCCTAATATATCTTTTTTCTATAACATAAAATATCTTTATTGGTTTATCTAATTCTCTAAAAAATATATGTTGATTATCTGACAAACACCCTATTCCTTTTACCATTAAATCTGCATTTTTTACTTCTACAAAAAAGGAATCATCTACTAAGAAATCTGGGTATCTGAAGTTCATCTTTTTTACTTTATGACCTTTATTCTCTAAAAACAATTTTACTAATTCTTCTCTCTCATTCATCTTCTTTATACTCCGAAACAATTTTCTTTACAGATTTTGGTTTATTTAAATTATGCTTTTTAGAAACTTTCTCTATTATTTCTTCTTCATCTTTGTCAAAATCAATCTGTGTTAAAGCCATTATAATTATAATTATAATTACTATATAAATCTTTCTATTCAAATAAAACCAAATATTGTTTACAAGAATAAGCATCTTTTTCTATCTCAATACAATATTCATTTAAGAAATCCTGGTTAATCTGACTCTTTTCAATTGTTCTATTTTCATCATAAAAGAACATATTATCTACTTCAATTTGTATTCCACAAGTTTCTACTCCATCACATCCAGATTCATATATTTTTATGTCTTTTGGAATTAAAGAAATAATAACTCCTAGAGAAATCAAAAGAAGTAAAACTGCTATTATTATTTTCATAGTCAAATAACTATTTACTTATTTAAAAAACTTTCTAAAAAGAAAAAAAATAAAAAAAATAAAAAAAATAAAGATTGTTTAGTCTACATTGAAGTCATAATCAAAGTCATCTTCATAAGTAGCAGTACCATCAGAATTTTCTATTCCATACTTGAATGCACCATCTGTGTCTTTATACCATTGCTTACTGTAAGCAGTTATGTAAAAAGCATTTCTAGTTCCACCAATTGTTACTCCAGATTCAGGAGTTATTTGTAAGTTGTATGTTTTAGAATCTCCATCTTTCAAAGCTGGAACTTCATAAGCATAAGCAACTGACCCTGCACCTGCAACTGAATAGAATTTTGGTAAAGCAACTTCTGTTGTACCTGACAAGATTATGTCATTTACTTCTGTAGTATTTGCTGATTCAATAACAACAACTAAATCACCAGAGGACAATTTGCTTCCAGCAGTAAACTTAACATCCATGTTTATTGTTGTTGCACTTGCACTTTGATTTACTAAAGTTGTAGCATCATTTCCATCAGTTACAACATTTCCATCTTCATTGAATACTTTGATTGTTGAGTCATCAGTAGCATATAAATATGCTGTGAAAACATTAGCACCACACTTTAATGCACTTGTTTTGTAAGTAGCATTAATGTAGTTAGGTTCTCCAATCAATAGTTCAACAACATCTCCGAATTGGAATGTAGTTGTACCACTTGTAACTGTTCCTACAGAATCAACTGAACCATCTGAATGAGTTACAATCCCTTCAATTGAATCAGGAGTAACTGCTGTGCCTTTTTGTATAGCATCAAATACTGACAAAGTAATTGTTGGATTTGTATTACAATCTCCTGTTTCAGTTAATATTCCTTCTTGGACACCTGTTTGTTTTTCAAACCATCCTTGCTGATAACCAACAAAGATAAGTGCTAAGAATAACATAATCATTACAACAGAGACTACTACTCCTCCATATTTCATACCTTTTTTATTCATATCTTATAACCTCCTTTCACTTGTCTTGTTTGAATTACTAAGTAATTTCCCATAAAACTATAGATTTTTGTAGTTTATAAAGCATAATAGTTAAGTTACTAAACTTAGTAAGTTTTAAATACATCAAAATGTTAGATAATCTATGAAAGAAGATACAGAAATTAGATGGATAACTAACTTGATTTTAAGTGATTATACAGAAAGATTAATAGGACAGAAATCTGCTTCAATTCAAGAATTAGAAAGAGTTGCTGGTTCTGGAGAGAATAACAAAGAATTTAGAAAGTGGTTTAAAACAATGTTTGATTTGGGATGCTTTAAAATTCATAAAAAAACACAGGTAAATTACTTCTCTAAAACAATAACCACTTATTTAATTGATAAAAATAATTTCTTTGAGTATATTAAAAATATAGAATCCTTCAAAAAAATATATAAAATAGTCTTAGAGGACCACTATTCACTTTAAATTAAACTTATTAAGTAAACAAATAAGCTAATTATTCCATGAAAAGGAAATACCCAAGTAAAGAGTAACTTAGCTTTTTGGAAAACATCTAAATCTTCTGCAAAAGTATAAACTATGTTTCCTCCTGCTTGTTCTATTACTATTAAAACTAAATTACTTATTAAAATAAACAAAAATCCAATTAAGAGAGTTCTAAACAAACTTCTCCACTTTTTTGAATCATCTGAACGATTGACTAATTTATATATAATAACAAAAGGAAAAGTAATCAGAAAAATTAATCCTAATAAAGTCCAAGCTAAAAACAATGTTTTAAAGAAATACTTGGTTTTCTGATAAATACCTACCTCTGGTTTTTCCATCCCTATTGCTTCACTTGGATTTTCTCTTAGACTTACAACTTTCTCATATAATTCTGAATCTGCATTTAAAACACTTTGAGCAGTTTGTAAAAGGGGATAATACGGATTATGTGTTTCTTTTGCAACTTGAATTGAATCTATTACAACAGGAACTAATGAAATAAATATAAAAATTAAATACCAATGGCTAATTAACCATTTAACTAATCCTATGCTTCCAGATTTTGCTATTCCTCCTCCACTTGAAACTACTATTCTTGTTGGAACTGGTGGCATTTAATCATTCTCCTTAAATATACTGAAAAATAAATCAATTAGATTATTTATATCTTTTCTATTTTCTGCTACATATTTTTCAACCCTTTCTCTAGCAAAATAACTTCCAAAGGTATTTGATTCTGCTTTGATTAAATCATCAAGTAGTCTTTTGTCTATTTCATATTTGTTTATTTCTTCATAAATAGGTTTTGAATCTTTAAAGAAGTTTATTCTTTCC
>CAZSPD010000011.1:0-14782 GCA_964608765.1 Candidatus Woesearchaeota archaeon
CACTCATTTTTGCTCACCTTTCAACTCCAACAAACGCTTATCAATAACGTCTTTACACAAACCAATTTTAATTAAAGGTAAGGTGTTAACTCTATTTTTTCCTTTTGAACATAATTCTAACCAATTTAAAATGTTTTCAAGTTCTTCAACAGCACCCTGCTTCCTACCTTCTTGTAAAGCATCATCAATAAGTTCATTTAATAATTCCTTTAATTCTTTTCCATCACCTTTATTTAATGAACATTGCATTCCTAAAAAGTATTGTGCCTTCCTCATATTAAATTCCATTCTTTTTTCATTATCAGTTAAATAACTCATTTAGAAACACCTTCTTCAAGCTCTTTAATTTTTTCAATTAATTCTTTTTTTGATAAATCTTCTTTAAACCTAGAACACAAAACACAATCAACCTTTACATCATCAGAAACCATAGTATTACCGTAAACACTAGCATTACCGTAAACACTAGCATTACCGTAAACCCAAGCATTACCGTAAACCCTAGCATTACTATAAACCCTAGCGTCATCAGAAACACTAGCAACACCGTAAACCCTAGCATTGCCATAAACACTAGCATTGCCATAAACACTAGCATTACGATAAACCCTAGCTTCACCTGAAACACTAGCAACACCGTAAACCCAAGCATTGCCGGAAACCCTAGCATTGCCATAAACACTAGCATTACCGTAAACACTAGCATTACCGTAAACACTAGCATTACCGTAAACACTAGCATTACCGTAAACCCTAGCATTACCGTAAACCATAGCATCACCAGAAACACTAGCATTACCTTCTTGCGAAAGATTAGCTTCCTTCTCAATATAACCGCCTAAATCACCCTTTGAAAAATACTCACTATTACGCAAATACTTCACCCTGTAAAGAATTCTACCTAAAAACTCTTTAGTATCACTTTTTATTAACTCATATTTTTTATTACTCATTTTTGCTCACCACCCTTTTCTAATTTATCTAGCAAGAATTTAACTGCTGCATTATAACTCGGCAAATTATTCTCTTGCTGAATCTTTTTCAATTTCTCCATTACACTCACATTAATATTTATACTTCTATACCCATCTATCATATACATCACCTCACTAACATATATACAACCTAACTAATATATAAACCTATCGTTTAGTTTTTAATCAAGTTTTTCATAACAAAACTCACACAAAGCCAAACGCTTACTCCTATTCACAGCAACAATTTCTTGCTGACTCTTACCACACCCAGTACACCTACCAATACCTAAACTACCATCTAATAATTCAAAATCTTCCTTTACTGAAAAATGAATAGTGGAAGTATTGGGGGGTGTGCACACTTCTTCTATTATACTTTTAGAAGGAATATTAAGTTGAGAGTTGTTAGAGTTGCAGTCTACATTAGGAGTTATTATATCAATATTAGTATAAATAGTAGTAGTGTGTGTGGTGTCTGCGCGTATAGTATTCTCTAATACACTCTGCACCTCTCGCACCTCTGACTGTTCCAACTCCCACTTAGCCCTCAACAACACATCCTTCAAATTAACATCAACCCTATCCCCAAAAGCAACAAACTCTTCCAAATTAGGCTTAAAACCCAGCCAAACCAAAGAAGAATGTTGTCCCTTATAATCCATAATATAACCCAACTTCCTCAACCTAGAATAAATACTAATGGCTTGACGATTATTAATACCGAAAATATCCCCAATCATTTCCTGAGCCTGAGCAATACTAACAGAACTATTATCCCTAGAAGTAGCACCCTGATAATTCAACCATTCCAAAAACATAGCTTCCTTCTGATCGCTAGTCTTCCAAATATCCCTACTTAAAGTCAAAACACTCTTATTAGCATAAACTTGAATAGTAGATAACAAAAAATGAATACAATCAAAACAAGCCTGTTTAACAGTTTCAGGCTGAATCTCAGTTTCATTTCTTAAAATCCCAAGAATCATACACATTCTCATAAAATAACTTTTACCACTAAAAAACATTCTTCTACCAAGTATTCTTACTCTTTGATTAGGATTCAATAAACAAAACTTGTTCCAAACCTTAATCCAAAAGATAAGCTCTTTAACTGCATCAGGACTAAAACCTTTAAAAGTTGCAGGGAACACATCTGAGTTAATATATTCTCTTAACTTGTTTGTATTGTTTTCAGTTAAGAAACCCATTATTGCAGCATCTTCTCCAACTTGAGTAGGTTTTAATTCAAAAGCAAACATTCTTCTTGAAGTTCCTAAATCGAAAAATACTGGTGGAAGAATAGTGTCGTGAATATAAAAACCAAATCTTGTTTCAGGACAATAACTTAAAAAGTGTTTAGCATCAACATTCTTTTTATCAACCCTGTTGTTTCCATAAGTGTCCATAGCAATTCTAAACTCTCTCATTATTCCTCCCAAGTTTTTATCTTCTTCAATAACAAGAGTATGAGCTTCATCTACATCAAGATTTTTTTTCTTAAAATAACCTTCTAACTCAACTCCTTTCTTATCATACTTTCCTATTAGTTGTTCAAGGTTAGTTCTTGCTCCACTACACTCTACTGAGTCCGCGTGTAATCTTAAAGCATTTTTAAGTATTCCTTTTCCTGTTCCTGCTCCTCCAATACAAAGAGTGTGTATTCTATTATCACACCATTCTTTACCTATTGAACATTTAATAGTTGCCTGTCTTAAAGATTCTATTTTATAATTCCAGCATTTAATAACTGGATAATATTCTTTTCCTTTTAATCCAAGTTCTGAATTTATTAATTCAAAAGCAGGTAAATGATTGTGAGTATTTTCAAAAACTGCTTCATACTCACTAAAATCTACTAAAGCTAAATTAGGAACAGAATTATCTTTTAATTCTTGTTCTATTGCTAAAACTATTCTTTTACATTTAGGACAATAACCTTTTCTAACATCTTCTTCATTCAATAAAGCATTACAATTTTCGTGAGGACAATTCATGCTTTCACCTTCCAGGCTTTTCCTTTCCATTTTTTATTAGTAATTTTTTCTAACCAATCAATTTGCTTTTGAGATAAAATTAATTGTTCTCCCCATTTAGGAAGTCTATCTTGTTGTTGTCTAACGAATTGTCTTTCAATAGAATTAGAAGCCATTAAATAAGCGTTAGCTAAATAATCTGATTTACTTTTCCATTTTAATTTAAAACCAAGTTTATTAGCACAATCACAGCCAATAACTTTTTTTTCAAAAGTTATTTTGTTTTCAATTAAATAAATATTTTTGATTGGAGTTCCACAAGCACATTTTGTTTCTCCTTTTGATATTTGTTTTAATTCCCAATTAGTTATATCTCCATCAATTAATTCATTCCAAAAGTGTTTAGCTTTCTTATTCATTCAACCACCCCTTCAATGAAGCAGTTGTTTTCTGGAAAGTCTTTTGGTTGGCCAAATTTATCTTCGAATAGTACTCTACCTTCTTTTAGTATATAGCTATATGTTTGAAAAACTTTGCTCCCATCAGGGGTTTTAACAGTTATAATATATTTAGTTCTTCCCATCAACATCACATCCCCTAGTTCTTTTCAGAACTTTTTTTCTACTACTATTGTGTAACTAAGTGGTATATAAATACCACTTGTTCCACTACTCTAAATCTTCGTCTTTTGGTGCTGGGTGTTTAGCCACCCAGTCTACTAAAGTTTCATATGTCCAATTCATTTTATTCACCTAATACTTCTTTTCTTTTGTTTAGTAGTAATGTTATTGCATCACTTAATTTTCTTTCAGCAGATAAAGGATCATCAAAATTTACATAGACTTTGATTACTCCTGTTTTAGAGTTACCTATTTCTATTGAGTCTTGGTTTTGAAGTTCTCGCATTAATTCTACAATTTCTTTTTTTAAATTCTCATCCATGCGTCATCACTCCACGAACCTTAGTATTTTGCTTATGCTTGAGTATTGTTCTGGCGTATTAGCTTTTGAGGTTTTTACTGTTACTCTTAAAGTTTTTCCAGTTAAATACTTGTTTAAAAAGTCTACGACTTTTTGTGCTGAAAACTTTGGGCCTACTTCTTCTTTGAACTTGTCTTTGAGGTTTAAGTCTACTAGCAAGTCGTATAGTTTGGAATTGCTGTATACTTTGCCTTGTTTGTTGGTTGAACCTTTTGAGATTTTTGGTTGTAGGAAGTGTGTTAACTCTACTTCTTTTTCTTTAATGTCTAACATTAAAGCGAGTTTTTCTAGCTTTTTTGTTTTGTCGTTAAAGTCTGGTAGTTCTACTACTTCTATTGCTTTTAGGTTAGCGTTGTAGCTATCTTCTGGGATGAATACTTTTTTAAAACTAGATTCTTTTTGTTTATTTTCTTCCCAATTGGCTTCGTATTCTTTTACTTCTATTTTATTTTCTTGCATAATAGCATCCCCTCCTTAAAAGGATTTATTTTTTTTGAGAGGAAGGCTTTTGGCCTTCCGTACTTGTTGTGGTTAAACAAGTTAATACAACTACAACACAACTAATATTTAAATGTTTGTAGAGTGTTTTGCCGTTGTATTGTAGTTACTGATTGGTAACTGATTATTAACTATACTTTATATAGTGAGTATATTTTGTATGGTTTGGTTTTATAAAGGGTTGGCGAGATGCACTAATTAAGTCAAAATCTTATACCAAAAATTGTTCTCTATTTGTTGGACAAGGTAGAGAAGAAACAAAATACCTTTTTTATTCCTCACTTCTATATTGCTCCTCTATACTATACTCAATACTATAATTTAATGAAATGCAGGATAATCCTAAAACCATTTACAAACAAACAATAACATTTAATAATACTAAGAGACATTAATCATACATGCCTGAAATCAAATCAATCTACGCCACCAAACACAACGGAATAACAAACGACTTCTCCAACATACCAAGCTTTCAAGAAGCAAGAAAAAAAGTACTACAATGTAAACCACCCCGCAGATGGCATAAAGTTGCATTCGCCATACTACTAATCACAGGCTGTCGTATAAGCGAACTAACCTCACTAAGAAAAAAAGACATCAACTGGTGCGATGCAAAAAAGAATCCAGTAACCCCTACCGAAACAATAGACAACGTAAACATAGTTTACTTTAACTTAGTTACATTAAAAAGAAGAGGCCTAAACAAACCAATGAGAAGATTTCCAGTACTTAACGACATAAGATATAATGAACTGCTTAAAATAGTTGCATCTTATTGGTTATCTTGTCCTACTGATGATACAGAGTTGTTCGAGCATAAATCCCCTTTAACCGTATGGAAAGCTATGAAAAAATATCTTGACACAGAATACTATCCTCACTTGTTTAGACACATTAGTGCTACTTATTATGCCCAAAATGGAGTGATTGGTGCTGGGTTGAAGAAACGTTTTGGTTGGAGTAAGGAGACAAGTGCTGAACCTTATGTTAATCTTAATGATGATTATTTGTTAGAGAAAGAGTATGAGATAAGTAAAAGAGAAGGTATTACCCCTAACCCTAAAGTAGAAGATAAGGCTAAAGAAGAACCTGTTGAAATTAAGTTAAACAAGATTGCTGAAAAAACTTTTAAACAAGTACATAAAGCCCATATTGATTTAATTTTATAAACCTTGGAGGAGATTTTAAATGGTAAAGTTTTTTAAAAGAGAAGACAAGAAGTGTACAATGTGTGGTAACCCTTTCACAGAAGATAATCCTTGCAAGCAACACTTACGAGGACCACTAATTGGAAAACAATATATTTGCAAAACTTGTTTCGAAGACACTTATGCTAAAGTTGAACCACAAGTCATGCAAGATGTTTTGAATGCTAAAAAGACAGGCCAAACAATAAACTTAGACTATACAAGAAAATTAAGTGATGAAATAACAAAAAAGATTTTAAATAAGTGATGATAAACAAATGTTTGGAAAAGACCTCAACAAACTTGTCAATGGTGTGAAAGGATTTTCATCTCGTGTAAGCATACCAAATATTAACTAAAAACCTTATATAAATATATGCATTACTAATGCACAAAATTGAACTTTATTAATGCACAAAAAGTATTTTATTCAATAATAACTTTCCCAGCTGATGCATTAACTTTTATTTTTTGTCCGTTTTTTAGAATTGATTACAATGTTTGTTTTAGGTTTTTATGTTGGTTTATTTTTTTAATCCATCCAACTGGTTTTTTTGTTTGTTTTGTGAACTTTTTTAGGAGCTTCTTCTAAGTCTAGTCCTTCAAGTAAAGCTTTTGCTTGGTTTGTGGAAACATTATAACCTTTTTGAGCAAGGAAAAGCATTGTTTTTGATTTGTTAAAATAACCGTCTTCTCCTTTACATTCGTGAGGGTTTTCTTGAATAATTTTTGCACATGCAAGAGGGTGAAATTTGTTTAGTTTGGTTTCGTTAACTTTGTTTAATTTATCGTCAACGTTTTTGTTTTCAATTTTTTCCATTAACTCCATTTCTTTTTCATAAAAAGCATTCATGTCTCCTAAAACTTTGTCTTTTATTCTTTTATAGGGTTTAGCTATTGAATTGTCCATTGGTCTTAACATATAATCAGTTATTTTGTAATTGAAACCGTCTTCTCCTTTATAAGATTGAGTTTTTCTATAAACTTTTTTTCCTTTTCTGTCTCTTTGTAGCCAATTAATTTTCATGTAGGCAAAGTTTTCGTCTCTGTCGTAAACGTCAAATGTTGCGTGTAGTAGTCTTCTTGTTGCTAAAGCTACTGATTCTTCGTCAGGAACGGTTAAAAATAGTATTAAGTTTTGGGCTCTAAAAGATTGCATTACGTGTTTGATTAAGATTGATTTTTTGTCCCACCATCTTGTGTTATCGTTTCCGATTCCTGCTTCATCCCATACTATTGCTGAACCTTTTGGTAGTTTTGATTTAACCAAACGAATCAAGTCTGTTGCTGAAAAAATAACTCTACAGTCAGGAGTAGGTGTACCATCTTTTTCACAATTAACAATAAAATTATTCTTGTATTCTCCTTTGCCAAGAGGAGTAACATCAAGCATATTAGCCATATTAACAGCTGACCATGATTTTCCTGCTCCTGTTTCTCCTACGAATATGATTAGAACGTTTTTGTCTTCGTAGTGTACTCGTTTGAATAGACTCCATAATAAAGGGTCTCGGATTATGTGTTTTGGTAGTTCGCTTTTTTTGATTTTGTGTCTTGACCACAATCTTTTTTGTTTTATTTCTGAATCAGGTTTTAGTATTTCTTGTTCTAGTTCGAATGCTTCTTTTTCTTGTTCTGGTGTGGGTTCTAGAAAGTTATGGTTCGAGGTCGGCTTCATCATTTTCGTCAGCTCCTAGGTATGCTCCTTCTCCTGCTATGAAACTTGTTCTTTTGGTTTTTTTCATTGAATTAAGGAAAGGGTTTAATTCTTTTAACCAATCGTCTATCATTAATTGTAATTTTAGTTGTTGAAACAAATCTCCATACACATAAACCCTTATTGTATCGGTGTTTTCTTTCATTTTTTGAAAAATTAGTGGTTTTTTAACCCAGTAATCCTTTACTTTTTGGCTTGTTTTTTTATCTGGATTTAAATCATCCCAGCACATCATTTCGATTCGAGAAACAGCACTAATTTGATTCATTAACTTTCCAGCAACAGCTTTAGAATCATCAAAAACCATTGTAGAAATAAAATTAATTCTATTCATTTGAAGAAAATTAAGATAATCCCACAACTTAGAATCTTTCAAAACGTCTGTCGGAGCATATGCCTTAACAGGATTTTCTCCCTTAAATTCCCCAACCACTTAACTTCACGCTCCAAAAACTCGTTTAATACCTTTAGACACTGTCTCGTTAAACTTTCTAGCTTGTTTTTGGGTGCAATAATCAATAATCTCTCCGTATGTGGACATGCCTCGTTCAACGAAGATGTCCATCATATCAGTTAGCGTATTTTTTGGAGAGAATATAAGATTTTTTTCAAGCATTGAATCCAAAGTTTTTCTTAAACTATTTTTAGGAGACCCATAACAAAAAGTAAGTAAATGATAATTTGCTTGTAAATATTGTTTAACTGTATCTAATTCTTTAACTTTTAACTCTTTATTAGGATGTACTTTTAACACGATTATTTGATATCTTGCTCCATTATTCATTCAGAAAACTCCTTTTCAATATACTTTAATTCTCGTTTAAAATTTTTGTAACAAAAAAAAGTATATATTACTAACATGCTTGTTCCAATTAAAGGTAATTGACCTATTAGTAAATCAACGCCTGCATAATATGGGTACCATGCGATTGTGCATACTCCTATAATTATTTGACAAACCAACATAAACAAAGCTTTAAAGTAACTTATTTTTTTAGCCAATTCGTCTCCTTCGTTTACTTGGCTTGAAGTTAAATATTTTTTAGGGTTTTTTATTTTATCAAACTTTTCTTCAAAGCTAGTCATTTACAAAACCTCTCATAATATTCTTTTTTTAACCGCATTAACCAAAAATTATAAAAAATAATTATTCCAGTTAAACTAAACAATAATACAGGATAAAGCCTTGAATCATAAATGCTAAAAAAACTTAAAATTCCCCCAAATACGACAAGCAAAGTAAAAGTTTTAGCAATATCTTTACCTTCTTCTTTTAATTCTTTTTTAGAATACTTTTTTTCATTTTCATACCAAATCATATTTAAGCACTTCCAATAATACCTAAGTTACGCATAATCATAAACATTCCAATACCAGTAACAACCAAGTTAATTACAGCCACAATAAAAGTCCACTTAGCAAAATCCATCCCACTCTTAGCCAACAACATTCCACGCTTATAACCATTATCATCAGCAAGAATTAACTCGTCTTCACTATTGCCAAAATTCTTAGCAACTTGGACTACATGCTCTTGTTCAGCGTCAAACTTAATAGGATAACTACAACCTTCAATATAAGTATACAATTTTTGGCCGGTAAACTCATCAGTGTCTGGTGTTCCTTCCAAATAATAAGGAATGTTGTCTTTTTTTAATTTGAAACTGGAAACATGGTTAGGAATCGGTTTTATTAACCTAACACCATTTTTTAACCTAATTTCTGCAATAAAATCTTTTTTTGAATCAGGTAAAAATTTTTGTTTTATTAAATAAATTATTTTACTCCACGCCATGTCCAATCCACTCCAAAAATTATTTTCTTTTTCCTACAAAAGGTTCTTCTTCATCAACTTCATAATCAACTTCTTCTACCACAGGTTCTTCTTTAGGTTTAGGTTTAACTTTTTCTTTAACTTCTTCTAAATTAATAGAATCTAATCTTTTTTGGATAGCAATAGCGTTGTCGATTGAATCAATTACTTGAATTAAAGAATCTCTTACTGCTCTTTTATCTTCAAGATTGAGTAGGGGTAATACTCTTGCTATACTTTCTTCATAACTTGTTTGGTCGAATTCTTTTACTTTTAACTGCATTTTTCATCAACTCCATAAATTTTATGCTTGAAATCCAGTATAATTTTTTTCTGATTCTTCTTTAGGTTTTCCTCCAAAGAATCCCATTGCTGGTTTTTTTTCTTCAAGAGGTTTTATCCATTGTTTGTCAAAAGTTTTGTTAATGAAAGTTTTTACTGCTTGAAGAGTTCCTCCGTTAAGAGATTTGAAAGAATTAAGTATAATTAAGTTGTCATTTCTTAATTTGTGTAAATAATTAGAATAGTCTTGACTAGTTTTGTTTTGTTTGTATAAAAATCTAGAATAAAGAAAGCCTGTTCTTGCTAATTGACTACAAGCGTCATAACTAAGGTTGCTTGTAGAATAATCAACGTAAAGTAATTCACTTGCTGGAACAAAATCGCTTTTAGCAGTGTACCCTTCTTGAACTAACTCGTATTTTAATATTTTAAATACTTGTTGGCCTCGTTCATCAAAAACTGGTTTGTTATCAACAAGAACAGGAATTGGTAGGTTTTGTGAATCTAATTCATAAATTGGTTTTTTAACCATTTTTGGAATTTTTTTAATAATACTAGTAGTTTGGGCTTCTGGAGTTAAAACCATTTGGTCTATTTGTTCATGATACATTATAGGGTTTCTTTGTTGTTGAGGAGTATTCCCCATGTTGGTATATTCTTGTGCAGAATACATTTTTAATCAAATCCTTTTATTTTCTGTTTACTTCTCTTTGAGCATAATAAATACTGGATAAAATTCCTATTATTGGTAATATTAAAAAAATGTAAACGTAACTCATCACAAAAAAATTATTATTCATGTCGAGGGTTTCGTAAGTGTAATTTATTGTCATTGAATCGTCAGGGTTATTAATTACAGTGTTTCCGTTAACTATGTCTACTCCGTCATAAGCCATTGTTAGACTTGAAAATAAAAACAAACCCATTGCTAAATACATTAAAGTTGCTGTTTCGTATTTAACGCTAAGAATTAAAAATAAACTTGCTAAAATAAAAAAAGCTATGTACATTTCTAAAATCATTTAAATCACTTTTTGTTTTCCTTTACACAAGGAAGCGTATTCAACAAGTTTTTGTTTAAAAGTTTTTTAAGCTTTTAAACGAATCTGCCGAATGCGTAAAGAACAATTATGATTATTGCTCCACCAACTAAAACCCAAGGGATTAAAGTTACTATTCCAGCAATATCTGCTCCGAATAGTTCAGTGAAGTTCATAGTAACGTAAATCTTTCCGAAGATTAACAGTACTATTAGGAACACTAATGCTCCAACAACCATAGTTGTCATTTGTGCTTGTCCTTTTGTTTCCATTGGATATACACCAATAACACACTATAAGTTTTCAAATAATTTTATTATTTGAAACTTCAATCAAATTATTGTTTTTTAGTATTTAAAAAGGCTATTGTTTGCATTCAATTAATCTAAAAAAACGTGTTTCTTCAAGAATATCGCATTGGATAGGCACTATATTTTTTGAAGAATTAATATCAATCACAATTCCTTGATACTTATATTCAGTTAAACCACTATGACTTTTAGTCTTTCCTCCAAGATAATGAATAGTATGACCTACACTAAAATCATTCTCTAACCAACAATCATTTTTAAGACAAGCTAAATTTACTCCATTTTGAATTAAAACAATATCTTTTTCAGTAAAAGGTTGAGTTAAACTAAAAAATAAAGCAAATACAATAAAAACCATTCCTGAAATTAAAACAAAATTCTTAACTTGATAATCCCATTTTTCTTTTAAAAAACCTATTGAATTACAAGCGATTATTAAACCAAAAGGTAACGCAAGAACCCAAAGTTTTGAAACAAAAACATTAATCAAAACTAACAACAAAAAAATTATTTTAATTTTGTTTTCTTTAGTATTTAAAAATCCAATATAAAACAAAGGTAATAAAAAACCATAGTTAAGAAACCCAATCCAAGGAATGTGCTCTAAAATACTAGCTTCTGTGTTTGTAACAAACCACCAAAAACGATTAAAATAAATTAACGAAAAAGCAATAAACCAAACAGGAAATAAAATTAACCAATATCCAGCACCTTCCCAAAACAAAAAAGCAACAAATAAACTTATTATTGAATAAATTTTACGCCAACCCCTATATTTAAAAAATAAATAAATTGCTAAAAATCCAAGCAAATAACCAAACGCATCATTTTCAAATTTCATAAACTCAAAAACTAAAAAAGTTGCTGATACAAGAAAAGGAGTATATTCACTGTTTTTTGAAAACAATTCAACTATTTTAGTTAAAATAATCATTGAAGCAAAATAAAGCAAAAAATAAAATAATTTAATTAAAAACAAGTCGCAAGGAAAAAAATCTAGTATATAAACAAACAAGTAACTAGAAGCAGTACCTTGAGTATTGTTACACACTGAGTTTAAATAATAAAAAGAATCACCATCAATTAAACCACTTGAAGTTAAATAAAATAAAAAAGGCACAAAACTAAGTATCGCTATTATTAATAATTTTTTTTTATCCATTCAACATTACTTCCTTTGTTCAAGGAAACAAAAAAACTTTAACTTTTTATTTTAGTAAAGTTTTTTCTTGCTTCTAATTGCTGAAATCACTTTCCCAGTAGGTTGATAATCTCCTTGATTTCCTTGTCCTGCTTTTACTGGCTGTCTTGCTGAGTATCTTGCTGTGTCTTGTCTTATTGCTCTACCAATGTTTTGAACATCAGTGATTTGACCAAGTTTATTTCTAACAACATACACATAACCACCATTATATACTTTATGTTTTGTCCTAATCATTTTTTCACCCCCTTGCATTTTTTCTTTTTTGGTTTCTTTTTATTTATCATTTTTTTCACATCCTTTCACAGCGTTTTCATTAATTCTTTTAAAATACCAGCCCTTTTAATAGCAGTAGGAGACTTTCGATTTAAACACCCCGTCGCATAGCCATTCAAACGAATCATAGCGCGAGACTTATCTTCCTCTAAAAAAATTCTCCTAATCTCAAAATAAGGATTCCTACGTTCAAGCACTCCATTCTTTCGCATAATCTAAAACCCCCTTAATAATCATAACAGCTAAACCAATACTTAACAACAACAAAATTGCTTGAAGAATAACACTTTGACCACCGCCAAGCAAATCGAACATGTACACTAAAACCCATGCGATGCTTAAAGATAAGTGGTAAGGTAATCTAAATAAGTAAGCTAAACCACTTATTACAATTAAACCAATTATGGCGAATAATGTAAAGTCTGCTCCGAACCAACCAAATACGAATTGGTTAGTCATGTCTGCAAAATTTGTAATCGCTACATCTAACAAAACCATTGATTAATCACTTCCTAAACCCTGAAAATATATAAATAAATAAATATACTAAACCTACTAGTTGGATTATTAAAAATATTCCTTTTAAAATCCAAGCAATCCACACAAATCCTGCGAATCCTGCTATTAGTGGAGCAAAGAAATAATCTATCCAAAATAAAAATCCAAATAAAACCATTAAAATGAATGATACTAAGTTAAGAATTAAGCTTGGAGCGTTGGCTGCTAAACCTAATCCTCCAAGAATACTACCGAGTAAATCAATATCGTTTCTTGATTCGTTACTTCCTGTAACTCCAGTTGTTTGTGAACTAAGCGCATTCATGTCTGCTTCTAAATCAGTATAAAAACCTTGAATTTCATCTTGTTTACCACTGGGTAAACCAAACTCGTAAGTAGTAGAACCATCAACACTATTAGGAAGTGTTGTCATAAATATCATCATTGCATTAATACCTATAATCATTATTACAAAAGGAATTAATGCTTTTTCAATGTTAGCCATTTAGTCTCCCCTCAAATAAAATATTGAAGCAATTATAATTAAAACTAATGCTACCCACCAAAACCAACCAAGGTAAGTGAATACTGCAAGAATACCAAGTCCTGCAACTAGTAAACCTTTAGGGTTAACAAAATTAAAAGTAAAAACCATTGAACCGATTAACAAAATCATTATTATTATTGAAACGATTGAAGTTAAAGGACATGGCCACATTGTGTCGGTTGTGCATCCGAAGTCTATTCTTGCTTTAACGAATAGGTCGTGTGTGTCTATGTTGCTTGTTGTTCCGTAACTCCATGTTTTTTTGTAGTTAAAAATATAGTTGTTTGAATCTATGTAAACGTTTAGGTCTAAGTATACTTTGTTTCCAAGTGTAATGTTTAGGTCTTCTATTGGAATGGTTACTGTGCAGGGTGTGGTGCAGGGTGCGTCTCTTGTGTAGGTTATTATTTTGTTTCCGTCTTGTATAATGTAAAATTCTGCTCGTGTTCTGTTTAATCCGCTTGCTGTTACTTTGTAGGATATGTTTGTAGCGTTTTTTAGAATGTAGTCTTGGATTGGGTTGAATCCTATTGTTATGAATGTTCCGTCTACGGTTTTGATTTCTCTTGTGGCTAGGTTTATTGTCCAGTATACGGTTGAGCTTGTTACGGTGTAGTTTTGTGTTTCAAATATTATTGTTCCGTCATAGCTAAAGTCTAGGGTGTATTTGTCTCCTGCGATTAAAAAGAATAGTGCGTTTCCTGTTACATCACTTGCTCCGCTTGAGATTAGTGTTTTTATTCCGCCTACGTTTTTGTAAATGTTTATTATTATGTTTTCTATTGAGTCTCTTTTTGGGTCTTGGAATACGAATTTTACTGCTATTCCGTCATCTGCGTTGACTAGGTAGGGTTGTAGTGTGTCTGTTAGTGGGTTTCCTTGGTATATTTTGCTCCATTTTCTTTTGAAGTATGTTCCTGCTACGTCTTGTACTGCTATTGTGAATGGGTATTTGGTGTTGGGTAGTAGGTAGATTATTTTGTTGGTTCCTTGTGGTATGTTTAGGTCTTGGTATGAGATGTTGTCGGTTATTTCTATTCTCCAATTACCAGTTATATCTGATAATGTTTGTTCGTCTTTTGGGTATAGGATTGTTAGTTGTACTGCTTGGTATATGTATGTTCCTTCGCTTATCCATACTAGGTAGTTTTGGTCGTCTGAGCGTAGGTTTGCTGTTAGTTCTCCGTTTTCGTTTGATTTTAGTCGTGTTATTGTGTAGTTTGTGTCTTTGTCTTTGAATTCGATGTATGTGTTTGCTAGTGTTGTTGTTCCTGTTGGTGGGAACATTTTGAATTGAGTGTTTGTTGCTAGGGTTTCCGGGATTAGTGCGAATGTGTTGTTGAAGTCTCCGAAGTAGTTTAAGTCTGTTTGATAATATCTTGTGCTATAACCTGTTTTTGTTATTGTGAATAGGTATGTTGTGTTTGTTGAGCTTAGTGTTTGGAAGTTAAAGTCTAGGTAATTGTTTGCTCCTGAAT
>CAZSPD010000012.1:0-8288 GCA_964608765.1 Candidatus Woesearchaeota archaeon
CCTGTTTCATTAAGTTGTCTACACGAGTTTATTTGCTCTCCAAAAATTACTTCTTCAAATGTAAAAAAGTCATCTAATTTATTTCTAGTTAGAGTTAAATTCAATTGTTTACTGAGTGTATCTTGTCCTTCTAATGAAGCATTTATTGTATAATTACTATAATAAGTTCTAGTTCCTCCTCTATTAATATACTCAGTAATTTCTTGTCTATCAATCAAACCACTACCCTTGGTTTGCTGTGTAAATTGTACTTGATTTGTAGAATTTCTAGCTGAAACATTAACATTCATCAAAGGATTTCCACTTGTATCATTAACATATGCTTGATAATACCATTTTCTTATTAGCTCACTTCCTGACACCATATGTTCTTTGTTTGAATTATAAGAACAATTCAGAATAGTATTATTAGTCCCAGAAGCCCCAGATCCAACATAAAAATCATAAGAAGTAGAGTCTAAATTAACACAATCTTTTATTAAATTATTATTACTAACTCCTGCCCAGAGAATAAATGCATCTTCTGGACCAGTTATGTTTATATTTGAAATAACTGTATTATTTGATCCGTAAAATGAAAAACCACGTTTAAACATCCCTTCGATAGTGTTATTAATAATAGTTGCATTATCAGTATAAACTAAATAAATACCATGTTGCCCTTCCCCTCCCAACTGATAAATATAATTATTTTTCAAAACACTGTTATGTGCGTCAGAATACAAAAATATCCCGGTATTATGAACTAGAATTTTATTATTTTCTATATTTGAATCTCTACAATTATCAAGCAAATAAATTGCCATATAATTACTTGAAATAGTATTATTAGCAATATTAACATAGGAAGTTCTATCTAAATTTATTACACGAGAATTATTTGTAGTAAGATTAGAATTAATTATTGAAGAATTATGTGCACCATTATATAAAGAAATTGCATGCCTTGTTGTTGATACACTACTCCAATTTCCATCTATAATGTTACAATTTTTCACAGTTGTATTAAATTGATTAGAATAAACTCCATAAGTATCCTCTACTCCACCTATAGAATAATTTATCCAATACCCATTACAATCCAAAGTAATATTTGGTTGAGTAATTGTAAAACACGTTCCAGTTGAAGAAACATTACCTGTTAATGCATAAACTGTGTTTGCTGAATCAAGTACTCCACATTGTATTCCTTCACCAGTCAATGTAAAAGAATCATCAATTATATTAAATGTTCTTGAGAAATTATAAGTTTTACTCTCTGAATTTTCATATCCCACACGTGTAACACTAATTGTATAATTATCATGATATGTAAATACATTACTAAATGCATATCCTCCATAATTAATATAGGCTATAACTTCTTGTTTTGGGATATATCCTGAAGAGTTTGTAAAAGCTGTGAATTGAATATGCCCAGTTGAATTATATGCTGTTACATTTGCATTTGATAATGGATTCCCTAAAGTATCCATAACATGCGCTTGATAATACCATTTTCTTATTAATTCAGAATTATTTTGAGGTACAAATTCATCTTCATAAGAACAGTTTATAAAAGAATTATTCACTGCCCCAGGATCCCATCCTAGATCTACAGCACTCCCATAAGGAGTTATGAATGCTCTACAATCTCGTATGATAGTATTTTTTGAACCACCGACTAAAGAAAGAGCATAATAACTCCCACCCTCAAAATTAATAGATTCTTGAGATATTAGGATATTATTATCACTCCCCGCAATTTGAACTCCACGATGCTCTGTACTCCTTGCACTATTATTTAAAAGAAAATTATGATTAGCTCCATTAGAAATAGATATCCCAGTATATCTAGACAGAACAGTATTATTAATTAAAGTGTTATTATACCCTCCACCAACTCCCCCACCATATATTATTATTGCTGCACACCATCCATAAAAGATTCCAGTAGAATTTGCTGAATTATCTAAGATGAAATTATTGCTACCCTGTACATCTATTGCATGATATCCACTATAAGCAGTATTGTTTATAACATTATTAAAATCAGCATCATCTCCCAAAAATATTGCTTGTGAATTATTCACTGAAACATAATTATTCAAAATAGTCCCATAATCTGCCCCGTCAAAATAGATACTATACCTATAATCACCAGCACTATTTGTCCAATTACCGTCAACAACATTACAATTCTTTATAGTAGTGTTAAATTGGTTAGAATAAAAGCCATAAGTATCCTCATTTCCACTAGTTGAATAATTAATCCAATTTCCATTACAATCTAAAACTACATTAGGCCTAGTTACTGTAAAACATGTACCAGTAGATGAAACATTTTGCGTTAAAACATAAGTTGTTCCTGTTTCATTAAGTTGTCTACACGAGTTTATTTGCTCTCCAAAAATTACTTCTTCAAATGTAAAAAAGTCATCTAATTTATTTCTAGTTAGAGTTAAATTCAATTGTTTACTGAGTGTATCTTGTCCTTCTAATGAAGCATTTATTGTATAATTACTATAATAAGTTCTAGTTCCTCCTCTATTAACATACTCAGTAATTTCTTGTCTATCAATCAAACCGCTACTATTAGTTTGTTGCGTAAATTGTAAATGTCCTGTTGAATTTCTAGCTGAAACATTAACCCCACTTAATGGATTTCCACCTGTATCATTAACATATGCTTGATAATACCCTTTCCTCGTTAATTCGCTTCCAGTTGCTATATCTTCTCCACCTATGTTATAAGAACAATTAACAAATGTATTATTGATAGAAATGCTTCCTCCTGCAACGTAAACAGTATAATAACCGCTAATATTTTCACAATCTCTAAACAAAGAATGATTACTATCTAATATTGAAATGGCTCTATAAAATCCTGAAAGAGATTTAGCATTCAAGCCAATGAAAATATTATATGAATTATGAGCTAATGTGACTCCATGATTTGAAGCGCTTATTCCAGTACAATTAATAAAAATATTATTCATAGATCCACTCGCAATATAAAGTCCCACGCCGGTGTTAGTTGTTCCAGAATTGTTAATAAAAAGATTATTATTTGCGTTTATTCCAACATCAAATCCGTGTGAAGAATTACCCCTAGCAATATTATTTATAAATAAAGAAGAATTTCCAGAAAAATAAATTCCTCTAAAAGAACTTTCTCCTATATTATTTGTTATATTATTAAAATCGTTGGTAAATGCTAAATAAATAGCAGTGGAGCTACTAACATTTACATAATTATTATATACTGTGGAATTATCGCTTCCAGTTAAAACTAATCCATATCTTGTTATCTCTTCACTTGTCCAATTTCCATCAACAATATTACAATTCTTTATAGTAGTATTAAATTGATTAGAATAAACACCATGAGTATCTGCCCCTCCTCCAGTTGAATAATTTATCCAATGTCCATTACAATTCAATACAATATTGGGACTAGTCACTGTAAAACAAGTCCCAATTGAAGAAACATTTTCAGTTAAAACATAAGTTGTCCCTGTTTCATTAAGTTGCCTACATGTTTGAATTGGTTCTCCAAATATAGATTCCTCTAATGTAAAAAAGTCATCTAATTTATTCTTAGTTAGAGTAATATTCAATTGTTTATTAGAACTCCCATATCCTTCAGCCACAGCACTTATAGTGTAATTTGAAAAATAAGTTGTTCCTGATTTTGAAGTTATATTATAATTGGTTATATCTTGAAGGGCTATCCTACCATTCTCATCTGTTAAAGCAGTAAACTCTAATAATCCAAGTCTATTATAAGCAGTGATGTTTACATTTGATAATGGATTCCCATTTGTATCATTAACATATGTTTGATAATACCATTTAGTTAAAAACCAATTATCTGGCCCTTCATTAGCTGGAAGATTTGCCCCTATTTCATTATAAGTACAATTTACAAAAGTATTATTTATAGAATCAGGGTCCCAACCAGTGTCAAGAGGATTAGAATCTTCTCCAGTAAATACGCAGTCCCTAAACAAGTTATTATATGAAAGTGTAAGCCAAACATTAATACCTTCAGAAGTATAGTAAGATTCGTTTATGAAAGTATTATTAGATGCGTATTGCACTAAAGTAGCACATCCTGTAGAGAGTCCGGTAAATACTCTATTATTCATAAATAAATTATCTTGAGTATTCAAATATTCACCCTCCTGTCCCTCTAAAGCTAAAACATAATCTCCTCCATAAAAAGTGTTATTAACCAGTGTATTTTTACAACTTGAATGAAGATGTATTGCTGATTCTCCAATATCTGTTGCATTTAAAAAATTTCCAACTAATAAAGTATTATTCACACCTCTCAAATTAATAGCCGTCTTGCTAGTGGTAATGTTATTATTTAATATATTAGCAAAATGTGATTCTTCCTCTAGTAAAATACCTTTCCTTTCCTTATTCTCACTTGAAGGATTTCCATCAACAATATTACAATTTTTTATAGTAGTGTTAAATTGATTAGAATAAACACCATAAGTCTCATCATCTCCACTCGTTGAGTAATTTATCCAATACCCATTGCAATCCAAGGTTATATTCTCAGCTGCAATATCAAAACACGTTTCAGTTGAAGAAACATCTTGTGTTAAAACATAAGTTGTTCCTGTTTCATTTAAAACACCACATGCATTTTCTTCTGAGATTTCTATCTCACTACTCCAACTAATATTCATATCTGAAATAGCAATAGGTTCAGGTGAATCAATTGTAGAAAATATTACTCTATAAACTAAAGAATTATTATTTCCAGTAAATATTTGAGGCAGTGCATTTCCTGAAGTAGCATTATACCACCTTATCCCTCCATCTGCACTAACCTGAACAGTAATATTATTGTTTGCATTTGTATTAACTTCTGTCCAAGTAATATTTGTTATTTCAGTTATATTCCAGGTTGTATTGATAGGATATGAAGTAAAATTTCCTGAAGAGAAATAACTACCTCCAGAATAAATAGAAGAAATTTCATCAGAGTTTAACTGCCTATCAAACCACATTGGTTCAAACACTTGTCCTTGCATAAAACAATCCCCATTACATCCTCCAATACACCATGGATTGGATAAACTATGTTCTATGGGGTAATTCAATATCTTACTTGTATTCTCAAAACCATTTACATATATAGTCATGTTACGATTATTAGAATCATATTTTTGACAGATATGAACCCAAGTATTCGATGAAATGGCTCCTGGAATATATATATCATCTTTATCAGAACCACAATTATTCGCTGTAAAGATATATTCTCCATCTCCACCCCAAGTATCATAAACACAATGTTGAGCAAATGCATTTCCATCATCGATTATACTAGCCTTCCTAACCCAAAAGCACATTGTATGACTTTGAGAGGGATTAAATGTAAATCCAGAAGATATACATACTTGGTCATTTCCATCCAAATCAATGGAATATCCTGTTCTTCCTGCTGGGATTGTTGTGCTTCTCGCAGGATCGCTTCTCACAGTGGTCATATTGTTATTACCCTTTAAATCAAAACCTAAATTATTTGAATCATTAAACAAATAAATAGAAACTAAATTAGGATCATCCAAATAATTAAACTTTCCTTTGAAACTTATATTTCCTTTACCCCATGTTACATTATTTAATGAATATAAACTACTATTATCTTCAAAATCATCATAATAATTATTTTTCATATCTATAGTAAATAAAGAGAATACATTAAAGTTAAAATTTCCAGAGCTATCATTTGCAAATACTCTAAAAATATGCTCTCCTTCATTCAAATACAAAAATTTATTATCAGAAAAATCACACTCTTCACATAATGTAATATTTTGTCCCCCATCAACACTATACCAAACACGAGCTTCCTCTGATAAAGATATATTAATTAAAAGAGTTACATCTGCAACTGTACCAACTGGAGAAATTATTGTAATTAATGGAGGAGTAGAATCAGGCTCTCTAATTGTAAACCAATCATCAACTTTATTTCTAGTTTGAGTAAAATCTATTATATGGTTTTTAGCAGGAGGATGCCCTTCTAAATAAGCCCCTATTGTGTAATTGCTATATCTGGAAACTACCCCATCTCGATTAATATATTCTATAACTTCTTGTCTTCCAATCAAACCACTACTATTAGTTTGTTGTGTGAATTGTAAATGCCCTGTTGAATTTCTAGCTGAAACATTAATACCGATTAATGGGTTCCCTAAAGTATCATTAACATATGCTTGATAATACCACTTCCTTATTATTTCTCCTGAACCATCAATTTCTTCTTTATTCAAATCATAAGAACAATTCAAAAAAGTGTTATTAGATGAACCTTCCTCCACATATAAATCCACCATACCTCCAGTAATATTAATACAATCTCTAAACAAATTATTATGTGAATTATACAAATAAATTGACTGCCCCATATCAGGCCAATTAGGAGAAATACCAATTGAAGTATGTTCAACAAAAGTATTATTTGAAGAAAGGCGTATATGTGTCCCGAATCCCCACTCAGAATTACTTATTGCAGTATTATTTATAAAAAGATTGTTCTCTGAAACAGCAACGTAAATCCCATACTCTCCTGGTCCACCAACCCCCGTATTATTTATTAATGTATTATAATCTGAATCAGCATAAACAAAAATACCTGCTCCATCTCTAGAGGTAGCATTATTATTTATTAAAGTATTATATGTTGAACCCCCATAGAGAAATATTGATGCCCCCTCTATAGACAAAGCAGTGTTGTTCTCAATTAAATTAAAGTTAGAATCTTCTACTAAGGATATTGCACTAGAAAAATTAGAAGAAAAAATGTTTTTAGATATATTATTATAATTCGAATCTGAATATACAAATAGAGAGCCAGAATTATTTGTTAAAACAGTGTTATTAAAAATTACTCCATTAGATGCACTTTCAAAAAAGATACCATATCTTTCCTCATAAACAGAAATAGTATTGCCATCAACAATATTACAATTCTTTATAGTAGTATTAAATTGGTTAGAATAAACACCGTAGGTGTTATCATTTCCATTAGTTGAATAATTTATCCTATATCCATTGCAATCTAAAGTTATATTCGGTTGAGTAACTGTAAAACATGTTCCAGTTGAAGAAACATTCCCTGTTAAAATATAAGTTGTTCCCGATACATTAAGTTGTCTACATGAATTTATTTGAAGTGATAAAGGGGCCTCTTGATAAATAATCTGTACAAAACCTTGTGCTCCTGTTCCCCCAATTCTATTTCCAGAAGTTCTTCTTAATCCTGCTCCACCTCCACCATAATCACTTCCATTTCCAGAAGTTCCTGCAGGATCTTGTACTCCTGTTCCTCCATTACCTCCATACAATGAAGCTCCTGTTGCTCCTGTTGAAGATGTGGCATTTGCTCCTGCACCGTTTGTTCCTGCTCCCCCTCCACCTCCACCTCCATTCCCGGAATTTACATAATATCCATTTCCTCCTGCATATCTTATTGTACCAGAACTACTTGTAACTGTCCCTCCTGTACCTCCTGCACCTGTTGTTCCCCCGCTTCCACCAGCAGCACGGACTGCAAGAGTATTATTTTGCCAAGAAACATTACTTTGAATTCCATTTGCACCACTTCCAGTTGTTCCTGCAACAGAACCTCCAACTCTTATTGTTAAGTTTTCTCCTGGAGTTACAATTATATTAGAAGATGCAAATGCTCCTCCTCCACCTCCTCCTGTTCTACCATTAGATGTCCTACCTGCTCCTGCTCCACCTCCTCCCCAAGCTCTTATTGTAATATTATTATCTAGAACATTATTTGGGACTTGCCAAGTTTCAGTTACTGTAAAATTATACGTACAAGTTCCTCCAGAACAACTAAAAGACGCAGCTCCGACTAAGTTCGCCGAGGTGAAAAGCACAAGGAAGAATGTAAAAAAGATTAATATTAAAAGATAATATCTCCCTTTCATCTTATCCTGAACAAATCCTACCTCCGCTTGCAAAGGTGATACAATTTACATCATTGATATTATTTGAAGTCATATTCAAATCTCCTGTCATTGTATCTCCTGTCTTATTGACCCAGATAGGTGAAGTGATGTTTGAAGCTGGAACAGTTCTTGAATCAACGTAATTCTTCATGGAAGTATTTACACCCCCAACATAAGTAGCCATTGTTCCATTCACATATCCCACATAGTTTCTCATCGAAGTATTTTGTAAAGTGAAATTATCTCCAGTCATATATGAAGTATTTGTTGCATTCCATTGTGAAGCTTGTAAAAGAGTTCCATTCATTACCTGAG
>CAZSPD010000013.1:0-5186 GCA_964608765.1 Candidatus Woesearchaeota archaeon
TTTGTTTATTTCTTCATAAATAGGTTTTGAATCTTTAAAGAAGTTTATTCTTTCCCTTAAGAAATTAAATATCTTGAAATATAAATCTGCTAATTTGAATGGATTTTTATCTGCTTCTTTTTTTAATTTAGTTAATTCAGGTAATAGTTCATCTAATTCTTCTGAAATTGAATCATCTGATTCATCTGATTCTAATTTTTCAATTATTATTTTTATTTCTTGTTCGTTCATAGTTTTGTTTGTTCTAAATAAGGTTTAATTCTTGCTTGTGCTATTTGGATATATTCTGGTTCTTTTTCTATTCCAATGAATCTTCTATTTGTTTTTATACAAGCAATAGCAGTAGAACCAGAACCCATAAAACAATCAAGCACAACATCTTCTTCAAATGTTAATAAATTAATACATTTCTCTGGTAAGATTACTGGAAAATTTGCTTTTGTTAATTGTCTTCTTTCTGTTGGAATTTCCCATATCCCTCTAGTTAGTTTTATAAAATCCTCTTTTTTAATTGTATTCTTACCTAAACTCTTTCTTTTCCAATCTACTTTATATAAAATTAATATCCCTTCAAATGGAGAATTTATGTATGGAGCAGAAGCACTTAACCAACTTCCCCAAGCAGTTCTTTTAGCAAGAGTTATATCTTGCCATATTGCAACAGAATGATGTTTAAACCCTATTTTCAATGAGATAGAATTTATTTCCATTAAAGGAGCTGTTCTTTCTTTAGCATTTCCTAAACTCAAATAATGATTTATACAAATTCTACCATCTGATTTCAAAACTCTATAACATTCTTTTAGCCATCTTTCACACCAAGAATAATAATCTACCCATTCAAGATTGTCTTTGTAGATACCATAATCAATTCCAATATTATATGGGGGGCTTGTCACAATTAAATTTACACTTTCGTCTGGAAAAGTCTTTAAAACTTTAATACAATCTCCTTGAATTATTTTATTAATTGGTAACATTCATTTCTTCTCCATTTCTTCATCTTTTAACATATCATGGATTAATTCATAAACTTCTTCAACATTTGTTCCTTCAACAGAAATAGACATTATAGGTTTAGAAATATTTGTATCACCTGTTTTGCAGTTTCCTATTAAAATTTTTACAAACTTTTTTTCGCTTCTATCAATTATCTTCATTTAGTTTATAATAAATACTTATTTATAAATGTTTCTAATAAATTTAGTTAATAAACATTTTAGTAAGGTTTATAAAGAATAAAATGTAAGTAAGAGAATGAGATTATTTAAAGACATAATGGAAAAGAGATTAGGTAAGAAAGACTTTTATGAATTAAGAAGATTTTATTTGAGAGCATTTTGGGAACATTTACAAATTTTTGCAATTGCTGTTTCTGTATTGAATATTCAAATAACTAAAAAAGAAATAAGAAGAAGAAACAAATTATACAAAAATATTTTACTTAAGGGAACAACTACTGAACAAGATATAAGAAGAATCAATAAAATAATGAACAAAGATTTTAAAACAATAAGTGATTCAATTACTTATATTCAAAAATTAAATGAAGTGTCTGTATCTTATGGTTCTTTTTACCAACCAGGTAGAGTTGCTGTAGATATGGATGAATTTCCAATTGATTAAATGAAAGCATTATCACAAATAGAAAGCCAGACTTGTTTGACTAAGTTAGCACATTATGTATCTGAAAGAATGAGTGTTGATTTATATTATTTAGTTGAAGTTATTTATCATTTGATTTCAATTGTTGGAGAAAAGAAACTTGAAAATGAATATCCAGATTATTTGAAAGTTAAAAAGAAACTTGAAAAGTTAAGTAAAGTAATGGGTAAATCTAAAAAATTCTATGATATAATTTCTGACAAGAATTTTAAAACTAAATTCAAAGAAATGGATGATTTTCAAAAGTTCTTAAATAATGAATTTATTCAAGTAAGTTCAAAAATACCTGCACTTCAGTTGGATGTTTATAAGTTGTTTCACTATTTAGTTAAAGAAACTTCATTACAATCTCAAACAATCAGACAAGATATGTTAAAGATTTTAGAATACAGAGACAACCTAAGAATTGACCCAAGTAAAAGAAGGAGAGAACAGACACCTTTACCACCTGTTCATGAGTAAATGAAAGAATTTTGTATGTTTGCTGGATATGGAGGAAGTTTATTTGCATTAAAAAAAGCAAAAATAGAACATGAATGTGTTGGATTTTCAGAAATTGACAAATATGCTATTCAATGCTTTAATCAAAACTTTCCAAATATTAAGAATTATGGAGATTGCAGAAAAATAAACCCCAATGAATTACCGGACTTTGATTTACTTACTGCTGGATTTCCATGTCAAAGTTTCAGTCAAGCTGGAAAAATGTTAGGAGAAGTTGACCCAAGAGGAACTTTATTTTATGAGATAATAAAAATAGCAGAAGTTAAAAAACCTAAATATATGCTGTTAGAAAATGTAAAGGGATTGACTTCCAAAAAGTTTAAAGATACTTTTGATAAGATTATAAGTGAACTTAGAAGAATAGGGTACTATGTTCATTGGAAAGTTTTAAATTCAAAAGATTTTGGAATACCTCAAAGCAGAGCAAGAGTTTGGTTTGTTTGTTTTAGAGATTATCCAGATTTTGAAGAATTTAAATGGATAGAACCAGTAGAATTAAAAATATTTATTAAAGATATTTTAGAAGAAAATGTGGATTCAAAGTATTATTTAAGTGAAAAACTACAAGAGAGATTTAGCAAGTATTTGGAAGAAAAAAATAAGAAATTAGGAAAACAAGAACCTGCAATACTTGATTTATATAATCATAAAGTAAAAGAAGATGGAACAAGCATAACTCTTTCAGACCCATGTCATAATAATTTGAGATTAATTGAAGGAGAAAGTAAGATAGTAGCAATGAGAAGTTATCCAAGAAGTGGAACAAGAGAAGAAGATGGAGATAGATTTCAAAATTTAGAAGAAAGAGAGGATGGATGTTCAAATTCACTAACAAGTATTCAAAAAGATAATTTAGTTTTTAGTGTTCAATTAGCAAATAAAAATAGAGGTAAAAAACCTTATGATAAGGAAAATAGAGAAATGACTTTTGATATTAATAAAGAACCAGTTAGTTACACAATAAAACAAGCACAACATGAATTTCTTGTTGCTAATTGTATTAAATCTAGTGGTATTCCAACTAAACCTAAATATTATTATGAAAAGAAAAATTCAAATTTTGTAGGAAATATAGGACAACTTAGAAAACTAACTCCAAAAGAATGCTTTAGATTAATGGGTTTCTTAAATGATGAAATTAATTTAGATGGATTGTCTGACACTCAAAGATACAAATTAGCTGGAAATGGTTGGGAAATAAATTTAGCAAGTAAAATATTAAAGGAGATGTTAGAATGAGAATTGAAACTTCAGATAAGACTTATTTGAGTATCAAAGATGAATATGGTAATATAATTAATCAACCAATTTTAGTAGTTGCAAAAACTGGTGGAGGAAAAGGATTGTGTATTTCAGATAAATCATTTATAAAAACTATTAATGGAAACATCTTATTAAAAAGTATCAAACCAAATAAATCCTTTCAAATCATAAGTTATAATTTTAATACCAAGAAAGAAGAAAAGGACTTTGCTAAGAGAATTATTACTGGAAAAAAAATTGTTTATGAATTAATAACTGAATCTGGTAAAAAAATAAAAGCTTCAAAAGACCATGTCTTTTTCGTTAAAAAAGGAAATAAAATAATTGAAAAAAGATTGGAGGAATTGAATGAGAAAGATAAAATCTTTACCTACTAAAAAGGTAAGGACTGAATTACACAAGGAAAGAATTAGTATAGCAAAAACTAAATTTTCTTTTACAAAAGAATTTTTATTTAATGAGTATATTAAAAATAATAAAACTTGTAATTTTATTGCAAAAGAACAAGGGTGTTGTAGTGAGGTAATTAGAAAATATCTTGTTAAATATGATATTCCAAGAAGGAAACACAATGATTATCCATCTTATTGGAAAGGTAAACCAAACCTTAATACTTTAAAAAGGAATTTAGAAAATAATCCCATGAAAAGAAAGGAAATTGTTGAAAAACAAAGAATTACCCAATCTGAAATATATAAAAATCCTGAAAAAAGAGAGAGACTAATCAAACAAGCACTTGAAAATGCTAAAAATAACACAGGTAAAACTTACGAAGAAATTATGGGTTCAAAAGAAAGAGCAGAAGAAAGAAGAAATAAGTTTGTTGGTGATAAAAATCCAGCTAAAAAAGAAGAATCAAGAATAAATATTTCAAAGGGTTTAAAGAATAAACCAAAGTCTCCAGAACATATTGAAAAGATGAGAATAATTAATCAGAGAACATTTGAAGATAAATTTGGAAAAGAAAGAGCAGATAAAATTAAAGAAAATATGAGTATAAAAAATAGTTTAGAAGGAAATCCAAATTGGCAAGGAGGACTCTCTTTTGAACCTTATACTAAAGAATTTAATGACAAATTTAAAAGAGAAATAAGAAAGAGAGATAATTATATTTGTCTTAAATGTGGAATACACCAAGAAAAACTTTCAAAGTCTTTAACAGTTCATCATATTGATTATATTAAGGAAAATACTTTTAACGAAAATTGTTGTGCTTTATGTGTAAGATGTAATTTTGAAGTTAATTATAACAGAAAACATTGGACTAAGTTTTTTCAATCTTTATTATCTGAAAAATATGGATATAATTACTCTGAAAATGGAGAAATAATAATAACATTACAAAATGAAAACTGAAAGAATAATATCAATAAAAAAAATTGGAGTTGAAAATGTATCTGACTTAGTTGTTAAAAAAAATCATAACTTTATAGCAAATGATATATTGGTACATAATTGTATGGAACAATTAGCAGAAGATTATCATAATAATAATTGTGTTGTAGTTGCAATAGCAGACCCAAAGCAAAATTGTGAATTAGCTTTTCAGATGTTTAAACCCCAAGAAGAATATCATTTAAATAATTTGAGAGCAATAGGAAAACAACCAAAAGAAAAAAAGGTTAAGCTATATCATCCACTAATTACTTCAATTCCTACAGATTATTTACCTAATTATAATTTTTATACAGTTCCAATTAAAGATTTAGGAGATGGTGAATGGTCTTTACTTGCTGAAACTCATAGTGAAAGTG
>CAZSPD010000014.1:0-3525 GCA_964608765.1 Candidatus Woesearchaeota archaeon
CACCTATTAAGATTATAAATAAAAACACAAAGGCATAGAACCAGTTATCCATATATCTTTAAGAACAGTTGTTCTTCTAATTTAATTCTTTTTCTTTTCTCTAATTCCCAAAGTATCCAGAAACTTAAACAAAAGGTAAATAAAGTTAATACTGTTAAAATTGGAAAAGCATCTGATTCTAAAATTCCTATTGCTGAACCTGTTATTCTAATCATATGTTACCTCTGCTTTATTTTGGAAGTTTTCTATGCAGAACCTATTTACAGCACTTTCTACTGACTTGATGTCTGTTCCTTCGCATAATTCAACTTCAATATTTATTTTCATATCTCTCCATTATTTTTTCAATATCATTTAATTTAACTCTCAAAGCACTTAGTTCTTTGTTTGTTTCATAAACTATTTGTTTTAATTCTCTTTTTGAAGATTTATCTAATCTTCTGACAATCTTATCACTCTCTTGTTTGACTATCTTTTCCATATCCTCTTTTCCGTACAATTTAATCAACCTCATTTTTTAGTTTTTTCCTCCTTTCAAATTCTTTTATTATTTTTGATTCTAAAGTAAACAACTCTAAAGTTCCTAAAGTTGGAACTATTTTTAACATATTCTTGAAAGTCATGTGAGTTCTTACAATCTTGTCCACTTCATTGTCTGGTAAATTAATCAATAAATCATCTTCAACAAATCTTCTTTTGTATTTCATCTTTTTTCCCCAAGTAATTTAAATACTGAAATAATTTGTAAAGTAAGAAACAAATATCCAAATATTACAAATACTAAGAATAAATTATTAATTGAAATACTAAGAATAAAACAAATTACAGCACAATAAGAACAAATCATTTCAAAAGTTAATAAATCACTCATTTTTTACACTCCTGCTCTGTTAATTCAGCAACCTTTTCTTCCAAACAAGGAGTATAAATCAAATGAGATTCTCCTGCTTTGAAACTTGAAAGATAAACTTCTTGGTTATGTTTAGTATAAACTTCCATAACTTCTTCAAAGGTTTTTCCAGTTCTAACTGCTATTGCTCTTATTTTTTCTAATCTTGATGCCATTTTCATTTTTTATTTATGTAATCTATAAACTTGAAGTACATATCCAATCTTTCATCACAATTTCTTTTTTTCTTGGAAAGGTGTCTATATGCTTCTTCAAATTGGTCATATAGGTTTGAAACCTTGCTTTTGGATTCATCACATTCCATTGCTTCTTCAAGTTCTAGCTTTATATCCAGGTATTTCATTGTTTAACCTCCTGTGGTTTATGATTATTCATCTTGTTTTTCTTGGAGTTGTTTAATTCTATCTCTCCTAACCTCAATAAAATCTTTTATAAAATCTAACATAAGATAGCCCTCATTCTTGAAATCTGTTATTAATTGTTTAATGTCTGCTTCTTCTTGTTTTATAAATTCTTTAATCTCTTTTTTCTGTTCAAGTTTGCCTTTTTGGAAACCCAACATAATTAAACGAGTTCCTATATCTTCAACTGATTTATATTTCTTAAAAATCTCAACTATCTCCTTTTTCAATTCCTTTTCATTCATTTCTTTCATATTCTTTCTTCTCCACAATTTAAACATCTATATCTTCCATTACCACAAATGCTTCCAGGAGTTCCGAATCCACATTTAATGTGTTCGGTTTTCTTTTTGCATTTTTTACATTTCTTTTTCATTCTTCCTCCAGTGTCCTTTTAGCTGAATTATGTTCTCCATACCTTGCATGAACAGATATTTCCAGGACATTTAATAGATTTTCTTGTTCAAATGGAAAATCAGCAATAAATCTTTTAATTCTTGGGTCATTTACTAAGGATTTGTATGCTTCATTTACATTCTTTCCACTTTTCATTAATAATTGAATTTCTTTAGTTAAAGTGTTTCCATTTAAAATTAGATTCCAATTGTATCTTTTGTTTCTTGATTTTTCAATTGCTTTGTTGATTACTCCCCAGACTTCATCATCAGGTAATTTAGGAGGATTAATAGCATATTCTAAATCTACACTATTTATTTTATATCTTTTTACTTGTCTAATTAGATAATCTATCATATTGTGCAGTTCTTTAGGAGTATAAGTTATTTCTTCATTTAATTGCATAGCAAATTTCTGTCTTAGACCTAATAAAACACTTAATGCTGTTCTTTGCTGTGTTTCTGTGAATTTATTTTCTGTTATTGTTTTCATTATTCTTTTAATACCTCTTTTTTCTTTTTGTATTGTTCTGCTTCTTCTCTTGTCTGAAACCTTCTTATACTTTTTACAATATAATAAAAACTTTTATCTGCTCTATAAACCCTTAACCGTTTTATAACTGAAAAAGGTTTATAATTTTCATTATTGTTTATGATTTCAAAATCATAAGTTTCTGTTTGTTTTTTCATTTTTTGTTTTTCCTCTCAATTTCTTGAGTATGATGAGTTTAAGTTTATGATGTGAGTGTTAAACCCTAAACCACCCAACTAATACATAATATATTGTCATACGACATTTATAAATCTTTCGTAACCCTAAAATTCCTTTTAAAGCTTTCTATACCTAAAGTTCCTATGGAAAATAGAAATTACCGACTATAACTAATTAAAATTATTTTTTCTTTTTAAATTAAAGATTAACCATCATTTCCTATAGAACTTTTTAGAAATTTAGAATTTTACTTATAAATTAACTTTATTTTTTTGATGTGTGTTCTTTAAAAGTCTTTTTATTGATGGTTTATAAATTTTTACCAAAATATATTTAAAGCAAAAGGTTTGTTCGTCGTCGGTAAAACCCAAAAAAATTAATTAAAGTTTAGTGCTTTTATATATATGGAGGTAAAACCAAATGGAAAAAAAATGCTGTGTAAAAGGATGCAATGGAAAGTATGAAGCTTGGATTGACATTGTGGATGACAAAAAAAAGGTCAAGAACAAACAAGACAGACTTCATGGAAGATTTCCTTTTTGTCAAAAACACTTTGACAAAATATTTCCATATATCCAAAAGAAAGAACAAGAACAAAAAGACAAAGAGTTCCAGGAGACAGGTAAAAAGTCAAATTGGTTCTGGGCTTGGTGTCCTATGTCTATTGTTGAGGAAGCACTAGAAAAGGGGGATTAAACCCTCTTTTCTTATCCCTTGATTAGTTTCCTTATTCCAGAAAACAAGCTAACTCCACCAGTTAAAATCAAAAGAATTAAAGCAATCAAGACAATTATCCCATTCTGTGCATAGAAATTAGAAATACCTATTTTCTCTAATAAAGTAAAAGTTCCTGTTTGGATAATATTCCAAAGTGCAATTCCACCAAGAACAATTAAAATAAATCCTATAATGCTCTTAAAATAACTCCATTTTCTTTTGAGTTTCATATTGATTATATGTCCCTCTTTGCTTCTTCATAAGAATCATAGGTCTTTTTACCTTTTGTCTCTAATTCTTTTGCTTTTTTAGGTGAGATAGTTTTAATGTGTCTGTATTTTCCATATCCACCAATTGTGTATTTTTTCATGTTATTTAATGGTTTTTATT
>CAZSPD010000015.1:0-3396 GCA_964608765.1 Candidatus Woesearchaeota archaeon
ATATTAAAATTAAACAACTTGATTCTAGTTTTAAATATTATTGTAAAGAATATAGTAAACGATTAAAAGAGTTAAAAGAAAATAATTAATCAACACGTTTTTTAAACACTTTGGTTCTATATTTAAAGTATATGGTCTCGAATTATTTTAACATTCCAACCCAAAATAAAATTGATACTAGTTATTTTAAAACTCCCACTTCTTCACCCCAATCAGTTGCTTCTTCTGACCCAACTAAACCTCAAAGCATTGCACCAATAAGAAAATCAAGTGGAGGAGGAGGTGGAAGTTCTAGTAGTTCTTCAAGTGCATCTACTCAAATAAGTGGAGGCACTTATGATATTACTACTCAAACATATACTGATTCTCAAGGAAACAAATCTAGTATGACTCCTGATAAAGTGCCTAGTAATGCTACTATAATTAAAAGTGGAAGCGACCCTATTGTTATTCCTGCTCCTGCACCTAAACCTAAAATAATTGTTGAAGATGTATATGGTGATGTTCTTGATTCTAAAGCGTATGAAAGTTATGCTGTTAGTAAAGGTGAGGAGTTCGAAGCTAAATCTAAACAAGTTTTTGAAATTAAAAAGAAAGAGTTGGCTGCTTTGCAAGATGTTGAGCGTAAGCGTACTCTTGTTAAAGAGAAAGTTATTGCGAGTACTGGTAGTGGCGGGGTTAAGGATGTTGTGGGCCAAGGTTTGGCTGAGAGGCGTAGGAGTTCTTATGAGTTGAGGCAAAAGAAACTTGGTGAGCGTGTTAATAAAGAATTGGAGGAAGATTTTTCTTCTAGAAAAGAAGCTTATTTGAGGGATGTTAAAGATGCTCGTGGTCGTTTTGTGCGTAGAGAAAAAATTGGTACAAGGACTAGGGTTGTTGAGTATGTTCCTGCTGAAGTAAGTAAAGAGTCTGAGGTTGCTGGTTTTTTTATTAGTAAAGGGACTACTATTTATGAAGCTCCTAAAGATAGTGATGTGCAAGTTTCTGCTAGAAAATTGAGTAAGTATGATTTGTTGGGTGATATTCCTAAAAATCCTGATTCTAGTTTAGCTTATATTGGAGAGTATAAAGATTTGACTGATATTAGTCAGGAAGAGTTTGATTTAGGAGTTAAGAGTGTAATTAATGATGCTAAGAGTGTTCCTGAATTGGTTGTGGATAGGTTTGTTGAAAGGTATTCTGGTCTTGGTGAAAAGTGGAGGCTTGGGGTTGGTAGTGGTTTTAAAGAAGTTAAAGCAATTACTGGTGGTGAACCGATTGCTACTTTTGGTTTGACTGCTTTGAGTTTTTCTAAAGATTTGTTATCTACTGGTTATGAAACTGTTTCTGATGTTGCTGGTGGTGTTTTAAGTGCAGGAGGTGAAACTGTTTTGTTTAAAGATTCTACTGCTCGTTTGAATGCGTATTCTTTGGATAGTCAAGGGTTGTTAATGCCTAAGGCTTCTGCGTTGAAAGAGTTTAAGGAAAGTTATTCAGTGGGTTTAGAGAGTGATTTGTATGCTGGTAAACAATTTGCTGAAACTGCTAGTTATTTTACTCCTTATAGTGTTGTTTCAAGTTTTTCTACTCTTGGTCAAATTAGTAGGGCTGAGACGGTTGAGGAAACAATTATTCCTCTTGCGATTGGGGGTGCTTTTAGGTTAATTTCTCCTAGCGTGGGTAGTGGTTTGGGTTCTGTTGTGAGTAAGGCTAATGTTGGTTTAGAAGGGGTGTTGAATAAATATTTGGGTTCTAAGGCTCCTGTTTTGCAGGGTGTTATTGCTACTAGTAAGTTTAGTAATTTGTTGACTGGGGAAAAGGTTGCTAAAGGTTTGATGTATGTTGGGGGTTTGGCTGAGGTTGGTGGGATGTCTTTGGTTCCTTTGGAGGGGAAGCAAGAATATTTGAGGCAAGTAGGGTTGGTTAATGCTTTGTCTCCTGTAGGTTATAGGTTGACGGATGCTGGTATTGCTGTGGGTAAGTGGGCTGGTGTGAAAGCGTTGGCTCCTTTAAAGGGTTATGAAATGTTTTCTGCTCAAGAGTTAATGGATGATGTTACTTATTCTAAGTTTGTTGAAACTGGTGGTGGTACTCCTGTTTTTAGAGGTACTGAGCAAGAATTGATTGGTTCTTTACAAGGGGTAGGGGAATCTCAAAGGGTAAGTGTTGTTGCTGACCGTTTTGGTTTTGATTTGCAAGAAACTGGTTTTGGTGCAGGGTTAAGAAGTGTAGGAGTTAAATTGCCTGACTTGGTTGAGCCTAGAATGGGTAATTATGAAGCTTTGACTGACTTTTATTCAAGTAGTTTGCATCCAATTAGTTTAAGTAATGTGGGGTTGAAAAATAGGTTGTTTAAACCAATGACTTCTCCTTATGATAGATTAAGTCTTGAAGTTACTTCTCCTAGTATTGAATTTACTCTTGCTCCTCGAGGAACTAGCATTGATTTTGTGGGTAAAGAATTTACTCCTAGTAGTTTTGGTAAATTAAAAAACATTTATGGGTATAATTTAGTTGATTATTCTCTTGATGTTCCTGCTAAGGTTGGTAAAATTCCTATGGAGTTAGGTCAAACTTTTAGCGAGTTAGAGTATCAAAAAATTTTGGTGGGCGGTAGACCTTTTAAGACTCGTGATGTTAAGTCTTTGATTGGTGATGTTGCGTTTGATTCTTATTTTGTTAATAAGGGAGATTTTGCTACTAAGGATTTGGGTGGTTTTTATTCTAGTCAGTCTAGAAGTATTGGTGCTACTAGTGAAAAAGAATTTTTGCTTGGTTCTGCAAGAAAAAGACTTGAATTAAAGGGTGGTTTGGAGTTTAGTTTTTTAGGTAAAAGTTATGATACTAAGTCTATTTTTAGAAAGCTTGGTTTTGCTGATGCTTATGTTGACGTAGGTTTTGATGTGGTACCTATGAATGTTGAGGGTGTAGTGCCTAATGCTAGTTTGTTGCCTGTTGTTCAAAGTGGTAAGAATCAATTTTTGTTAGATTCTCGTAATGAATTGGTTGTTGGTAAAAATAAGGTTGTTAATTTGGGTAAAGATTTGGTTGATTCTAGAAAACCTGTTTTGGTTGCTCGTGATGGTGTTGGTGGTTATAGTGAAGAATTGAGTGAGGTTTTTGGTAAAAGAAATTTGGAAAGAGTTTCTTTTCCTTTGGTAGTTAATAAAAAAGGCGAGTTGGTTGAAGACGAGCCTGTTTATAGTTTAAAGAAAAGTGTTGCTGTTTCTTATAAATTGCCTTCTAAACCAAGTTCTGTAATTAATTATTCAAGAGCAGAAAGTAGAGCTTTTAGTAAAAATTATTATGATGTGTCTAGAAGAAACGAATTTGATTATTCTATTAGCAGGGTTCCTTTAAAGGGTGTTGATAGGGTTCCTGCTAGAGTGCCTGACCGTGTTCCTGATAAAATTTATG
>CAZSPD010000016.1:0-3302 GCA_964608765.1 Candidatus Woesearchaeota archaeon
ATCATCTGTTAAGTTTGCACTGAAATTAACTGAACTTGTTGTATTTGTTGTTAAATTTGCTGGTTGGATTGAAGTGATTGTTGGAGATTCACCCATTGTCAAATACAAAACATCATACGGTTGTAACACCCCTAACTGAATTATCCCCTGTGATGATACTGGAATTGAAGCACCTGTTTCGTAATTCATTATGCTTGTATATGGAAATATCTTTGAATTTGTGTTGTTAGTCATATTTACTGTTATATTCTTTGCATTTGTATCTGTGTTTATTACAATTAAACTATACATATTTCCTTTCTTACATGATACTTGCTTTATTGTATCGTCATCATTTGAGGTTACATAAACTGTTGCTCCTGCTGGACAGAGATGAGCGAAGTTCTTTGTGACATTATAAGGAGATGTATAAGTATTATCTAATTGAGGTTCAGAAACCATATACAATTTGTAAGGATAATCAGTTACATTAGGATATTTGTAAGGATCTGACCATCTACTATAAGACATACTTATATTTTTAGGATAAGTATTCAAAAAATACTGATAAGCAAATGCTAAATTACTTGAATATAAACTACTTTGTGAAGAAGTATTTTGTAATGTTGCATTTAAAACTCCCCATTCAACTATATAAACCTTTGAGCAATCAGTTGAATAATCTGAACAATTGCCATAAAACCAGTCTAAATAATCATCTAATGTAGTTGTTGTTAAATAACTATTATCTACATAAGGCTGTAAAGCATACCCATCAGAATAAGTTATGTTCTCAATCATATAATTTAAGAATGCTCTCCTATTAGCTGTTGATTGCTTTATAGAACCAAGAATAACAGGCATATTACTATATTTTGCTTTTATTGAATTATAACTATTATTAAACAAAGTTAAGTATTCTGTATATCTTGTAGTATTTCCATCTGGAATTGCATTAAGCCAGTGATTATAAGGTTCATTCTTAATCTGAACCATAACAGAACTATTCCATTCTCCATCATTAGTTACATAATCAATATAATCAGTAAGAAGCAATCCCCATCTTGTATAATTATTTGGAGGACAAGAAGTAAGTTCTGTTGCATTACACCAAGTTGAAGATGTATCATTTAACCAGATAGGCATGGTATCTGCAATTAACATTACTTTTATATTATTTTCATAAGCAAACTTAACAATACTTTTAACAGAATCTACTGTATAAGTATTTGAACCTGAATAAGTCTTGAATGTTCTATTTTCATAAGCTTCTGTACCTAAATGCATATCCATTCTAATATAAGATGTTCCTAAATTTAACATTTGTTCTCTATGCCATAAATAATTTGAATCTGTTTCCTTTGTTCCATCTTGATTAATATCAATACCAACATTCTCTCCACCTAAAATAGATGGATTATGAATACCATAAAATGTAGATTTAATATCTCCAATACTTGTTGAGAAATTAACAGCTAAATTATTAACTCTTCTTGTAGTTTGAGAAGCAGAACAAAAATTATCTGATGTACTATTTTTAGAACAAATAAAAAATGATTGTGTTAAAGCAGATGTATTTTTAGTTGAATTTACAATATAAAAACTTGAATTATATTTTGTTATTTGAGAAAGATATAAGTAATTTATCTCACTTGCAGACAAAGTTCTGTTAAAAATCATTAAATCATCAACTGAGCCATTTATATTACTATCTTCATTATCATAGTAACTTATTCTTTTCATTTGATTAACACTAATTATATTATAAGTATTTGTTTGAGATTTTGATAAAACTCCATTAACATACATTTTAGTTGTATTTGTAATATCATTAGTATAAGTTAAAGATAAATGATACCAAACATTAGTAGAAGAAAAAACATTTGTTAAGTTTGTTCTTGCTTCTCCTAAATTTGCTTTTTCATAGTCAAAAACAAGATTATTTCCTTTATCTACATAAAACCTAAAATCTTTATCATTACCATTACCATTAGATGTTAAGATATAATTACTTCCACCCAATTCAGATAATTTAACCCATACAGAAAAAGTAATCCCAGTATTATTAAATACTAAAGAAGATGGATTACTTAAATTAATATAATTCATTTTTCCACTAAAATTAAACGCCCCACCATATTTTCCATTAGTTGTCCAAGTTATATTCTCTCCACCAACAACTGTCCCATTATTCCCATACATTGAAATATCCTTAACTATTGTATCATTCTCTCCCAAAGCACTTCTATTATCAAAATTCATAAACAAAACTAAACTACTATCATAAAGTGTAGTATTCGTCCCATTAATTGATTGTGTGAAACTTGAACATCCATCTGGACAATGAACTCCCCAACTTAAATTAACTGTATTATCTGGAGTTACAAATGGATTGGTTGTAGGTGCTATTTGCTGAAATGTAATCGCCCCAATCAATCCTGTGAAGATGATTGCTGAAAGTACAATTAAAAGAAGAAATTTTGGTTTCATATTACAATCTCAATTGGTTCTTTGCATTTAATTAAGTGTATTTCAAAGTCAATTGGGTATTTATTCATCTTTGAATCTATTGAATCTTGTTTTTCTGAACTGATTATCTCAAAAATGTGTCCGTTCCCTTGTCTATCAAAACAAACTATATCTGCAATTCCTAAATTATATTTGAACTTTACCTCTGTTAAAACCTCAAAGTCTTTCTTTACTAACTCCATGAATACATAGAATTTTCTTAGTTCATGCTCATTTGAATTTGTTTTTCTATAAATAAAATAATTGTTTTTGTTCCCTAATAAAGAAGAACTTTCTATAAACTTTTTTAATAAATTCACTTTAGAATAATATTTGTTTTTATCCATGTCTTTTTTAAGTTTTCTTTATTTAAATACTTTTTTATTTTTGAATTTTAGTTCAAAAGGTTTAAATCTGTGTTTTTTTGAGGTTTTATTCTTTTTTTCCAAATATATCCACATTTTTTACAATTAAAATAACCTATATTTTCTTGGGTTCTTGTTGAATTACAAACAGGACATTTCTTCATAATCTATTTTTTATTTTAAATTTAATTATTGTTCCAGAATAAGTTTTATCATCTTCAAATAGTTTTTCTATTTTTTCAATTATATCTTTAGTTTCATCTTCTCTAACTACAACTTCAAATGCTTTGACAACATCTGGAGAAATATCATTTAAATCTGCATTCTTGTAAAAGTCTTTTATTGCTTGTTTTGTTTTCATAAAAATTCCCCTAATTTTGTTTGTTTTCCATCTTTTAATTCTTTTCTGATTCTTTTTTCTGTTTGATGTCTCCAAGCTTTATTTTCTTT
>CAZSPD010000017.1:0-3282 GCA_964608765.1 Candidatus Woesearchaeota archaeon
CAGGATATGTTGACGCTTGGAATGTATTTCAATCCTATAATAGTCTTATTCTAACCATCTTTTGCTTTTTGATATTGTTCTTTTGTGACACATTTCAATCCTATAATAGTCTTATTCTAACGAGGATATGTATGTAAGGCCACTTGTTTGAACCCAAATTTCAATCCTATAATAGTCTTATTCTAACAAGGGCAGATGGCAGAAAAATCTCATAACAGACAAAATTTCAATCCTATAATAGTCTTATTCTAACGCTTTTCGGTTGAGTATATATACGCACGGGAGCGGGATTTCAATCCTATAATAGTCTTATTCTAACGAGCTATGTAGACTTGAAAAATAAAATACACGATATTATTTCAATCCTATAATAGTCTTATTCTAACATACTGTTCAATTATTGAACAGTACAAAAAATAGAAGGTGAAATAAAATTTCAATCCTATAATAGTCTTATTCTAACGCTGGTTAGTGCAATGCTTCAAATCAAAAAAAACGGATTTCAATCCTATAATAGTCTTATTCTAACTGATACAGGTGCTAATTGGACTGAAGTGCGTCCTGCATTTCAATCCTATAATAGTCTTATTCTAACCTTGCCAAACTGGCTAACTGCTCGATATATTCTTTATTTCAATCCTATAATAGTCTTATTCTAACAAGCCCTGTATCAACAACGGTTGCAACAGATGTGATATTTCAATCCTATAATAGTCTTATTCTAACTACGCTAATGCTTTAGGTCAAGGAGAATTTTTTGTGATTTCAATCCTATAATAGTCTTATTCTAACCGGGAGGGGTATAGGGGGAGAGTGGTTGTTAGAGAGATTTCAATCCTATAATAGTCTTATTCTAACGAAGACATAAACGGAAGCATTATGGCGGTAGCTATATTTCAATCCTATAATAGTCTTATTCTAACACGCATTGTTCACAGGCGGGGCCCTTGAAAGTGCAGAATTTCAATCCTATAATAGTCTTATTCTAACCAAGCGGATTGGTTTGCACGAATTGTCAGGTCCGCATTTCAATCCTATAATAGTCTTATTCTAACTTATCATGGATAATTATGATCTTGAAACCATCAAGATTTCAATCCTATAATAGTCTTATTCTAACCATCTTTTGCTTTTTGATATTGTTCTTTTGTGACACATTTCAATCCTATAATAGTCTTATTCTAACTGGCAATTAGCACAAAAATCATTGAAAAAGTCACAGATTTCAATCCTATAATAGTCTTATTCTAACCCAGCTTTCCCCGATTCGACTGATCCTGCAAAAATATTTCAATCCTATAATAGTCTTATTCTAACCCAAGAAACCTGAAGAAAAGAAGTCTGAAGGAATTTATTTCAATCCTATAATAGTCTTATTCTAACATTAAGCAACCGATATAGGATTTTAAAGAATTCTTATTTCAATCCTATAATAGTCTTATTCTAACATGCCGAAAGAGGAGACGAAGGAGGAATGAGGTAAAATTTCAATCCTATAATAGTCTTATTCTAACTTTACATGAAAGACAAATTATCTGACTTATTTACAAGTATTTCAATCCTATAATAGTCTTATTCTAACATGGCAAAGAAGCACTCTTTGTTTTGGCTAGAATCATTTCAATCCTATAATAGTCTTATTCTAACGGACAAACCAGACCCTTACGCACTTGCTTACTTGCATTTCAATCCTATAATAGTCTTATTCTAACGAAAAATGGATACTACAATGTTAATGGCTATTATTTATTTCAATCCTATAATAGTCTTATTCTAACAAAAGATATACAGAAACAAACAACATAAATTTTTACAACATTTCAATCCTATAATAGTCTTATTCTAACCAGATCATATTTGAAATGGGTGCTTTCAATTGATGAATTTCAATCCTATAATAGTCTTATTCTAACAGTCATCTTCTTGAATCATAAACATTGTTGGATCAATTTCAATCCTATAATAGTCTTATTCTAACCAAAAAAGCCGATGCACCAATTATAACAACTACCGCATTTCAATCCTATAATAGTCTTATTCTAACTTTTTTATCAATCTCTTTTGACACATCTTTTGCTTTATTTCAATCCTATAATAGTCTTATTCTAACCTTTGTGAAGAGGGTATTTCATATGATTTAGATGCGATTTCAATCCTATAATAGTCTTATTCTAACTAATGGGCCTGAATCATACAAATGTGAAGAAGGCGCATTTCAATCCTATAATAGTCTTATTCTAACAATTGAGGCGTGATAAATTTCGTGAGTTTCTTTTATATTTCAATCCTATAATAGTCTTATTCTAACACGCAAGAAAGAGGGGCAATTCGCTCCTGGATTTGAATTTCAATCCTATAATAGTCTTATTCTAACGAAGAAAAAATCGGCTCTTTGCTGGGGCCAAAATTAATTTCAATCCTATAATAGTCTTATTCTAACGAAGATGATCGTGAAGATGTAGAGATAGAGAAGATTATTTCAATCCTATAATAGTCTTATTCTAACGTTCCCTGATAAAATAATGGTCGATGCAACTGGACTATTTCAATCCTATAATAGTCTTATTCTAACTACATCATGTGGAACAAACCGAAACGGTTTGGGGAGATTTCAATCCTATAATAGTCTTATTCTAACCATCATGCAGATATTAGATGAACTGGACCAGGACGGATTTCAATCCTATAATAGTCTTATTCTAACGTCGATGATCCCCCATGGAGCTTGCATCTTCCATCTCATTTCAATCCTATAATAGTCTTATTCTAACTTTTTCATAACTGCAACGGGAGTGAGATTAAAGCAATTTCAATCCTATAATAGTCTTATTCTAACGAGCTTGGGTGCAAGGGCAAAAACCTAATAAATTCGATTTCAATCCTATAATAGTCTTATTCTAACAATCAATATCCTCTGTTTTTAGGGCCAATAATTCTGAATTTCAATCCTATAATAGTCTTATTCTAACATGCCATAAAGATAGAAGAAGGAAAGCCCTGATAATATTTCAATCCTATAATAGTCTTATTCTAACGTTGTCAATTTCAATCACCCTCATCACAAAATAATCATTTCAATCCTATAATAGTCTTATTCTAACATTGCTTTTTTGGATTTGTCAGAGGTTTCTAAATATATTTCAATCCTATAATAGTCTTATTCTAACGTGCTGGATGTAACTACTGCAGTGATTACTGAATAATTTCAATCCTATAATAGTCTTATTCTAACTCACCTTTCTTTTGGATTAAATCTATTTTCATTCCGGGTAAATTTACTTC
>CAZSPD010000018.1:0-3085 GCA_964608765.1 Candidatus Woesearchaeota archaeon
ATTGAGGCGAAAAGTATAGAAGTTGATGTAGGAGAAGGAGTTGCACAGGCAAAAGAGTATGCCCTCAAACTAGGTCTAGAGCAAACATACTCAACAAATGGGAAATATATATACAGCATATGTATGAAGACAGGGAAAGAAGAATTAATTAACTCTTACCCTACTCCAGAAGAACTTTGGCAAAGTAGATTTTCCATCCCAAATGAATGGAGAGAAAAATTTAATAGTATACCTTTTGAAGATATTAATCAGACAAAGAAACCTCGTTTCTATCAAGAGATAGCAATTAACAAGGCTTTGGAAGCTATCGCCAACAATAAGACTCGAATTTTGTTAACCCTTGCAACAGGAACAGGAAAAACCTCAATAGCATTTCAAATTGCATGGAAACTATTTCAAGCAAGATGGACATTAAGAAAAGATGGTGCAAGAAGACCAAGAATTTTGTTTTTGGCTGATAGGAACAATCTTGCCAATCAGGCATTTAATGAATTTAGTGGCTATTCCGCTTTTGAAAATGATGCTCTTGTAAGAATTCGACCTCAAGGTATTAAAAATGTGGGTCATGTTCCTACAAATGGTAATATCTTCTTTACAATATTCCAAACCTTTATGAGTGGAACAGATTCAGAAGGGAATCCAACTCCATATTTTGGTGATTATCCAAAAGACTATTTTGATTTTATAGTTATTGATGAGTGTCATCGAGGAGGTGCCAATGATGAAAGTAATTGGCGTGGAATACTCGAATATTTTAGTCCGGCTGTACAATTGGGTATGACTGCAACTCCAAAACGAGATGAGAATGTCGATACGTATAGGTACTTTGGTGAACCTGTATACACCTATTCTCTTAAGGAAGGTATTAATGATGGTTTCCTGACTCCTTTTAAAGTTAGACGTGTCCAAACTACTCTTGATGAATATGTCTATACTGCAGACGATGAAATTATTGAAGGTGAGGTAGAACAAGGAAAAGTATACACAGAGCCTGATTTTAATAGAGTTATTGAGATTAGGGAAAGAGAAGCTGAGAGAGTTAAGATATTTATGGATGAAATAAATCAAAATGAAAAAACCATTGTATTTTGTTCTACCCAAGTACATGCTGCTGCAGTGCGTGATTTAATTAATCAGTATAAACAAAGTACAGATCCTAACTATTGTGTAAGAGTAACAGCTAATGATGGAGAGTTAGGAGAACAATATTTAAGACAGTTTCAAGACAACGATAAAAGTATCCCTACAATTTTGACTACTTCCCAAAAACTTTCTACAGGAGTTGATGCTAGAAACATTAGAAATATTATTCTGATGAGACCAGTCAATTCAATGATTGAATTCAAACAAATTATAGGAAGGGGTACGCGAATCTTTGACAACAAGGATTTCTTTACCATCTATGATTTTGTAGATGCATACCATCATTTCTCTGACCCTGAATGGGATGGTGAACCAATAGAACCAGTTACAACAACTGCAAAAGTTTGTTCTAAGTGTGGTCAAAGGCCTTGTATATGTATAATAGAACCACCACCTCCACCTCCAATCTGTCCTATTTGTAATCAACAGCCTTGTATTTGTAATAAAAGGGAGATGGTAAGGATTAAACTTGCAGATGGAAAAGAAAGAGAAATTAATCATATAGCAACAACATCATTTTGGAGCGCTGATGGAAGGCCTATTTCTGCGGAAGAATTTTTGAAGAATCTGTTTGGGGAACTTCCTAATTATTTCCAAAATGAACAACAGCTAAGGGAAATATGGAGTAATCCAATAACAAGAAAAAGCTTCTTAGAAGAACTAGATACCGCAGGATATGGGAAAGAGGAATTAACAACTTTACAAACTCTCATAGATGCTCAGGACAGTGATCTTTTTGATGTCCTGGCATATGTCTATGATAGTGATATATTGCCAATGTCAAGAGAAAAAAGAGTTGTGAAGGCTCAGTCGGAGATTTTTGAATCACTTGATAATAATCAAAAGAACTTCTTAGAATTTGTTCTTAGTAAGTACATAGAGATAGGAGTTGATGAACTTGATGAGGATAAGCTTCCAATACTTTTGCAAAACAAATATCAATCCCTAGAAGATGCTAAGAAAGTTCTTGGAGACAATCTTGATAAGATACGAGCTTTGTTTTTGGGTTTCCAGAAAAACTTATACTCACAAGATATTTAATGAACTCTTTGAAATAATAGCTACTAAATAGTATTATCAGCTATCTATTCATTAATATCATATATGAATAATATAGAAATTAACAAAGGACTATCTGCATTCATTCACAACGAGGACTTCCCCTATTATTTAGAAAGACTAAGTTCAGACGATCTTGGAAATGAAGAAGAGAAATCTATAAAGAGGGAAATTTTCAACATACCTTTCCTCGATATACTAATAATAAATACTAAGTTTTCTAAATTCATGGAAGACCTTAGACGGAAATACAATAACAATAAGGGTCAAAGTGAAGAATGGAGAGGTTATGAATATTATGAAAAACAATATCCTAAAGTAATAAGAAGAATAAATGAATTTCTAAATATAGAATGTCCTAAATTAAATGGTTTAGCTCCTATATTTGTAACACTATATCTTTTTGAAGATGATCTATCTTCAATTGGAATTGAAGAAGTCCTTTCTAGAGATCCCATAATTACTCGTAAGAAGTATATTGATCCTATCACTAAGAAATGCGACATTGTTATTTCTTATACAATAGAAGGAAACACATCCCCCTCGTTAATTGGTAATAAAAAAGAAGTAACAGAGCTTAACCTTCCTGAGGGTTATTTCAAGAAATATAAAAAACCAAGTTATAGAACTATTGGTCAGAGATATATATTGTATGTTTTAAAAAACAAATTGAACCTAAAATCTGGAGAAATTGAGGACTGGTTTTCTAAAAGTAATATTCCATATTCTCCAACAGATGAGGCTCACTATTCTGAGTCGTTTAAACTACTTATGAACTCTTTCACCTAGTTTCTCCTGTAACGAATATTCCTTTTTTAACTTCGTTATTCTATTCCTCGAAGATATGTAAAAATCACATCAATACATAAATTAAGTATTGATG
>CAZSPD010000019.1:0-2907 GCA_964608765.1 Candidatus Woesearchaeota archaeon
TTTTAACTTCTGTTTCCATGTCAATAGGCATTAAGGTTTTTTGCATTTTAATCAACCTCAACCATCTTATAGACTTCATAACAGGCCATCTTATAATCATCCGTAGTTTCTGCAATAAAGAATATTAGATCAATTATAAACAATTTGTCTTTATTCTTTAATTGCTTTTTAACATCGGTTTTGTTTCCATTAATCCAATTCTGATAAATCGATTCTGCTAAATTTCTATTAATCATTTATATCAATCCTCCTTTAAATCATATTTAGACAAATGAGTAGGGTAACCCATTAAGTCTTGAAGCTTATTAAATTCATATACGAGATTATTTAATTCTATTATGTAACCGTGATAACTGCAGTCGGATATCGGATTATCGTTTATCTTTTGTTTGTAGGTTTTGGTTTGCTTAATGGTTTCAATTCTCTTTTTTATCGCTTCTTGGCGGTTAATTAAAATCTCCTCAAAACAATAAGAATTTAAAAATCTTAAAGTTTTATCGTTTATTTGCAGTTTCATTTAGATCACCTTTTGACTTTTTATTCTTTTTAGGGTACGCTTCAAACCTAACCCATTCTTTATTATCGCTTTTTGGCCTATAAGATAGTAATTCAGCTAAACTTATAGTTTGACCATTTTTTAATTTTTCAACCGGATTTTTCTTATTGTCTTTTTGCATATTAAACACCTAACTTAAATAGTGTTATCTAGTATTTAAATCTTTCGGTATAATAAAAATAAATATACCGATTAGTTTCCATTAAATCACTGCCTTTTCATGTATCTCACTTAAAATTTTATCTTCTATTTCTGGGTAATACCCTCCTAAAATTTCCGATAAGGTATAATTTAATATTTCGGATAAATCGATCTCATCTATTGTTATCATATTTTAACCTCCTTAGCAATAAAACAGTTTTCTTTATTTTTTTGCTCATGTTCTAAACACCATTTTTTAACTACTTCTAAATCTTCATGCATCCCTTTAATTCTATCTTCTACTATAAACAAATACATATTTATCTAAACCTCCTTAAATTTTACTTTTACTTGGTGTTTCGTTGGGTAACTATCCAATACCCAATAAGCCTTAAATCCTAAACCTTTTAATATTGAGATCATTTTTTTAGCCTTATTTATACTGTTTGTAGTTATTGTATAATACCCATTAGGCATCGAATAATAATAGTTATCGGGTTTGTATTCATGGCTTAAAATCCATCCATTAGCTAAATTTAACTCGTTCTCTTTCTCAAATTCTTTTATTATGTTATTGAATACAATTTCTTTTATCTCTAATACCGAATATGCCATATTTATCTAAACCTCCTTTATTTATACCTCATTATATTTTGTATCTGTTTCTCTCTATTGATAATCTCTTTTAAACTACTTTCTTTAAATTGATCCTTTCTTTTAGTGAGCAATACCCAAAACAAAACGATTAAAGGTATAATAAAAATAAAAGACAATAAAGGCCATAAAGGATTAATCATTTAGAGATCACCTTTTAAAAAATATTGTCTTAAATCTTCTTCTAAAAAAGGATACTCTATTATAAATGGTTTTAAGAAACTAAAATCTTTTTTAGTCATTTTTAGATTTCCTTTTAGTATTGCTCCATTAGTTAAACCTTCATAAGTACGAGGATTAACCTTATTCATGCTTCTTAAATTTAAACCTCTAAAATAAAGTATATATGCTATATCGTTTTTTCTTATTACTACTCGATCACCATTTACATCATGGTTGCTAAAATGTTTTTTAAGCATTTTTTCAAAAAACACTTTAATTTTTATCGAATCTTTATTAAACCATCCTTTTAAATATTGCTCATAAGAAACACCAATATAGATTTTATCTGTATCTAATTTATTTAAATATTCTTTAATATCTTCTTCAGATATATTTAACAATTCTTTTAAATCGGTTTCTTTATTATTGCGTATAAAATCACTAAACGTAACCATTTAAAAACCTCCTAAATTCTTTTTAGATTCATTTAAACATTTATCGCATATATAGGCATTATTACCGTTTTGATAGACTAATAAATTTAGTTTCTGATTTTTAGGATTTTTACATTTTATGTTTTCGCAAAACCCGAAAGTGTTTTTTAAGCTATACGCATCCATGTTTAAAACCTCCTAATATCTTCATTATGTTTTATGTTTTCCAATACATTAAGCTCATTTAATAAATAGTGTTTATGAATATCTAATTTATCCAAACTTTCTTTTATTTGCTCAATTCTTATATCTAAACTATCAGATATCATTTATATCATGCCTCCATGATTATTTTTTATAAAAGTCTTTAATGCGGAAACATTAACAAAACTTTCTTTATTGACTAATTGATCGAGTATACTGTTTAATTTAGTGTTTGATATATAGGCATAAAAGCAATTATCTTTATTTATCGCATCATTAACGCATAAACACGGTTTATAATCTGGAAGCATTAACATATAACTTATATCAGCATCCTTAATAATTGCTTTTAGTTTATCGTTTAATTGTTTGGTCTTGATCCTTAAATTATCTCTTCTTATTTGCTCATGCTCACTTATAGAATTACCCATTTAAAAACCTCCTAATAAATAGTTTTCAATTTCTATTTTTACGTTAAAATTAACTTCCAATACTTCTTTTAATAAGTATATATCTGGTATACTGTAAAATCTAAAATCTAAACCATATTTCTTTTTAAGATCGTACATGATAAAACCATATATATCTTTAAAATTTGAGGTATTAACCAAACATGAAATTAACTTTATATCTTGATCTTCATATATGGTTTTAATCTCTTTTAATAGACTTAAATTAGGATAAAACGCATCGTTATATTTCATTTAATAGCCTCCAAACACTTTATTAAGATCAATTCTTTTATTTAATCGGTAT
>CAZSPD010000020.1:0-2762 GCA_964608765.1 Candidatus Woesearchaeota archaeon
TTTTCAAATAGATGGATAACTAACCTTAGTGCCTTTTTTCTACTAGCTAGATTAATCCTACTTGGATAGGATTGAAAAACAAAAAGTATAAATAGTTATAGTAATTATGAAACAGATGGGGTATTTATTATCAAAGGAACTAAATTCACCTGGATGGTTATGGATAATAGATGAAGCTGGGAAAAAAAATCCAGAGGAGATGAAAGACTTGCTTTAAGAGAATAGGGCTTAAGGAGTTGAAATATAAGGAGATTAAAGGTTTAAAGGTTGTTCACAAGGGTGTCCTTACAACAATGGATAGTAGTGGTTTCAAAAAAAAGTTGTCTCCTATGATATTTCCAAAGTCTTTATATTCGGTAAAATTGAAAAATCAACAAACAAACAAGTGGATAGATAAATAAACAAAATGGATAAAAATAAACAATGAGAACAATTGGTGCAATAGATAGGGGGCATAGAAAGAGAAGAATAGACAAAGGTAAAAGAAGAAAATTCTACAGAGGAAAACCTGTTAAGAAAAAAAGAAAGTATCATGGAAAGCTAGTTCCATATGTTTCACATAGAAACCCAGGAGACCCTTTGAAACTATATTTTTGGAAGATTGATAGGATGTCTGTTGAAGGATTGCATCATTGGAATAGAAAGATAAGAACCAAAGTTCATAGAAATGTTTATGGAAAGAATAGAGTTAGGATTGATGCCTACCCAGATGAAATAAATAATAGGGAGAACCTAGCAAGATTCTGTGAAGAAGTATTGTGGGAAGGAAATTGGCTTATGCTTATGTGGACACATAGAAGAAACAAATATCATTGTAGTGCTAGAGCAGTAGCAGTTATACACATGAAAGAAACATCTGAAGGAATGAAAGCAAGAGTTGTTCCATCATATAAGAATAGGTCAATAAGTCGTTATTCGTTCTGGCATAAGTCTTAATTATCATAACCCCCCCTTATAGTAATGTTTATAAAGTTTAATTTCTTTAGTAATTTATGGTAAAGATGTTTCCTCCAATTTCACAGCAAATTCAAGAGATAGAAGAACCTAAAGAATTTTATTATATAGAAGGTATTGGTTCATTTGAAAAATACAACTTCCGTATCTTTAATAAAAAAAGAAAATTTACAAGAAAATCTCGTTTAGATAAAGGTAAAGATAGACAAATTTATGCTGGAAAAAAAGTTAAATACCATAAAGATTTTCTTAAGTATTATCATGAAAACTATGGTAAAAATTTAGAGTTTACAGAAATTATTAAAGAAAGGTCTAGGGAATCTGTAAGAAAACATTATAGGAAGAATAGTAAACAAATACAAAAAGAAAGATGGGAAATAACTAAATCTAATCCAGAAAGAAGTTTGAAAGAAAGATTAAGAGTTAATTTGAGAAATGCTTTTAGAGTTTATATGAAATCTAATAAAGCATATAACTCAAAAAGGTATGGAATAGATTGGAGATTAATTATTGAACATCTTAAGCCATTTCCAGAAGATATTTCAAAATATCATATTGACCACATAAAACCTCTTTGTTCTTTCAAATTTGTTAAGGAAGATGGAACTCAAGATTTAGAAGAAATAAAAAAAGCATTTGCACCTGAAAATCTAAGATGGTTATTAAAAGAAGAAAATCTAAGAAAGAATGGACAAGATAGAAAATTATCAATACATAAAAATGGAAAATAAAGTTTACTGCTTTGGATATTCTAGGAAATCTCCAGATGATATAGAAGATACAGAAATGTCAATTAAAAATCAAAATGAATTAATTGAAACAATCTGCAAGGGTAAAGGTTGGAATCTTGTCCGTATCTTTTCTGATAAGAATATTAGTGGTAGTGAAAGAGAAAGAAAAGGTATAATTGAATGTATTAAAGAAGCAAGACATCAAAAAGTTATGAATCCTAAAAGTTCTGTGTATATTATTGTTAAAGACCAAGATAGATTTGCAAGAGATTATGCTTTTATGGGAGATACTTTAAAAGACTTAGAAGCTTATGGAATTAATGTTTTCTCTATTTTAAAAAATGGATTTCTTAATTCAGGAGATTTAGGTGATATTGTTATGAGTGTTATGAATGCACAGATGATTGTTGAAAGTAGAAAGAAAGCAGTTCTTACAATAGATAAGAAAATTGAACAAAAATTACCTTGTATTCCAGCACCCTTTGGTTATAAGTATTTTAAAAAGAATTGGATAATTGTTCCTAAAGAAGCAGATGTTGTTAGAAAAGTAATTGATGATTATTTAAAGGAAGTTAATTATAAAAAAACTCTTTCATCTAATAAAATAAGTAGAGGTAAATATGACAGAATTAAAGCAAATGCAAAGAAAGGATTATATAATGGAATCATATCTTTTGAAAATAAAATAAAAGGTTCTAGTTCTAAAGTGATAAGAAAGGAAATATTTAAGTATGAGGGTGATTATGAACACATATTAAGTGAGGAGGTATTCAATAAATTAAATGACAAAATTTGAAAAGTTTAGTGCTTTCTTGGTTATACTTTTATTGGTTTTATTTGGTTATTTTATCCATCAAAATATATATATTCCATCTAAAATGAGTGTTGATTTTGTTTGTAATAATAATTATACAAGTGAAGAACTAGAAAATCACCCAAATGTTTTAGGATATTATAATTCAAGTTCAGATGATACATTCATAAAAACAACTATAACAGTTAATGACACAGTTTATGATTTAGATGAAGAATTAATTAAAAAAACAATAAAGCATGAATATTGCCATAAACATCAAG
>CAZSPD010000021.1:0-2758 GCA_964608765.1 Candidatus Woesearchaeota archaeon
ATATGTTATATTTTCTCCATTTATTGCATAATCAGGACCACTCTTTTCTACTTCTATTTCAGGATTAGCTTCTACATTCCAAGCTACACAGTAATATGTTTCTCCATTTTCTATTCCATCTATTCTATCTAAATTATCGTAATTTAATACATCAGTATGACAGTATATTTCAGCTGTTACATTATTACTGTTATTTCCGCCCTCTATATTGTAAGTAAATGGAATGTAATCAGAATTCCATACTTCTCTCATCCATATAGAATTAAAGCCTTCAATATCTTTATTTGCTATTTCTATTGTAGCTAAACCGTTAGTATCAGTAGCTCCAAATGTATGCCATCTAGTATCTGTTGTCTCTCCTGTGTTATCTCCTGGATTCATACTAGAAGGGCCTTCATTTCCCCATTGGAAAGAGTGCCCTTGCTTAAAGCTACAACTTGAATGATTCTTAACCCAATTTAGTGCAGTATTCTCATCTATGTTGTCACCTCCATTACCCCAATTAGGTAATTCTAATTCATTAGTACACTCAATCTTATGTGCATTAATTGTAATTGGTTTAAGTTCAATGTTTGCGAAATTAACAATCTCTTTCTCTGCAGGTGTCACTGTAAAGTTCTGACATATATCAGAGACATTTTCCCAACCACTTTGTAAGGTTTCCATTACAGAGTAATCACCAGGTATTATTGAATTAAAAGTAATATCTCCTGAGCTATTAGTAACTCCTTGCATGTAAGGATCTCCTTGACAATCATTACCATTGTACAAAGACATTTCCCAACCACTTAGATTTGGTTCTGCTGGAATTTGTTCTTTATCTTCATCTAAATCATGATATTTATGTGCAGTAACTGATCCAAATATTTCATTTGTATATATACATTTTACTGTCTCACCAGCTTCAACATTGAATGTTGTAGTTCCTGTAGATATGTCATATGTTGAGTCGATATCATCACAAGCAATATCTGTTAATCTATATCCTGATGTAGAGAATGGACTCTCAGATACAGTATATGTTCCAGGTACTACCTGCTTACTTAGTTGTTGTCCATCTCCAATTGTTCCAGCAAGTTCTCCTGTGAAAGAGAATGTTTGAGAATTTCCATCTGGTAAAACTTGTTTTTCTAGTATAATTTTACCTTTTTTAGTATTTGTAAATGTACATGTTACATTCTCCCCTGCTTGTAAATTAAGAGATACGATATTATCAAATGACCGTGTATCTATTGATTTATTTGATACACATTGAACCTTTGTAAAATCCCACCCCTCTGCTCCTACTTCTGTTATCGTGTATGTACCAGGTAGTAAAGAAGTAAATGTTTTTGTATTACTAAGTGTTGAATCCTGATCATCATCTAGCGAGAAAGAGGACAATCCAGCTCCAGTTGTGATAAAGGAGAAATCTTGAGAGTCATTTGGTATAGAGTCTTTAATAATTGATATTGAACCTCTATTAACCAAATTACTAAAAGTACATGTTGTTGTAGCATCTTTAGTTACTGTTGCAGTAGCACTCTTATTACCAATGTTAGGAGTACAATTTGTTCCAGTAATAGATCCCAAGTAAAAAATTCCGAGTGGTCCAGATTCAACTATTGTATGGTTCTGGTTTGTATCAACCTGTCCAAAATCAACAACTCCATTAGAATCAGCCTGTATTGGATTACCTCCATTTAGAGAAAAATACCAATCAGAAGCATTACCGTAGTCAACTGTTTTGACTACTTTCAGATTACCTGTATCACGAGTATTTGTTATGGTACATTCTTTTTCATCTCCAACATTTAATGTTATTAAACCATTTGATGCACAATCTCCACTTATTACAGCTGTATAATCACTATCAGGAGTTTCATTAACTGTATATGTTCCAGCATTAAATCCGTTTTGTACTCCACTTACTACTGATGTTGAATTAACTAATAGCTCAAAATCTCCTACAACTTTTGTACCACCACTTACTATTTTTGTAACTGTAAGCTTAGGTTGAATATCACTATTTGTAATAGTACAAGTTTCTGTCTCTCCTGGATCTATTTGGATATCACTACAATTATCATATGTAGTTTGGTAACCTGTTTTGCTATTCTCAACAACTGAATATTTTCCAGTATTAACTTCTATGTCATTTTGGCCATCAGATTCAAATGAGATATCGTTCCCACCATTAATCTTAAATGAGAAATCTGAAAAAGATAATGTACCTCCATAATTATTGTTAACAACTTTTTTAACAATAAGGGTTCCAGTATCTTTTGTGTTTGTAATAGTACATGTTTTTGTTTCTCCAATACCTACTGTGACATTTTGACATGTATCACCTGTCTTTTGCCAACCTGTAGGAACAGTTTCAGTAATAGAGTATGTACCAGCAGAAACTGTATAATCATAATCTGTTGAATCAGAGATAGAACCATTTACATCTTCAAATACAGTCCCGTTTGTGGTGGAAATAGAGATACCAAAAGTAGTAGGGTCTGAAGCAGGTACTGTTGTCTTCTGAACTATCAAATGACTTTTATTTATACCTGTGTACCAACTTGTATCACTTGCAGTGACAGTCCCTGAACTATGTGTACCTTTAGCGGTTGCTGTATTGGAATACGAACCAGCACCTACTGTACCACTTGCTGTACATGTTACTGTTTCTCCTGAAGCTAGTGTTAAACCACTGTTTTGTGAACCTGATGTTACACTGTCACAATCAATGTTTGCAGATGGGCTATCTGTTATAGATACATTTGTTAAA
>CAZSPD010000022.1:0-2659 GCA_964608765.1 Candidatus Woesearchaeota archaeon
AGGCGCCGCAGGCGCCGCTCTTCCCCCGACGAAGTCGGGGCCGATTTTTTTTTTGTTATTTGTTGTTGTAATGATGTTATTATATGTTATTAAGTTTTTTTTAATGGATAGTATTAGGTTAAGTGTTTAAATTTTGAAAAAAGATTAAATTTGATAGTTATTTTATTTTTTATTTATTTTAAATTTTTAAATTTATATGATGTTAATGATTTTTTATTTTTATTATGTTATTTTATAGGTATTATTTTGTATTTTTTTTTGTTGTTAAAATTTATTTTTTGTGATTTTTTTTTATGTTTTAGTTTTTTTTATTTTTTTTTATTTTGATGTATAGTGATTTGTTATAGTTTAATGTGGTTGGTAGAGTTAAAATTTTTGTTGTTGGTATGGTTGATGTTTGTATTTAGTGTTTTTTTGTTTTATATTTTGGTTTGGATATTTATTTTTTTAGGGATTTTTAGAATAAAGAGTTTGTTGTGTTTGATGTTGGAGGTTTTATTGTTGATTATTTTATTTTAGTTGTGTTTAATGATTTTATATTTATTGAAGAATAGTGTGAAGAGTGTGTTTTTTTTTGTTTTTTTATTGTTTATAATTATTATGAAGATAAAGTAGTAATGATTGGAGATATTGTTATGATGGTTATTTTTGATGGTTTTTGTGAGTTTTTGATGTATTGTATTTGTTGTTATGTTGGTGTTGATTTTAAGTATGTTTATGTTTGTGATTTTTTTGAATGTTTTGGGGTTTATTTTATTGATTATTGTAAGGTGTGTTTTATGTTATTTTTGATATTTTTTGATGTTTGGATGATTATGTATATTTTTGATATTGTTATAGTTGAATATTTTAATGAAATAAATGTTTTATTTTGATTTTAAATATTTTTATTTTTATTGTAATTGAATTTTTGTATATTGAATATAGATTTGTATATGATAAATTTTGTTAATGATTGGTAATGATATTTTTTTAAAGGGTTGATGATAATATGTGTATTTATTATAAATGGGTTATTTATGTTTTGTTTTTTGAAGTAAATTGGTGTTGATGTTATATTTGGTGAAGTAATGTGGATGTAATATTTTGGATATTTAGGTGTTTTTTTTAGTGTATATATAAATTTGTTGTTTGAGGAATTTTGATATATTATAAATTTTGTTATGTTTTTATTGAAAGGTTTATAATGTTATATTAATGTGTTATTGGGGTTTATTGGAATTGTTATGTTTGTAGTGATTTTTGTGAAGTTTTTGAAAGGAAAGATTGTTTTTGAATTTTGTTGTATATTTATATAATTTATTATTGGTTTAGTTGGTGGTGGTGGTGGTGGTATAGTTGTATGTGTTAAATTTGTTTTATTGATTTTTGGTATAGAGTTGGGGATTATTGTAGTGATGTATTTAGTATTTATTTTTGTTTTTTGGTAAGAGATGTGGAATTTAAAGTTGTAAGATTATTAAGTGGTTATTGGTTTGTTAAAAGTTTTGGGAGATGTTAGTTTAAGTGTTAGTGTGTTAAGTGGTGAAGTTGTTTTTGTTGAAGTGTAGTGTTGGTTTATGTTGAATTTTGTTTTATGGATTGGTGTTGTGTTGTTGTTGTTTAATGTGTATGTTGTTTTGATGTAAGATGAATTTGTTTTTATTTGTGAGTAGTTGATATTTATTGGAGGTTTATTGTTATTGATGTATGTGAAGAATTTGATGTATGTTGTTTTTTTATTTTTGTTTTTGATTTTTTTGTTTTTGGATGGTGTGATTGTGATTTTGATTGTTTTGATTTTGTATTTGTTTTATGTGTTGTTGAGTTGTTTGTGTATTTTTTTTTTTGTGAGGAAGTATGTAATTGGGAAATTTTTGTAAATATTGTTTTTATTAGTTTTGGTAGTAAGTGAAAGAGTGTGTTGAGAATTGATAATTATGGTATTGTTGGTAAAATGTGGTTTTTTTTTTATTAATAAAAATAAAAAATTAATTTATAGAAATAATTAAAAATGGTTTATATTTTATTTGGGTTGTTTAATGATTTTGGTAATTTTTGAAGAATTTGTATGTAATTTGTGGTAGGTGATATTGAATGTTTAGTAGATATTATATATTAATTTTATGGAATTGTTTGTATTGGGTGTTATTGGTAGGTTGTTTTTGATTATAATATGTTTAGTTTGTGGTTTTGTTTTTGTTGAGAAGTATTTTGATTTTTTGAAAAGTGAGTTATTTTTTTATGAGATATAATGTATGGGAGTTTTATTTGTGGTATTTGTGGAGTATGTTGTTTGTTTGTAAGATGAGTAAGTTTGTAAAGTTTGTGTTGTTATTTTTTTAGGGAAATTGTTTTTGTTAAATATTGTGAAAAGTGTGGTATAGGTTGAATTTGTTGTATTTGAGTTTGTTGGTGTGATTTTGAGGGTGATTTTTTTTATTTTATATTGATTGTATATATTTGATATTGTTATGTGTATTGGTGTGGTTTTTAAAATGTTTTTTATTTTTATTGTAGAGATAATAGTGGTATTTAGATTGAGAAGGTCATGAGTGAGGGTGGTTATGGTTGAGATTTGGGTATTTTGAATGTTGGTTATTTGGTATGTGTTTTTTTGGTTGTGGTTTATGCAAATGGCTGCGGCGAAATCGGTCCACGCAGGAGCCATAGACGAAAA
>CAZSPD010000023.1:0-2558 GCA_964608765.1 Candidatus Woesearchaeota archaeon
AATGTCTTTATAAGTGTGCTTACTTCTTCTTTCATTTGTCCATATCTGTGAGATGTTGTTTCTCCACCTGCCCAATCTACAATCATTTGATTTACTGCTTTGTCCTTTTCTTTGATTGCATCTCCGAAGCTTCTTTCTAAATGTGATAGCATTCCTGAAGTAGTTGAATATTTTCCATGTAAAGTGTCTCTGATTGGTTCTGGATAATCAATTGCATCTTTGCTTGTTATTTCTTTTATTATTCTGTCTCCATTTGTTGAAATTGTTTTAAGTGATTCTTTTAATACTACAAATTTGTATAATTTAGGTTTAGGTGCATTTTCTCCTTGTTTTGCATCTATTTTGAATGCTCTTATTGTATATGTTCCATTTTTGTTTTCTTTGCATTCTTTTTCAAGTAAAATATAACCTTTCTCTGTGAAAGATGTTTTTGGATAATTAATTATTAATGGTGCATTTGGAGGAACATCTAAAACATTCATTCTTGGGTTTTGGCTTAGTTTGTAAATTACTATAACTCCTAATAAAATAAATGCTACAATTGATGTGAAAATAGGTAAAAATGCCATTATACTGCTTGTTTTTCCTCCTTCTTTTCTTCTTCTATTTTGTCTCTTTCTTTTTGAGAACTAGGTAAAGTTCTGTCTATTTGTCTCATTCCCATAAATGGATTTTCCATTATTCTTTCTTTAATTTCTTTATCTGGATGGTCTACAATTGATTCTCTTACTTCTTTGATTCTTACATCTGTTGGATTGTCTAATTCTGCTACTTGTTCTTTGTAGTTATTTAAATTGATTAAGAGGACTCTTGTTTGGTCTTTTTCTGTTGCATGACAAATAACCATTACTACTGGAGTTACTCCTTTGTTTGGGTCTCCATAGTTTCCTGGAACTATCTCTTTGACTATTAGATTATCTGCTTTGTATTCATCATCTTTTATTTTATCTATCCAGTATTCTACTGCTTCATTTACTTTTATTTTATCTATTACCTCGTCGGATTTGTTTAAGAACATAATTAGTCTAATTAATCCAAAAATAAACCATCCTGAAGCAAAAATAACTCCTGGAATCCAAAACCAACCCCAAGATTTATCTAAAATAATTGGAAAAACCACCATTAATCCTATGAGTATGACTATTGTTGCTATAATTGAAATCCATAAAAATGTTTTATTTTGTTTTTTCATTCTTTATAACTTTTATATCCTAAAAGATTCTTTCCAAATCTTTTCTTGTTTTCTTCATTTAGTAAGTATAAAGTGAATAAAATAATCAAAGCTGAAATTATAATAATCCAAATTGTATTTGTTCTTGATTTTTCTACTTTTTCGTTCTTTAAATGTAGTTCGTAACTTGAACTTGTTAAGTTTAGTGCTTCATCTAATGTAATTCCAAATTTGTCTTGAAATTCTTGTTCTTTATTAACTAATCTTGTAACTAATTCTTTTAATTCTTTGATTCCAGAAAGTGCATCAAATAGTTGAACTGTTGTCAAGTTAGCAGTTAAAGTGCTTATTCCACTTAATGAACTACAATTTGTTTGGCATTCAGGTAAATTAGGATAACATTGTGCAGAACATGGTGCTTTTATACACCAGTAATTTTCAAGCCACATAGCATAATCAAAGTCAGTTTCTAAATTTCCAGATATTTCTTGATAAGGAACAAATAAATTAATTGTAATATTTGATTGTTCAGTGTTATATGCCTTGATTGTGAAAGTTACTTGATAAGTTTTGTTTGATTCATTTGTGTCAAAGAGATAAGGTAAAATTGTATATCCCACTCCTTCTAAATCTCCTTCATTTAAATCAAAATTGTTTTTCTCAAAAGTAATCCAGGTTTTATCTGAAGTTAGTTTGATTTTTTCTGCTGTTTGATTGCCTGTGTTAGTGATAGTTAATAATCCTTTTTTTGATTTAGTATGTTGAACTTCATAGTCTGTTTGAGAATTTGTTACACTCAAAGTAGTTGGTTGAGATATTGAGTTTAAAGTTACTTTCCAGATTTCATCATAAATTGGATTGTGTGCTTTTTGGGTTTCTGTTCTGTTTACTACTTCTATTTGTCCATTAAATTCATTGAAATAAGTGTAATAATCTAAATCATAATAAATATAAGTTCCTATTTGAGTGTATGTATAAAAAGAACTTCCATTTGATTCTATGGTTCTTGTTCCGAATTGAGAAGAATAAATGTCGTGTGAAACTATGTCATTATTTATCCATCTGATTGAATCTCCTTGTCTGATTGTTTTATAAATTGGATTAAAGCCATTTGCATTCAAAAAAATAGTATAAGTTGTTATTTCTTCAGGTAAATCTATCATAAAATTAAAGTAAGTTTTAGCATCTACTTGTCCATAGAACGATGAATTAGTTTTTACTGTAAAAGTGTAAGTTTGAGAAGTATTTTTCAAGATAGACATATTAGGAAAAGTGAATCCTTTAGCTTCTAATTCTTTAAATCTTAAATCATAAATATCAAAAGAATAATTGTTAAAAATAGTTATTGAATAGTTTTTTGGTTCATTTATTTGAACATTTACTTCTA